>JAEKNU010000089.1 GCA_016838895.1 Chloroflexota bacterium
ATAGCAACTGGGGTTGCTGTTGCTGGAGTTGCTATAGCAGGGGGTGGTACGCTCTCGATGGCTTATATGACTATGAACCCGGTTACTCCGCCTGGAGGTGGAAGGGGAGGACAAGGGATAAATTTAGATACAAAACCCAAAGTAATTAACGATAAGCTGCAAGGTATTGTTGATAAATTATTTGAAGGTGCAGGGAAGCCAAAACAGATAGGAAATGGAAGTCAAATGGATGCAGTTAGAAATGAGTTAGCAACCAAAAAGCCCACTTACGGAAGATTCCATTCTAATTCAATAGAAAATACTATAAAATCATTGCAAGAATTAATTAAAACTGGATATTTGGATCCTCATGATACAGATGTTGCACTAGCATTAATAGCTGATATTAATAAAGCGTTAAAGGGAATACCGAGGTGAAAAATGTATAGTTTCGATGATGCAATATTTTTATTAATTGATAAGTTTCCAATGCTTGGAAGTGTTTACAAGGAGTATGAGTATTTATATAAAGACTCTCAATTCGTTTTTTATGGAGTGGAATTTATTAGGTATATTATTGATGTGGCTAACCAAAGGAATACAAAGGAGTTACAGACCATATTTGACTTTGTTGAAGATATGTTAGTTAATGGTGATGAAACTACTCAAAATCTTATCGAAGTTGAAATTGTAGAGAGATTATTTTTAAAACAGGATGAACCAGACATTGAAGAATTGAAATTATATTTTGGAAAATTGACAATGAAGAGTTATAAAGAATGTTTTGAGTAGATAATTCCAATAATTAATTACCCGTATCAATTTAGCAGAATATTTATTTTATTAATGAATAAAATAATGAAACGGAGTTCTGAAAAAAGTGTATATAGAGTTGTAATATATAATTTGATAGGTTTAATAATAGGTTATGTCAGTAATTGCGTTTTAAGAATACTTGGGGGGTGGAAAAACGCAAAGCAGTATATACCGTATACGCCTATGATGGGAAAAGCTATGCTGGATACAGCGCCATCACGGATGGCGGCGGACAGGTGACCTTTACCTTGCGGGAAGGCGACTACCGCTTCCGCGCCGATTACGATACCCTGGGGGGCACAGGCGGCGTGCAATTCTGGAGCGGCACCGAGAACACCTGCACCATTCCGGGTTGCGAAGAAGACAGCGTGATTCTGCCGGGCGGAACCGGACAAAGCCGGGTGAGCATCGATTACACCTACGATGCACTGAACAGATTAATAAGCGCCGAGTATTCCAACGGCACCGCTTTTGGCTACACTTATGATGCCGCCGGTAATGTATTGACCTACGCCGAAACCCATTTCGGATATACCACCACGACAACCTACACTTACGATGCTGCCAACCAATTACTCACTGCTGTAGAAGATGAGACCGCATGGTACTACACCTACGACGGCAATGGCAGCCTGATTCAGAGTGACCCTGGCACCAGTGTAGCCAACGGCTCCACTCGCTACACTTACAATACCGCAGGGTATTTGACGAAAGTGGAGAATTTCACTACCGAATGGCAAACCCAGTCTGAAATGACCTATGATGGTTTGGGTAACCGATTAGAAGTTACCACCTATACAGACGGTGAAGGAAGTATCACGCGCTATCAATTGGATAGTGGTGTCACATTGGCTGCCATTGGTTCTGAAAGCTCTACCTATTATCTGTATGGCATGGGCGTGATAGGCACGCTTGGCGAATCATGGAGCTACATATTATCCGATGGTACCGGATCCACGCGTCAATTGGTGGATGAAGAGGGCACTGTTAATCTGAGCGTTTCTTACACCCCATGGGGCGATACCATGGAAGTCTATGGCTCCGGTATGCTCAACCTGGGTTACCTGGGTGGTGTCTATGATGCCGGAACCGGCCTGATTTACATGGGCAATGGTCAGTACTATGATCCGAGTACTGGGCGGTTCCTGACTCGTGGAGCTCAGCCGGATCAGAGTAATCCGTATACGCCGTGGAGCAGTGACCCTGCTGGCATGCTTATTGGTCCATTTGGATTAATTGCATTGCTGTTCGCAAAGAAGAAGAAACATACCAAACTGGATGCCTTCATTGTTGTATTGATTCTGTTTGCACTAATGGGTCTTGGATCAAGTATTGCTATGCCGGTACAGGCTGCTAGTGTAGCTGATATTTCATCGCCATTTGCGCCACTGTCTTATGTGGTTCAGGCTAAATCAGGTACGGTTGGTGCAATGTATACTGTAAATCCAGGGGCTCCTGATCAAAAAATGTTAGCTAAAATTTGTGACACCGGAAATGATAAGAACCATGATGTGACAAAACCACCAGACGGAATTACGTGGTTCCCAAGTGTACGAACTGCCCATAAATTATATGAAGTAGGAAAATCCCAATATTATATTAATGTTACTGGTGGGAGAAGAAATGTAAATACATCATCAATATACAGTTATGGCCCAAATCAATGTGGTCAAATTTCACTATCAATGGTCACGTGGGCATTAAGAGGTAGTAAATTGAATTTAGGAAGTATGATAAAATCAGCAGATTTATTTATGGGACATGAAGGATACAATCATTTCACTGGTACAACAGAGCAACATCATCTTGCAAAGATATTCTTACTTAATACTCTTCGGGATGATATGCATGTTAGGTCTTATGAGTGTGAAACAGTAAGAAGATACTATATCGATTATGAAAATTCGAAATTTAATCCTGAATCAGAGGGTGGTTTTGATATTCATTTTTATAATGAAATTGATACAATTGTTGGTTTATTACCCGATGGTTCTCTAAAACCTGATCAATATGCCAGAGGAAATAATGAGTATCCAAATCTACTACGCAACATCCTAGCAGCAGGGCATTATTATATTCCCTTAGTAAATATGGAAAAAGCCAGTCTAAATTTAAGATATTATGATTTAAATTTTCCAGATAATCCTGAAAATTCGGGGCACTGGGTAGTTGTTACAGGTTTTTCAGGGCAATGGGAAGATGATCTCAATTCTACAAAAAATTGGGTTAGGATATACAATCCAATGTTTGATAGAATTGAGTATTATCAGTGGAATGTGTTTTCCAGTTATATAAAACCAGGAAATGCATTAGAGTTGTGGAAAGGTGATGATGGATATGAAAAAATATATTAATTATGTATTCTTAGAGTATAAAATATTATTTATTATAATTAATATCTTATTTGTCGGTAGTTGTACAATGAGTGGTATTAACACTACAAGTAATATAACCTCAAAGGTGACAATTTCACCTGATATCAATGTTAATGAAACTACAGAATTATTAAGCACAAAAGAAATATCGACAGCAAATAATGATCTGGATCCTACGGAAACGCCAATTGTAGTTATTCATGAAAATATACTTATTTGTGAAGAGGAAAAACTAAAAATTGTCCAACAAATTGACCATAATTGGAATTTCTATTATTTAGATCTTGATTGTAGACAAAATTTAGAAAATTGTAATATAACATTAAATCACTATTTCACTTTTGAGTATCATATTAAATTCAAAGAATTAATACAACAATTCATTAGAAATGATTCAGAATTATTGTATATTTCTTATGATGTTATTGATAATTATAAATCCAATCTATTTCAATATAATATTGTCGACAACGAAATTCAACAAATCACAAATGACGATGAAACCGCATTTGCGAGAAAATCAGATGATGGCACCCTTTATATTATATTTGATAATTTGTCTAATCTGTATTTACTTGATGAAAACGGGAATAAAGTGATATATTCAACTGATATTATATTTTCAACATTTCCATCATTGTCTCCAGATAATAAATGGATGATTTTTGCCGGAGAATACAAAGAAAATACGAATTTTGGGCTTTCTACTGAGCTTTTTTTACTTGATGTAAGTGATCCTGGTAAGATAGAAAATTTGGATAATGTTATCGCTGGGGAAGTTTCATATGCTAATTCGATGGGTACGAATCAAATTGTATGGATGGATGATTCGAAGTCCTTTATCTATACTGGAAAAATTGATGGTTTAGATATCATTTGTACTTATAACATTGAATCATTTGGAAAAAAATGTTTTTACCAACATAAATTCCAAGAGATAGCTGATTATAAACTAAATAATAATCGGTTAATAATTGAAGGAATAATGAGTAAGTTTGATTTAGATAATTGTGGAGATGATTGCACTGATGAAAGTACAAATATTGATATATTTTTATTGGATTTGAAAACAGGAGATTTACATTCAGTAACTACTACAAAATCATCAGAAATTGATCCGATGTGGCTTGAAAGTGGACTCTATATACTTTATTCAAAATATATTAATTCATATTGGCAAGTTTTCCTAACAGATCCTTATGGTTCATTCCATGAGCAAATAACCTTCTCAGAAAACAACCATTATCTTAATGGAATGTGTCCCGGTTATTGATAGATCCATAGTAAATGTTGAAAATAATAACTATTTAACAAAAAACACCCGCGTATGCGGGTGTTTTTAGGAGCAGGAGACAGGATTCGAACTCACGAATGTTAGCTTGGAAGGCTGATGCCTTCCCATTTGGCGACTCCGGCCGATGACCCTGACCCCTCGGCAAGTTCGGGGCAGGGTTGGAACTACACCTACGACGGCAAAGGTCGCGTAGCGTAAGCGGAGTACTCCCGCAGCGGAGCGGAAGGGAGCAGCCAGATCATGAGCAGCCCGGCCGAAACGGCTGCCAATGGCGCAACCCGCTACACCTACAACACTGCGGGTTACCTGACAAAAGTTGAAAACTTTGCCACCGAATGGCAAACCCAATCTGAAATGACTTATGATGGGCTCGGAAACCGCCTGGAGATGACCACCTACACAGACGGCGCAGGCAACACCACGCGCTACCAACTCGACAGCGGCCAAACCCTGTCCGCGATTGGTACAGAAAGTAGTACCTTCTACCTATATGGTCTTGGCGCAATCGGCACGCTCAATGAGAGTTGGAGCTACATATTATCCGATGGCGCCGGATCAACGCGTCAATTGGTGGATGAAGAAGGCGCTGTTACCCTGAGTGTTTCCTATACACCTTGGGGCGACACCATGGAAATCTACGGCTCTGGCATGCTGAATTTGGGCTATCTGGGCGGTGTCTATGATGCGGGAACTGGTCTGATTTATATGGGGAATGGTCAGTATTATGATCCGAGTACGGGACGCTTCCTGACACGTGGTGCACAGCAAGATCAGAGTAATCCGTATACGCCGTGGAATAGTGATCCGGCTGGCATGTTGATTGCTCCGTTGGCTCTATTGGCGCTTGTGTTTGGACGAAAGAAAATACGCACGAAGTTTGATAATTTTACGATAATGTTAATATTAGTGATAACTTCATCTGCAAGCTTTTATGTAATTGGAGAAAGCTACATTCCATCAGTTATGGCGGATTACGATAGACCACCAATTGGTACACCTAGAAATCCATCAGAATTTGAGGGGTATACAGCTTTACCTTCATATACTCAGGCATCAGGATATCAGCCAGTATTGACAATCATACCGAATTATTGTGATTCGGTGAAGATATCTCCCGAGATGGAAAACTATTATGCAAAATGGGATATGTTTTGGTCGCTGTTTGACTTTGATAGAGTTCCAGAGCGTAAGGAGTTGTTGATTAAGCAATCAATTATAGCAATTGCTAACGCTTTTCAACGTGCGGTTGGAGGAGATGATAGTACTCAAATATTCGCCAAAGTGTATGATTTAAGTCCAGTGAAGAAAATGAAGGTTTTTGTTGACGATTGTCCTGGATGTGGAGATGTTCCTTCAGATCGATCAAAGGAAGCAATGGCAATATGTCTGAGTACCCACCTAATTAATTTTAATGATGATAGTTTATATTATAACTATATATTGTCTGATTTAAGTGATCCAACATCATATCTTCGAACACATGAACAAGCTTATCAACTTAATATTAATTCAATTGTTCATGAATTTGGTCATGCTTTTGGACAACTATTTTATTATAAGAAGCGAGTAGTAAATGAAGGCAAAGTAACATATCCTACTGATCCGATCAAAGATAGCCCATATGACAAACAAGTTGTTGTGGGTGAATCAGATTATCTTTGGAATAATAATGGTTTTGTATATAGTGGTTACTATTGGCTTTGGCGAATGCATGCAATAGGGGCGGAAGGTTCCACGAATTCAAGAGAAGCGACAAATGAAGCGTTTGCTGATATGTTCCTTAGTTGGGTGTTTAATGGAGAAGGATTTACACACGACGAATATGGAGAAAATCGAAGAGATTTTATGAACGAAAATATGCCGATTTGGATTAGAAACAGAATTGAAACAAATACTTTCAACCGATATGGAATAGATACTGATGCATTCGATCAGAAGTATTATTATTATCCCTACTGATAATAATAAGCAAAAACAATTTTTTAAATAATAATTTTGTTAATGATATCTAAATAGGTAGAAGGATAACTATGGCTACTAAAAATATACAGAACGTAATAACAGTGATTATCTTGTTTATAGGGTTGCTAACAAGTTGTATTGTAAATAATAGAACTGATACAATACACCAAGCTGATAATTCTGAAATAATAATTGAAGAACAAATAGATATATCAGATATTGAATTCGATGCCACAAAAACTATTTTACCGACAACAGAAATCATCACGACATCCACTTCTACTCCTAATTCTGAGCTAACTGCTCAAAATCAGCTTTCTACAGAAGCACCTGAGAAAACAGTACAAGCCACTGTAATGGAAAAAGATAAGTTAATTGAATTCTTGTATAGTAAATCTTTTTTTGATGAAACCTGTAAGTTACCCTGCTTATGGAATTTTGATCCAGGAAATAGTACTCCGAAGGAAATCAATACCTTCATTGGTAAATTTGGAACTTATTCTGAACTTGGAAATTACCTGATTAATTCTGGAAGGAATGAAAATCATAGGGGATTATTGTTATTTGTGTGGGAAAAAGAATCGGAAATACATCTCAATTACAATTACATAGGTGAAGAATTGGTAGAATATCTAATTTTAGAGGGAGAATTTTATAATTCTTCATCTGTGTCAAGTGAAGAAAACCAAAGTTTAAACAAAAATTATATATCTCAATATTTTATTCCAGATGTTTTATCTTTGTATGGCGTACCAGGAGATGTTTATATTGCACCTCATCCACCAGATCCGATGGAGGATTGGTGTCCTTTTGATATTGTAGTTTTTTATCCTGAAAATGGCTTTTTAATCAGTTACGTTTTGCCTAACGAAATTGTTGAAGATCAGTATCAAGGATGTATTGATCAGGTAGAGCAGATTGCAATAGTCACCTGGGATCCTGGTACTGGTAAAGATCTTAATGATGTAATCCTCTCATTAGAACCGTTGTATGGAGACATTTTGACAAGCAATAGATTTGAAGGTTCTTTCAAATCAATCACTGAAATTTCCTCTCTTGAAGCCTTTACTAATACCTATAAAAATAATAACAACCAAAATTGTATACAAGTACCAATAAATTTATGGCCGTAAAACCATCTCAAACCAAACAAAAAACACCCGCGGAAGCGGGTGTTTTCATGTGCGGGAGACGAGATTCGAACTCGCGAATGTTAGTCTGGAAGGCTGATTCTTTACCACTTCAGGGAATTTGGGTGCAATAGGAACATTGGGTGAATCCTGGAGTTACATACTCCAGGATGGTGCCGGGTCAATGCGCCAGCTTGTAGATGAGGAAGGCGCTGTTACCCTGAGTGTTTCCTATACACCTTGGGGCGACACCATGGAAATCTACGGCTCCGGCATGCTCAACCTGGGTTATCTGGGGGGAGTCTATGATCCGGAAACAGGTCTCATCTACATGGGAAATGGACAATATTATGACCCAAGTACAGGCCGATTTTTAACGCGTGGTGTTAATGGAAACCAAATGAACCCTTATACCCCATGGAATACAGATCCAGCAGGAATGTTATTGGCACCAATTGCATTGATATTTATGATGTTTGGAAAGAAAAAGAAAAAGAATAAAATTGAAGAAATAGTTCATTATACGTTTCTAATAATTACTCTAATTTGTGTAGTTTTATTATTGGGAATGTATGTCACTCAGCCGGCTTTTGCTGATGAAGGTATAAATCCGTATTGGTATCCACGTACAAGCGGAAATTATGATTCTGATGAAGTTTGTCCTGATTGGCTTCCAGAATGTCAAGAGACTACTGTTGAAGAAGAACCAATATCTCCAGTTGCAGTAGAACATCTATTAGCGAGAGGGTATTCCTCAACTACAATTGAGAATGAATCACCGTACCCTGAAATATATCCGACTCCCGAAAAGGAATTTCAAATAAACTCTTGTGTAGAAAAAATTTGGGATGTTCCTCTATCACCTGATTATGTGTTTACTCGACAATATTATTATAGTCCATTAGGAAGGTGGTATACACCAACAGCGCGAGGCATGAAAAAATTATATGAAAAATATATTGAACAAGAGAAAGCTGATAATTTTGAAGAATTTTTTGGACAAATTATTTCGCGTGAAATTTCAAGTTTGTATACCCTTCAACCTTTAGCAGCAAGTTATATAATGCAGGGAACATCAGTACAATTATGGAGTGGAATTAAGAAAAATAAAAATGATGTGGCATACGAATTTTGTCAAAATGGTCCAGATAGATGTGTAAATGGTGCAATAAATTGGCTTGCTAGATACCCGCAAAGTGGTATTATGCAATATGGGACAGCAATATTCGCTGGAAATGATGTTAATATAAAAGATATCCCAACCAAATGGGATCCTGATCATCTATACTCTACGGCACAATTAGTCGAGATGGGTCGTCAGAGAGCACGGATTATCGGTTGGAGAGTACTATGGGATAAATCTCTTCGTCCCTATAGTGGAGACGTGCCTATTGATTGGGGTGCGCCACCTGCGCAGGGTTCCTGGTTTTACGAAGTATTTTCATCAAGTTATAAGAACAATACCCCTGATATAGGGACAGAAGATTATCAAATGTTATATTACAATAAATCAGGAAGAGAAGGTATATATTCACAGGATCAGTATGATTATTGGTCATGGTATGCTAGTTATTACCACAGTTTAACTGATAAAGATGTATATGCTATATGGAGAGCTCAAGGATTATTAGTATCTGAATAGATTTCATCAAAAATCTATTTTTAATCTTTGTTGAATACTTCATTCAGGCAAGATTGCTTAGCTGGAGATATTGAATATGAAAAAGAAATTACGAATTCAAACCTCACTGATTTTGATATTATTTGTGGTTTTCTTATCTGGATGTGATAATAACTACGCTAATTCAAATAATGCAACTGATATTTCAAACAATATCAGAAATTCTTCCAGTTCAACTTTAATACCTACGGAAGTGATAAAGCCGACTATTATTCCCACAACAACAGAGGAATCCTCGAATAACAATGAAGATTTTTTTGATATAGTTCAATATAATGTTCCAATAAGCGATGAGGCATTAAATGGGATTAATCTATTTGGGCAAGTAATTTATTCCTATATTATAAAGGATGAAGATATTGGCTTGCTTTATGATTTGCAGACTGAAGAAGAATATATTCTTACAGATCATCCGGTTGGTATGGATAATATTCAAGTATCTCCAAATTCAAAATGGATGTTTTATGTTCCATACCAAAATGATCCCGGAATCGAGAATTATATTCTGTTAAAGAATTTGCTATCCAATGAAAACCAAATCATTGAAGGTATAAATGGAAGACTTTGGGGTAATGAAATTTGGCTTAATGATGATGAAATTTTTGTGCCTAATAATGCAATATATAACGTTTTGAATCATTCGGAAAGATTGATAAACAACAGTTTTCCCGGATTCGACTATTATCATGTAGCAATGTATACGTTTATTCCAGTTATTGATCCGACTGGGACTTATGTTGTTTATTCAACATTATCAGATAATAGCTCTGAATATGTGCTTTACAATATGGAAACAGAGAAAATAATTGATCAATACCCTGTATCCTCAATATATGATGTAAAAGAGCCAGAATGGAGTAATGATGGAACCAGGTTTTTTTATATAAATCGAACCACTGATTTCCATATGACTATAAATATTGTAATGAAATCCGGGGAATTGACTCAAATTGCAGATTTAGAAGATGAGATTTCATCCTTTACTGTCGGGCAGAAAATCTGGTCTCCAAATGATAAATATATTGCTTTTCAAGTACTTCATTACACGCCAATTGGGGAAATTCCAAAGTATGATCTGTTCATAATCGATGTTGAGAATCGCAAAGTGATTCAAACCGGAATGCTGCTTTCCAGTAATTCAACTGTTGGCTCTCCAATTTTCTGGTCTCCTGATAGCTCACAACTTATCATGGAAAATAAAATTAATGATAACGAAAATGAAATCATTTTATTGGATTTAGCAACCATGCATTCTGGCATAATAATGAGAAATGCTAATTTGCATGGATGGATATCTGTTCCTGATTTATCGGTTTATAAACCATATACTGATATAGCAGATGAACCAACACCAACGACAACTTTAGTAAACATTGGTTTGCCATCATTTGTGCTTCCCATGGATGAGAATGAAATCAATTTGAAGTATGCCAGCTCAATATCTGAGGCATTATCATCCGATGCGTATTTGGTAACTCGAGAACAGGTATTAAGTGGTTCATTAATCAATGAGGCAAAAACCAGGGAAAGTACATTCTTTTACTATAATTCAATCATTCCCGCAGAAATACATATATCATCTATTAATAATGAATTGGATTGGTTTGTTCAGTTAGATGATTTAGAAACATATTATAAGAAATCATATATGTCACCTTGTAAAGTTGTTTCTGTTTATCGATTATCTTCTAATAGTATTGACGGCAATGGAGAAAAAGTAGTGATTATTCAAGCCTGGAAATCAAATGATGGGATTAAGTATCTACAATATGTTCTTTCAACGGATGGAATCGACATTAAAAAATTTGACAGGGCAAAAGTAATCACACCATATTTTGATAATGGGAATATGGTGCCAGAAAAAGAAAAATATTCAAATATGCCCGATAGTGAAACCCCAATCGATGTATTGTCGTTGAAATATTCCAAGGATATTTTTTCTTTAATTGATGTTTGGATAAAGAGCGGAGAAATTTCCGATTTACTTGGTTATTATCCATTGGAGCCAATTATTCCGTATGATTATGTAAACTAAAAAGACCATGTTAATATGAGTAACAATTATAAAATTTTCGGGTTTTCAATGTAACTGTGTTTTGAAAACTTTATTAGCAATATTATTTTATTGTGATTACCTGTCTGAATTGAAATCCTGTTCTTGAATTAAGAACAAGATATTTATGTAAACTAATGGAAATGAATATCATGATAATGTGCACAACTAATTGACACAAAGCAATTACGATTGTCTCCGTAGTACATTATTATAGAAACATGCTCAAAAAAAAATCATAAATAAGCGAAATTCCCCCTGGGAAACATCATATCTCTTATTTATACTAAATATAAATATTGACTGTCTGTAAATTCCAAGCCGTAATCTTTATCAAATTGTGTTGATAGGTTCCGGCTTTTCTATTTAAATACCCAGGAGGATGCATGACCATCTTAATCCCAGTGGCAGGTTTATTATCCACCACATTATTCCTTTTACTTTGGTATCCGAAGCAAATCAAAACCGGCAGATTGGCAGCCCTTTACACCGTTGACTCAGCCCAAACGTTGTCTACGCTGGATCCAAAATCATTGGAGTACAAACTGTTAGCTTCCGGGCTAAACATCAAACCAGTCACGTTTCGTTTGTTGCGCATGGCAGCCGGCGTGTGTGGGATGGTGATTGCCTGGTTATTTTTACCCGGCTTACCTGCGCTTGTGATTGGCGGCATTGGTGCCTATATTCCTGGTGCCTGGTTGGATGATCGGGTGAAAAGTCGTGGACGGAATATTGATCAACTGCTTCCCATCGCGATTGGGCGCACGGCTGCCGGCCTGCTCGCCGGTGGGTCCGTGCCGGATGTGTTGCAGCAAGTGGGTGAGTCGCTGGAGTTGGAAAAGACCAACCCGCTCACGCCGGAGTTTGTCCTGACGGCTTCAGAAATGCGCATCAAGGATCGAGTGGAAGCACTGCGAAGTCTGGCAGCACGCAGCCCTTCGGTGTCGTTGGCGAATCTAGCTCAATTGCTGCAAGGCTATAGCGAAGCCGGTGGACGGGCATATACTGGCGTGCTGATGGATATCTCCAGCCGGGTGCAGCAAATCCTGATCGCCCGTAACCGCGCCCAGGCCAAAGCCGGCGATGCCTTGGTTTCGGCCAAAGTGCTGCCGGCGGTTTTATTGTTGGTATTGGTCTACCTCAGTCAGGACCCGATGGTGCATTCTTCTTTATCGGCCATCCCTGTGCAGATCGTCCTGGCAGGGGCGATGGCGGCGATGGTGGCCGGGTATGTCATAATTCGTTCAATGATCATGGAGGCCGTGTAAATGAGCGCACTTATTTATCTCACAGGTATTGCCGTGTTTGCCCTGGTGATCTACCTGACTCTTGAATGGGTGCCGGCTGCTCCTACCGGACGCCTGGCAGAAACCCTGACCCCGGCGGATGGCGTTGTGCTTAGCGGTTGGCGTAAATCCCTCTCACCCCTGGATAAACCGGTCTCGAGATGGACGCCGGCTGGTTTTCTGCGCAAAACACGCGCGGATTTGTATTGGGCGCATATCGCTGGAAGTTGGACTGAGTGGAACGAAGTGCAATTTACTTCATTGCGTGTAGCATTAGCAGTGGCGGGGTTTGGACTGGGCATGGTCAGCACGGCTGAGCCCGCCTTTGCCCTGGTGGGTGGACTGGTTGGATTTCAGTATCCGGCCATGTCCATGGCTGGGGCGGCTCGCCGGGTACGCAGGCAGTTCGTTGCCCAGCTCCCGGAATTTGTGCAGTTGGTTTCCGCGCAGATGTCCGCCAATGTCTCCATGGAAGAGGCCTTACGCCGCACTTCCCGTGCCCAGAGCCTGGTAGGGAAGTGGATGCGGGGCGTGCTGCAGATGGCGCAGGGACGTGAGCTGATCGAGCAGATGCAGCGCGAAGCACGGGAATCACAGCTGCCGGAGCTGATTGGCATGGCAGTGCAGTTGGAATTCATCCGCCGCGGCACCGCGCAGCACGAGCTGATGGGGCAGTTGGCCAGCAGTATCGCTGCGGATTACATCGGCAGTGCCGAGCAACGTGCCGAAAAGGTTGGCTCGGAATTGGTCATTCCCATGGTGATTTTCTACTTCCTGCCCTTCCTGCTGACCATCCTGACCGTGATTGGCTGGCCGATTGTGCAGAATCTGGGAGTGCTATGATGCTGCCCGTTACCATACACTGCTTCTGGGGGCGTTCCACTCGCCTGCGTGACCTGGCTGGATTTGGCTTCTTTCTGTTTGTCACGCTCATCGCCACGCTATCGGCCTGGCAGCATCCTTCGATTCTGGCCTGGTTATATGCCATTCATAACGGACTGTTGGCTTTCTTCTATGCCCGGCGCAGGCCAGCAAAGCAGTATGACCGTACCGGTCTGTGGCTGGGGATGATCGCGGCCTTCCTGCCCACCTTCACAACGACCAGACCGATTGCATGTACCTTTCTGATGCCCGCCTTGGCCGGTTATGGGCTGATGCTTTGGTCATTGATCACCCTAGGCCCGCGCTTTGGGATCGCGCCGGCGGATCGGGGACTGACCAGCCGTGGGCCGTATCGGTTATTGCGTCACCCCATGTATCTGGGGGAGCTGGTCTTCCGGGTGGTCATGGTGATTCATTCCCCGCAAGTCTGGATTGGCATCCTCCTGGCTTTGGTGCTGTTGACCATTCAATGTTGGCGCATCCTGCTGGAAGAGCAGATGATCGAAGGGTATTCCTGCTATATGCGCATTGTAACCTGGCGTTTGATTCCCGGACTTTGGTGAGTGCATGATACGAAATCTTTCCTGGATGTGTTTTGGATTGGCCTTCAGCAGTGCGCTGTTGTTGAGTTCCTTCGCAGTACCGCAGGAATGGGGCGGTTGGGCGGTAGGCAGCGTCTTATTTTCGGTGCTGTTGACCCATCTCTTCCAGATTCGCTCACTGGGTCTGATCGGCGTCGCCGGCTTGATCTTGGTTATCCCCAGGTTGGAAGATAGCGCAGGCTGGGGAATCATCTTACTCAGCATAGCGATTGTTTTTATTGTAATTGCCGTTATCCTGGCATTTGTTGCCGATTTTTCAGTCTTAAAAGAGGAGAAGTATAACCCATGAAATTAAGTCTATTGAATCTTTTCAAGAAGCAAACTGAATCCTCCCTGGTGGTTTTACTTGGCGCGCAGAAACCCAATCCGGAGGTACTGGATCTGCTCACACAGCAAAAAGGCATCGCTGTGCGCGAGGCGTTTACCACACGGGGTGTTTTGCAAGGGCTGCCCGGTGTGCATCTGGTGATCTTGGATGAATTGGTTGCCCTGGCGGAGCTGTCCAGTGAAGTGCTGCAGCGTACCCTGGAAATGAGTGCCATCCCGGTCATATCCCAGGAGGAGTTTCTGGCTGATCCGGATGAATGGCTGGGACGAGCGCGTCTGAGTCATACGAAACAAATCACTCTGTTACCCGCCCGGCAGATCAACTTGCTGAATTGGGCAGGTGGGGTTGGTAAAACTACGCTGGCCATGGCGATCTGTAAGCGTTTTGTAGAACGCACCGGACTGCCGGCGGCTTTGCTTGAACTGAGTATGGGTGCAAGTGCTTTGCATGCGCGCATCTTGCCGGACTTGCCGGAATTTTTCAGTCTCGTCACCCATAAAGATGAGCCAGCCCTCTGGCACGGGGTCAGTTTGATTCCCATGGACGGTCGCAGCATGGCGGTGCTTTGCCCACAGGGGACATTCGAAGCTGGCGCAGACCCTGAAGGGGTGGGTGCGTTTCTGGCGGAAACTCGCCGAAAACATACCTTGCTGGTCGTGGATGCTTATCCGGGGCATCCTCTTTTTCCGGAGCTATGCAAAGTGATGCCCGGGCTGGTCAATATGGTGGTGACAACTCCCCGGGAGGATGCGCTCATGCAGGCCAGACGATTGATTAGTGAGATTCCTGCGCCTTCCCATCTGGTGTTAAATATGGCCAAATCCATGGCAGATCGCACCGAGGCGGGGGTATCGGTTGTGCTGCCATATAAAGAATCTTGGGCGCAGTCTTTGGATGGGCGCCTGGCGGATCCATTGTTGGAGTTGGTTTATGCGGGCTGGAATTGACAAAATTAATATAATTAAGCTAATCGGTATACTTATTGATATCCGTGGAGGTATTTCCGTATACTGATCAAATATCATGATTATATTTTCCTAGAGCAATTCATGCAGGTTGTGTAACCCTTATTAAATTGTCCAAGTATAAATTTTCATTCATTGATATCTACGTTCACAAATCTAAATTTCACTGGAAATATTCATTTTGAAGCAGAGGCGACAAAATTGGTGAATGCCAAAACAGATGCTCAGCTTACCACAATATTTGTGGTCAAACAAACAGCACCAAGAATTTTAGAGGCAGTGATACTCAAATACCAAGTTATGTTTGTTGATTTATAAGAAATCCAGTAGTTCTTTTTAAAAAATTTGGCAAATACATTAACATTTAAATTAGCAATAATCTACAAAATTTTCTATAATGTTATATAAGGGTGCAGTTTCAATATTAATTATCGTGTACAATAATTGGAGGTGGGTTCATTCTAAATATTAAAAAGGGTACAGTTAAAAAAATATAAATTTCAGGCGAACTTTTCTATAAGCGGGAAAAAAAATGAAAAAAGAGAACAAGACTATAACGATTGGTTTGTTGTTGATGGTTTTGATTGCAGTAGTCATCTGGGCATTTAATCAATTTATCTTTCGTTTTCTTCCATCTGATTATAACAATCCTTACATTATTTTGGTTTTTTTTGCAGGCATAATAGGAACTTTTGCCGCGATTATTAAAGGCATTAGAGAACTTGTAAATTTGGGGAAACCACAAAAGGATGAACCGGGTGAGATAGAAGGATTACTTGGAGAATTGCGGGCTTTGCAATCGATCTCAGATAAAAAGGCCCACTCTTATGTATCTAAAATCCTAGGTGACGAAAGTAACGACTTTTGGTCACAACTTATGAGTCACAAGAATGTGAAAACATTAAATGAACTAATACAAGATCCATTTATGCTTGAAGGACTACTTTGTGTTTATCGGACTAAACAAGGTAAATTACCTCAAAATATTGGTGCCTTACTGGATAATCTCATAAGAATTCAGTGGGTACCCGAAAAACTCTTACTGGATAATTGGATTCCTATTGAATCAGTGCTATGGGCTCTGGGTGAATTGGTGTATTCACATGTCCCTGAACAAAGATACCCAATATGGCATGAATTTACTAGCAATCAGGATTCATTTGAAAATATGTTGATCCAGATTGGCACAAAAGAAAATGATTGGTTGCGCAAAGTTAATAAATTAGAACTTGAATATAAAGTTTTAGATCGATTTGATAGAAGCAATCCTCATTTATTTGATAAAGTAATTTCCACAATTCTGATCTATCTTTTCCATTTTTGGTCTCATAACATTTTTTGTACAATAAGCTATCCAGGGAAAATTCGCCGCGCAAAACGACTCCTTCAGGCGGCTGAAAAAGCGCATTTTATTCATTTAGGTGAAGTACACCTACATTTTAATCACAAGTTTTGGGTGGATTATTTCGCTGCTAGATTCATAGTACATTACAGTAATATGATCCCCGAGCATTTATATGATGGCGTTAATTCAGGGGCAAGAAGTCTAGATGATAAGGTTGATATTGCGGTAATTATTTGTGGTTTGATAGATAATATAGTGAACCCCAAAGTCAAGACCACGAATCGACCAAATTAAGGTGGGGAATTAGCGGGATACCAAGTCCTTCAC
>JAEKNU010000010.1 GCA_016838895.1 Chloroflexota bacterium
AAATTTTAACAGCCTATGATAAAAATTAATAGGCTTCAGTTCTTTTTCGTTTGCCCCGCTTTATTGAGATGATACTAGTTATACTTATGATTGGGTATCATGGGTATATATGTGGCCTTTGGTATATGCCGGATTGGGTATGGGGTTTATCCTGTACGACCAAACAAAACCAAATACAACACTGGCCTGGTTAGGTAGAATGTGGGTTGGTTTGGCAGCTCTTTTTTCTGCAACATGTTATTCTCTCTGGCAACAAAACAGCCTTTGGTATCACTGGCCGATGATTATCGTTGGCAATGGATTGATGTTTCTGCTCGTTGGTATTTTGCCAAAATTCCGCGCCTTCCGCATTCCTGGAATATTGCTCAGCGGATTAGGTGCAATATTGATGACCCAATGGATCACTCACAACTGGCAAAGTTGGAGTTATGTATGGGCGTTAATCCCAGCATTGATTGGCGCGGGTATTTTTAGCGCATCCAGTGGCAAAAGCAAATCATCTACTGCTGGCATAATTATTTTCGGCATTAGCATCATGTTCTTCCTGATTTTTGCTACGGTATTCTCAGGATTATGGCACATTTTTAGATATTGGCCAGTTTTATTTATACTGTTGGGCATATGGTTTTTGCGAAAAGAATTAATAAAAGAGGATAAAGGTATATTCGACTTTTTCAAAGTAAAAAAAGAAGCGCTGGAATAGCGCTTCTTTTTTTACTTTATTGCTTATTTTCTATTTTTCTTTTCCGCTGATGTGAACGTATTCCATAAAACAACACCATAATCACACCTGCAATAATTCCAACAATTAATATCATGAAATATCTGCATTGCATATGCAAGTTTTCTTTTGCAAAACGGCATGTATCTATTGCACATGCAAATGCCTGATCCATCATTGGGCGGATTTTTTCAAAACGATCAATACCATAGTACACCCAATAATCTTGATCATAATCTTCAATTTTTAACGTTTCTCTTCTGGTAAGTAAATAGGGTTGTATACTAACATTTTTTCCATCATTTGACACAATCAATACGACATCATCTTCTACATCGCCTAATCCTGATGCGTACATATATAAATTCGCTCGACGATCTTTTTCATAGTACGGTGATAGGTTTCCATTAAAGGCCCCAACATCACCAGCGAAAATATGTATTGGTTTTTTTCTTGCAGCAGGAACAAGAAGTTGGTCAACAATTATGTCAAAATTTGTACCCTGAAACTTTTCTAAATCATTCATACGAACCATGTTCGAATCATTATGATCCATCAAGTAATAGTTCATATAAAGAACTTTATGCATCATGATATAAATCGTATCAATAGATTTATCAGCCAATGCACTTGCAATGCCATTCTCTAACATGTTTAATTGATCGTTTTGGATGAAATAATCTTCAATTTCAGTGTCTAAAATGAAAATTATTGCATTTGCATAGTGAAAGGAATAAAATGTTTCACCATAGCGGGATGAATACAAAGCTCTATCCTTGATATCATGATTCCCAACGGCATTAAACACCGGAACATCAATCCTACTTATTAGTAATTGATCTAAATCATCAAATTGTTGTTCATTGGATTCTTCAACCATATCCCCCAATGATATAAAAAATGCTGGTTTCATAGACAACAGATGATCCAAATTATCTCGCAAGTTTACCGAGGGATATTCATCAGGGTCCAGTCCGCTACCATATCCATGACCATATACAATGAATTTGAAATTTTCGCTAATTGGTTCTTGAAAATCATTTTGGGAAAGACTTAAATCAGATACATCCGTGGCATCATACTCAATATGATTTGTTTTACACCCAGATAATATGTATGCCAACAAAAACGCGATGATCAATATTTTTTGATGGTTCACTTTTATCCTCCAAACACCAGTATAGTAATGATTACGATTTAATTTATATCTGAAACAGATATCCAGAAAGTTTTGTTCATCTTCTGTGGCTCAAACAATTCGATATAAATCATCTGCTCATCCAAGGCAATACTATCCAGATTAAGGGACAATGGCAATCCTATCGTTGTGAATTGGGATTCTCCTGGTAGCATACAAGGTAATTCAGAATCCAGGTGGAATTTCTGAATTACGCGATCGTCATGTCGTATTTCAATTCCAGAAATTTCCAACGGTACCATATATGTGTTTGCAATATTTAAATTGGTAACGTCTGCTTCCTCAGCCGAAGCATCAAGATAAATTGTTAGATAATTTATTGGATCCAACTGTTCTCTCAGATGATCACGTTGCACATTAAGTTTTTCCCAGTTTATTGTCGTGTCAATAAAATAGTTTTTATTTAGTGCGTCTGTATAATCGCCTGCTTCCTGAAATAACTCATCCCTCAATGATTCAAGATAACCATCTTCAAGATAATCGTGAATAAAGAGATATATTGCTTTCCTGATTTCAGGGTCATTAAATAAAAAATCCTCAGTATTAATTGCATTGAAATTCACTGCTACAAATGGTTCCGTCATGGGTAAACCATCAAATCCAATTGGTTCCAATAAATTTGTTACTGGATTATAGTAGAAACGTAAATTATGCCAGGCTAGACTGTGTCCAGCACCCCATAATTCAGTGATGGCAAAAAATTTGCCCATTTGCTCCATATCAAACACATCAGATGCATTTAACCCACCGGATTGATATCCCCGCAGCATCTCCTGTGCAATTCGATATTCATCTTCCAATACTTGATCTGAAAGGATTTTCGTTTTTCCAAACCCTGAAATATTAGCTGCTAAAAAATCCGATTCCATGAAATATCCAGATGATCCGGCAGAAGTTCTAAGATCTTCCTTTCCTACAGAAAAGAAGGCTGCCCAATTTTGCCACATATCATCTTCATCATAACGTAAAATCACCCCGGAGCGCCGTTGTTGTGATTCCATCAACTCTGTGTAAAAGCTTTCCTCCATGGCGTAAATACCTTTATATTCACCATTCTCAATAACATTGATAAAGAAATATCGTGGTGCGAGTAATCCCTCTTTCATTAAAGTTTGGTGATACGCCCACTCATACACGAATGCACGCGTTTCCGGAGCCTGAATAGAGAATCTACGCATCCCTTCGATTGCAGAATCATCTTGAATATGAATACGATACGACCATTTTTGGCCTTCCAAATGATCGGTCCAATCCCCTTTCAGTCTTAATTTTACATCCATAGGAGCAGAATCATCGTATCGAACCGTTGCTGACACATAATCTTCATCAGATGCCAATAGCACTCCGGTTTCGACAGCTTCATCTCTTTTTTGCTGAATAACTTGTGTATTTTCAAATGGAATATCAAGATACAAAGTGGAAAGATCATTTTGCTGATATGCATAGGTTTCCGAAGTTATCAGCCCTGATGCTTCTATTAGCGCTTCCTTTATTGCGCCGTCTGGTAGTTCTTCAACCCTTCCTTGAAGCACATATTTTACCAATGTATGAGCGCCCTGCTGGTATAGACTTTTTCCAAATACAAATGCGCCTGTGATCAAGCCAAAAGCAATTAGCAGATTTCCAACAATTGGTAATTGTCTCGTATTTTTGACTTGAGTATTATTGGGTTTTTTTGAAAATATTTGCATTAAGGTTCACCATTGAAAACAATATAATAATCAGAAAAGAAGCTTTTCACTGTCCAAAGATCAAGCTCCTGAGTAATTTCATAAACTGTAATCTGGTTCATTGACAGATGATTCGAACCACTGTACCATGAACGCACACATAAGGTGGATATTCGCCCATGAAGATTTTACTCCAAATCTGAGTATTAATCACTTCCATATTAAAAAATTATAATCCCGCCTGTCAAACTAAACAAACCGGATCAACTTAATGCAGCACAAAACAAAAAGCCAGGATTTTTACAATAAACTAGTTCGCATTGCCTTGCCCATAGTAGCTCAGGAATTCATCATTATGGCCCTTAACCTGGTAGATATAATGATGATTGGTCAAAAGGGAGAGGTCGCAGTTGCATCTGCCGCATTGGCAAATCAGATCACCTTTATTCTGATTATTTTAATGTTCGGCGTTGGTAGTAGTGCTTCCGTCTTTGCTGCACAATATTGGGGCAAAAAAGATGTGTCAAGTATTCGCAAAATTGTTGGCATTAGTTTAATCATAGCAATCAGCAGTGCAACAGTCATCGTTGTGTTGAGCAGAGTGTTTCCACAACAAATTATTGGATTATATAGCAATGATCCTCAGGTTATCGCCCTTGGCGGAAAATATCTGCAAATCGCATGTTTAGGATATATTCCCATGGCAATCACCAGTTCATTTTCTGCTGCATTGCGCAGCACGGAAAATGTGCGCTTGCCTATGGTAACCAGTATCATCGCATTAACCATAAACACATTCCTAAATTACTGTCTGATTTTTGGCAATTTTGGATTTCCGGAAATTGGTGTTCTGGGTGCCAGCATCGCTACTGTAACATCTAGAATCATTGAATGCCTGATCATTGTTTTTGTTACCTACAGATTCAAAACACCTGTTGCAGGGAAAATAAATGAGTTTCTCAGTTTTAATAGAGATTATTTAATCCGCTATATTAAAATTGGTAGCCCAGTAATCTTGAATGAATTGGTTTGGGTATTAGGTATCTCCATTTACAATATGGTTTATGCTCACATCAGCACCGAATCAATTGCAGCCTATAATATTTCCTCGTCGATTGAAGGGTTAGCCTTTACACTATTCATTGGCTTAAGTCACGCCAGCGCCATAATTATAGGAAATCAAATTGGTGCAGAAAAATATGATCTGGCATTCTATGATGCAAAAAAAGCCCTAAAATTGGCTGCTATTGGCGCAGTAGGTTTAGGCATCATAGAAATTCTCATTTCCAGTCATATTGTTTCAGTCTATCAAATCTCTGAGTCTGCTTATATTTCAGCACGAAATCTGCTTATTATATCTGGGGCTGTATTATGGATGCGTGCCTGTAATATGCTCATATATATTGGAATCATCAGAAGCGGAGGAGACACCCGCTTTGGCCTATTTACTGAACTGGTAACCATCTGGCTCATCGGTGTTCCGCTTGCTCTAATAGGCGCTTTTGTCTTCCATTTAAATGCTCCACTCGTTTATGCAATGGTAACGATTGAAGAAGCCGTAAAACTGGTCATCGGTTTTCGCCGTTTGCATTCCAAAAAATGGATTCATAATTTGGTAAGTCATAGTAGTACTTTGACATAAAGTGTGCTTTATCTAAATGAACATTTCTAGATAATTAATTAAATTTATATTCATTTGTGGAGTTAATTTGTGCTACCCTGTAACATATAAATTTTTATAATTTTGAACAGGGAGAATATGAATGCACAAAAGACAACAATATCTTGCTTTATTCCTCATTGCTGCTGTCATCATGTTAAGCTGCAGCTCACTTCCATTCCATTTAGGAGATGGAGGGAATGGCAATGCTGAAATAACTATTAATAATGCCCCGGTTGAGGAAAATCAAACTGTAGAAATTGAAGCGCCAGCGGAAATAATCCAACCCACGCCAGATGGAAACTTAATCTGTAATAATATATTTTACCCATTGGTTCAAAACAATCAATGGATCTATGAATATGAAAGCGAAGGCGAAACCAGTCAAATGGGTCTGAGCATTTCCGAATTGGATACTGGTGATATCGCGATAAATATGTTGAGTATGGATAGTGGCCTGATAACACAAACAAAGATCGATTGTGAAGACACTGCCATCATGAATTTTCCACTACTCACTTTGAATTTGCTTATGGGTGATTATGTAGATGGCAGCATAGAGATTGAACGCTCATCAGGACTGTTTATGCCCAATGAAGCTGCATTTACAAACTCGAATTGGGCAACGGATTGGTCTGGCGAGTACACCGCCAAAGGGGAAATATTTGTCAGTTATGAAGATGATGATCTAAAGATCCTGTTAGATGACAGCCCTGTTCGTTTACATTGGGCAGTCCCCGAAGAAGGACAAACTACATATGAGACAATTACTGTAAAAGCCGGAACATTTAATGATGTAATTCGCATGCATCGCACAGTTGAAGTCGATGCCACAGTAAATATGGCCAGCGATGGCAATACATTATTGGTAAATGGTACAATCATCTTGGAACAAACATTGTGGTATAAAGCACAGGTAGGTTTGATTAAACAACAAATTAATGAAGCCAATATAAAAGTATTCGGCATTGAATATCCGGTTTTTTTGGGTGGTACTGTTGAATTAATTGAATTTAAAGAGTAATTGAATTACGATCTCTGCACGTTCAATTAAAAGAAATGCCTCCAAATGGGAGGCATTTCTTTTTTCGCTTTTATGCAAATTTGGAGCAAAATGAATACACTTAAACGATTCATAAAATTTCTGAAGCCCTATCAAAAATTGTTGTTTTTCGTCATGTTTGTGCTCTTCCTGGAGATCTCATTTGAATTGAGCACCCCGCTTATCCAAAAGATCATTATTGATGATGTAATTTCGCAGGGCGATTACAACCAATTGATTACATTGTTAATTATTCTGGCGATCCTATATGCATTGAAACAATTAGCCAACTATATACAAAATTATTATCGGCATGTCTTGGGAGGTCGATTTATTCTTGACCTGCGTGTGCGCATGTATGCCTATCTTCAAAAGCTATCCCTTTCGTACTTTGAAAAAATCAGTACCGGGGAATTAATGTCCAGGGTTACCAATGATGTAAATGCACTTGAAAACTTTGTTACGCATGGGGCTGCTTTTCTTGTGATTGATTTTTTCCGTCTCACAGGTGCTGTTGTCATTTTGTTATTACTCAACTGGCAGCTCGCCTTGCTGGTTTTCATTCCCATTCCATTTATTGCTGTCTCATTACGGGTTTTTAACAATAAGATTCGTCCGGTTTACCGTAATATACGTGCCCGCCTTGGAGATATAAACTCAAAATTACAGGACAATCTCTCCGGTATCAGAGTCATCCAAATTTTCCGCCAGGAAGAAAAAGAGTTGAAATTTTTCAGTGAAGAAAGTGAAAAATATTTCAATGCTCAGGTAAAAGCAATAAAATTATGGTCGGCTTTTTTCCCGGCAATGGGATTTTTATCAAGCGTAAGCACCATTCTGGTATTGGGTGTTGGCTCATGGATGGTGATGCAAAAACAATTAAGTCTGGGTGGATTAGTTGCTTTTATTTCTTATATGGTATATCTGTTCGCCCCGATTAATCGTTTGATTGATATCGACAATGTATTTCAGGATGCCATCGCATCCGGGGAACGTATCTTTGAAGTGCTAGACCAGGAGACAACGATAAAAGATGCCGAGTTTGCCAAACCATTGCAAGATATTCAAGGGAAAATAGAATTTGATCATGTTACTTTCAGTTATCAGACAAATGAAACGGTATTACAAGATGTAAGCTTTGTTATCAATCCTGGAGAAACAGTTGCTCTAATCGGTCCAAGTGGGGCTGGGAAATCCAGTATTGCTAATCTACTTTGCCGATTTTATGATCCTGATACTGGACAGATAAAAATAGACAACCAAAACCTGCAAGATACTCATTTATCTGATATTCGTAGTCAGATCGCCATCGTTCTGCAGGACACTTTCCTCTTTAATTCCACCATTCGAGAAAATTTAACCTATGGAAATCCGAATGTGTCGGATGAGATCATGATTGAGGCAGCAAAAACAGCATACGCGCATGACTTTATTATGAATTTTTCTGACCAATATACCACTGAAATTGGTGAACGGGGCATCAAACTCAGCGGCGGCCAAAAACAAAGATTAGCGCTTGCCAGAGCCATTTTAATGAATCCACGCATTATCATTTTGGATGAAGCCACATCTTCAGTGGATGCAGAAGCGGAATTCCTCATTCAACAAGCATTGGATGCTGTCTTAAAAGATCGTTCAGCGCTGGTTATCGCCCATCGCCTGAGTACCATACGTAATGCCGATAAAATCATCGCCATTGATCAGGGAAAAATTGTAGAAATTGGAAATCATGATACGTTAATCAAAATGGATGGTTTGTATAAAAAGCTGGTTGAAAAACAACTATCCTACACCACAATAAAATAACAATATCAAATAAAAGAAGCAGATGCCATGATCATCTGCTTCTTTTTGTTTTCCGATATACAAATTCACTTTACACAAACAATGTTGCAATTTGTCATCTCAACGAGTTGTTTTACGCTAATTTGAAAAATCGCATGCGCTGTCCCGCCCGCAGCCCAAACAAACTCATATTGTTGTAAATCCTCATCCAAATATGTCCTGATCCCTTCAACATGTGCCACTGGAGGAATCCCGCCAATAGCGTAACCGGTTACCTCACGAACAAAATCTGCTTCAGCTCTTTTTAGTTTTCCACCCAACAACCGTCCTAATCGCTTTTCGTGTACTCGATTCGCCCCACTAACCAAAACCAAAACCGCTTCACCTGCAGGTTCCAACTTAAAAATTAATGATTTTACAATTTGTCCTAATTCGCATCCAGCTGCTTCTGCAGCTTCAACCGCAGTGCGTGTGCTTTCCTGTAGCTCCAGAATCTCCCCTTCAAAGCCCATATCTGTCAATGCTCGGTATACCCGTTCTGAACTTGGATGCATTCTTCCCTCTTTTCCACTACATCAAATGAGTAATAACGATTCGGATGCCTATGCCGACCAATAAAGCACCTCCTAGCACTTCCATCCCTTTCCCAAATCGTTTTCCCAATTGATTCCCTAAACTTAATCCTAGAATTGAGAGAAGTACAGAAGCTATGCCTATCATCAGTATGGCGCTTGAGATATTAACTGTGACCATTGCCATACTTATTCCCACTGCCAGCGCATCAATACTGGTTGCCACACATAGTACAACCAACATTTTCCCTCGTGAAGGATCCCGTCCGCAACCATCATGATTGGCGTCCAATCCTTCCCTGATCATACGCCCGCCAACAAAGGCTAATAGTACAAAGGCGATCCAGTGATCTACTGTTGAAATATATTCTACAATGGTCTGGCCTGCCAGCCAACCGATAAAAGCCATCCCCCCTTGAAATAAGCCAAAATGATAACTTACTCTAAAATAGGTTCGAATATTTTTCTCATAATATCCCGAGCCAACCCCCAATGAAACCGCAAAACAATCCATTGCCAAACTGATAGATATGATCAACAGGGTAATAAAATCCAACGATGCACCTTTCAATGAAATGATTTTGACCCATTATACCGCACTAAATTTTCTACCTTATCAAAAATTCAGCGAGTATAATGGAGCAGTCGTATGTGATCAATTTGTCACGGAGGTTTTCCAATGAAATCATACCCAATACCCATGGTTCCCGGACCTGTCCAACAACCCCCGGAAGTATTAAAAGCATTGAAGACATGTTACGGGTCTCCGGATATGGAAACAGATTTTTTGGAACTATATAATCAAACAGAAAAATATCTGCAAGAAATCTATGGGACAAAGAATCAAATTGCCATTTTAAGTGGAGAAGGCATGCTTGTTCTTTGGGCAGCAATAAAAAATTGCCTGCTGCCTGGCGATAAGGTTATAGCCATTTCGACTGGATTATTTGGCTATGGACTGGGTAAAATGGCGCAAGCTATTGGTGCAGATGTCCGCTTTATTGAATTTCCTTTTAATGAAACCGTTCATGATTACGAACGAATCGAACAGGTGATCAGCGATTTCAATCCAAAAATGATTACCTTGGTTCATTGTGAGACACCCTCAGGCACCTTGAATCCGATAAAGAAGATAGGCGAATTGAAACAGAAATTTGACGTTCCACTGCTGATCGTGGATAGTGTAGCCAGTGCGGGTGGCGCAGAACTAAAAACAGATGACTGGCATATTGATATGGCCTTAGGTGGCTCACAAAAATGTATGTCGGCACCTGCCAGTTTATCATTTACCTCAATCAGTCCAGCCGCCTGGGATATTATCAATCAGGTAAATTATATTGGTTATGATTCTTTGAAAGGATTCAAAGATGCTCAGGAAAATTTCTACTTTCCGTACACACCTAACTGGCACGGCATTGCAGCATTAAATGCCGGTGCAAAACGAATCATTGCTGAAGGTTTAGAAAACGCTTTTGAACGTCACAAAAAAGTAGCAGCGTATACGCGTGAACGTCTGATCCAAATGGGATTAACATTGTTCCCCGCAGTAGAAGCCATCCAAAGTCCAACAGTAACCGCGGTAAAAGTACCAGATCATATTGAGTGGCAAAAATTGGACAAAGCATTTCGCAAACATGGTCTGGTGGTTGGTGGTAATTATGGGCAATTGGCCGGAAAAGTATTCCGTTTAGGGCATATGGGTTTTCAGGCTGATAAGAAACTGGTCAAAAAAGCCCTTGATATCATCGAAAATGTAATGAGAAAATATCGTAATTGATATCCGTCCAGCGCTTATTTGCGTTATAAGATAGTTCTTAATAATTATGATATAATCTCTCGTAATTGTTTAGCCTAACAAATATCGGAGTAAAATATGGCAGAAAAAGAAAACCTGCAGATTGCAGATAACGTTGTTGTTAGCATGGACTACAACTTAACGGTTGATAGCGAAATCATTGATACAACAGATCATTCGGAACCTATTCAATTTATTCAAGGACATGGGAATATTATCCCAGGACTTGAAAAAGAGTTGCATGGGCTCAAAATTGGCGATAACAAAAAAGTAATTGTACAACCAGCCGAAGCCTATGGTGAATTTGACGAAAATGCTTTTACGGATGTTAGTAAAGATCAGTTTCCTGCTGATTTCGAAATCCGCCCTGGTGGAGAAATTCGTGTTCGCACAGTCAGTGGACAGTTCATTAGTGCAATAATCGAATCCGCAGATGATGAAATGGTCAAACTGAATCTCAATCACCCTCTTGCAGGAAAAGAATTATTGTTTGATGCAAAAATTGTTAACCTCAGAACGGCAACCGAAGAAGAAATTAGCAATGGTCGCTTGGGTGGTGGCTGTTCAAGCTGCTCGGGTGGGGATTGCAACTCTGGTTGTTGTTAAACCAATAAAAAAAAATTTCACTTAAATCAATGAGGAACACCACAATCGGTGTTCCTCATTGTACCAATAACTTTCCAGGAAACCACTTCCACCAATAAATAATTCCTGTCCTTCAATACTCACTTTCACAGGTCACCGCCAGGTCCACCCGTAAAAAATGACTATTCCAAAATATATGTTGGCTCGTTTTGCATCACGCCAGTTTCACGCTGCATCTGATATGCCTGTGCTTTGAAAATAACTTCAAGCAGTTCGTTGCCTGAAAAACCTCTCAATAAGACATGATCAGCACCGTTTTGCTGTGAAATTCTACCAATTCGTACTGTATCCACAACCGATAAACAATAAGCATTATCATTCGCACGCTTGATCGCTGGTATTAATGAATGTAAACCCTCTTCACCTGAAGCCATGTCTAGCAATACCAAATCTGTTTTCTTATCAATAATCGTACTTATTGCTTCATTTGGATCCTGAATACGATCAATTTCCTTGATCATTTGCATTCCGGACAACAATGACAGCAACGCATCACTCATCCGATCTGGTCTTGCATAAACGAGTACCGATAATGGTTTTCCATTTGTATACATGTTAATAAATATCCTTACCAATGAAGTAGTTTACATTTCTATTATCACCAAATGATATAAATAGAACAAGGTAAGAATCCCCCAATTTAAACAAGCAATTTACGGAAAAAAAATCAGGTAAAATTACCTGATTTTATGTTGTATCGAGCACATCCATTTGGGCGGCGTTCGCCTGGATGGTTTCTTACCATAAAAGAAATCATCCATATTCAGTGCAAATCGGCGAAATAACCATGATTTCTTAATCCCCCAACGAATACCTTTATGCAGATAATTATCTTTGTGTGCGTATGGACATATTGTCATGCATCGGCCGCAATCTGTACCACATTGCACCCAATACTTAAAACATCTGTCAGAATCTAATTTCCAACGCAATGCCCCATCAATATCCTGGCGAGCTTCAAAAGAAATTGCCTGAGTCGGACAACCCGATGCGCATTTTCTACAGATATTACAGAAATCAATGACAGATGGATCAAGATTGCGATCATCAATTTTTAAAGGAAGATTTGTGGTTACAACACCCAGGCGCACCCGCGGACCTAAATTCGGCGTTATCAACAAACCCATTCTGCCAATTTCTCCCAATCCGGCATCTCTGGCAATAAGTGGTGCAATGACCCGATAGTTTCCATCAATATGTGCGCGTGCTTCATATCCCATTTCCCGGATCGTGGCAGCAATTACAACCGCAATTTTGGCTGCTTCAATATATTCTCGGGCAGATTCTACAACACCCGGTGCCAATGGATTCGCTCCGATCATCTCATAATCCATCTCAACAGAAAAGACCAAAGCATATTTATGTTCAATTTTTATTTCATCACCGTAAACACCAGTACCACGCCCAATATGAGAATAATAATGGTAAGGTTTTGTTTTTGCGATGCCGACATGGATGGCCCCCATATACCTGGCCAATGACTTCATGTAGGAAGACAAATCCATGTTGCTCGTATCAACTTTTGATCCAGCCACCGCGCCATCAACTGTATCACGTAATGCTTCGGTCAGAAAAAATCCGCCTTTGCTGGTGGAAAATAAAATTGGATCATAAAATCTGGCTTTTTCATTGAGCAATCCTGGTTCTTTTCTAAATAAATCATCGCGAATTTTAGTTTCTGGTTTAGTTTGATAATAGTCCTCATAGGCCGCTGACCCAGGTTGTAAACGGGCTCGTGCAAACATGATATCGCGCTCATCCACACGTTTTCCCGGTTTTGCATCCGGCTGAACAATCGTTTTAAATGGCAGGAAAAATAGAATGACAGATATCAATACGACAGCAAATAATACGTAAGCAAGGATACTCCTGCCTTCAACAGGAAGAAGAAACGCTGTACTAAATAACACGGCTGAAACAACAGCCAATACAAATGATATGTTAGCAGCACGCATTTCCTTTTCTATCAGGCTTGAAATCCCAAAAACAAAAAAGAAACCTGCAAAAATAATACCTGTGAGTATAAAAAAAACATTTGTCCAATGAAATAGCATCGTGATACCGATCCAATCAAGGAATAGTTGTAATGTAAGTATATATTGTATCCGAATTGGTATAGAAACTACCATGAACAATCCATCCACGATACAATACGTTTGTGGAGAAGGTTTAATGAACAAAAAAGTTATCATTATCGGAGGTGGTATAGCAGGATTAAGTGCAGCCTGTCTGGCTTTGCAGCGCGGATTTCATGTTGAGCTATACGAGCAGAATAATAATTTGGGTGGTGACAGCCATTTTACAACAATTGAAGGGTTTTCATTCGATATCAATCCCAAATTTTATCCTGCACCTTATCTATTTGATTCACTCATCCGTACAAATGAGAAAAGCAGTATGTTGTCAGAATTATTTTCTCAAGCGATACCTACGGCACAGGTGTTGTTTGCGGATGAAAAAATGATGCGTCTGGTCTCCGATGTAGAGGTTTCTGATTTACCCGAATCAATTGCAACAATTACACCGCTAACCGGGGATGGTGCCTATCACAAATTAGATGGCGTCCTGCAAGAGATTTTGGATCGTTTTTCAGGGAAAAGGTTGCCTATTTGGCAACAACTATCCAAAAACAGAAAAGGAAATTTGCAACAAATGCTGCTCCCTATGATTGGGGACTTCAGCAGTGATCCTTATTTTCAGCAATGCCTGGTTGCAATTGCAGCGATATCCGGTATACCTGTACCCAATTTGCAAATCAGGGATCTATTCATGCCTGCATTAGTGCGGCGCTCAGGTCTATCGTTACCTACACATGGCATGAAATCCGTTATAGATGTGCTTGAAACCTATATCAATAATGCCAAAGCAAAAATTTTTACAAGTACTCAGGTAGATGAAATATTGTCACAAAACAATAACGTTTGTGGCATACGCCTGGCAGATCAAAGTCAACAATGGGCCGACTATGTACTGAATACATCATCAAGCCTGGCACCTGAGGCATTGCAGGTTCATTTAGCACAGCCAGCGATGGTATTGCATTTAGGTATCAGTAACAAAGAGTTATTAAAAGATTTCCAACTACAAAACATTCTCATACTAAATAACAATTTCCGTAAATGGGATACCCAATCAACGATATCACACCGTTGGCTGCCCGATTATATCTACCTGCAACAGCCAACCCTGATTAATCCATCCCTTGCTCCGCAAAATTGCGGTTTACTTTCTATTCGCTTTTCAATCCCGCAGATAACTCTCGACTACAGAGAAAAAGAAATCATTCGAAATAATCTTTTATCTTTTTTGGAACAACATTACATTCCGGATTTAAAGCAAAACATACGAATGGAATCCATTCATATGCTTTCCGATCAATATACACAAGATGACCGAACCAGACAACCTACGATACGTAGTGAGATGCAAACTCCCGCATTCTTGTTGCAGAAGAACACGCACATTGCTCATTTACATCAGTATTATGAAAACCGCCGCCCAATTGTGCCTATTATTCTATTTGCTACTCAACAATGGATAGAAACCATTGCTGATAAATCCTAGTCAGGCGGATTTTTGAACCAATTGGCCAGTACCATCTAAACGCGGCATGCTTTCTATTAATTCCACGATAGCTTCACCCTGGACCTCGGCTACTTCTTGCTGTTGTTTCATCACTGCAGTTGCCAGCTCCAATTGAACGTTTTGTCCAGTCTGCCAAGCTTCCAATAATGGATTCTGCCCCTGAACCGGATCAATTCCTTCCATATTTCACCTCATACCCAAATATTGTACCAATAGTACATAGTTACCTTATCGGCAGAAAACTCAGTGGCATGAATTACTGCCCATTTGTAATACATTTGCCATTTAATGTTTTTGGATGAAGTTTGCTACAATAAAACAGATTAATGAAATATGAGGAGTAAGCATGCGTAAAGTACTTGAAAAAATATTTCCAGCATCATGGGTCCCCTATCTGCTCCATTTACGTCCACGCGCCTGGTTCATCGTGATTGCGCACATGAGTGTGGGATTCATCATTGCCAATGGCTACGATCAGATTTTCATGCACTGGAAACAATGGCTACTGGCGGCGATCACCTGGGGCATCTTTGGGAATGGCGGCACATTGGCAATCAATAGTGCTTATGATAAAGACGAGGGAGATATCGGCTATCTGGAAAATCCTCCACCCGTTCCAACTCATCTGGCTCGTTTCTCATTAATTTTGCTTGGGATCGGTGCTATCCTATCCATTCCGCTTGGATTAACCTATTTTCTGGCATATTTGCTATGCGCAATATTGTCAATCCTTTATTCGGTACCACCAATGCGTTTGAAAGCGCGGGCTGGCTTTGACGTGGTGATTAACTGCATCGGATACGGCGGATTAACCTTATTTGCCGGTTGGGCTGCCGCTGGCCGCAGTATCGAAGCACCCATCATCAATCTGTTCTTTGCTTTTTTCTTTCTCTTTCTGGGCTTTTATCCCCTCACTCAAATCTATCAAATTGAAGAAGACGTACGCCGTGGAGATCATACCCTGGCGATCGCCTTAGGAAAAAAGCGTGCCTTACAGCTGGCTCTATTAAGCGTGAGCCTGGCGTTTTTCTTTATTGGATACGAGGTCTTTGCTCACTACCTTAATATTCGTTCGCTTACTCTCCTGATCGCGATCGGCGCATGGGGATTACTGCTTATCCCATGGTATCGAAAACATGCCATCTGGAAAATGCTTCAGGAACAAAAAGGATTTTATCAAGCGCTAACTGCCTGGGCTATTACTGATGTTGCTGTAATTATTTCCATGACACAACTCGCCTGATTAATAAAGTGTTTGCATTGACTAAACAGGAACAAATTCTGTACTACTGTTCCTGTTTTTTTGCGCGCATTTGCCGATAGGTGACAACAGCCCGATCTCCCTGTAAAAGAATGTCTCCATCCTTTAGACTGCTTGCTTTTGGGGTAATATGAGTAACAACACGCTGATCCTGTCCTGCGATAACCAAACTGCCAATTTTTCCCCACCAGTTGATGATTTGCTTAACCAATGGCATTTTGTTTATACGTTGATAAAATCGACCATAGAAAATACTATGTTCATTGTCTATTGGAACAAAAGCTGCCAGAACACGAACATCATCACTGATCCAGTTATGCCATAAATTTGGAAAAAGAAATTGCAAAGCGGGATGCCGATCAGGAGGTGTTATATCACTGGCCCGTTTTGCAGGCACACCATCATCTAGACGATTCATCACCCACACCTGAATCATATCATCGTCTGCAACAACAATGGGACCATCCACAACCGTTTTTCCACTACGCCCAATGGTCGTTGCGTGAACAAAGGGCAAATGCATTACATCCAACTGATTCTCAGCCATTCGCGAATAATGAATATCCCATTGTTGTTGGAAGGAGATATATGAAAAATCATCTGTAATCGCCTCAAAAAAAAGTGGGGGATTTTCTGGCAACGCATCATCATTTGTTAACCAGAGCCAGATGAATCCAGCTTGTTCATGCACACGATAAGAGATCACATGTAATGCCCGTGGAATTTTTCCATGCCGACCTAATGCAGGAACATACTTGCAAATACCTAGGCCATCAAATTCCAGTCCATGAAATGCACAGGCGATATGCCCTTCATGAAGCTTCGCTTGTGACAGGGCAGCCCCCATATGCGGACAACGATCCTCCATAACATGCACTTTTTGCTCTTCATCCCGCCATGCAATCAGTTTTTTTTCCAAACGCATCACCGATACGATCTTCCCCATTTTTACTTCACTTGATTCCAATATCACATACCATTGATTATTAATCATCTCGTCTTCCTCTATCTCGTTTGCGGAATAATTCCAAAGCCCTGATTCTTGCAGTCTCATGCATAACAAGTGGTGCAGGATACGCCTTTCCAATTCGGCAATGGGTATGAATTTGTTCTTGAATATCCATTTTCCATGGCTCATGAATGGAAACTGTTTTAACTTTTGCCAACTCAGGCAACCATGAACGAATATAATTTGCCTGAGGATCATACTTTTTACTCTGCGTAATAGGGTTGAAAATTCGAAAGAATGGTGCTGCATCAGTGCCAATACCAGCAGCCCACTGCCAATTGCCATGATTTGCTGCCGGGTCACCATCCGCTAAATGCTTCATAAACCATCGTTCGCCGTGATGCCACCATAAAAACAAATCCTTTACCAAAAAGGACGCCACCACCATGCGCGCCCGGTTCGGCATCCAGCCTGTTTGTCGTAATTGACGCATCGCTGCATCAATCAGCGGATATCCTGTCATACCATCCTGCCAGGCATTCAATTCTGACCTGGATTCCCGCCATTGCACATTACTGCCGTCTTTATTCGCAAATCTTTCTTCAGAACTCTTATATGAATCCATCAAATGATTGAAGAATTCCCGCCAAATCAATTCATTTAACCAGGTTTGATATCCTGAACATTCTTTTGGGTTATTATTCTCTAACAATAAATTCTGTACACATTTTACGGTTTTGCGTGGGGAGAGTAATCCGAAACGGAAAAGATGGGAACAATGTGAGGTGTCATCCAAATCAATACGATTTCTTAAATTTTCATAGTCTTTGATTGCTCCACTAAGAAAACTATCCAAAATATTTTGCGCATTTTTACTTGAAAATGAATCTATTACACCCTTCACAGGAGGAAAAGAAGGGAAAGGCATTGTAATAGCTGGCGTATTTGGTAAAAACTTGCCAGATAATTGATAAGATACTTCATCAGGCAAATCTAATTTTATCCACGTATTTCGATAGGCTGTATATTTGCGATACGGGCTACCGTCAGGCTTACGGACTTGATCAGGATTATAAACAGTCACAGCCTGTATGGTTTTTAAAGGCGCGATTGACACCAGCTTCTTTTCATATGTTTTTCCCAGTAACGTCACTTCCTGTTCAGTCACAATCTGAACAATATTCAGTTGGGCTGAAAGCAGATTAAATACATCCTCTATAGACGCATACATCGTTAATAATGCACTCCCAATAGCGTGCAATTCTTCATCCAATCCTCTCACTGCCCGTAATAAAAAATCGGTTCGGCGCATGTCCACTTTAAATAAATCCGGATCAAAAATGTAAACTGGAAGAACTGGCAGACCACGTTCGAGTGCCGCTTTCAAAACAGGGTTATCATCCAGTCGAATAATACGTCGAATCCACCAGATCACTACACTCATCACATCTCCACATTTCCGATATGATTAATAATATAATACTTTTATATAAATTATCGGTTTTAAGGAGAAGGAATGAAGCGAATTGCAATTCTTACCGGCGGTGGTGATGCACCTGGCCTAAATGCTGCCCTGCGAGCAGCAGTGAAAACAGCCATCAATGAGTATCATCTGGAAGTCATTGGCATTCGCAATGGCTTTGATGGTTTCCTGCAGGAAAATGGCATGATTCCGCTGGATCAAAAAAGTGTTCAGGGTATTTTGCCGCGTGGCGGGACAATATTAGGTACAGCCAACCGCGGCAATCCATTCGCCTATCAAATTGAAAAAGACGGAAAAACCATCACGCTTGACCGGTCTGCTGAAACCATTGATCGCATCCAATCGATTGGCATTGATGCTCTGATTGTGATTGGTGGGGATGGTACTTTACGCATTGGCTGTGAATTGTGGGATCAAGGTATTCCGGTTGTTGGTATACCCAAAACAATTGACAATGATATCAATCTAACAGATTTTACCTTCGGTTTTGATACTGCTGTTAATGTTGCCGTCGATGCTTTTGACCGCTTGCACACTACAGCCGAATCACATCACCGTGTGATGGTATTGGAATTAATGGGGCGTGATGCAGGATTTATCGCTTTATACGCCGGAATTGCCGGTGGAGCCGACGTCATTCTCATTCCTGAAATACCATTCCATTACGAAAGCATACAGGAAAAAATAAATCAACGTATTTCAGCCGGAACCCATTTCTCTTTAATCGCTGTCTCTGAGGGAGCATTTCCCTATGGGGGTGAAAAAAAATATTGGATGCAGGAGAATCAGGTTTATGCCGGTCGTTTAGGCGGTATGGCAGAACAGATCATGCATACACTGATCGAACAATCCGGACTGGAAGTGCGCACCACTGTGTTGGGCCATTTACAACGAGGTGGTACACCCACTGCTTTTGACCGCTGGCTTGCCACCCGTTTTGGAGTAGCCGCTGTAAATATGGTCGTAAATCGTCAATTTGGTCGTATGGCAGCCTTACATAGCAATAAAATTGATCATGTTTCCCTTAGAGATGCACTACTGGAACCCAAGCGAGTCAATACTCTTGGAGATACTGTCAATAGTGCCAGATGTGTAGGCATATCTTTAGGTGATTAAAAAAAATCAACGCCATGATCATGGCGTTGATTTCACTTCATGTGTAGGCTGCGGCATCCTTTTTAAAAAATACTCAGGAGGGATGCCGCAGCGCTACGTTTATTACTAAAATCCATTGGCATCACCTCCTTTGTTTTTAAAATAGCAAAATAAACTATGCTTCTATATGATCATAGTATGACCGAAATATTACCCTAAGTCAAGTAGCGCAATCAAGTATTAATAAATAATTAACAGGCTCAATTTGTATGAATGACTTGCATGTATTTCATATCATTCATATAATGAAACATATTATGGATACAGAGAAGATTTCAAAGAAATATACGTTTGTTAAAATATTGCTGGCCATTGCAGCGATTGCCTTATTTGGTGTTTGGCTATGGTTTAGTCCCCCTGGTATTTTCGGAAAAGCCGATGCCGTTGGTTATGCAGTTTGCCATCAGATTCCGGAACGTTCCTTCATCATTGGAGAACGCGTATTTCCATTATGTGCTCGCTGTTCCGGCATGTATCTGGGTGCTTTTATTGGATTTCTTTTTCAATTAAAACGTAAACGACATGGTGATTTGCCACCAAAAAAATTATGGTTTGTTTTTGGTGCCTTATTCCTGTTTTTTGCGGTTGACGGCAGCAATTCATACTTACATTTTTTCGAGAATGCGCCCTCACTCTATGAGCCCAATAATAATTTACGATTAATCAGCGGCTTAGGGCTTGGTGTGGGTATGGCAGCAGTTTTGTATCCAATTTTTCATCAAACCATGTGGAAAGATTGGATCGAACAACCTTCTTTATCATCTTACGTAGATGTTATTAAGCTGGTATTGCTAAATGCCATTATGTTTTTTGTTGTTAATTCCGGCATTATGCCGGTGATGTTCCTGATGGCATTAATCAGTACCGGTACAATTGTTTATATGTTATCGTTAATTTACACGATCCTGGTAACCATGATTCTTAAGAAGGAAAATATATTCTCAACAATCAGTGATACCAAATGGATGGTACTAGCCGGTTTTTGTTGCGCAATCGCACAAATCGCATTGATGGACTTCATCCGCTTCAAATTAACAGGTACATGGGCCGGCTTCTCTTTTTAGTATTGGAGGAAATATGGAGATTCTCAATGTTTTTACCGCTTTTGGGCTTTCTGCAAGTGCAGGCTTAAATGCTTATATCCCTCTATTGGTAGTTTCTCTTTTGGCAAAATTTACCAATTTAATCACATTAAAAACACCCTGGGATACACTAACCAGCTGGTGGATAATCGGTTTACTGATTTTCTTATCTGCGATTGAATTCTTTGCAGATAAAGCCCCTGCTATCAATCATATCAATGATATTATTCAAACTTTTGTTCGCCCAGCAGCGGGTGCAATTGCATTTGCTGCCAGTGCACATGTGCTTACTGATATTCACCCCATACTTTCATTGGGTGCCGGGCTGCTAATCGCCGGGGGCACTCATGCCGCTAAATCATTAGCCATACGTCCCGCTGTGACCGCCACAACAGCCGGCGTAGGGAATACTCCGGTTAGTATTCTTGAAGATCTTACATCAACAGTGTTATCTGTTTTGTCGATTGTCATCCCAATCGTTGTCGCTTGTATTTTAGTTCTAGCCACAGCCTGGATTATTTTTATTATGCTAAAACGTCATCAGAAAAAAATGGCAATTTAAACGCAAATTTCATTTTTCCTATATAATAAAGCTATTGGAATCATCTTTTCAATTAGATAACCACACTTGGAGGAAAAATATGAGTGATTTTGATTTGCCAGATCCCGTTGAAGGTGCCCCAGCAAGTGCATCAAACTTTGATTTACCTGATGGTTTAGAACCAGGTCCAGGCGAAATTACCGGTGAGAAAAAAAGCAAGAAATGGATTTGGATCGTCGTTATCGCATTAGTATTACTATTATGTTGTTGCTGTGTTGTAGGCAGCTATATGGTCATGCAATCAGCAGAGGGCATGAATTTTAATAATTTATTGAATGAATACTCAATGTTGATTCCTTAGATACAGGAATTGATGTCGCACATTTGAACACGTTTAAATAAAATGGTAATTCTTTTTTACCATTTTTATTTTCTAAAAAAACAATTTGTGAGGAAATCAAATATGCAAAAGAAATGGTTATACATTTTGCTAACCTTTACTATCGGCATTAGTACGATGGCTTGTTTATCCAGCTCAATTACATCAGATGCTACTGAAGATAGTGCCGCAGAACCCAAACAGCAAGTATTGCTCGAAGAGGATTTCTCAAAAGACAATACTGGATGGGATATCTACGAAGACGAAACAATTTCAATGGCATATGAAAATGATATGTATGTTGTCGTGGATCAAGATCCACAATTCTATGCATACGGATATGCCAATAAGAATTTTGCTGACACCAGTATTGAAGTAGAGAGTACATTGCTCTCCGGACCTATGGATGTTGAATCAGGAATTATTTGCCGTAGTTCCTATGATAATTTCTATTTCGGTATCGTCAGTATTGATGGTTATTATGGGATTGTCAAAGCCATTGGGGATGATTTTTCACTCATACAAATGGATTCCATGCCTGCCAATTCTGCTATCAATCAGGGAAATGAAATGAACAAAATTCGTTTCGATTGTATTGGCAACAGTCTTTCATTATATGTCAATGGAGAACTGTTGACCTCTGTCACTGATGATGAACTCACTGATGGTGATATTGGCTTTATTGTGGGCACCTACGATGAAGGCGGTGCAAAATTCGGTTTTGATAACCTGGTTGTCACCAAACCATAGCGTTAATTTACACTTTATTAAACCAACCTGATAAAGGTTGAAAATTGAATTTCTCAAAAAGCAAGAGAATGTCATCAATTGATTTTCTTGCTTTTTGTTTTATTTCGGCGGGTAGATCTAATTCGGCAAATTCATCTTCATCTAATATCAGATAATGCTGATCAGCAAAAACTAAAATATCCAGTGCTAAATCACGATAGCGTATCTCGTTCTCATTTATATACGCCGGATAAGTAACATTGCAATACCACCCTTTTAACTGGTCTGTTTCTCCCTGATAAATTTCAAAAATATTGAACCATTGCATGCGATAATAGGCTTCAATGAAACGATCCCCTTTACACAACGACATACCATTGAAAACACCATCTTCACGGTTAAATCTGGCATCCATTAAAATTACATTTTTGTAATCCTTGATCAAAGTCCCTTCATAACGCCAAACTTCATTGCCAATTTCATCTTCCTTGATGATCTGCCATTGCATGGCTACTCCTTAGCTTCTGGTAAACAGATGATTGCGTCTGGCTGGATTTCATATCCTGTTTTGCTGCCTGCCTCAAATGGCTTTCTGGATAGTACTTTGATGTTCATATCTTCAATCTTCAGGCTGATCCGATACATCTCACCGGAAAATACACAGTCCAGAATCTGTGCTTTTTGCCCGGTCCAGTGTTCTGGCTTTAATATCAAACCAGCTGGCTTTAGAATTAAACTCACCTGCTCGCCAGGCTGGAATTTGTTTTTTGAACATGCACCCAATGCGATCTGGCCCAATGCGGAATTTACGACCAGCGGAGAAACTGATGTTACCTTACCTGAAAAGCGATTGGTTAATCCTAAAAACTCGGCCACCCATTCACTTTGTGGGTTTTCATACAGTTGCTGCGGTTTCCCGGATTGAACTACTTTGCCCTCATTTAACAACATCATACGATCCGCAATCGTATAGGCTTCTTCCTGGTCGTGAGTAACATATATTGCGGGAATACCACTTTTTCTTAATATTCTGCGCAAATCAAATATCAATTGATCTCGCAAGCCACGATCCAGGGCACCTAACGGTTCATCCAGCATTAGTAAACGAGGTTGAGGAGCCAATGCTCTGGCTAAGGCAACCCGTTGTTTCTCTCCACCGGATAAATCAGTCACACTGCGCTGCGCAAATTGGGTTAATTCAACCAGATCTAGTGCATCGGCAACTTTTTTCTGAATGATTTCCTTGGGCAGCTTCTGCATTTCCAGTCCAAAGGCTACATTCTGGGCAATACTACGATGGGGAAATAAAGCATACTCCTGAAACATTAAACCAAAATTGCGTTTATGTACCGGTGTGTCGGCTAAATTTTGATCCTGCCAAAAAATTTGCCCCCCTTCAGCTTCTTCCAACCCGGCAATAATTTTAAGCAGCGTGCTTTTTCCACTCCCGGATGCGCCCAATAAACAAACGGTTTCATGTTGTGCTACCTCTAGAGAGATATGATCCAAAAGAATATCACCGTCATAGTATTTAACAATTTGTCGGACAGATAACATCAACTGATTCCTCTAATCTATTATACTTCGCGGATCGCATTGGCCTGAACACTTTCCATCAAATAAATACTTATCCCGCAAACCACCATCAGGATATTCGCCATTGCCAAAGCCTGTCCATAATTTAACGCACCAGGTTGGGACAAGTAGCGATATATCGCTACCGGGATAGTGGGGAATTCAGGTCTGGCCAGGAACGAGGTTGCACCAAACTCACCCAGTGAGATCGTAAAAGAGAAAATGGCTGCCACAAATGCCGCCCGAGCAATGATGGGGAAATCTACATGTTGCCAAACTTTCATTGGTGCTGCACCTAATACGGCTGCTGCATTCTTCAGGGAGCGTGGTACGCTTTGTATCGCTGGCAGCAAAGTGCGAATAACAAAAGGTAAAGCAACCAGACTATGAGCGATTGGCATCAATAAAGGAAAAGATCTCACATCCAGTGGTGGTTTATTGAATACCAGGATAAATCCGAGCCCCAGTGTTACGGCAGATGTACCCAACGGCAACATTAATATCGGATCCAATATTTTATTGACCCATATTTTTTTACTCAATGCATATGCAGCCAGCAACCCGGTAAACAATGATATTAATATCGTCACACCTGCATACAGCATGGAATTACGAACTGCAGCGATAGGTGGCACATAAAAAATGGAACTACGTGGATTCTGAAATAAACTGGCATAATAATCAATGGTGATGCCCGTGTCAACAATGGTTCGTTGTCCCCGTTCAGCTTCAAGCCGCGTAAAAGATCGGACTGATAAAGCCGCCAGCGGCGTAACTAACAAGGTGAATAGTAAAAATACCATTATCCAGACAAACAACTTTTGACGGATCGTTCGGGCACTGCGTTGTTCTTCATCTAACACGCGAGGTTGAGTTTGATACGCGGATTTGCGAACCAATCTGGAATATACGATTGTGAGGATTAACGTAAATCCTAATTGAATAGCTGATAATAATCCGGCCAAAGGAAGATTTAGCATGTGCATGGCCTGAATATATATCTCGACTTCCATAGTAGCATACGCTGGACCGCCCAACAGTAAAACCACACCAAAACTGGTGAAGTCGAAAAGGAAGACTAATAATGCTGCCGCCAGAATGGGTGTTTTTAATAGCGGAAAAGTTACCTTCCACCAGGTTTTCCAGGCTGATGCACCAAGTGAGCGAGCTGCATGCTCCAATTGAGGGTCTAATTGTTCCCAGGCGCTGCCAACCATTCGTAAAATCACCGATGTATTATAAAAAATGTGTGCCAGTACAATGGCAGCTAATGTGTTCAATATGCGAATGGGTGCATCATCCAGATCAAAAAATCCCATCAAAAAGTAATTTAGTAATCCTTTCGGCCCTAACAAAGCATTGAAACTGGCTGCGACAACAACAGTAGGCATTATAAACGGAATGGTACTGGCAGCTTTTAATAACTTCTTTCCCTTGAATTTGAAGCGTGAAAAAAGAAATGCGCCTGGCAGGCCGATTAACAAAGTAAAAAACATAGAAATAAATGCTTGTGTAAATGTAAAATGGATGGATCGCCAAACCCGTTGCCAATTGGCTGAAGAAAACGGTGAATCAAGCGCCTGTACCACTGTGATTTCGAAAATTTCCTTTAGGGGAATAAAAAAGAAAACAACAAAGAATAGAATAGGAATCACCCATAATAATCCCGCGGACCATATGGGTGATTTCTTTTTATACTGAGGAAGTGTGCTGTTCATTCTGTTATCTACCTTAGCATGGTGCTATCCCAAATCTCCAGCCAGGCTTCCCGATTTTCTGCAATCTGATCAGGCTCCAGGTTGGCTGGCATATCAGGTGATTGTGTGTGCATGTCAAATTCTTCAGGCAGTGCTGCATTCTGATTTACTGGATTTACAAACATTTGCATTGGCAGGTCTTCTTGCATAGGAACATCCAAAGCAAAATCAACAAACTTTTCTGCCATGCTGCGGTTTTCTGTCCCTGCCAGAATACCGATGAACTCAATTTGGCGGAAACACATTTGATCCCCCACCAAAGAGGCTGTGGGCGCTTCCGTCAACACTGTTTCAGCGAATATCACTTCCGCTGCCGGGCTCGTGCCATAAGAAACCACCATGGGTTGTGCACCTTGTCCTGAGGAGCCGCTAAAGTTCGTATAATAAGCTGTTTCCCAGTCATTGACAATGTGCACTTCATTTGCCTTTAATGCCTCCCAAAAGGTCGGGAAATCGTCCCCATAAGCGGAAATTGTAGCCAGCAAGAACGCCAGGCCAGGCGAGGAGGTCACTGGATTCTCAACTACCAACAAGCCTTTGTACTCTTCCAGGGTTAAGTCATCCAAGGTTTGGGGAATGGCCAGCTCATTTTCGATGAAGTAAGCTTTATCGTAATTGATACAAACATCGCCATAATCCATAGGCAATGCCCCATTTGAAGCATCCAATTTGAACGCTTCAGGTATTTCTGCTAGTTTTGGGGAAGCATAAGGTTCAAAAATACCGGCATCTACTGCTCTGGAAAGAAAAGTATTATCTACGCCATAGAATACATCTGCAATTGGGGTATCCTTGGTTAAGACAGCGCGATTTAGCGCTGCACCGGTATCACCGCTTTTTATAAATTCAACTTTTACATTGTTTTGCGTTTCGAATTGTGCAATGACATCTTCGCTGATGGCAAAAGAATCATGAGTCATCACAGTGAGCGTTTGCACGTCAGAACTTGTTTGCTCAGTCCCTTTACAGCCACTGAGCATAAATAAGCCCACAAGAAATACTACATTGAATACGATAAATCTTTTTTTCATTTTGAACACTCCTTCATAGTTTCCGAAGTTGTGCTCGGCGAGATCATTTTCCCTGGCGTGTGTGTATACACAATAAGTGTCCTCCCTTTATTTCTATCTCAGCAGTTTCTGATAACATAACATTGCTGATACCCCGGGTTTGATGGATATACAAATCTTCATCATTTAATGGATATGCCAATTGATGCGTGCGAACTCCCTGTACAACAGGCTGCAATGGAATTAGCGAGATGATATCTCCTGGCTTGCCATCAATTATTTGTCTTCGACGAATTAAGCACACTTCCTCTTTGCCATCATCAAAACGAACATCTAAATCATGCAATCTTGGATCCAGCAAAATGAAACTATTCGCCAAAGTCTGGTCAAGCCGACCACCCAATGCAGCAACAATTCGTATTTTTGCACACTTTTCCAACAAGGCAAAAGATAAAGCCAATTCAAAATCAGTTTCATCCTTCGCAATCGGGTATTGCAAAATGCGAGTATGTTGTTCTTCCGCCCAGATTCGTTCCGTGGGAGAAATCGAATCCAGATCACCAATTAATATATCCGGGGGGATTTCAGCCAGATGGAAATAATGTAATCCACCATCCACTGCAATTTTTAACCAGGCAGGAGTATTAAAGGATGCAAGGAAGTCAGGATCATGGAGTTCACCATTCAGCACCAAAACTGCTTGTTTATCATCCATAAGAAATACCCTCTGCCGTAGAGGGTATAGAAGAGACACGCCAAGTGTGTTTTCCCTCCGCCGGCATTATCCGGATCAGGTAATGCGGGTCGAGGATTCAAGATCCTCCTCTCAGCCTGTTTGACTCAGGCTCCCCGTAATGCAATATGCGCAGTATAGAAGATTATCAGATGTTTGTCAATAGACAGAAAAAAACAGCCGCAAAATGCGGCTGTATCGACTTGTTTGTAAAAATTTACTGTGCCTGATATTCAATAACTGCATACTCAGGACAATCCCAAATGGTCAATTCAAATGTACCAGTACCATTTGCAGGCAATGAGTCTTCCTCAATAAATCCCCATTCAGCTGCAACCAATTTTCCATTCTCATCATACAAACTGGCAACAATGTTTACATAGGTATGTTCGATATCAGTTTCATTTTTCACAGTACCGGTGAAAATAACACTGTAATCATCCTGTGTTACCTCAACACCACCTACAGTAATCATGGGAGCATCTTCAGCAGCAATTGAACTTTGAACAATTAATGCATACTCTGTATCCGATCCCCAATTCTGACTCATATACATCTTAAACGGCGATTTTCCACCAGCAGGAATGATATCCAGCATGGAATACGTACTCACTACATCAATTAAGATGTCGTTTTGATCGTATAAACTGCTGGCTACATGTACCCACTCCATGGGTTGATCAGAGGTGTTTTCAATTTCGCCAATGATGGTCATGTTATATTCATCCAGAATAGCAGTATCATATACAATTTCTAATCCTGAAGGGATCTCTTCATCAGATTCATACCATTCATCCACAACAATTTCATAGCTTGCAAAATTATTCAGATTTTCAGAGCTAAAATAAAATGGAACATCTTTTCCAGGAGGTAAAAGAGATAACTGTGGATAAATCGACTCAGTGGCAATGATTTTGCCATCACCATCAAATAAAATCATTGAAATATCTACACTGGAAACAACAACGTCCATATTATTGCGGACGTGCCCTACAAAGGTTACCCAGCCGTCCGAATCATAATGGTTGACATTATATACTTCTATATCTCCGCCTGTTGTCCCATTTTTAATGGCAGGTTCAGGCGCTTCATTTTCCATGGGCACTGGTTCTTCAATTTTTTCAGCAGGTTGGATATCAACAGTACTTACCTCATTCTCTGTATTTTCCGGTAGAAAATTTTTCAAACCGGGTGCCCCACAAGTACACGACATTGTAAATATGATTATTAATGGAAGAAAAATCAATCGTTTTTTTTCTCTTTTCATCATAATTTTCCTTTATAAAATTATGTTACCCGAAGAGAATTAAATTCCCCTGGAAATTTTATATCAGCGTACGCGGCGAATCCACTTATCTTTCAGGGTAATATTTCGTGGACTTACCTCTTTTTCCAGCATCAGGAAATCCACCAACAATCTGGAAAATTTACTACTATCTTCCAGCATGGGATAATGCCCACCTCCCTCAATTAATATGCCGTGCATATGATCTTCTAGTACAAGAAATCGTCGTTCTGATGGACTTACAATTGCCTGATCCTGGACACCATGTACAAATAAACTACGATGTTGACCAACTTTCCATAAATTGATCAAATCCATCTGCTTTACTTCCTGCAATGAGACCCGTAACGATTGCAGATCGATTTTGTGTATTTCTTCCAATACAAAGTGAGCATCTTCATCTTTATCCAACAACCAATTTACTAAGTCATATGGTGTATCTTCAAACAAGCGCTCATTTAATGAAGTGTCAGACATCGGACAAGAGACTAAAAACAAACGATCAACACTATGATAATATTGCTTGGCAAAATTCATGGCGATTACAGCACCAAGACCATGCCCCACTATAGCCACTTTTTCAAGCTTCATTTGAGTTAAGAATTTAGCAATTAATCTTGTCTGATCCTGAATACTATAAGCACGTTTGTTCCTGGCTGTATCTCCGAACCCCCACAAATCAACTGCAATCGTCTTATAATTTAATGATGAAACAATCTGCATGGCTGGCATCCAGTATCGCCAGGTACCTAACCAATCATGAAGAAATAAAACAGGGCGACCGTGACCCATCACTTCATAATGGCATACTTCATTATCGATGACAACTCCACTCATAGTACACTCCCTGCTCCATTTGTATTAACCAATTCATTTATTTTTGATATCAGGTATAAAAAGTCAAACGGTTTTTCAATCACTGTGTCTACACCTAATGAGCGACTTGTAGCAAGCTCTGATTGCTCAATTTTTGCAGAAATAAAAATCACTGGTGTCTGTTTTATGGATGGGGTTTGACGGATTTTTTCGCAAACTTCAAATCCGTTCAGATGTGGCATAGTAATATCCAGTAAAACAATATCAGGATTTTCTTGTATTGTCTTATCCAGGGCATCCTGCCCATCAAATGCTTCAACAACTTCCATTTGTTGAAGCCGTAAAGCCATTGCAATCAGCTTACGAATGTCAACATCATCTTCGGCAACCAATACAACGGTCATTTTTCCAGCCTTGGATCATTGTGTAGTGTTATGCGGCGGCTGCTTTCTTCCTTTCGTCAGCAGCAATTTCGGTAATTTCCCTGATATCAGCAAAACGATATTGCGATGGAGAAACCGTTCCAATAGATAACGTCATCAGATTATGTTGTTCTTCCTCGCCATTTTTCTCCAACATCATAAATCCCTGATCCCGATCAGTGAAATTATAATACGTTGCGATATCCTTATTGAAACGCGCCAGCAGTTCTGTGTATACAGTTTGCATGACGTCTTCCTGAGTAATTATCACAAAATTTTCACCACCAGCATGACCGACAAAATCATCAACGCTGCCAAATTCATTGCAAACCTCTTGCATGGTCATGGCGATAAAACGTAGTACATCAGACGCGGCCAAAAAGCCATATTTCTCTTTAAAAGATTGGTATTCATTTATATGAATATCCATGAAACTCCAGCCACTTGTTTTAATGACCTGGCGCAAGTAATCTTCAATTATTCGTACGGATGGTAAACGGGATTGAGCATCAGTGAAACTTTCTCGTTCACTGCGATTTAGAGCATTTTGAATGCGTAATTGTAATTCTTCAATATCAAAAGGCTTCGTAATATAATCATCTGCACCCATCTCTAAACCTTGCAGTTTGTCTTTACGGTCATTCTTTTGAGTCAGGAAAATAATGGGGACAAACTTTGTGCGAAAATTGTGACGAAGTCGTCTGCACACTTCATAACCATCGATATCAGGTAAAATAATATCAAGAATAATTAAATCAGGCGGATTTTCAATTGCTTTTGCTACTGCATCTTCTCCGCGAGAAGTGATCGTAACCCCATATTGCTTCCGATCAAAATATATTTGTAACATTGATACAATATCAGGTTCATCATCAACGATCATTAATCTTACATTTTCCATGCAGCCTCCATCCAGATTTTACCAATGAAATTCAAGAACACCGCGATAATTTTACCAACTCTCATCCACCATCTCACCCATACGCGGGTATAATCGACGATGTTGACCTTTTGCTGGTAATCCGTGGTGATCGGATTCTTCATAAGTTACATCTTTATCAATAACAGGTCGGTCTCTTGAAGCAATCAAGACTACATCCGATTCAATTGTTCGTGCCGGGTAAACAATAATACCTGAACCAATTCGACAATTATGTCCAACACAACCACCTAAAACCGGACGATTGGAATCTGACAATTTTCCACTGCCATCCAAAGCCCTAATCTGATCTGAAAGTAGGTTGAAATCAGTAAATGTTGTGCCCGCTCCAACAAATGAATTTCGTCCAATAATGCACATTTGTAAACAGGCATTTTGCGCAACCATGGCATTATCCATGAGTGTCGTCATAAACAGAGAAGCGCGGAAAGGTAAAAAAGTACCATCACAGACCACACTGAGCATCAATTGGCAGCCCTGTGAAATATTAACATTATCCCCGATAATACAATTTTCAATCACCGCGCCAGCGTTAATCGTTACATTGTCACCAATGCTGGTGGGACCATGAATGATCGCACTGGGGTCTATAATACAATTTTTTCCAATCGTCACTAGAGCAGAACTATCCAGCACCTGTTTACCTTCAAAAATAGCTCTTGCGACAACTTTCAGTTTAAAAATCACCTCATTATTAATGCGGCTCTCAAATCGAGCTCCCCTGCCGAATAAACCAAACACCATATCGGCAATAAACAAATGCACCCAGGAATCAATGGCCATCATACTGCGTAGTGGGACATAATAAATCAGATCCCCCACTTGCGTAGCCATATAAGTCGGCACGTGATAGTAGCCAATCTCTCTCGCCTGCAAATCAATGATTAATGGCTCAACCTCGTCATCGACTGGACCATTAGGGTAATACCACAAATCGGCGAAATATAAATCGTCTTTCTTTGTATAGGAACTGGAAAGTGGCAGACAATGTTCCCGGAAAGCGGGATCATCCAATGAAAATGCTGCTCTTACAGGATTATTTTGTTTCGTCGCTTCTGTTAAAAAAGCTTCAATGTATTGCATATCAAAAAACAAATTATCTCGATATACAATGCTGGGTTCTTTTACACGAGGTATTTTCTCGCCTTCAGGAATTTCCATTTCTCGCCGGACAAAGGGTGTGAAAGCATCCCGTTGATGTAACCATAAAGGTTTATTCTGAATACGGAGATCACGTGCCGGCTCATTGAACGGTGTTATTTGTTTAGTAGATTGCAAAATAATTTTTAGCATGAAAAATCCTCGTTTCCATTAGATCAAAAAACCCAACCTTCTATAAAGGAAGGATGTGATGAAAGTAAAGCTATATTATTTACTTGTCCATGCATATTGGTCAGGATGCGGTTGTTTCGTCCTGTAGAAAATCGAAAATCTTTTCTTTAAAAGCTTTAGGTTCATCCAACATAATGAAGTGACCAGCTTTCTTGAATATTTCGATTCGTGAATGGGGGATTCCTTGTTGAAGGACTTTCCATTGATTCGGATTAACGATAATATCCCGCAGACCAAACATGCCCATAACCGGTAATTGCACCTGGGTTATTTCTTTACGAATATCCCAGCGATGCAATGACGAAATGCTGCGAAAGAAAGAATCCATAGTGGTTTTTGATAAATCACGATCCATCATTTCAGGGAAATCTTCACCACGGCTAATCAACGGTGAAGCTGCTTTCATACCCATGCGGAATAATCCCATTGAACTGAATAATAGACGGGCAATTGGAGGAATACCAGCTAACTTGAGGGCTAATGCTAACGATGAACCGACAATCGGCGATCCAATAATGACGACTTTATCCACCCGATCAGGGAATTGGCAGGCATAAGATAAACTAACCGTGCCCCCCATACTATGACCAATTAACGGCGCACTGGCAATTCCCATCTGATCCATGAATTGCCGAACCATTAAAATAAAATCTTGAACTTGAAAAGTGGAATTCTGTTTACCGGAGTCACCAAAACCCCAGAAGTCAAGGGCATACGTGCGGTAGGATTGACCGAGGCTGGCCATTACATCCTGCCATAAGCCCCACGTACCCAACCAGCCATGCAGCAGGATAACAGGTTTCCCTCTGCCATAAACTTCGTAATGTAAAACCCCTTGAGCAGTAGTAATGGATGACAATGCGGATGCTCCTCAGACTAACTTATTAAGTCTAGCCTTCTTCCATTTCAGAAAGGATGCTATATAAAAGCTCTAATAATACATTTTTAACAGATTCTTTATCAATGGCAACACAGGGTAAAAATTTGATATTCTGATCCAAGCGCAGAGCTAAGCGCATATCTTCCAGATCCCAGGCATCAGGCAGGTCTTGTTTATTCGCTGCAACAACATATGGGGTAGGGGAATAAGCTCTGAAAGTCTCTAATATCATTCTGGCTTCGCGGAAAGTTTCAGGACGATTGCTGTCAACAATCACTATAAAACCTAACATCCCTTCAGAGAGAATTTCCCACATGAAGTCAAAGCGTTTCTGTCCAGGCGTACCGAATAGGTACAACACCAGATCTTCATCCACTGTTATACGTCCAAAATCCATGGCAACAGTGGTCGAGTCTTTTACCTTTTCCTTAGCAGATGATATCTTCTTCTCAGTAGAGACAACATCAATCTCACTTACAGATTGGATAAACTCTGTTTTGCCTGCATTAAATGGCCCAGTAACAACGATTTTTACCGTTTGCATCAAATATATGCCCTTCAATATAAATTAGATTGATCGGATCCTTTTTACAATCCGGTTCAATAATGTTTTTTGTTCCGCTTTATCATTTGTCGGGAACATCGGTCCAACTGCCTTACGCTGTTGAATTTCCGGTCGAACCAGTTCCACCAATCCCGCTTGCAACAACCCATAAACAACACGTCTAATTTGAGCATCATTCATTTTTGCAGCCTTGGCAATTTGGGCGATGGTATTCTTCGGGCTGACATAAGAAACAACCTGCCATTCTTCCACACTCAAATTAATATCCCGTATGTTTGTTCCCGGACGATCCGTGAAGCGCATGGTCATATCCAAACTGGGAATCTCATCCTGAAGCTGTTCAATGGCTTTCAATTCTCTTGATGCTTCAATAATTAAATTTTCAAGGTCTATACGTACCGTAATTTTGTCTTCTGGCGGAAGAGAAACCATGTCAAAGTAAAACCCACCCTCAAACCAGGAGAATGTTTCACGCACATGGTTCACAAAGTGATTTTGCAAACTGGAGATAATATCACTTTGTGTAAGGTAACCTGCATTAATCAATAATAAGCCCAACTCCTTATCCTTGAGGTTATCAGAGCGTTGCTTTAAGATACGATATTGATTCGCTGTAATTTTTCTATTCTGCTGTAAAATGCCGGCTAAACTATTATCTCGGTCGTCGATTTGCGAGTATGCCAACTTACCTTCTTTGAAAGTGATCAAGGCTTTATGTCGGGCTGTCTCGATGATCATCGTCCCGGTTTTTTTGGCAAGGTTTACAAGCGTTAATAATTGTGTAATCGAAAAATCTTGTAGCTTACCCTGTAACGCCATACGTTATTCCTTTATTTACCAGAAAAATAATAGTACGTGTTTGATTATACATCCAAGAGGTATACCAGTCAATTAATTGTGCAATGCAATAATAGCTGCTCCACCGATTAAAAAAACCAGTGTAACGGTGAAATCAATTCAGTTTCTCTTTATCTATAAGTATATGATAACATTAAGAATTCCTTTTAATTTAACCCTTGCAAATCTGTTGAGTTGTTATTAATGCCAGATATTCGTCAATCATTACAGGGAAAAGACATACAATTCTTACAGCAAATCGCTGCGATTTGGGGCATTGAGCTGCAGGCCAATGATTTGCGTTCTACAATACAACAATTAGCTGCTGAGATGGATCAGAAAGAGCAATTCCTGGAAATAATCGAGGCTTTCTCCGAAGAGAGCAGAAATGCTCTGCTTGAGTTAGCTCAGACTGATGGAAAACTCCCCTGGACGTTGTTTCTGCGAAAGTATGGTGACATCCGTGTAATGGGGGTAGCTCGCCGTGAGAGAGAACGGCCCAATCTTCATCCTGCAAACGCTACTGAGGTCTTATGGTACAGTGGTTTGCTCAGTAAAGCCTTCTTCAATATTCAAAAAGAACCCCTGGAATATGCTTATCTGCCGGATGAATTTTTCCATTTTTTATCACAGCAGGAACCACCAATACATGCGCCTCATCTACCCGGTAGACCAGCTACATCATCTGAGAAAGCAAAGCTCATACCAGCAAATGATCACATTCTGGATCATATGACCACCTTGCTAGCTTCCATCCGTACCGGGCAGCCAATTGATTCAATTCCATGGAATAATAAACACATACCTGTTGCATTTTTATTGCAAATTGCACAAAGCACCCATTTACTTGATGAAAATAATACTATTCAACCTGCTCAGGTTCGTCAATTTATGGAAAGTGACCGTGCAGACGCATTATTAACCCTGGCAAATGGCTGGTTAAGTAATACATTCAATGATTTACGCCAACTACCCGGTTTCGTATTCGAGGGTCCCTGGCAGAATCAGCCCGATGAAACCAGGCAATACCTGCTTGCGGAATTATCAAGTATTCCAAAACAAACCTGGTGGAGCTTTTCAGCATTTCTCTCCTATATCAAACAAAACAACCCAGATTTTCAACGTCCAGCTGGTGATTATGATTCATGGTATATTCGCCGCAATCATAGTGAAGATTATTTGCGTGGTATCCAACACTGGGATGAAATCGATGGTGCACTAATCCGCAGAATCATTTGCCAGCATATGCATTGGTTGGGATTAACGGATCTGGGAACCACAACCTCTTCATCGCTAATCAGCGCATTTCGATTCTCGGCGTGGGCTGAAAATCTTTTATCGAATATTGCGCCAGACGGACTGCGCAAGGAACAGGGAGAATTTAAGGTGCTTACAGATGGCACCATTCAAGTTCCAAGCCAAGTCTCCAGAGCTATCCGTTATCAGGTGGCACGTTTTTGTCATCTGCTTCAGGAAACGGATAGCGGATATAAATATCAAATCCAACCTGATTCTTTATCCAGCGCACTAAAAGCAGGACTTAAAATTGAGCAATTTATCAACCTTTTACAAAAATCCGCGCAAAAACCAATACCACCATCCATTTTCAATTTACTTGATAATTGGAAAAATGATGGTGTGCAGGTCAGCTTTGCACCTGTGATGTTGTTAACAACCAAAGATCCGCACATCATTAATCATCTGCTTTCATCCAGAGCCAGGAAATATTTGGGCGAACGTCTCAATGAATACACAATTTTAATAAACGAAAAGCAAATAAAACTGGTGATGTCTATCCTGACAGAGTTAGGATATTTATCCAACGTGCAAACCACAGGGTTGGTTAAAATAAGAAAAGAATAGCATTCAAAAATAAATGGTCTAAAGGACATACAATGAGCGATCAATTGAAGTGGATTCAGGAAGAGCTTGATCAGTTGAAATCGGCTGGCTTATATAACACCATCCGCACCATCAACACACCCCAAGGTGCCTGGCTGCGTGTGGATGGAAAAGATGTGCTCAATTTTTGTTCAAATAACTACCTCGGGTTAGGTAACAATTCCGAAATGATTGCTGCCATGAAAAAAGCGGCCGATCAATATGGTGTTGGACCAGCTGCAGTACGCACCATTGCCGGTACCATGGATATTCATCTGGAGCTGGAAAAAAGAATGGCAGCATTTAAAGGGGTAGAAGATGCCGTTACTTTCCAATCCGGGTTCTGCGCCAATCTTGCCACCCTGCCAGCGCTGGTTGGCAAGCAAGATGTAATTTATTCTGATGAATTAAATCATGCCAGCATTATTGATGGTTCGCGTTTGTCCGGCGCCAAAATTATCCGCTTTGCCCACGCTGACGCCAGAGACCTTCTGCAGAAAATAACTGAAAATCAGGCAAATTTCCGCCGCGGATTAATTGTCACAGATGGAGTTTTCAGTATGGATGGCGATATCGCCCCATTGGATCAAATTTATGAAGTTGCGCAAGCAACCGGCACGATTTTAATGGTAGATGACGCCCACGGTGAAGGGGTATTAGGCAAAGGTGGCCGTGGCATTGTCGATCACTTCAACTTGCACGGCAAAGTTGATGTAGAAATTGGCACCATGTCCAAAGCATTTGGTGTGGTTGGCGGTGTGGTTGCCGGTAAAAAAGTCATCATCGATTGGCTGCGTCAACGCGGGCGCCCGTTTCTATTCTCCTCAGCCGTTACCCCGGCAGATGTGGCAGCCTGCATTACCGCTATTGATATTCTGGAACGCTCCACTGAACTGGTTGATCGTTTGTGGGAGAATGCCAAATATTTCAAAAATATTCTAAAAACAATGGGCTTTGATATTGGCATCAGTACCACACCGATAACGCCCGTTATGCTGGGTGAAGCACCGTTGGCGCAACAATTCAGCCGCGAGCTTTATGATGAAAGCATCTTCGCTATGGCATTGGGTTTTCCCACTGTTCCGCGAGGCAAAGCCCGTATCCGTGTGATGATCTCAGCAGCCCACTCTGTGGATGACCTGGATCAGGGTCTGGCTGCCTTTGAAAAAGTTGGTAAAAAACTTGGCGTAATCTAACCCATATCTTATTAACCACAAAATCCTCAGAGCAAATGCTCTGAGGATTTTGTGGTTAATTCCGCCTTTTCTGAAATTTTTTTTCTAATAATTTTCTATGAAACTGATTGGATTTTTTTGATATTTATTCAGTACAATTAAAGTATTAGGAATAAGTATGCAAATCATTTGCATACTTAGAAGAGGTTGATTATGTTTGGCGGTTATGGTTTATATTTTCTATTCAGTTTACCTGCTTTATTGCTCGGATTATGGGCACAGGCAAAAGTAAAATCTGCTTTTGCAAAATACAGTAAAGTACGCAGTTACACCGGATTATCCGGTGCGGATGTAGCCCGGCGCATGTTGGATCAAAACGGTTTGCAAAACGTGCAAATTGAACATACAAAAGGCATGTTGAGTGATCATTACGATCCACGCACGCGTACTTTGCGACTCTCCGGCGATGTGTACCAAAGCAATAGTCTGGCTGCAGCTGGTGTAGCAGCCCATGAAGCCGGACATGCTATACAACACAAAGACAGCTATATGCCATTACAATTCCGTAGTTTTATGGTGCCTACCGTACAGATCGGAAGCTGGTTAGGTCCAATTGTTTTCATGATCGGGTTATTGTTCTCATCATCCGATTTGGGATTAAATATTGCCTGGCTCGGTGTAGCTTTGTTCAGTGCCACCGCTGTTTTTGCTGTGATAACCTTGCCTGTGGAATTAAACGCTACAAAACGCGCAAAAGAATGGCTCATTGATTCCGGTGTAATTTCCATGACAGACCGGCAAGGCGTCAACAGCGTTCTGGATGCTGCCGCCTTGACATACGTTGCTGGTGCCATTCAAGCAATCACAACCGTGCTATATTACGTGTTTTTGTTACTGGGTCGTCGCAGGCGATAACAAATCATTGTTTACCAAGCAAAAGAGCTGCTCCTATTCACTGGAACAGCTCTTTTTTTAGTAGCGGGCTGATTATGAAAAATCAGCATATCCTGTTTTTCCCTCACAATATATGTTGATTGCTTTCTGGAAGAATTCGGGCATATCCGGATGAAAGGCTTCATAATTCGCGCGGAAGGCCGCATCATCTACATATAACTGTCCCAGACCTTTGGCAATTTCATACGAGCAGAGATAAAAATACTCGATATGCTTGTGCCAAGCTTTTACCACTTCCTGCACTTCCTCACTGGCGGGGTCTTTATCCATCAAACTCGCTAAAGCACGCGTATTCGCAGCACCTTCCTCCAGAATTTTATTCTTTTGTTCTTTAGAATAACTTTTCCAACGATTCACAGACTCATCCACCGCCTTTGCATCATAGCGCTGACGGGCTTCCTCCGTATATCGTTTTTCTTGTTCTTCACTGAAGCCGCCATAATATTCTCCTTCAGTCATGGTTGTCTCTCCTCTTAAATGTTTCACTGTTTTCTCGACCGTCTCAACAAGATGATTCAATCGTTGTACTCGCTGCAGCAAGTTTTTACGATGCACCTCCAAGGCGTTGAGCACATCAAAATTTGGGCTATTTATGATCTCCTGAATATCTTGCAAACTAAAATCCAATTCCCTGAAAAACAGGATCTGTTGTAATTGCAACAATGTCGCTGCTGAATACTCTCGATATCCATTATCAGGATTTCGGGTTGGATTCAATAACCCAATCTGATCATAATAGCGTAATGTTCGTGTGCTCACGCCAGCCAGGCGTGAAAGTTGTTTGATTGTGTACACCATATCAATAACCTCAGCAATATCATAAACCATTACGTAACGTTAATGTCAAGAGTGAATTTGCATGTTTTCTGGAAATAAAATCAAAAAAATAGATCGCCAAGTTTGCGGGGGAACAAACTTGACGACCATGTGGGAGGGAACTACCGTTCGTTTCCATTGATTTGATCATAGTAACAGTAGCCGACACCGAATATATACCAATAAATACAACCATTAAAATTTCATAATACCAATAAGATGGTATTCGGTGTCATAATTAATCATATCCATGATTCTTTTTTTTGGGTATTAAGATCAACCAAAAAGAACATTAAGAAAGTGTCGGATTTTCATTAATTTTGCGTAAAGAGATCGTTTTCATCACCTTTGTGAGAGAATAGCTGCATCCATTCATCTACTTCATCAGCAGATAGCTTTTCCTCCTTGATTGGCGATTGATTGCTTGAAGAATATGCACTTTCTTCCAAATGCCCGGCAAATGTTGCTGATGAGATCACTTTTGCCCCCAGTGTGCGTGCCTCAGCAATAATTTGTCGATCTGACGAAACCACCTGCCAATTTTTGGCTGCTTTGCCCAATTGACGCAATCTGGTTTTAATTGCATCATCCGCCGTCTGTCCCTGACGAACGAAAACGGCTGTCAAGCGGCCGTATTTCTGCCTGCCCTGATAGCCTGCCGGGGCACCATCAAAGTAGACGATTACGTTTTTTTGACGTGTCCGACAGAAAGTTTGCAGTTTTTCAATTAATATTTCTTCGTCATTGATCTGCCGTAAATTCATCCCGCGAATTTTCGGAATCAGGTTATGTCCGTCAATTAAATAACTCATTTCCTATGCACTTCCAACCAGTATTTTATCTAAAAATATGCTATCATTCAAAAAGGAAAGCAACCAATATGAGGCAAAACATTTCCAAATTCTGGTTCTATCTGATCATTAATGTAATTGTATCAGCTTTAACTACAATCATCATTTTGTCGATTTGGACTGCAAATAGGCAGGATAGTCCGGCTTATTCATTGCTGCTTACCCCGCAATCCGCCGAGGAAATCAATTTCACGGATGCAGAAATTGAACAACCTACCCTGCCAGCCATGGATTCCCCTACACTTGAAATTAAATATGTATATGGATTTGGTGACCTGCAAACCGAATTTATTCAAATTCATATGATTGGAACGGATGAATTGTGGCTAACCAACTGGCAAATCAGCAACGGCGCAAAACACGTTTATACCTTCCCCCGTTTACAACTAAACAGCGGCGGGACAGTGAACCTGTATACTAAATTAGGCGTGGATTCTGTAACCGATTTATACTGGGGCGAATCAGAACCCGTTTGGCAAAGCGGTGATACCGTCACCCTGCTGGATTCCGAAGGCAATGTCCGCGCCACATATCTAGTCGAATAATTTCGTCTTGTTCATATTTTAAGATTCTCTCGTAAGATTTTTCTTCAAGCAATGATACAATTTTAGCAATACACAAAAATCAATCATCAGTGAGATTTTATGTCACAAGCATTGTATCGAAAATGGCGTCCGGGCACCTGGGATGAGGTCATCGGACAGGAACATATCATCCAAACCATCAAAAACGCGATCCACAGCGACAAAGTAGGCCATGCCTACTTGTTCGCCGGACCGCGTGGTACAGGCAAAACAACTACTGCCCGTCTGCTGGCAAAAGCGGTTAACTGCCTCAATGAAGACCCAACCCAGCGGCCCTGTAATCAATGCGCTAACTGCCAGGCCATTCAGGATGCCCGTTTTCTGGATCTGATTGAAATTGATGCAGCCTCCAACACCAGCGTGGAGGACATCCGTGATTTACGGGATAAAATCAATTTCTCGCCCGGTCAGGGAAGATTCAAGGTCTACATTATTGATGAAGTGCACATGCTCTCCACAGCGGCTTTTAACGCGCTGTTAAAAACACTCGAAGAACCCCCTGCTCATGCCATTTTTGTATTGGCAACCACAGAGATTCATAAAATTCCGGCTACCGTGCTCTCACGCTGCCAGCGCCATGAATTCCGCCGTATCCCTGTCAAGGAAATTACAGCCTATCTAAAAGAGATGTGCGCACAGGAACACTTTACCATCAGTGATGACGCGCTGATCTCCATCGCCAGGCACTCCACCGGCTGTATGCGGGATGCCATCTCCCTGCTGGATCAATTGACCTCCAGTGGCGTGGATATTGACATCGCCAACGTGCATGCCGTTTTAGGCACAGCCACCAATCAGGTCGTGCTGGACCTGTTATCTTCCATCCGGAATGATGAAATGGGCAAAGGCCTGACCTCCCTGCACCAATCCATGGATGCCGGTAGTGACCCTCGCCAGCTTGCCCGACAGATTGTGGATTACTTGCGCAATCTACTGCTGATCAAAATGGGCAATGTCAATCAGGTGGATGACACCCCGGAAATGATAAAACAAATGCAAAACGACAGCAAAGCTTTCGATATGGCGGACCTGATTCGTTTTGTAAAGCTATTCAACGAAGCTGCCAGCGGGCAAACCAGCAGCAATCAACCCGGACTGGCCCTCGAATTGGCTTATGCACAAGCTGCACTAAAAAATCAACCTGCTCCGGTTGCAGCGGCAAAAGAGCCGGTAAAGACAGAAGCATTACCCCCAACCCGCAAAGCAACCACAAAAGACACTACGCAAAAGAAGATTGCCCCTGTCGTAGATACTCAAAAAAAGGAAGCTCATCCCGTAAATGTAGAACCAACGCAGGAAGCCCCAACAGCGCCTGTTCAGGCTGGCAAAAGTGCCGATGGGTTAACCCTCAACACCCTCCTGGAACAGTGGCGCCAGATTCGGGCAATTGTCAAGAAACATCGCCCGGCAACAGAGGCATTGCTCAATTCCTGCAAGCCCCTTTCCATTAAAAAAGGTGTTCTCAGCCTGGGTTTTGCCAGTGAGGTTTTACGCGGCCGCATGGATCAACTGGAAAACACTGATCTTGCCCGGCAGGCGATTGCTCATTTATTTGATGCCGACGTACAGATACGCTGCGTGGTAATAAAAGAATCTCAGAATACAGATAACACGGTCACTGCACCTGATGAAAGTATGCTCAAAACCGTATTGGATTTAGGTGGAAAATTAGTGCCACCGGATGCCAATCCGGAAAAATGAGAGTAAAATTATCTCGGGATGTTGATCATCCCGCATGAATTGGAGGTATTTATTATGGCAAAAGGATACGGAAGACAAGCAGGCGGACGTAAAGGCATGCCAGGGGGCGGTGCCGGCGGCGGAAATATGATGAATCAGCTCAAGGCCATGCAGGAGCAAATGGAAGCTGTGCAGGCCCAGGTTGCCCAGGAAACCGTGACCGCCAGTGTCGGCGGCGGTATGCTCAAGATCACCATGACAGGTGACCAGGTCTGCCAGTCAGTAGAGATTAACCCCGAGATGTTGACTGACATGGATGCCGAAATGTTACAGGATTTATTGTTGAGCGGCATTAACAGCGCATTGGAACAATCCAAAGAGCTCTCCAGCAGCCGCATGTCTTCTATTACCGGCGGCATCCCTGGAATAGGTTAATAAAGAAAAATGCCTGTACTCCCCCAACCTGTTCAGGATTTAATCGCTGCTTTCGAGCGCCTGCCCGGTATTGGTCCAAAATCGGCCTCCCGATTGACCTTCTACTTACTGCGCGCCGCAGAAGACATCACTGATAACCTGACAGAAGCCCTTTCCGCCATCAAACGCAGCACCGGCTCCTGTTCTGTATGTCATAACATTACCCTCGCTGAGCAAGATGTCTGTGAACTGTGCAGTGCCGAGGATCGTGATGAGAGCATCGTGTGCGTGGTGGAAGAACCCATCGATGTGCTCATGCTGGAACGTACTGGCGGCTTCTTCGGCCGCTATCATGTACTGCACGGCGTGCTCTCCCCCATTGAAGGTGTCGGCCCGGATGATATCAAAATGGCCAGCCTGGTCGAACGTGCCAAAACCGGCAAGGTCAAGGAAGTGATCGTGGCCACCAACCCCAGCATGGAAGGCGACGCCACAGGGCTTTATATTCAGCAGCAGTTGGCCCCTCTGCCCAACGTGCGCGTCACGCGCCTGGCACGCGGCCTGCCCGTCGGCGGCGACCTGGAATACGCCGATCAAAACACCCTGCTCAGGGCGTTGGCAGGACGACAGGAAATCAATTAATTACTTGACACTGAGCGAAATCAAAGTGCCGCTTGAGGAAATCCTCAAGCGGCACTTTTTCGTTTCGTAGGATGGGTAAAAGAGCGATTTTAAAAATATTACTTATCATACCAACAGCAGCTCTGTAACCCATCATTTTCCTGTAAAACACATAACTATTCTCTGACATGCGCCTGTTGTAGGGTTGCGGAGCCTGAATAATACCAACAAAATTGAATTCCAATCATCACCTTCACCCAACATTCACAACCCTAACAAAAATCCTGCTACAATAAAAACTATCTATCACACAGGGATACACAATGCAAATTCAAGCCATTCTATTCGATCTCGGCAACACATTATCCAAAAGCGCCTCCTTTGTTGAGGCCTTGCTTCAACTGGAGAACACCCCCTTCAGCCAATCTCTGGGATTGGATAGGGAAGCTTTAACCACCATCGGGGAAGAATTCGGAAAAAACATACGTGAGCTATACAGTAAAGATGATCTCACCCAACCCCATTGGTTTGATGTCTGGCAGGCAGCAGCCATCAATAGCAGCATTAACCTCACGGATGTGCAAATCACGGAACTCAGTTATGCTCATTTGAATGCGTTCTTACAGCAGAGCCAGGTAGAACCTTATGCGATACCTTTGTTATCCATGATAAAAGAAAATCAGATTCCATTGGGGCTGATCTCCAATGTCACCGGACCGGTTGAACTCTTTGCCGCCGACTTCCAGAACAAAGGGATGGCAGATTATTTCGACGTGATCATATGGTCCAATGTGATTGGTGTTCGCAAACCAGACAAACGCATTTTTCAAACCGCGCTGGATGGATTGAATTTACAAGCCAGCAAGCAAATCATTATGGTGGGCGACAATGAAACAGCTGATATCCTGGGTGGCAATGCCATGGGGTTTACCACCATCAAAGTCATTGATGATGAAACACAAGAAGACAGTGCCGCGGATTATGTGGTTAATAAAGTGGGAATGATTGAGTTTTTCAAATCTAATATTATTGAAACGATATAAGCCTATTGTCGGGTTTCGCTGATATTCAGCTTTGATCAGGTTTTGACTGAGCACTTGGACCTAATCAACAATATCATCAATGGTCCGATAACCATAGAAATGCGGAATGCCTGATTTATATTTCTGTTTCAGATCTTCACTATCTAATTTCAGTTCACCATTTTCAATTAATACTTCCTGGCGTAATTCCTGTGCCCACTTGATAATTTCATCAATGGTAGGAACATCTATAGCTAAACGATCTGCTGCCCACTTTGCGATACACAATCCATAATGTATATCATCCGTGAAAAAACGATGATTTGTATTGATCTTCCATGTCCCCGCTGGTGTTTTCACAGTGGGTGGTTTGATAGCCCCTAACGTCCTGGACAATTGGAACGATTCAACAATATTATATACTTCTGTCTCATTTGTTGTAAAATCCAGCGTCAGATAGTCCAGCATGTAGGTAAATTTTTTCTGCGGGTATTTTTCCTTGATACTCTGACGAATTTTTGAATAGTCCGCGTCCAATCTGATGAGAATATCAGCAGATAATTGATCAAAATCTCTGTAAAAGTATGGAATAGTTGCAGCTTTATCCCATTCACCACCATGTTTTATAAATAACCCATAGCATCGTGAAGGATGGATGATTTGGTTATCTACTGATAATGTCAAGGACAAAAAATTATCAGCTTGCCGTACTTCACTTTTTCCGAACCATCCCACACAAACTTTTTCGAGGATTTTCTGGTTCAACCCTTCAAATTCCCCTTTGGGTGCTACAGCAGCAATATTTATCGGCTTGATTCCATACGTGATCCCTATTTTGCCATACTCTTGAATTCTGCAAATCCACGGGATTAAACCAAAACAAAACGTGACGATTTTTTCCAACCCAAAAGCATGCTTCATTTCATCAACCATCCAATTGAAACCCGCCTGACCATATACCGTGCCTACGTATACCTTCTTTTCAGGATTCAGATGAGCTCCCATACGATGAAGCGCATTTCTGTATTGGCTTACTGGCATACATAATATAATCACATCTGATTCATAAATGAAATCTTTTGGATTTGAACTTATTTTGGATAATTGGCCTTCAAACTTTTCAATGACATCTCCGTCTGCGGACTGATACTGCAATTCGATTTGTTTTGACCAACGTTCTGGCTTTCTTGTCAATAGATTTACATGATAGTTTGCAGCAGAAAGCAAGGGAATCAGAGTATGTGCACTTGCTCCTCCGCCTACAATTGTTACCGTTAAGTCTTCTGTCTTCATATTAAATATTTCCCTCCAAAACTAAAACATCATCATTCCTGTTTTTGCCACCCAACTGGTTGATTAAGCAACATCTTAATGCGCGAAATCAAACAACTCAACTTTATCCTTGCTGGATAAAATCCCCTCCCTCACCTGAACAACAAACCAGTCGTAGGACGGGTTGAGCAGATTGACAATGACCTTTTCAACGATTCCATGCGAAACCCGTCGAAGGGCATAAGCCTATCGTCGGGTTTCGGTTCTCGTTTTTTTCTAACAAGCATCATTCCCGACACCACCTCTACCCGACCTACGCATGCGCCGACTGTAGGACGGGGTTGAGCAAATCGGCTGGTTGATTGATCAACAACTTAATGCGTGAAATCAAGCAAAACCACTTTGTCCTCAATGGATATATACCCTTCATCCATCCGAATGGAGAAGAATTCAAATTAACCCACATACAAAAAGATTTAATTCTGGTGGGTTCTTTGGGATCTAGGAAAATAGAAGTGCTTCTCTATATTGATCACAATACCACAACTATTCACTCACCATTTAACAAATCAACGACCCAATGCATGAAACACCACCCCTCACCCAAACAATAACACCGCCTGCTGCAGGGTGTACCCAAAACCAATCGCCAGTGGAATACCCACCGCCAACCAGGCCAGAATCACAACAATCAATGGACTTCCAGACGACTTACCAATGCTTTGATTGCTTTTGCTGAAACCTTCTGCAACACTGCGGTCACTGGCAACTACTTTTTCTTCGGTTAACTCCTCATCAGTCATAAAATGTTCATCTGCAACCGGTTTGATCATCATGTTCAAAAGCAATCCCAGCACCAGTAAACCCGCCAGGATATACAGGGTAGTATCATATGCATTTGCCCTTGAAACCCCATTTGCAAGTTGATATTCACGAATATAATTGACCAACACCGGTCCAAGCACACCGGCGGTTGACCAGGCGGTCAGCAACCTGCCATGGATCGCGCCAACCATCTGGGTGCCGAACATATCCGCCAGATAGGCCGGAATGGTTGCAAAACTACCGCCATACATGGAAACAATAATGCAAAATGCGCCGACAAATAAAGCCAGCGAGCCCGTGCTTCCAAAGGTTGGCGTTAAAGCATACAGCAGAATGCCAAAAATAAAGAAAGCGGCATAGGTTGCTTTACGTCCGATAAAATCCGATAAAGAAGCCCACAAAATACGGCCGGCGATATTAAACAGGGACAACAAACCAGTAAAACTTGCCCCGATAATTGCAATCTGCCCTATTTGATCCACACTCAGCTCATTAAAGCCAAGCTGGATCCCGATCAGCTTGCCGCCAAAGACTTCCTGTAAAAGCGGAGACGCCATGCCGATGATCCCAATACCGGCAGTAACATTCAAACACAGTACCCCCCAAATCAACCAGAATTGGGGAATTTTTAATATTTTGGACAAATGTACATGCTTCAAGGTGATCATCCGATTGGTACTACCCGCTGCAGGTGCCCAACCCGCAGGCTGCCACCCTGATGGAGGAATCCGATAAGCCAGCGCACCGCCGACCATGAATATAAAATAGATCCCTGCCAACATCAGAAAGGCTTGCCAAACCCCAACACTGCTGGAGGACGCAAAAGTACTCATCAGGCGATTGGCCAACGGCGCGCCAATCATGGCGCCGCCGCCAAAACCCATGATCGCCATGCCTGTCGCCATACCGCGCCTGTCCGGGAACCATTTAATTAGTGTTGAAACCGGCGAGATATAGCCCAATCCCAAACCGATCCCGCCAATTACACCCGAACCAAGCCATAACAACCAGATCTGATGCAAATAAACACCTAGCGCTGAGATAACCAGGCCACCGCACCAGCATAATGCGGAAACAACCCCAGCTTTACGCGGTCCGGCATGTTCCAGCCAACCGCCCCAAATGGCAGCCGATGAACCCAGAAACACGAAAAAGAGTGTATACATCCAGCCCAGCATGGAGATAGGCCAATCACAGGTGGTTGTGAAAATTTTGGCAACAAAACTCATGTTTTCAGGGCAGGCTACTGCCTCTTGAACCCCAATCGCTTTTGATAGCGGCAGCCAGAAAACAGAAAAGCCATAAGCCATACCGATACATAAATGAATGGCCAAAGCGGCTGGCGGAACCAGCCAACGATTGAAGCCAGGCTTTGCGATTGTGCGCTCTTTTTGAAAAAAATCCCAAAATGCCATCAGATTTACTCCTTTTCAATGAGTCAATGGATGCATGGGAAAGCCGGTTTGTTCAAGAAAATCATGTCGTAGATGCAAATACAATATAACATGTACTCATGTCGATCACTCGGATCATACGCCAGTATGCTGCGAAGATGATGTAGATGTGCCTGGTTCAAACGTGGGTATATACAGATTATAACAAATCCTACTTCTCATGCACCTGTACAATTGAATTAGTCTGGGAAAATGTTTCAGGAATTACGATAATGAAATATCTACAGCCCAAGTGTAAAAGCCGACCTTTGCAGGTCGGCCTTTTTACATAATTATGCTATCAAATTTTGTTCTGGATTAACATGCAATTTGCCCATCATTAGCATTAAATAGCTGTTTTTCCGCTACCTTCCCCGCCAAATAGGCCAGAAAAACGCCAATGCTCAATAGAATCATATTCAACACAAAGGGTAGCGCTTTCTCCTGTGCAGAAAGCAATCCGGCAATCCAGCCAAATGGCGAGGTGATCAAAATCACCGCTACATATAAAATGGATTGTATACGCGCGCGTTCCTTGGCATCAATGGTCACAATCGTCATCTGTTCCAGCAATGGGGTTACTGTTGCCAGGCTGCAAGCCTCAAACAAAATACTGATCAACAACACCCCGTAGTTAGCCTGTGGCACCAGCACCAGAATCAATTGACTGAATAGGAAACCGCTGAAACCAACCATCATGGGAATTTTGAAATTTACCGTTTTCATTCTTGGAATCACTAAAAAGAAGAATAATAGCATCACAATCGATTTTGCAAAGGGATAAATGGCAATATGCTCGGCAGGGATGCCAATTTTCTCCGTCACAATCACCGACCAGAACGTCCCATTAATCGTCGTACTGATACTCATGATCGCCATAATGCCCATGGTAATCAGGGAGGCGGGGTTATTGAATATTATTTTAAATACCCCGTCATATTCCTTCAAACTGGAGAATAAACTTTTCCCTCGGGTTTGTTCCATGCGCACCAATCCTTGCGTTGTTTCCGTGGTCAGACGATAGGTCAGAAATGCCTTCACAGTAAACGACAACGCTGCAAACAGGTACATCATACGTACTGCAGGGATGAGATCAAATTTCATTATCAACAATCCGGCCAGAGGAACAAAATATGCAGAGGTTAAGCACATAATTTGAATCCAGGTGAAAATATCAATCAGCTCATCTGCCTCGGCATCCTCCACCATCAGGCAGGTCCAGGCATTCGCTGCCACGCGCAGGAAACTGGCCATCACAGCAGCTGCCAAAAAATGCCAATAGGTTTGTGCAAATGCAAAAATGATTGCCGGAATCGTCCAGGCAAAAATATCAAATATCAACGTCGTTTTTCGACGACCCAGCTTATCGGTAATCACACCCCCAAAGACCGCCATAATTAGTTGAAACACCCAGCCAACACTCAACCATAAACCAATTTGTTCATCATTGATCCCCAATGCCAGCATATACACTGAAACATATGGGGCTAATAAACTGTTCGGAATACCATTTAAAGCTTCAGTATAAACACAACCACGCGCATTGCCTTTAAAATTAATCAATGTTTTAAACATAGGATGGATTTTCATTAGGCTGCGGTTCCTTGTAACCGAAAATTCTCCTCCAACACACATGTGTCAGAGGAGTTTATTTTACTGGACTATCTGATGATTAACAAAGATTTTTCAGACACAATTTTAATATATATATATGCAACTAAATTTTGGCCGGATAATTTACTGCTTACATCATTCACTATGAATTTGGTAAACGGAGAGTTCACATTTACCGATTTTGAGCAATTTTCCTACAATTATTTTTTCCCTCCAACATTCGACAAAATCAGCTTCTTCTCAGCCACATTACCCGACAAATAGGCCAGCAATACACCAATACCCAATAACACTATGTTCAGTATAAAAGGCAAGGCTTTTTCCTGTGCAGAAAGCAAACCGGCAATCCAGCCAAAGGGAGAAGTAATCAGAATAATCACCACATACAAGACAGATTGAATACGAGCACGTTCCTGGGGGTTAATGGTCAGCACAGTCATCTGGTCTACCAATGGGCTGAGGGCTGCCATACTGGCAGCTTCAAAGAGTATACTGATCATCAAAATCCAATAACTATGGATTGGCACCAGCACAAGCAGAAATTGACTAAGTAAAAATCCGCCGAAACCCAACATAAGAGGAATTTTGAAGTTTATCTTTTTCAATCGTGGAATAATCACAAAGAAAAAGATCAGCATCACCAATGACTTGGCAAAGGGATAAATGACGATATTCTCCGCTGGGATACCGATTTTTTCGGTAACAATCACCGACCAAAAGGTACCGTTGATCATGGTTGTAATACTCATTACCGCCATGATGCCCATAGTATACAGGGTGGCGGGTGTGCTGATTAAAATCTGAAAAACACCTTTGTATTCCTTCAAGCTGGAAAAGATACTTATGCCTTTGGTAGCCTGCATACGCACCACTCCCTGACGCGTTTCCGTAGTCATGCGGTACGTTAAAATAGCTTTTACGGTGTATGAAATTGATGCAACCAGGAGCAGAATTCGCAATGCGGGCACTAGGTCAAATGCTTTGATCATCAATCCGGCCAGCGGTACAAAATACCCCGAAAACAGGCAGGCAATTTGAATCCAGGAAAAAATGTCGATCAATTCATCCGGCTCTGCATCCTCAATCATCAAACAGGTCCAGGAATTTTGGGTGATGCGAATAAACGAGCCTATCATGGCTGCGGCTAAAAAATACCAGAAGTTTTGTGCAATAGCAAATATCAAGGTTTGCACACTTGACGCCAGGATATCAAAAATTAAGGTGGTTTTACGGCGGCCTAATTTATCAGTGATCACCCCACTGAACAAGGCCATAACCAGTTGAAACCCCCAACCCACACTCAGTAAAAAACCGATTTGCGGTTCACTAATCCCCAATGCCAGCATATACACTGCCACATAGGGTGCTACTAAATTTGCCGGTATTCCGTTTATTGGTTCAGTATAAACACAGCCGCGCGCATTCCCCTTGAACTCAATCAAGGTCTTAAACATAGGATGTACTTTCATGAAGCAAGAATTCCTTAATTATGGGTCATTCTCCCCTGACAAAGAACTGCCAGAGGAGATACATTTACATAATTATTGGATTTTGATCGTCTTCATGTTACAAGTTTCAGGAAAATGGATGATGACTTCCTCGAGCTCTGCATGCCAATACCAGGCGGCCTGTAACCCAAACGACTGGTCATTATTAATACGTAGTAATGCTTTGTCATCAATCATTACACATCCTGGTTCCTTGGTATAAAGAATCAGATCTACTCCAATAGTCAACGCAGGAAGCATTATTTCAATAGTGCTTCCATCTGCATTCTGATTCACCTCAATGTTCACAGATTCATTGATCTCTGGCAGTTTTATGCTTTCATTGATTATTCCACCAGGAAAAATCCGCAGTGTGAGGTTGGTGAATGCATCAGTACGATTGCCAACAGGACTACCTAATGAGCCGGTTGCATCCGTTTGCAATGCAACCATACTGCTTTTACGTTGATATACCGGAATAAAATCTCGGGGTGCTTCTACTTCTTTGGTAATTGGTCCTTGAATCATTTCACCTGTCCAAAAATCACGCCATTCTCCTGCGGGCAGGTAAACTTTCCAGGTTTGTGCATTTTCTTCAACTACGGGTGAAACCAGCAAGGCATCTCCAAATAGATACTGCCAGGGATATGCCCGGCATTGCTTATCTTTGGGAAACTCCAAAGCAAGCGCACGCGTCATCGGCAAGCCACTTTGGCTGCTTTTATAAGCCTCATTTAAAATATATGGCATTAAGTTCATGCGAACATTGGTAAACCAGCGAAATACCGGAATAACATCTTCATCGCCACTCTGTTCCTGCATATTCCAGGGAGTGCGATCCCGGCTGGGTTTACGCTGATGATTAACATCTGAGTGATATTGCATAATCGGGCAAAATACCGAGAAAGCCGTGGCGCGCAAGTACAGTTCACTGGTTGGTATTGGGCCAGCGAATCCGGCGATGTCCCAACCAAAGAAGGGCACACCACTGATGCCCACATTCAGCATGGCATTGATGGTTGCTCGGAAAGCTTCCCAGGTGGAATTCTCGTCTCCAGCCCAATGGCAGGGATTTACCTGTGCACCGGTATACCCAGCCCGACTGAACAAAACGAAATCATCCCCGCGATATTTTTCCATAAACTTGCGGTATGCTTCTTCATAATCTACTGGATATCGATTGATACTGCGATGTCCTCTCATCCCGTTATGGAAAACAGTATTCAAATCCCAGATGTGTTCACCGCCATCGGTCTTGAAACCATCCACACCCATTTCCTGTACCAAATAGGCTCGTTTGCTAAACCACCAATCTTCGGCCCCAGGGTTGGTAAAATCCAGCACCAGGCTGTCACCGAACCAGGGCATATGGCTTTCCACCCGATGTGGATTTTCATCCTCGTTTCTTACCACGAACCCTTTTTCAATCACATAGATTTGATCTTGCTGATTCAGTTCCTGATCGAGATGCTCATCTTCTCTAGCCTGCTTGATTGCCGGATTTTGCCACAATACCAAACGAATACCGGCTTGATGAAGTTCATCTACCATGGCTTTCGGATCAGGCCAACGCCCCTCGTGCGGAAAAGTGAAATCTGCCAGCGCTAATACTTCAGATGAAGGTTTCATCTCATACTGTGCATCATTCCAAATATAAAAATTGATCTCGTCACTCCAGGCTTCAATAACCAGCACGGTAGCGGGGATGTCATATTCATCGGCAAGTTGTAGTTGATGTAATACTTCCTTTTGGCTGTTCCAATCATTGCTGCTCATCCACAGACCAAACACCCAATCCGGAGGTAATTTCGGCATACCCGTCAGTTTTGTAAATGTTTGCACAATTTCTTTTGGAGACGCCTGCATTAGGAAAATCATTTCAAGCTGAGCGTGCTCACCGGTTGCTTCACCAATCACATACCATCTATCCGGTGATTCTGCGGCCAGATCAAACTCAGCCTGACGATCTGTTTTCAGCCACATACCATAACCACGGGATGAAAGATAAAAGGGAATTGGCATGTAGGTACGCTTACCCTGACTGGTGTATTGACCATACACCCGGTTATCCAAATGTTGTCCACGCTGATCCAAGGCATTAAAGCGTTCCCCAAAACCATAAAAACCCTCATCCTCTGGGCTGTCAAAACACAGACGATACTTTATCACATTACCCTGTGCATCGATCAGCACCTGTAATGCCGAAGTACTTTGCAGTATCAACCCATCAGAAGTGCGGTGCAGCACAAAGCGCAATGGATTATTGAAAATTGAGAGATGCAGATTTCCCCATTGCGCGCTGACCTGGTCTAGCTTTCCATCATCAGCAGGTCTGATCTTTTCAGATACTTTGCTGAGTTGCACTCTTAACGATTCATTTTGAGTTTCCTGCACAACAAGGCGGATGAGTAAATCATCATGTTCAGTTCTCAGAATGACAGATATCTGATCCACATTTTCTTCCTGTCCGACCACATCAAGAATGTTAATCCATCGAGTGACATGAAATGAAAATTTTTGGCTTTCCACATGCTGGTTTGCATTTTCTGCCAGAAAACGATACTGAACCGATTCTCCACCAATGAATGCAGGTAATTCAACCTGCCAGATATCTGTTTCTTCATCGGAAGATAATTTCACTGCGTCCGAGCAGGTATGCAGCGGATCGCTGTCAATTTGCCACAGACAACTAACGGATTGAACTGCAGCGTTTTTTTCGGTCTCAACTTGCAAGGTAATTGGCTCTCCACTGGCAGGATCACGCGGGCTGCGCTCACAAGTCATTGGAATATACGGATGATTCTCGCCATATGGCTGATGCAGTATAGAAAAGGGGTTGGCTTTATTTTGATCAGTCATGTTGCTTTCCTTTGTTGATTTCATTTACAAGAATGATGTACATGGCGTGGGACCATAATAGAGGTTTAGCAACCACTCCCCATTTCTCCACCCAGGGTTGATAATGATGAGGTAATAAAACATAATCATTGATCTGTTCTGCAAGCAGCTCATTTTCATCCGCACAGGCTTCAATCCATGCTTGCAGGATTTCCGCTTTATCAATCCTGCCGGTTTTGGCATAAATCCAACCCAACCAGGCAGTTAATAGAATCCATTCGCCGCCGCCATAGTATTCATCCGTTGTATAACGGTAAATTCCTCCCTGCGGACGCAGTAAATCTTGTTCAATTTTCTTAAGTGTATTTTGCATGATTTCGCTGTTCATATCAAATACACCATATGGAAGCATCAGGCCCAACAAACTGGCGTCTACGCCTATATCCATTATCGGGAATGGCTCATGATCATTCGTTGCGGGTTGAATCATTTTCGCCAATCGCTGATCTGCTACCGCATACTTCTCAATGAATGCCTTTACTTCCAACGCCTTTTCAGCGGCAGGAAAATCAAACGCTGTCAGCCAACCTTCATTCATCATAGTGGCAGCAGCCTGGAACCCTGCATAAACCGCACCCAACGAATAAGTGTGAATATACTCAGGATGTTCTTCCCAGCAATCATAATTAGGTAATGACCAGACCAGCCCCAGATATTCCAGCGTAATCAATATTGCAGGGCGCACTTCCTGTAGGATCTTTGTATCGTCAGTGATGCGCACATGCTCAGCCAAAGCCCACAACCAGGTACCATAACCATCCACCTGGAAATTACCCCAGCTTTCATCTTGTGTGTCTTCCTTCCCATCAAGCGTGAAGCGAGTGTGTAACACATCATCTTTACCGGGAAGAAGCCCTTGATCAAGGGTTTGCCTAATTTGCTCTAGCTTTGGGGCATACTTTCCAATGGTATTGCCTAACCATTGGAAAAAAGAGGTGGCACTTTCGTGTTCACCGGCAGTATCCATGGCATGCGCAATAAAGCTGCCGTCTCTTAGCCAACTAAAATGGTAGGTTGGAAAAGCTGGCGAGGCAATATACGAACCCCACTTACTTTGATTTTCGAGAATTACCTGTCTGGATTTTGTATATAATCTACCACTCATTAATGAAAACCTCTAACCTTTTAATCCAGTTAGCTTTATGCTCTGGACAAAATATTTTTGTAAAATGAAGAACAATATTAAAATGGGTAATACAGTCAGCACCGAGCCGGCCATCTGCAGATCCCAACGGGTGGTGTACTGCCCAACCAGGTATGATAAACCTACCGATAATGTCCTTTTTTCCGGACTGCTGAGCATAACCAGCGGCCATAGAAAATCATTCCAGACACTCTGGAAGGTCATCACAGCCAAGGTAGCCAATATCGGTTTGGAACTGGGCAATAAAATACGCAAATAAAACATCAATGGATTACACCCGTCCAATTTAGCGGCATCTTCCAATTCTTTGGGGAAGCTGAGGAAAAACTGACGCATTAGGAAAATACTGAAACCATCTGCTACCTGGGGGAGAATTACACCCAGATGCGTATTTACCAGATCCATGTAACGCATAATGATGAAATTTGGAATAATGGTGATTTGCGAAGAGATCATCATGGTTGCCAGGGTCAGTACAAAAAGAAAATTACGCCCGGGAAATTTCATACGGGCAAAGGCATAACCTGCCATAGAGCAGATGATTAACCGAACAATGGTAACCGTAACTGTAATTTTCAGGGTATTCCAGCTATACAGGCCAAAATTAATGCGACTGAATACCTCAGTGTAATTGCTCCACACGAATGGGTTGGGCAGCCAGTTTGGCGGCCAGGCAAATAATTGTTGTTGATCCTTCAATGAAGTGGAAATCATCCAGATAAAGGGCACAATCATGATCAAGGCGCCAAGCGTCAATAAAACATACGCTGACACTTTTCCAAACGAGATTTTCTTTTTCTTCTTTTCAGAGGAATGAATAACTATTTCGCTCATTTTCTACTCCTCCCCATAAACCCATCTACTGCGCATTTTCCATTGAATAATGGTCAACACCAATAAGATTGCCATCAAGGCAAAGGACAAGGCCGCAGCATATCCCATTTTTGAATATTTAAAGGCATTCTGCCAGATATAAAAACCAACTGTACTGGTGGCACGTGCCGGTCCGCCTTCATGTTTCATGGACATGTTGTAAACCAGGTCAAAGGTCTGTAATGAACCAATGATGCCCATTACCGCAGTAAAAAATATCGCCGGGCTAATCAGCGGCAGGGTGATATTTTTAAAGATACTGCCCTCATTGGCCCCATCCACTTCTGCTGCATCTCGCAGTTCACTCGGAACATCCTGCAATGCAGCCAGGAAGATGACAACGTTGAAGCCCAGATTTTTCCAAACATCCACTATTGCAATGGATGTCAATGCATATTTGGTATCATGCAAGAAATTAATTGATTCCAATCCAATATTGGTCAAAAAGGTATTGATCATGCCAAAATCTGACAGCAGCCAGACCCAGATAGCACTAACCGCTACTGATGCCGCCACTACCGGTACATAATATGCCGTGCGGAAAAAGGCTAACCCCTTTATCTTCTGATTAAGTGCGATCGCCAATCCCAAAGAGATAACCAGATTTAGCGGAACGCTTAATGCGGCATAATAAAAGGTATTGCCAAATACCTTTTGCGTGGTCGGGTCTGCAAATAAACGGACATAGTTGGTCAGTCCGATGAATTCAGGGGATGAAAGAAGATTCCAATTCGTAAATGAAATGATAAATCCAATAACCAGAGGAATTAATTTAAAAAACAATATGATCAGCATGCTGGGCAAGATAAACAAATATCCCCAAAAATATTTTCTTACCATCTTAAGCAATCGTTGCCATAATGTTGGTTTCATTTCAGTCATATGGTCGTTTTCCATAGCTGACTCCATAAACATGCGGATTTTGTATTAATGACGAAGGGCAGACTGGCTGCCCTTCGCTCGTCCATGAGGAAAGACTTAATTTTATTCAGCTAAAATGGGGGCGATTGCATCGCAGGCAGCTTGCATGGCTTCCGGAACGGTGATGTCGCCCAGTAAAGCGGAATCTAATTGGGAGGAAATCGCATCTGAAATTTCTGACCAGCGGGCATGGGTTGGTACGCTCTTAGCAAATTCAGCAGATTCAAGGAATACTGCAGCATTGACGGGTTTCTTGCCTTCCATGGCGCTCAGGAAAGAACCTTCAGCTACCGCTTTGATCGGTGCAATTTCGAAACCTGCATCCTGACGGATTTGATCGCCTTCTGCACCGGTGACGAATTTCATGAATTCAAAAGCCGCATCCTGCTGTTCAGAGCTGGAAAGAACTGAATAGGCATTTCCAAACAAGAATGTTGCTTTTTCGCCTGTGGGACCATAAGGTAAGGTGGTGGCATCCCAATCGAAATCGACGATTACTTCATTGAATTCTGAGATAGACCATGGACCAATAGGATACATAGCGATACGTCCACCTTCGAACATGTGCCAGTCATCCTGAGCAGCCAGATCATTTGCTGAAGGAGCAACATAGTCGGTCAGGGTCAGATCAACCATGGCCTGGAAACCGTCAATCGCTGCTTGTTCGGTCAATGTACATTCCGTTGCATCAGCATTGAAAGGCGTTGCGCCGGTCATCAGCATATAGTATGGCCACCATAAGCGCGAGGTACCAAAGATATCGATGTTGCCGTCTCCGTTGGTATCCTGGGTCAGCTGTTTGTTATAGGCCATGAAAGTATCCCAATCCATGGTGTCATCCGGGTAAGGTAAACCGGCTGCATCAAATAAACTTTTGTTGTAAAACAATACTACATTGGAGTATGACGCGGGTAAACCATACTGGCCGCCATTATTTTGGAACATATCCAGTGTGCTTTGATAGTAGGCGCTGAGATCATATCCATCGGCTTCAATCATGGGATTCAAATCAAGCAGAGCGCCACTGGCTGCCATCTCTTGCAGCATGGAAAGATCAAGGGAAGCAACATCAGGAGCGGTTCCTCCGGCAATCCAGGTCTTCAATGAAGTGAAGTAATCTGCGTAGGCGAGCAATTGGAAATCTACTACGATTTCCGGGTGAGCTTCCTGGAAAGCAGCTACAACGGCTGCTTCAGCGCCTTCTTTGTTTTCATCATAGGTCAAGAAACTGACCACTTTGATGGTGACAGGTTCTGCTGATGAACCATCTGCAGCAGATTGACCTGCCTGGGCTTCGCCACTGGCAGCAGATTCATTAGCCGGTTGAGCGGTTGAGGCGCATGCCCCTAAAAGAACACTCATGACAATCAATAGGGAAAGCAACATAAATGGTAAGCGGTTTTTCATCTTCTACTCCTTGTGCTAGGTAGGGTTGATTTTCTGTACTGTAGCTACAGGGTAACCATTACTTTATACAGTGAATAAATAAACTTAATTTAAAAAAATTTCAATCAAACAGCGTCACTCTCCTCCTTCTGGATAGGTGAACTGAAAATTTCAGCGATGACCAGGCTGGCGGCACCTAATGCCCAAATATCATCTCCCCAGGAATCAATGCGGATTTCAGTATCTTTAGCCAATCCGGGCATAACATGTTGATTAAATGTACTGTGCACAGCAGAGAAAAAGACTTCGCCCATACGAATCCCCTCTCCGCTGATGATGATCAATTTTGGATCAAATAAGCTGACCAGATTGGCAATTTGTCCGCCCAAAAGTTTTCCTGCACGAGCCAGAATATTGGCTGCTTCTGAATTGTTTTCTGCTTTCAGGATAAGATCATCCAGATTTTTGATATTCGGATCAATTTGTTTGCGTGCTTGCTCTACTAACGCACGGTCGCCCAGAAGGCTTTCCAGGCAGCCACGCTTACCACAATCGCACAACGGACCATCCGGATCCACCATTACATGGCCCAACTCACCAGCTCCTCCGCCCTTGCCACGGTAAATCTGTCCGTTGATTACAATGCCCATACCAATACCACGTCCAATGGTAATTACAATGAAATTATCTTCCATCAAGCCTGGCTCCAGCCATTTTTCACTGAGGGTCAGGGTATTTACATCATTATCAATATAGACAGGCACACGCATTTTTGATTTCAGCAAATCACGCAGCATGATGTTTTTCCAACCAAAAAATGGATTCTGTTTGACAACGCCATGTGCAAAATCGACCACGCCTGCCAGACCAATTCCTACCCCCATAAGTTGTTTCTTCCTAATACCACTGCTTTTGATCAGCAGTGCGACTAAAGTTGTTAAGGCTTCTACACTGGACTCTAACTGATGATCTGGTAATTCAATGGTATCTTTTGCTAAAATAGAGGCATTCAAATCCGTCAGCGCCCCAACAGCATGGTCTTCCATCAGCTTGATGCCAATCACAAAACCACCACGCGGGTTAAGCGCCAGCATAATCGGTGGGCGACCGCCAGTAGAATCACCGGTGTTCTTTTCAAAGATCATGTTCTCCTGAATCAACTGCCCAGTGATAGCGGTAACGGTAGCCGGACTAAGCCCGGTCATATGTACCAGTCCAACACGAGAAACGGCTCCTTCGCTCTTAATGGCGTTTAACAGGAGAGATCGGTTGATACTTCGGATGAGTTCGCGATTTGCGCGTGGCATTTTGTTCATGGTATAATTACTTCGTTTAGTGAATGAATTATGTTTCTATTATAGGATCATTTCTCAGATTGTCAATACCCACTTCTGGAGTTGTGTTTTATGGCTTTATCTTCTCTCTTTATTCCCTCGCCTTTTGATGCGTTGACAAATGCTCAATCCGTCTTTCATTTTGATGGCGTGCGCTTTTCATTGCTCACTGAACGATTAATCCGCATTGAAATCAGCCCATCAAATCAATTCGAAGATCGTCCCAGCCAGGTATTCTGGTATCGCAATCAAACCACCCCACAGGCCAAAATTGAATATCAGGCACAAAACCTGAAGATTGAAACAGATCATTTCATACTGGCCTATCAGGAAACAACCAACCAAAAGATCCAGGAAAACATCAGCATTCTGATTAAGAAAACCGGGCAATCCATCCAACTGAATGCATCCAATCCGGGACAATTGCCAGGCACAACGCGCACACTGGACGAGGTTGATGGGGCCACTGAGTTACAACCCGGATTAATTTCACGGGACGGTTGGGTACAAATTGATGACACCTCCAGCCTGGTTTTTAACCCACAAGGATGGTTGGAAGAGCGTCCTGATGTAAAAGGGTATCGTGATTTATATCTACTCATCTATGGTTCGGATTACAAAGCTGCCCTGCAGGATTATCAACACATTGCCGGCACACCTCCTCTGCTGCCACGTGCTTTTTTGGGGAACTGGTGGTCACGTTATTGGCCTTACTCACAGGAAGACATCACAGATCTGGTGAATCAATTCCAACAAAAGGAGATTCCCTTATCTGTATTGATCATCGATATGGATTGGCATATTACCCAAACCGGGAATCAATGTAGCGGCTGGACAGGATTCTCCTGGAATCATGAACTCTTTCCCGATCCCGAAAAAATGATCCATTGGCTGCATGAGCAAAAATTAATCACTTCCATGAATCTTCACCCAGCCGAAGGGATTCATGCACATGAAGCGCAATACAAAGCTGCATCTAAAGCCATGGACATGGATCAGTCTGATATAAATCCCATTCCCTTTAATATCGCTGACCCCTTATTTGCAAAAACCTACTTTGAACAGTTGCTTTATCCATTGGAAAAGCAAGGCGTGGATTTCTGGTGGCTTGACTGGCAACAAGGGGAAAGTACCGCGCTCAAAGGGTTGGACCCTCTGTGGTGGTTAAATCACCTGCATTTCTATGATCTGGGTCGCTCAAATGTCAAAAGACCCATCATTTTCTCGCGTTGGGGTGGCGCGGGCAATCACCGCTATCCCATTGGTTTCTCCGGGGACACAATCATCACCTGGGCATCCCTGGCTTTTCAGCCTTTTTTCACTGCCAGTGCCGCCAATACGGCTTACGGCTGGTGGAGTCATGATATCGGCGGTCACATGCACGGCATTGAGGACGGTGAACTATATGCCCGCTGGTTACAATTTGGCGTAGTAAGCCCGATCATGCGCCTGCACTGCGCCAATGACCCCTGGATTGATCACCTGCCCTGGGCATACGATGCCGAGATTGAGCGCATCTCCCGAGAGGCGATGCAATTCAGGCATGCCCTCGTGCCATATCTATACACGATGTCCAGACGAAATGAACGGGAAGGTCTACCACCCATTACACCCCTGTATTACGAGTGGCCGCATGAAGAAGCCGCTTATCAGGCACAAAATCAATATCTATTTGGATCGGAAATGATGGCCGCGCCAGTGGTTAGTCCGATCATCCCTGAGTTGAAACAAGCCCGCCAACCCATCTGGTTCCCGCCCGGAAGCTGGTTTGATTTCTTTACTGGCGAGGAAATTCATGGGAATGAGTGGCAAGTCCGTTTGTACTGTCTGGATGAAATTCCATTGTTTGCCCGGGCTGGTGCCATTGTGCCGCTGCAGAAAAACGTAACACAAAATGGCTGTGACAATCCTGATGAAATTGATTTACATGTGTTCTCGGCAGGCGATGGTCAATTCAGTTTGTACGAAGATGATGGTGTTTTCCAAAAATATAAAACCCAAGGTGGATGCATAACCGGCTTTGATTCCAAATGGACAGGAAAAGCCCATCAATTTGAGATCTTCCCCGCAGTAGGAGATACAAGTACAATTTCACAAGAACGCACTTTCCATATTCACTTTCGTGGTGTTCGAGAACCATCACATGTACAAATCCGACTTGATGGAGAGGAAATCACCCTCGATGCTACATACGATGCTGCTACCCTCACATTTCTCATTCCGAACATTCACATGGGCCATCAGCAGTATTTACATATTTCTATTGACACGAATCACGATAGCCTGATCACCCCAGTCCCAAAATCAAGCATGAGCATAGAACAGTTCCTGCGAAGAATGCCGATGAAACCCGATCAGAAACGGGAAATCATGAATCATTTACCCGCTTTATTGTTGGATATTCGGAACATCAAGAAACTAAAAATGCCCATGCGAAAAACGCAGAAAATCGCCTTAATCGAAGAAATCTGTGGTGTGGCGGCTGCCCCATTGACCTCTCCCACAGGACAAAAACATGTCGTCCTATGCAATCCAAATCAGACAGCAGGCTTCACCTGTGAGGTAATTAACCCGATTGATATACCGGCAACTGGTGTATTGATTGAAAAAAATCAATCCCCCATTGAGATAAATTATTTTGACATCTTCAACAATAAATACTAGTTAATATAAAAAAAAAGCCGTTCACACTTCGACAATAGCTCGGTGAACGGTTTTCTTTTTTTGAAATTATGCTACACGAAAAGCAGGGGCGAGTTTTGCTCTATCATCATCAACAAGCTGATAATACGGCATCCACAGCACACTGAACACTGCCATATAAATATCTTTTTTATAGGGTGTTACTGATATTTCTGTGCTGTCATCTACAATATTTGCCCATTTATCATTAAGCTCTTTTAAGACATCTTCCTTCTCCGCCATCAAGTCTTCCAATTGAGCCTGCATATCTTCCAGCTCCTGGGTTTCCTGTTCCAGTTCTGCTTTTGCTTTAGACGTCATACGACGTTTGGTCATAGAAGACGATAAACTGGCTTTTTTGGAACTTAACATTTTCAACAACACCGATCCGGCTGTGCCAATCTCTTCCATACGCCGTTGGCCTAATTCTGCTTCCTGCTGATCCACTTCCATTTCCTGACGCTTGATACGTGTTTCCAGCGTTTGCAGTTTTTTATCAAGTGCCCGTTCTAATTTTTGCGCTTCCTGATCACGAGCATCACGCGCTGCATCTGCACAACGTTTGCGAAAATCCGCTTTTCCTTCTTCCGGGTCCATGGCAACATTTAAAGTTTCATTGACCGTCAATGTTGCTGCACCTGTACGATATATCCAATCGATCAAGGCATTGTCCAATCCCTGAATCGATTTGGCATTACTAAACCCATCAGGTAAAGTGGCAAACAACCCATTCGATTCTGCACTGGTCAGGAAATCCTGCTCATCCAGGGGCTCCACTGACAATTCTTCCCAACGCGGGCTACCGGAAGGTAATTCATGAATCATCGCTGCATGTTTCTTGTGCATGGTCAGGTTAAATTTTTTGGCATAATAAGTGGTTTCGGTTTGCAAATATACCGCCGGTTGATATACCACTTTCAGATCAGATCGCTTGATTTCAGCACCATATCCAGCGTCAGCTGGATCAAGCTTTATTCCTAAAAACTGTTCCTGTATACCACCAGGAATGCCCGGCCGACTTTGCGAAAAGCGACTGCTGGCCACCGTACTGGATGGTTTTGCAGCTTTTATCTCTGTTGAAGTCTTTGCAGACCCAGCCGCCGTTTTCCGACCGATAACTTTGCTTACCCCCATTAATTTGTTTAATGCGGGAATCTGCGTCCGAGTAAGCGGCCCTGCCAGATAGTTCATTACCCAGCGCGTCTGAAATAACTCAGGTTTCTTCTCATGCACATTGTGCAGCAAGAATACGCGCTTCTGTAAGCCTGAAATCATCTTGTCATATTCTTTTGCTGAACCTGTTCCAGCAACCCCTTCCAGGCCATCCAGTAAGCGCTGCTTGTCTCGTTCAGTTTGTAAGCGGCCAATCATCCAGGTCCCGATATTGGACAGCGCTTTATAGTCCAGATCAACCGGATTCTGTGTGGCCAGTACCAATCCTACGCCAAAAGCACGCGCTTGCTTGAGCATGCGCAGCATAATCGGCCGTGAGGGTGGATTAGCAACCGGCGGTAGATACCCCAGGATTTCATCAAAGTAAATCAATGCACGTAGTCCACTGGAGCCACGCTGCATACGCATCCAGGATTCAATCGCCGCAAATAATAACGTAACAAAGAACATGCGCTCAGCATCATCCAGGTGTGCAATATAGAAAACACTGTGACGCGGTTTGCCATCAGGTGTATATAGGATAGAAGCAATATCCAATGACTGCCCATCCATCCAGGTCTGGAAGGATGGTGAAGCAAGGAAATTGTTCAATAACATTGCCAGGTCAAAGCGTTCCTTCTCCGGATACAGATTCTCCAGCGGGAAGGCACCCAATTTATCAAAGGGTGGGTTTTGCACCTGCATAATCAGCTCTGTCAGATCCAGCGACTTTCCAGCTGACCAGGCAGATTCCAGTATATTTGCCAGCAAGATATGTTCCCGCGAACGTAAGGGGTCGATATCATTCAGCCCCACCAAACCCAGGACGCCTGTCACTGTAGCCGAAATCTTATCTCGCAGCATTTCTGCATTGGTTTCCCAATCCAGATCCGGGCAAGCAAAAGAAGACAAAATATTGACCGGAATACCTGATTTTGAGCCGGGCGTATACACAGCAAAGTCAGCGGCATCTGTCAATTTCTGTAAATCTTCCTTTCCAACCCCCCAATCTCCAAGACCTTTTTTCCATAAAGCGGCTTTTTCTTCCGCCATGATTTTTACTGTCTTGTCTTCACGACGCGCTTCATCCGGATCCATCCAGGGTTCAAAATCCGAAGGCAGTAAATCAGGGAAATGCAGCAATAAGTTGGTGAGATCCCCTTTCGGATCAATCATAATTGCTGGAATGCCCTGCAGGGCTGCTTCTTCCAGTAAGCCAATGCACAAACCCGTCTTCCCGGAGCCAGTCATACCGGTTACAACAGCGTGCGTGGTCAGGTCAGCCGGATCATATAAGATGGGCGTATCCAGTAACTTTTTGCTTTGTAAATCGTATTGTTTACCTAAATAAAATTGCTTGTCTCGGTTAATAGAGGCCATTTTTTCCTCTCCTCTAGATTATATTCATTGAATACATTCTACCTTAATCAGGGAACAGAGAGCAAACCCGATTCGAAACTGCTGATGATACAAAGGTTAATAGTCATCAATCTGCACGCCTTTACCCTTCATGTTCCATTTGAAGACAAGTAGACATAATTATATTTTCTTCCTGGATAAATTTATAAAACAAGGTCACTTTGAAAACATTCAGTGACCTTGTACTTTATTTGAGGTATATAAATTTTATATCGCGCTTCTCAGTTACTGGTCAATACTTTCACACACCAATAAGAAAATTTCTTCACTTTGATAGCCATATGCTTCAAGGAAGTCCGCATCCAAAGACAATTGATTGCAAATTGCAAAATGATCTGCACTTTGGTGTCCAATATTTGATTCCAGTAATGCAGCGGCATCATCCACTCGTCCAGCATTAACCAACCCTTCGATAAAGACAAGATATTCCGTTGTATCTTTTACATTAAAAGCTCTTATAATCATCTCATCATAAAGATTGCCTATCTGCTGCCAATCGCCTTTCTGCCTGGCTAATTCAGCTTTTTGATAGAAGTAGCACCAATCATGAGCAGGTTCTGATCCAAAAATCGTTTCCGGTGGAACTTGCTGTTCCACAGAAGTATCAATCATTTCCAGATTAGAATAATTTCCAACCTCTTGTATCAATACTCTTTCATTGGCTGAATAAACCGGCTGCCTGCCGTCGATGGTATGTACGCAAGAATTCATCTCCGGTTGGCTAAACAGCAAAAAATGTGAATAATACTTGGGCAGGTAAATATCACGCACATGCGGTTCAAGAAAACTTTGCTTATATAATTCAACTGCAGTATCCTGGTTCAATATTTCAGCTTGAATTTCAGGCCATTCCTGGGCTGTATCCCAATAAATAAGATTCAATGGTCCCCATATTTCATAATCCTGTTGAAATTGATAATCTTCTGGCGCATACGCCATCACCAATGTATTCCGCTCAATCTCAGGTGCTCGCCAGGTTACCTGCCACCAGAAATTCTTTTGCACATCCCAATACGTCGCCCATCGGGCTGTGTTCATAAATTGCGTTACCACGGATAATGCCAACAATGCAACCAGAAATCCAGTACGGGATTTAGGTTTAAGTAACAGTACCAACCCAAGCAACAAAATAATTACACCTGCCGATGGATGAAGCGCATATGCTTTATAAACATCGTGCAAATCAATGATACGATTCGATGCAACAACCGGAATAATCGCACCAAGAGTAATTACAGCACCCATACTGATCAGAACAATAGGTAAACGCTCCTCATCCTCTACTTCTTGTACTTTGTGCGATTTTTGTAAAAATACAACAGCAAGAAAAACGACGACACCTGCTAGTAGCACCGCCACAGTCATTTGAGTAAAAGATGCTTTATAAATATAGGTGTAAGCCATCTCAAACCAGGCGAAGAGGGATGCGGAGAAGAAATCCTTGATCGTCTGAAACAATAAACGTAATGACATATAACCGGGTTCATTCAAATATGAGCGTACCAATCCGCCAAAATTTGTTGGCCCGCGCGAGCTGTCGAAAATGAATAAACGCCAAATTAAAAACAAACCCAAAATAGCAATATATGGAATATAGGTTCGGATGACTTTGAAAATTGAAGCTTTTGTCTCACTTTTACTTCCTTGCCAAATCACCCAGAACAATAATGAGACACGCATCAATTCCAGCCCGATCATATATTCATAAATCAATAAATAATAAGCCATACTCAGCAAAGCCAGTAGTATAAATATATATCTCTTTTTTACTCCATCTACGCTTGCAGCCTTGAGTGTTAACGCAATAGATAATAAAGCAACAGCATAGCCCATCAATTGCATTACTTTTGTGGCCGCATTAGGCTGAGCCAAAAAGCCAGGGAAAATGACAAAGAGCATGCCAGCTAATACATATAATGATTTATTCTCGCGCGGCCAAACCAGATTCAATATCCAGTAAAAGAAGCACGCCCCTGATACCCTGAATAAGAGTGCCAAAACATGCCATCCCCAGATATGATCTTTTATCAAGGCATAGAATCCTGAATATATGATGCCCATGAAGGGTCTGTCAGTACTGAACAATGAAATCAGGCTGGACGTACCGCGGAAAGCACCAGACCAAAGCATATACCAGTCATCATGGTAGTAGCCCAATTCCGGAATCGCTATTCCATGCGTTAATACAGCGGTCAGGCTGATCATAAGGACAGCCAGTACATAATGATTGGATAGATAGCGTTGGATTGCACGCGTCATGGAAACTCTCCTGAAATAAACAACCCATTAAAAGTAAGATTGATAGACTGAGCGCCGACAATGAGTAGCATAATTTTGTAATGCTAGAGTAATTATAAGAGCATTGCTCTTTTGTGAACACATCTACTTTTACACTTTATCAATTTTTGTAAGTTTTACAGCGTATTGATCAAATTAAACAATATATATCGTTGACTTTTTTGCTGCTAAACAATTTTTTTGACTATTTGGTGAACTCGTTTTTTGGTTGGTGCTGAAATCAATTGTATCATCTCCCCCAGATCATTTTTCATAGAATTATTCGCCCATTCAACGAGTTGAAGTATCGAATTAATCGCTGAATTCAATCTCTCATGCAATTTCAAAACTGCTCATCCCGTCTACCCCGAAGGATGTTGTGCCAAAAAAGTTTGAACTCGCTTCAAAGTGGGTAGTGATGGTTGCGCACCCAGCTGGGTAACTGCCAAGGCAGCCGTTGCGGCAGCAAAACGCATGGCTTCAACATGAGATAGCCCTTCAGCGATTGCTTTCGTAAATGCACCAACAAAAGCATCTCCTGCCGCAGTTGTATCCAGCGCTTCTACGTGAAATGGCGGCATAAAAAATTCTTCATCCACTGAAACAAACCAGGCTCCTTTTGCGCCCAACGTAAGGATAATGCCTTTCACGCCCTGTGCAATCCACTTTTTTGCAAACTGTACAGCTTCGCCTTCATTGTTCATTTTCTGCCCGCTGATGATTTCCATTTCAGTTTCATTTAAAATCAAATAGTCTATCATTGAGATCAAACCATCACTTAACATCTGAGCAGGAGCCGGATTAAAAATAATTTGCATATTGCGCTGTTTGGCAAGCTGGGCAGCAAATTCAACTGTACGTATCGGAATTTCCAGCTGCATCACCAATATTGCACCTGCATGAAACAATTCATTTGCGCTGGTCACTTCTTTTTGTGTTAAATGCATATTGGCACCCGGACTGACCACGATACTGTTTTGTCCTTGGTCATCCAGCAGAATAATCGCCGTACCAGTTGGAGCCTTTGGAAGTTTATAGACATAAGTTGTATTCATACCTTCATGCTTGAAAGCAGAAATATGTTGGTCGCCATAGCCATCCATTCCGACCATACCCACCATAGCTACATCAGCACCCAATCGTGCCATCGCTACTGCCTGATTAGCCCCTTTCCCTCCACCCGCATTTTGTAGGTCAGCGGATAAAATGGTCTCACCCGGAACAGGTAAATGATCGCATTGCAGAATTAAATCCGTATTGATACTGCCAAGCACAACGATTGATTTCATCATGATTTACTCCGCCTTAAGGTTTTCATCCAGAATTTCCACTGGAGGAGCAAACTGCATTGGTTTTCCATCACTCATTTGCTCATGTACATGCGCTGCCAATCCGGCTGAACGCGCAATAATAAAAATGGATTTTCCCAACTGCCAATCCAGTCCCAATTCACTTATAATGGCCGCAATTGCTCCATCCACATTGATTGGTAATGTTTTACCAGTTTGCTGCACCCATTGCGATTGAATGGCAATCATCAAGTTTAGATAGCGTCCGTAGAATCCTTCCTGCTCAGCCAGTTCAAAGAGTCGTACTGTTCTGGGGTCAGGATCATGCACACGGTGTCCAAAACCCGGCAGACGTTTCTTATTGACAACAAATTCCTGTACGATATTTTCAGCGATCATTTCAATATTGCCATCCGGGTTTTGCTGGGTTGCTTCCTGCAGCATTTGGGCACAGGCCTCTCCCGCGCCGCCGTGATGTTCCCCTACGGCACTTAAACCAGCGGCCATGCAGGTTTGTACCGGGGATCCGCAGGAGGCAACCGTACGCGCTACAAAAGCAGATGGAGCGTTCACGCCGTGATCTACACTACTGACCAAAACAGCATCCAGCATACGTGCCTGATGTACATTCGGTAGTTTACCGACTAGCAGCAAAAAAATCACCTCAGAAAATGTGTGAATGCCCATCAAATCCTGAATCAACGCACCGCGAACCTTTATCTCACCCGGCTTGATGTGAGTGATACTCGACTTTATAGGTACATTCTTCATCTGGGTTCCTCCTTAACGAAGATACGGGCATCTACTGCGTAAACACCCTCAGGTAAAACAATCACAGGATTCAAATCAATCGAAAGCAAACGATTGGCCTGGTCAACAACAATATGGTTAAGCGCCTGCAACAAATCAATCAGATGGGCTACATTGCAGGCAGGTATATCCCGATAACCTTTTAATATATCTGATATCCGGCTCTCCTGAATCATTTCTTCGATCTGCCAACGATTCAGCGGTGGAATACGTATCACGGTATCGTCCATCCATTCCACGAGCTTGCCGCCGCTGCCAAAAATCAGAGTGTGGCCAAATTGCTCATCCAGAGTGGTGCCCATTAACACTTCAATCCCGCCTGATATTTGCTGCTGGAGCAAATATCCATGCACTTGCCACCCTTGAGTAATCTCAGACAAACGCTTGATATGCTGTAGTAGCTCATCTTCATCTTGAATATCCAACACCACCAGATGTTGATCGGATTTGTGTGTGGCTTGCGGGGATATCAGTTTCAAGACCAATGGATAGCCGATTTCACTGGCCGCATCGCGAACTTGCTCTTTTGGATTGACCAATGTCTGTCTCGGAAAAGGAATACCATAGGGCTGCAGGAAATCGCGGGTTTCAAAAAAATCAAGGCTGCGTGCTATCATAACCTGGCTTCCTCTTCTGCATAATGTAGTAAATATCTGCTGCGGTATTGCCAATATCGACAAGCCTCTGATAGTGCCTTTACTGCATCACTGACCTGATCAAAAACCGGGATATTCGCCTGTGTTAGCAACTGTATAGCTGATGAATTTGCCTGATCTGATGAATTCAAGTGTTGCCCCACCCAAACAACCAGCAAAGGTTTTTTTGTTTTTTGTGCAGCCACAATAATTGCCTGAGCGGTTTCATGATCCTGCTCCTGAATGGTCGTACGAGCCAACAATAGCAGCACCAGATCGGAACGTTCATCTTCAAAGAAAGGCAAAAGGGTTTGCATTGTGGCATCACCGCGCAAACTTGTGCCACGCACATCTGCCGGATTATGCCAATGCGTTACTGCAGCCAAATGGGGTACATGCTTTAGGGAGCGGTTCAATCCTGGGGAGATTTCTGCCAACTGCAAGCCTTCTCTTTCCAAGCAATCTGCTGCCAGAGAGCCCATACCCCCACTCTGGGTGACCACCATAAAGCGCTTGAAATCTGCCAGGCGATTACCAAAAGTAAGCTGGATTTTTAGCAGATGAAGCATGGGCTGCACATCCTCTACCAGCGTCGCTCCGAATTGCTCACAAACCGCCTGGAATACACGATCCGAACCGGACACCGCGGCAGTATGGGTGGCCGCCGCCTTTTGTCCGCTTTGGGTACGGCCGCTTTTTACCAATACGATTGGTTTTCCTGCCAATAGTGCAGATTCCAGACCATGTTTGAAACCCTGACCATCATTAATACCTTCGATAAAAGAACCAATCACTTGTGTGCTTTTATCCTGTGCCAGATAAATAAGGCCATCCCCCAGGTCAAGATCCATTTGATTTCCAACAGATATCAATTTATTCATGCCAATCTGTTCATCACAAAATACGCCAAACAAGGCCATCATTAATGCGCCGCTCTGTGAGATGAAAGACATGCCGCCTTGCAAACATGCACCTGGTAATCGGGTGGCAATCAACCCTCCAGACAGGTCCGCATACCCGGCACAATTAGGACCTAATACAGCCACGTCGGATGCAGCAATTAATGCCCGCAATTCTTCCTGAATTTTTTCCCCCTGCGGATCACTTTCTGCAAAGCCGGCGCTGATAATCAATATGGCTTTGACATTGGCATCAATACATTGTTGCACTAAATCGAATACCCGATCACGATTGACTACGATAATCGCCACTTCAACCTGAACTGGAATCTGGTTCAGGTTTGGATAACAATCCAGTCCAAAAACAGATTCATATTTCGGATTAACCGGGAAGATTTTTCCGGGAAATTCAAACTGAATTAAATTTTGAAGGATACCTGCCGGATATAACCCTCTTTCCGAGGCGCCAATGACAGCAATGTTTTGTACCTGAAAAAAGCGCGCCATTCCAATCGGTTCAGCGCACATGAACCACCTCAAAACAGGTGTGGCAATTGGCGAAATTAGCCAGTCCGATCATACCGGTCAGATTGGGTTCATCTTCATCTGTCCACTGCAATGACAGTTCTTCATCCGGCAACGCAATCGAGATGTGATTTCCGGAACCATCTATAGTCAGTCGCATTGATGCTTCAAGTTTCATTGAGCAAGACGTTGAAATCAATTCCCGATACAGCCCATCACTCTTCTTAAACAGGACCAATTTATTATCAGAAACACCTGCGGCATAGGCTCTTAGTGCGCCCTGTACACGGAAGAGCACCAAATGAGTATCGCCCAAAATTGGCTTGAGACGGCTTTCAATATGCATATCATCCCAATCCAACAGCCCAGTATAGGATTCATTGGTTTCAGTTCCGCTGGCATGAAGTCCATCCGATTCCGAGCGCCAGAACCCGCGCAAATATGTCCATTGTGCAGCAGATCCAACCTGCATTGGCCAATCCGCTAGATTCATCTCCAGATTTGGTCGTCCACCCCAATCCAGCTCTTCTAAGTAAAATTCACCCTTCCATGTTTCAGGCGACATATTGCGAAGCACCAAACCGACCTGTGATAAACAGGCGTTTGGGATTGCAGGAATCACCCATTCTACTTCCTGAGATTTACCTGGCAGCAAATGAAGGGCACCACCTTTGATCATTTTTCCTGAGTGATTGTCAAAAACATACAGTGCCGCATAAATCTGATCCGGCTGTCCTTCAGGTAGATATAATCGTGCAGTTATTTTCTGCCCTGGATAAATGGTGGGTGAAAAACCTGCTCCGTAATAATTGGAACTAAGCTGCTCAGGAGTCAGGTAAGTATGCAGATAAATGCCCATTTCCTGTTTTTTCTTCAATAGGCGTACAGTACATCTCAACGCGCCCTGATCATTAAGCGTAGACTGGCGCATCAACAAAATATTGCGCTGCTCGCCCCAATATCTGAACCCACGAGTGGAACCCGGTAAGGAAAAATGGCATTTGGGCTTTTTCTTTGTTCCAGCAGCCGAGTTCAACTTCTGGTTGATAGTCACAATGCGTTCAACAACATCCGGGATATCCACGATATTGGCCGAACCAATTACACTGGCTGCGACAAAAGTATCATTCTGTGGTGCTCTCCAACGCTGTTCAATGCCAGCCAAACCGACCGCAGTGGCAACCACACAACCTACATTGCCTACATTACAGTCTGTATCCCAACCAGCCATATTGGTAATACAAATTGAACGAGAAAAATCACCTTCGCCATAAAGCAATCCCATCATAATTACTGCTGCATTAGGAATAATATGTACTATGCCCGGATAACGATTATAGCCAAAGTTCTTATAAATATATTCATAGCAAGCACGCCAATCTGCGGGATTGGATTGATAGAAATCAACAATAGCCTGTACCACGCGGGTATATTCACAATCAGCAGGGATCACCGAGAGCCCAGCCTGTATCCAATGCAATGGTTGTGAACTGGAAAATGCTGCACTGACCATCGCAGCAATAAACATTCCGCCGTAAATTCCATTGCGGTCATGCGTAACGGATGCTGCTTTTTTAGCATATGCAGCCGCTTGCTGCTCATCACCTGGGAACAATAAACCCCAAATATCAGAAAATATTTGTCCGCCAATCTGTTCCGCGACGGTGAAACCATTCATCATTGCCGATCCCGATTGAGGAGCAGCAATGCCATTTTTCAAATTTAAATAAGCTGTATGTTCTGTGGATTGTCCGTAGCCCCCCCACCATAAACTGCCATGCTGATCACCCAAATAATTGAGCAGTGTTTTTCCCATCTGCTCGGCGCTGACATTTTCACCATAATCTTCAATTGCGCGCAAAAAAATTAATGGTACCGATGTATCATCATCTGGCTGAAAGATTTTCCCCTCTGCTATGGGCAGGTAAGAATCAATTTCACCAATAAAATCCTGTATTTGATGATATGTCCAGTTCTCGATGGGTGCCCCAAAACGTACACCAATACATTTTCCTAGCCACCCGGCATAAACTTTTTCTTGATAATTTTCTGGTATAGGCACCATATTTCTCTCTATTTCATGGGGATGGCAGTTTAATGCCATCCCCATAGGTTAAACTAATTACTGTGATAATCCAGCGTTGTTTTTATCCAGACATTCTTGTGCGTCCACAACCAAAGGCGGGACAATACTCTCCAAATCAGTATTTCCTTCATCAATGTAGCCTGTTGTTACGGTATCGAAGATACCACCCACACAATCCCAATAGAATTGTGAGCGTTCATAGTTCAGAACACGAGCTGGTTTTTCCAATTCGGCGTAGATGGGTCCCAGAATCGGATCTTCAAGCCAACCCATTTCTTCCCAAATTTGAGGAATGGCGGGCGTCCAAATGCCGGCTTCGGCCATCAATACGCCGCCATCATAACCACTGAGGAATTTCATGAAATCCCAAACGCGGCTCTTATAAGCACTGTCGCTATTCATGTAAAACATATAGGAATCTGTCCAGGGAATCTCCTCAACGCCATCTTCAAAGGCTGGGGGTGCAATCACACCATATTCAAAATCGACCTGTTCCAGGAAAAGCGGTACTTCCCAGGTGGTCATCCCAAACATACCAATTTGACCGGAGAGGAAATCCAGTCCGAATTGATCAGCCAAACCTGCCGGAGCAGATACTTTATCAGTGGCAGCCAGATCCAGTACATATTTCATGGCATTAATTGCCTCAGGTGTATCCATATAGCCAGATACAGTTTTTCCATCCAGGCTTACAAAATCAGCACCCAGATTAAAGGAGAAAGGATGCCACTGGAACCAACCGGAATCAATGGTTGACAAACCATAAATATTATTTCCAGCATCGGTGACCGCAATGGCTTTCTCACGTAAATCTGCGGATGTCCAGCCTTCCTGTGGATATTCCACACCAGCGCCATCGAAGATATCTTTATTATAGAGGAATACATATCCGGTGGCATCACGTGGTACGGCATAGTATTTTCCCTCATATTCACCACGGATGGCGCCAATCGGGAACCATAATTCTTCAGGATTCAGACCGTCATTTTCCATGTAGGGGGTCAAATCTTCCAGAAAACCTTGAGATGCAATATCCGGTGACCAATAGTGATACCAAACATCCGGGCCCTGACCAGCAGCAATCGCAGTAAGCACACGTGTTGCAAATCCACGAGATGGGAACAACGAAACAGCAACCTTGGTATTTGGATGCGTTTCTTCAAAGGCGCGCGCCAATTGATAATGCATTTCGCGTGTCTCGGCTGTATCGCGGCCTTTTTCGGTGCCCCACCAGGTAATCGTGACGACATCTTCATCACTGATTTCAGGTTCAGCTTCTGGCATCCCAGTTACTTCAACATTTTTCTCAACAATCTGAGTCTGAACGACAATCTCTGCCTGTGGTTGTGCTGCCGGTTGACAGCTTGCCATCATCATTGAGATGATTACGAGTAGACCAAATAACGGATATATCTTGTGAAATTTCATTTTCTCTCTCCTTTGCCTTAGATAGGTTCGTTTTCTCTTGGGGTACAAAAACATCCGGTTGATTTTCTTTCCACCTCCTCCTCTTATCCTTTCCTTCCTGTCATTGAAATTCCACCCATTAAACGCTTTTGCGTGATAAAAAACAATATTGCAGGCGGCAACATAGCGATCAATGATCCAGCCATTAACATCTCCCAGGCAGTGAACTTGGCTCCCTGGAAAAATGCCAATCCGATTGATACAGTAAATTTTTGCGGATCATTGATGTATACCAACGGCCGTAAAAAGTCATTCCAAACATCAACAAATGTAAACACCGTAACCAAAACCAATGCAGGTACACACAAAGGCAGGATGACATGCCACAATACCTGTATTCGATTTGCGCCATCCAGCAAGGCAGCTTCATCGTATTCCAACGGAATGGTTAGCATATATTGGCGCATCAGGAATATGAGATATGGACTTCCCGCAAAGGAAGGCAATATCAATGGCAAATAAGAATTTGTCAAACCCAATTTGGCAAACATCACGAACTGAGGTACTAATGTGATGGTATTTGGAATCATCAAAGTCGCCAATAAAATCAGGAAGAGTACATCGCGTCCCGGAAAACGGAAGCGTGAAAAGCCATAGGCGACCAATGTTGTGGCAAACAATTGTCCAAGAATATTCCAAAATTCCAGCACGAAAGTGTTGCCGATAAATCTTGCGAAAGGAATTTCCTCAAAAACCTTTGGAAAATTCTCGAAAGAGATCGGATTCGGAATCCATGAGGGAGGTAGCTGTAAAATCTGATCAGGAGAACGCAAAGCAGTGGCGAGCATCCAGTAAAATGGTACTCCAATGACAATGGCAATACTAATCAAAACCAAATAGGACCAAATTTTTCGGCGTGTTTTATGTGAGATGGATGGCTTTTTTTGTTTCTTAATCGTTGTTTCAATCATCTATCACCTGCCTACTTCTTTTCTGCTTCATAATGCACCCAATATGGCGAGCTGCGGAATACCAGAATCGTGATAACCAGTATAAATATGGTCAACAGCCAGGATAATGCTGAGGCATACCCCATTTGTAGATTTTGCCAGCCCTTTACATAGACATACAACATAAAGAAATAAAGCTCTTTGATCGGTCCGGCATAGCCATTCGCCTGAGAGACAACGTAGGCTGGTGTAAAGGTCTGGAAAACACCAATTAACTCGACGACAATCTGGAAGAAGACTATCGGTGACAACATCGGCAGGGTAACATTCCAGAATTTTTGCCAGGCAGAAGCACCGTCAATATCAGAGGCATCATATAATTGTTCAGGAATATTTTGGAGTCCAGCCAGATAGATAATGGCACTGGCCCCCAGCCGCCACATGGCGATCATGATGATACCCCACAATGCGTAGCGCGGATCCTTAAACCAGTTTGGGCCATCGATTCCGATGTAGCTTAACAAAATATTGAATAAACCATACGTTGGCTGCAAAATCCACATGAATATTAATGAAGCGGCAATGGCTGGTGCAATGGTAGGTAAATAGAAGAGCGTACGAAAAAATGCAATCCCACGAATTTTAGAATTGAGTGCCATAGCCGTGATAATGGATAAGATCGTTATCAATGGAATGTAAATTCCAGCATATTTGAAAGTGACAAAAACACTGTTCCAAAAATTCTTATCCCCGGTGAAAATCTCAATATAATTATCCAGGCCAATCCAGATCGGATCACTGACAATATTCCAGCGCGTAAAACTCATACCCAACGAAATCAAAGCAGGACCGGCATAGAAAAAGAGAAATCCGATCAGCCAGGGAAGGATGAAGAGTATGCCTGTTATTGCCTCTTTCCTACGTTGGTCGGATAAATCTCTCCAACGAAGTTTAATGCGTTTCTTTTTCGTTTCTTCCTGAATTGCACTCAGATTTGCCACTAGGCACCTCCTCCTATCCGGGTAACTGACATAAATCAGTTGCTAACTCAAGCATATCTTCCTGTGCAGCAGCCTTGATACAAATTCCACTGGGTTTACGAACACGCTCCACCCAATTATCCGGGATGGCCTGCAAACCATGAATTGCACCGCCTAACGCACCTACTACGGCACCGATGGTGTCTGCATCCCGTCCAAAATTACAGGCCCAGAACATACCTTTCTTAAAATCACCGCCCGTTAATCGGAAAATAGAAAATATCTGCGGCATCGCCTCAGCGGATTGGGCATGAGAAGGCGTCCAGAAGACATTATGCAAGTCTTCCCAGGCATCCTCGATGGTGCCGGCGTCAGTGCAAATCTTATCTGCTAATTGCATGGCATAGCCTAGCCATGAATCCTCAGGTATACGGCTGATGGCCTGCTCCCAGATTGCATCAACCGAAGCGCCGACCATTGCTAAAGAAACAGCCGCAGCCACAGCCTGAGCGGCCCAAATACCATCCGTATAATGGCTGACTTCAGCATCCAGTTCAGCTAAGGCAGCCGCTTTATCAGGATCGCCTGCCGCATAAACACCGAATGGAGCGGCACGCATGGCTGCACCATCATCGTCATTATTAACATTGAAGCGACCGGATTGAGGCGGCAGCATGCCACGATTCAAATTGGCTACCGCCCCATAAAGTGGGGCTCCACCCCGGTCAAACAAACCGCCCTGATCCAGAATATACTTTTTCCAACCATCCAAAACTGCCTGGCGGGTTAATTGCCCCTTGCAATCCAATAAAATACGCGCGCTTAGTACAGCGAATTCGGTATCATCTGTACTGCGAGCATCGCCGTAAAAGTTTGTAATAATGCCATAGCGTTTACGAAATAGATCAGAGCGACCTACATCTCCGAGCGCATCGCCACATGCCAGCCCTACCATACACCCTTTGGCTCTTTCTATCTTTTCCATATGACTCCTATCATCTAAATTAAAATTTGGGGTTGAACGTTCCCATAAATTGGTAAATTTTTATGCCGGTCTGGTGGTTGAACCACGTACCACCAATTGACATGGTACCTTTGATATCTGCTGCTTGCCTTGCTCAACTGCTGCGGTCATACGTTGAATCAGGTAATTGGCAGCGATTTTCCCTATTTGGTATTTGTCTTTCCGTACCGTGCTGAGGGCCGGAATGGATAAAGAGGCCGCGTATATATCATCAATACCCATGATGGATATATCCTTGGGCACCTGATACCCCATGGAATTGGCCACTTGCAAGGCGCCCAGCGCAATCAAATCATTCGAAGCGATCACAGCTGTGGGTTTTTCAGGCATTTGTAATAATTGCGTCATCCCCTCTTCCCCACCGTGATTATCAAAGCGTACATTGACAACAAATTCCGATTGCACTGGTAAATCACGTTCAGCAAAGAAATTTAGAAAATTGTTTTTCCGCGAATGGCTAGACCCAGTCTCTGAACTGCCCAGAAGCAAAGCAATGCGCTCATGTCCTAGTCGCACCAGGTAGGCCAAGGCTTCGCGCATGGCTGCCGGGCTGTCAGACCCAACCATATCCAGGGTGTTAAACCCTGGGCGAATGCCAAGAACAACCGATGGAATTTGTGTGGTGATGATCTGTTTTTCGGAAACATGAATTGGATTGATAAGGATGCCATCCACCCGGGTTTGCATGGCAATTTTTAAAAAGTCCTGTTCCCGGGCATGATTCCAATCCAGATTGGCAAACACAACCGAATACCCCGCTTCATCCATGCGATCCTGTATACCGCGGGCAACTTCCGGCCAAAATGGGTTGGTAATGTCCGGAATCATCAGCATGATGATATTGGTACGATCTGTCCGCAAACTACTGGCAATGGAATTATGTTGGTAACCCAATTCTTCAATGGCCTGACGAACGCGCTTTACCGTTTCATCACTGACCTTGCGAACATCATCATTGATCACGCGCGAAACCGTGGTCTTGGATACCCCTGCAATTTTGGCAACATCAATGATCGTTGGACGGTTTACCATAGTTTATCCTTTATGGGGGTGGAACGTTCCCATTATAGCAATTCCAACAAGCAAAGTCAAGGGGTATTTTACATAAAAATAAAAAAATGGCTTTGAAAAATTCAAAGCCATTTCTACCTGTATATTAATCTAAAAAATTTTATCTTTATTCGGTTGGACTGCACTGGGAAAATAATCTAATGATATCTGATCATTTGGCCTTTCTTTCCCATTTCTTACCCGTTGCTAATGCTACACAATTATAGGCACCGTCATAAATTCCAATTTGTTTATTCTTAACAATCTGCTCACAAAACATTGTGAGTAAATCATCTTCATCTGTGAGAACGTCAATCGCCTGCAAAGTCTGTGGAATCGAACGGGCTTCAACGGTACCATCACCTAATTCGGCGCCGCGGATGGCACCCCACATTTCGTGCCCTCCCACCCTTTCATTGAATATCTTTGGAATCGGATAAAAAGCCAGTTCACTGGGTTTGGTGATCATCACATCCACAACACGCATCAAATAATTTGTGGCATATACGCCATGAAATGTATTATCAAATAAAAATATATGCAAACCGCTGACAGAATGATCCCGGATAGCATCTGTAAAATCACGGGCTTCGTCCCAGGTGAAATACGTTTTGATCAGATCCTGATAGTCAGCCAATTCTTTTGACAGCCAATCCCAATTTGATTTATGATCTCCAAGATTAACAAATAAGGTTACTTTATCTTGCTTTATTAATGGAATACAGTGTTCAATAACTGCTTTAAATAATTCTTTTTGTGCGCCTGCGCCGCCCATTGTAATCATATAGCGGCGCGGCTCTTTTGCTTTCATGCGACGCAAACGTGCCGCACAGTCCACCTCAATATTTTCCACCAATTCATGATCCACATGGTGTCCGGTATAATACAGCGCATCTGACGGTATCGTTTTTAACGCGCGACTTTTATCATCAAAGCCGCGCATAATCTTAAATCCATAATATCCGGATGGCGATTGTACACCATGTTTGGCACCTTCGGTCAGTTGGAAGGACATCGGCCAGTTATCAAACATCATATCCACCACATTCGTCATGCCGCCTGCAACAGCACCCATTGCATTCCACATATGGGCAGTTAACATGGGCATATCAGGGGGTAAAGCGGCATACATGTTACTAAATAATTCACTCATTTTATAATCTTTTACATTTGTTTTCAGAAATCGCCATGGCCACCCAACGATCCAGGCATTTAAGATCTGCCACACACCTGGAATCGCCTTCTCTCCAGTGGTTACGGACTCCCAAACATATTTATTAAATAATGCACTGCTTTGAGAGAGCCGGGAAAAACGAGAATACCATGTATTACACCAGTTGATCACATCGCTGGTGACACCAGGTATGGCTAACAAATCCAACCAATAAGGCGTAAACCCCATGGCTTTGGCACATGACATGCCCGCCATAGCAATCCGATAATGCCCATACCCCATGCGGATCGTACTAATGATTACGGCATTATCCATATTGATGGGTTGCCCTTGATCACCGCGCACAATATCCTTGAGTTCAAACATCGAACCCAGATAGGGATTGTCTTGCAAACTCAAAGTGTATTTCTCTTCAGGATCATACTGAAATTTTTTGGCTAACATTGCTTTCCATCTATCAGATGCCGCTGATTGCTGCCTGCTGATCGCATTTCCGTATACTGTATAACAACCATTTACTTTTTGCATCCTACGATATATTCTCCTCAATAAAATAGTATTCCAAACTGCAAGCGTGAAAAGATCAGCCAGTAAAACATCTACGAATAAAATTCTGCCAACCTTCTACAGCGCAAGATCAAATATCAAATACAAAATTGAATAAGCTCCGCTAAACTGAACTGATTACCCTTTTACACCACTACTCGTGGCACTCTCCACAAAGAAGCGTTGAGCAAAGATATATATAATCAATGGAGGTAGAATGGCAATCGCGGCCCCTGCCATAACCAGATTTGCATTGTCGGCGGCTTTTCCACGCAGAATACTCAATGCCAGGGTTAACACATGATTATCCTGATTCCCTGTATTTATCACAATCAATGGCCAGAAGAAACTATTCCAGGCATATAAAAATGAGAATGTTGCTAAAGTAGCCAGCGCTGGGGTGGCAGAGGGCAGGAATATTTTCCACAATATTTGCAATCGGGAAGCTCCATCAATCAGAGCCGCTTCCTCTATCTCCTTTGGCATGGTGATAAAGAATTGACGCATCATAAATGTACCATATGCGCTGAAAACCCATGGAATAATCAGGGAAGCAAGTTTATCCACCCACCCTAACATAACCATTAATTGATAGAGCGGTGTGATTAATACCACAAAAGGAATCATAATCGTGCCCAAATACACCAGGAAAATTTGCTCCCGTCCGGGGAATTTCAATCTTGCCAATGCATACCCCCCCACTACGCTGGTTACCAATTGCCCAAGCACCACCAGAATGGTCACCAATGCCGTGTTGGTTAAGGCTCTGTCTAATCCCTGTAAATCTCTCACCCTGGTATAGTTCTCAGGAACAAGCGTTGGCTCTTCGACGGCCACACTCAAACGTAAATTTTGGAATGCCGTAATTTGGGGTTGCTGCGGATCTACAAAGCGCCCTAATGCCGTTTGATCTGTTAGCACCATTTGTAGCATTTTTCCATTCAAAGGCACATCCCACAGTTTTACCGTTTCTCCTTGATAGACTGTGGTTAATTGAGCTGCTTCGCCTCCGCTTGGTTGAACAAGTTCCAGGGCAACCGTAGCGCTTTGATTCACATCTGCGGGGTTTACATAGATTCCAGCCGGTACACTGCGTTCAACCAGCGCAAATTCACGCTCATCACCTTCAAACTGCACAATATATAATGGTTTTAGGTCATCGTATCCCAGCACCTCAGCTTCAACCGGCTTCATTGGAATCAGGCGTGGCGGATAGCGATACGTATCTGTTTGCAATTTGAAGGAAGTTGAGAACATAAACAAGAATGGAAAAAGCATAATATATGCAAACCCAATCAACAACGCATAAACCAGCGCATTTCCCAGGTACTTCAAGATTCGATATTTACTCATCAACCCTCCGCTTTAATATGCGCCTTTTGATTTATTCTGACGTTGAAATTGCACTAAGGTCACCACGAAAATAATAAGAAACAGAACCCAGGCAACAGCAGAAGCGTAGCCCTGTTGAAAACGCTGAAACCCTTTCTGATACAAATACAAAACGATCGTCATGGTGGAATTTGCCGGGCCACCCGGCGGTTCGGTAGGAATCAAGACGTAAACCTGTTCAAAGACCTGCAAAGCATTGATCACTGCCGTTGTCACGACATAAAAAGTTGTCGGCGCAAGCAGCGGCAATGTCACATTCCAGAACCGGGAAACCGCATTTGCCCCATCCACTTTTGCTGCTTCATACAACTCTTTGGGTATGTTCTGCATACCCGCCAGAAAAATCACTGCGTAATATCCCAGCCACTGCCAGGCTGACATAATCACCACAGCCAAAAGAGCAACCTTCGTATCCGACAACCAGCGTATCTGCGGATCAGCAATTTGAGTACCGAATAATCCATTAACAGATTCAATCACATTCAAAATAGAAAAATTTATATACCCTACCGCGGCATTATAAAGCCACTGCCAGATCAATGCCACACCTACTACGGCGGCAACGGTTGGCAAAAAATATACCGCCCGGAAAAACTTCATACCCGGTAGTTTGCTGTTTAACAAGGAAGCTAACAGCAATGCCGGAATAATACTCAACGGAAGTGCCAAAAAAGTGAATACGATTGTATTACGTAATGCAATCCAAAATAGTTTGTCTTCTGCCCCAATGATCACACCATTTCCGATCCACTTAATACGAGTAAGTTCATCATATACCGTGGTATCCAGCACTTCGGTCACCGGTTGATCCACTCCTTCCAATTTGGCAATGGTCAAATTGAATATCTTGGCGTAATTATCCATACCAACCCAGTCCTGCGTTCCAAATGAGTCAGAATTGGTAAAGCTGACGTATAAGGAAAGCAGGAGAGGGCCAGCAAAGAAAAACAAAAAACCCAAAAGATTTGGGGAGAGGAAAAGAAAACCACTAATGGCTTCGTTATGCGATGATTTGGCATGCAATGCTGTGGCAAATTCCTGACTGGATAGAACCCGTAAAACGAATATCGTTATGCCAATCATTGCCAACAAAAAAAATGGCAAAGGTTTATTAAATTGTTGGGCGATATATACCAATGCCTGCAATATGCCGATCGAGTAAAAAAAGAACACCAGGAATCCGTATATAACATAGCGTCCTATGCTACGAAAAAGTTGCGAGCGATTGTCCTCACTGCTAAATTTATCTGCCATTGAGTTAATCAGGTATCCGGCGATAACCCCACCAAGCCAGGGAATGCCCCGTCCAAATGTATCACCCAAAGCGTCAATGCCCACGAATATACCGAGATATTGAAGTAATCCCAATAAACTGGTTAAAAAAACCAGATAATTAATAATCAATGCGATAATCCTGCCGCGATGCCGTTTACGCCAAATCATCGGCACACTGAACCCTGCTGCTGATCCCAATATCCCCAATAAAATCAAAATAATTAAATATAACCAAGTCGGAAATGGCTGCGCACTACTGCCAAGTTGATAAACAATACCGATTGCAGCCCCAACGGCCAGGAAACCCTGCCAGATGGAGACACCTTTAATTTGCCTTTCAGTACGTATATCAACATGCTGGGTGCCTTCGACCATGAATACCTCCTCCATTGGGGTGATAAATAGATTTTTGTATCCCTACGGAGACTCCGGAAACACAAAACGGCTTTTATTCATTGTGTCACTCGAGTCTATGCGGGATAAAATTTAGAGAAGGATAGGCGGCATGCCGCCTATCCTTCATTATAAATAGATTATTCTGTAAATGATTTATTTGCTTCGGAGCAGATACTGGCTTTGAAATCTTCAATGCTGGTGCTACCAGTCATTAAGGATGCAATCGCCGGATCCATTACTGCTGCGAATTCGGGCCATGAGCCTGCCCATACCGGACCTTCCGCAACTGGGCTGTCTGCTAGCCCATTCAGGAATGCCTGATTATTGGCAGGTGGAGTGAAGGTCAGGAAAGCATCCAGGGCTTCCTGGCTGACACGGCTGGGAATATTAGCGCCTAAAGCAGAGATTTTTGCTTGTGTATCTGCCTGAGTAAGCGCCTGAACCAATTGCCATGCTTCTTTGGGGTATTCGGTATTTGCGTTGACAACATATGCACCCCAGAACAACCAGTTACCTGCATTATCGGCAGGTCCCTTTGGCAATTCAACAACATCCCAATTAAAGGTGGCATTGCTGCGTGTGCCAGGTGTGGCCCAACGGCCATTCTGGAACATACCCACACGACCAGCCATGAAGGGAGGTTCGCTGTCTTCACCGTAAGGTACGGCTACATCAAATTCCTGATATAGGGTTTGTTCAAATAGCAAACCTTCAATGGATGCATCGTTATCCAGGTTACAGGCATCACGAGTTTCATTGAAGAAACCACCACCAGCGGAGTTCATCCAGGTACCGTAGGGGCCCCACCATGCATTGGCACCATATCCGTAAATATCACTACCAAGTGCACGAACTTTCTTGGCTGCATCCAGGAAAGCTTCCCATGTCCAGGTTCCATTCTCTGCCATGGTGCGAGGATCCAGGTCGCCGGTCAAACCAGCTTCAGCCAATAAATCCAGATTCAAATACAGCGCGAATGTAGACACATCTCGCGGCAAACCCCAGAAAGCGCCGCTATCTGCACCAAACATAGCTGATTCAGGATTATAGGTCATATGATACATTGGGCCAGGATAGAATGCATTCACATCAAAGCCTTCCGTTGCGGATGCCATATCAGCCATGTTCAAAATCAAACCACGTGAGGCAAAATCTGCAACGTCGGTGCCTGGGATCCAGAATACATCAGGTGCCGTACCTGCGCTGATTTCTGTTTTTAATACATCCTGATAGGATGATGATTCCGATCCACCCGGTTCATAGGTCAGGGTAATGCTGTCCATGCTCTTGTCGAGATCATCACTGATTGCCTGATAAACCTCAATCTCCGCCTGATTATCTGGGCGTGTACGCCAGCGAAGCATAATTTCTTCCATAGCAGGTTCTTCAGCTACTGGAGCTTCCGCTGCAGGTTCTTCCTCTGCTGGGGCTTCTTCAGCAACTGGGGCTTCCGCTGCCGGCGCTGCCGGGGCACATGCACCTAACATCATGGTAAAAATTACCAGGACTGAAAATAAAACTAAAATTGAATTTCGTCTCATTACTATTTCTCCTCTTTAGACAATTGTTTGCACTAACACACGGTGTCCATTCAAAATAATCAAAAATGATTCTTACTCACCTCCTGAGTTTATGTATGAAAGACAGCTGTCGATTTACGTAAAATAAGTTCCACAGGCATCTTTGCATGCCTGCGTTGTTTCTCAGGATTTTCAATGGCGCGGATTAATAAACGAGCAGCCTCACGCCCCATACTGAAGGGATCCTGACGGATGGTGGTTAATGCCGGGTCATAATAGGAAGCTAAAGGCATATCATCAAAACCGATAACGGAAACATCTTCCGGCACCGATTTTCCTGCTTCACGCAGTGCACGGATAGCACCTACCGCCATTCGATCGTTTTGGGCAAAAATGGCTGAAAATTGTATTTTATTTGCCAATAAATGCTGTACTGCTTTATAGCCTGAGGTTGCAGTCCAATCCCCCTCGACAACCTTTTTGGGATCAAAATTGATATCTGCATCTTCCAGACAGGCCACGTATCCGGATTGGCGATCCCTGCAGCAGTCCTCTACAAAAGGACCAGTGATCATGGCAATCGAACGATGGCCCAATTCCAATAGATGGCGAATGGCAAGACAACCAGCTTCTTCGTCATCCAAAAAAACAGAATCCATTGTATTTACAGAAGATCGTGCACCTACATAAACCGTAGGAGAAAATTGAGGTAATTGGGTATGGCGATTATCCAAAAATGGATTAATTACCAGCAAGCCTTCAGTACGTCGACTTGCCACCAATTGCTCGACCAACATGGAAAATGTGCCCGTATCCGGAGCAGAAGCAGACATTAAAAAATAGCCTGCTTGTCTGGCTTCAAATTCAGCACCTTCTATGATACTGGCATAGGTATAGTCGGTCAGATTCGGTGAAAAACATGCCAGGGTCTTGGTGCGTCCTTTCGCCATAAATCGGGCAATCGCATTGGGCTGATACCCCAGTTTTTCGATCGCGGATTCAACTTTGATACGTGTTTCTTCATTTACTCGCTCACTCTTGTTAATCACACGAGAAACGGTCTGATGTGAGACACCTGCGCTTGCGGCAACGTCACGTATTGTTATGCGCTCATTATTCATATAATTTTCTCTCTACAGTAAATAAATTGTGGAATTCTATGATGTTACCGGTCACGTGACCGGTAACATCATATTACAGGAATTTATTTCGCTTGTCAAGCACCTTTTGCTGGATATTACATTTCCCCACTTTCTACATTACAACTATCATTAAATTCTGTTTATTGGAATCAAGACACTGGAAAAATTCGAAAGAGAAAGCCGTATACCTACCTCTTCCCATGCTGATCCGCTTTTTATTTGCCCCACTATTTCATAAAGCTGATTTGCTGCTAACCCACGTGGATAGATCGTTGGTGTTTCGACTGGTTCTGCGCAATACGTGCGAAAAGCGAATAACACACCATTCTGCTGATCCTGTGATATATACAAAACCGCTGAAACCGCATACTCAACCGCTGATCGCAAAAGGTAACGATCACCCCAATGGATGATCTCCCGATATTTTTTATATTCGGAAATCCAATGTTTGGCTTCTTCTCGTTCAGTATCTGACCAATTGGCAATGTTTCCCCCGATACCCAAAACGCCGCACATGCTGACATGAAAGCGAAAAGCAAGCGGAATCACAGCTTCATTCTGATCGGTAACCCAGCTCTCCATAGTGGCTGCCGGAAAGAGCTGTAAATAATTTTCCTGAATACATAGCCTGGCGCTGGCTTCGGTATTATCACTGGGCCACACCTGATCAGCATACTTCATTATACCTAAATCTACCCGACCTCCCCCGCCAGAACAACTCTGAAAAATAATATTTGGATGCCGTTGTCTTAACGTCTGCCAAACATGATAGACACCCATGGTATAGCGCACCCACAGTTCACGTGCATCTCCTGATGCGTCCGGCCAACCGGGTTCACTGACATTACGATTCATGTCCCACTTGATGAAGCGAATATCATTTTCCGATAGCAGTTTATCCAATACGGAAATCAAATATTCCTGCACTTCATTTTTTGCCAGATTCAAGATCAACTGATTGCGTGCCAGTGTCCTATCCAGACCCGGAAAATGAATTACCCAATCCGGATGAAGTCGATATAAATCACTATCCGGATTGACCATTTCAGGTTCAATCCATAGACCAAAATCCATACCCAGTTTTTTTACTTCATCAATTAATGGTGTTAAACCCTCAGGAAATTTCTTCTCATCCGGCCACCAATCGCCCAAACCGGCACGATCATCATTACGTCTATTAAACCAGCCATCGTCCAGAACGAATAATTCAACGCCCATTTCAGCAGCGTTTTTTGCCAACGCAATTTGCGAATGCACATCCACATCAAATGTTGTCGCTTCCCAGGAGTTATATAAAATCTTGCGCGTGATTTTTCCGTGCGGTAAATATTCTTCCCGCACATAATCATGCATTTTTTGACTGGCCTCATGAAACCCTTCACTGGAAAATCCACCGATTGCATGTGGGGTCGTAAATCGTTCACCTGGCTGTAGCTGCCAATTAAAATCCCAATCATTAATGCCGCTCAATATCTGTAACATCTGATTCTCGGAAATTTCTGCAATGGTTTTCCAATTTCCACTCCAGGCAACAGTACCAAACCATACCTTTCCTGTGTATTCGGTTGCGGTTCCATCATCCAGCGCAAACCATGGATTGCCATTATGTCCAGTAATCAAGCGACGGCTCGCCAATACTTTTTTCCCGGGACCTAAAATTTCATGATGCATTTTCATTTCATCAGCCCATTTTCCGCTGGTGTAGCTTAAACGATATGTCTCCAGATCAGGTAAATGCCAGATACTGGAAAAAATACGGGAAACATCAATGGGTTTCATCCCTTCTTGATAAATCTCGACCCAACGTTCTATGAGATCATAACGGCTGTGAATTTGATAGCAAAGGATTACATGCAGCTCATATGAAAGATCTGTCAAATGGATTTTCAAAATGTCTTTATCCTGTTCTGCTTCCGCGTCGACAAAACGCAAACGAACATCTCGCACACCATCCTGGAAACGAATACATAGGCATGGATCACGATAATCAGCGCCTTCTGCAGTAGGGTATTCTAGCAATCTTCTATTTTCTGGCAAATTAAAACTATCTTCTTCATCTGGATCCTTAGGCAAAGGATAATCGTCGGCATGTTGTAATCGAGGTCCCCAATAGCGGTGCGTTAGATATCCATTTGGCGACAATCCGAGTGCATACGCACATGAATCCATCTCCAATACCCAACTATTTTTATCAATAATAATTGACACTTTTCACTCCTCTATTTGTGGAATACCTACAATATTACAAGCAAATAGAATTGTTGGCAATCCAGCGGTTGTTCCATTTAAATTTTCAATGGAACAAAGCGGAACCGACAATATTCATTTAAGATAATATATAGTCTGGTAATGGTTTGGTCAGGGGAAGAACTCAATAATAATCAGGGAAAATGAGCACAGGTAATAAAATAAAAGCTTCACGGAAAGGATTTAAGGATATTGCTACTTTGCGCTTTTCACAATTGAACATATGACGGTTACCCCTCGCTGTTCAATTGCCTCAACCAATTGCAATTCAAGATTATTGTCTGTCACTATCGTATTGATTTTTTCAATCGGTGCCAGAAAAGATGTCGCAACCCGTTCAAATTTGGAAAAATCTGCAACGACAATCACATTGGAGCTGATTTTCAATACGGCGCGGTCTGTCATCGTTTCCGGCATAAATTCATGGGTTAGGCCATGTTCCAGACTAATAGCCGGGGTGCCAATAATCACTTTATCCGCCCTGAATTCAGAAATAGACTGCTCGGTAATATGACCGATGAAAGAGAGCTCACTGGATCGCAATTCCCCACCTAATCCAATGATGTTGTTATCTGTTTTACTGAGTGTGTTTAATATTGGCAATGAGTTCGTAATAACTGTCAGGTTTTTATGATTAACTAATGCTCTGGCAACTTCCAAAACCGTCGTTCCACTTCCCAAAAAGATAGTTTCCCCGTTGTTTATCAATTTCGCAGCTTCCAGACCGATCAATCGCTTTTGTTCGCAGTTCATATCCTGTCTATCAATAATTGGCACTTCCAGGGATGGTGAGTCCAACGCAATCGCACCGCCATATACACGTTGAATCATGTCGTGTTCATCCATAAATTCCAGATCACGTCTTGCAGTTGCCTCGCTTATCGCAAAGCGTTCGCAAATATCAAGTACACTGACCCGCTTATTGCGCTCAATCATCTCTACGATCTCTTTATGGCGTTCGGTACTTGATAATGAATGAATGGTCATGTAGGTCGTTATTCCTTTAAATGCTAGTGCTATTCTACTCCAGATCGCTCGCTGAGGGTAGCGCTTTGGCAGGCTTGCTGATAGGTTCGCAGCACATCCTGAATACGATCTAATATGATTGTATGCGGAGTGTTCTTCAATTGCCCTGAACGAATTCGCTCATACTGTTGGGGGACGTATTGGCTCAAAAGAGAATAAGGAATGTCCAACGCATCCAGATTATGCATCAATTTCGCCAGTGCCTCCTGAATGCGCGTATCGGGCCAATAATAACGCACCCGGTCACTCAAACTGAACTTACGCGCAAAGCGTAAATCATATTCATTGCCGCCATAATATTTTGACCAATACTCCGGCAAATTAACCATCACATCATCCATCACGTCCAGTAATTGGGAGCGCTGCATGGGACGAATATGAGTTTGTAATTCATTTTCGATACTTGCCAGGGCAAACACGGCTTCGCGAAAGGCAAAGGTCAATGCCGGACCCACTTTTAGGATGGCAAAATGATCCCGCACCAGATCTGATAAAGCCTGACCGGTTTGATAATCCGTGGAATGCGCTTCAAATACCATGTTTGGTTCACCCTCGATAAATTTCACCAGGGTTTTTACCTCTTCAGGTTTATATTCCAGCACAAAATCATCCCCAAATTCAACGCCGGGTTGAACAACCAGCGCAATCACCCGTTCCCAGGCCTTTTCTAATCCACGTGCCTGAAATGCTTTTCGGGTAATCTCAATGGTTTCCTTTGCATCATCAGCCGATGTAAGCTGTACTCCATTTTCATGCTCCTGCGCTCCTCCTGGAACCGGCACTTCGGTACCAATGATATAACGTGGAGCAGGTCCCTGACAGCAATCTTTCCAGGTTTGCTCGGCAGTCTGAGCCAGATCAGCGGCACGTCCAGCAGAAACCTCAACAGGCAAAGCAGATAGCTCAGCATCATCAGCTAATTTCATGCTGGCATCCAAATGAATCTTGGTAAAGCCAGCCTGTACATAAGCCCGTACCAATTCCTTCGATTTTTGCATAGCGATAACTGCATTTTCATGCTGCCAGACGTTTGGTCCTAAATGATCCCCACCTAACAATAACTGATCTATAGCAATATGATTTTCATTGGCAATGCCCTGTACAAAATCTACAAATGACCGCGGGGTCATACCGGTATATCCGCCAAACTGATTTACCTGATTACAGGTCGATTCTACCAATACCTGCGTATTGGTTTCTCGGGCATGCAACATGGCAGCTTGTAACACAAATGGATGCGCTGAGCATAACGAAGCAATACCTGTAGGTTGGCCCTGCTTTTGTTCATCGACCAAACGATCCAAAAAATGCTTATCCATCGACATACTGCATAACCTCTTCCAGGGTAGGCTGTGATTGTGTTCCGCCGGCTGCCCTGGTAGAAAGGGAACCACTGATAGCAGCTGCTTGTACCATTTTTTGCAAAGGCCACTGTTGCAAGTAACCATAAAGGAAGCCACTATCAAAGGTATCCCCTGCGCCAACTGTGTCCACAATATCCATGTGTAATGCCTGGGTGCGTGCTATCTCTCCATTCTGACAAGCTAAGGCGCCATCAGCACCTTGCTTTATGGCAACCACAGCACAGGATTGCGAAAGTACAGCCAAAGCGTCCTCTGCAGAAGATGTTCGTGTTAATGCCAAGGCTTCATTTTCATTGGGCAGGAACACATCCACCAGTTTAAGCAATTCATAAAAGTCCTGCCATTTTCCGGATGGATCCCAATTGGTGTCCAATGAAATTGTCATGCCAAATTGATGGGCACGTTTGAATAAATCTACAATACCTGTTTGCAATTGGGTTTGCAGAAAATAGCTGGCAATATGTAAATGTCTGGCTTGTTGAAGCAGGGCGTCACTGATCTGCTCTGCCCGTAACTCAGGGATTAATCCCGGAAAAGTGAGGATTGCGCGATCGCTCCGCCGATTGAGAATCACACTAATCCCGGTAGCGGCGTCTTTGCGAACAATTACCGATGAGGTATCCACAGCTCGCTGCTGCATAGCATCCATCATGAAGCGGCCGAAAACATCATCTCCGCATAAGCCGCTAAAAGCAACCTGTAAACCCAATCTGGCCGAACCGCAGGCCATAATCACAGAAGATGAGCCAATCGTCATATCTGCCCGATCAATCAATTTCTCTACTTGTCCGAATTCAGGTTGCACATCGCCAGACAGAATCAAATCAGGATTTATTTCCCCTGCTACTAACAAATCAAATGGTTTTGACATATACATTCCTTTCTTGCTTATGCTTAAATCGTTGATCCAGCACCAAAAAGAGCAGTAACCCCACAGCCATAACCAACGCCATCAGACGGTACATCGCAGCAGCGCCAATGGATTGATATAACCAGCCGCCCAAAATCGCGCCCACTGCAGCACCAATGCCCAGCTGAACACCAGCATACATCCCTTGTGCTGTTGCCGATAAACCCGCTGGTGCCATCTGATCCGCATAAGATACACCCGCCGACCAGGCCAGTGAAAAACTGAATCCATGCAATAATTGGATTAATAAAAATGATACTGGCGTTCTGGCAAAGGAGAGCAGTAAGGCGCGCAATCCAATAAATACTAGAGCAGCATATAGCAAATGAGTTGCTGAAAAACGTTGCAATAAACGATTGGCAAAAAACAGAACGGGTATTTCCGATACGGTAGCGATGGTCAACGCAATACCCATTACACCTTCATTAATACCTAAAGATTTCATATATAAAAATAGAAAATTCGAAATGGTGGATAAAGTCAGGCTACCTAAAAAGACGATGCACAAAAACAATATCCAGGCCGGATTTTGCATAAACTGCTTCATGCCAAGCCAGAACGGACTACCGGATGTGCCGGGTGTGAATACCATCAAGCGAGTTAGCAGCAAACTTAGCAGGATTAAGCCAGCATAGCCCCAGAATGCCCATTGTAAACCGCTCTGTTCAATCACCCTTCCCATCAATGGAGCAGAGATACCCCAACCAATGGCACCCCACAATCGGATACGTCCGTACTGCTGCTTTAGTCCGCCCAGCATGCGCAAGGTCTCATTATCCATCAAAGGCATGATCGGAGATGAAAACAAAGCAAACCCTGCGATAGCCGGAATCAACCAGAATGTTCCACCACTGAGCAGAATCAATAATCCGGCAGCAACTGCGCCAAGCGTAGTGAGGTATAAAATCCTTTTATGTTGGCGTGTTCCATCTGCCAGTGCCGTCCAGAAAGGAGAGGCAAAAAGCCCAATCAACGGCAGCAACGCCGATAAATATCCAATCTGGCTGCCGCTCAATCCCATGCGGGCATAAAATAAACTCAAAAATGGGAATAAACTGGCGGCCCCAGCATAATACAGGAAATAATAACTGGCTGTAGTAAAGCGCCGATATGGCTTACTCGCCATACTGGCTGTACCACTGCGAATCAATTGACGGCATGCTGTAAAAATCCTGCCAGGGTTTTGCCAGCGCAGTGCATAAAGCAGTCAGGCGGATAAGGCGTTGAAGCGCTGTATACTGCAGGAAATTTTTTCTTTGCTCACCTTTCATCTGTACGGATTCCTTCCATACGGCACGCCCTACGGCTATCCCAGAGGCACCTGCCTGGCAGGCCACAATCACCTGACGCAGGAAGAGTTCATAATCCACTGCCGCAGAAAGCAATATCCAGGGTGCTGGACTAGCCGCTGAAATTTCAGCGCAAGCTTCAGCCCAGGTAGCTTCATCCTGATCCACAGTCGGATCAAGCGGGAACTCCGCCTTAAGCACATCCACACCCGGAACAACCAGACGCCGCGCAGTTTCCACCACCACATAGCGTTTCTCAGCCGAATCCAAGGCTTTATTCTGCAGGTCCAAGGTGTAAGAGAGCGGTTCCAACATTAACCCCAGATCTTCTTGTACACATTCTGCGGCGACCTTTTTTACAAAATCTTCAATCTCACCAGCAGTGGGGGAATCCGGGTGATAATAAACCAATAATTTAATCATATCGGCTCCCATGTGCTTGGCTTTTTTTATACTCCAGCCAGGTAGTATCTGACTTTGCCGTGCGGTGGGTTCACCGCCATAACCGGTAGATTCAACTGCCACCACCAGACCGGTATTCCGTGGCACAACACTTTTGCTGATTGCCTGTGCCGCAGAATACTGCGGATCCAGCAGGACAGCAGTCGCCTTTTCAGCCAGCAGAGAGGTGACTTCCAACTTGAAATCAGACAAATCCTGATCGGTGACCAGATCCACGTTTTCGGGATTTAGTGCTCTGCGTAGATTTTGGCGATGATCCAATGCCAGACAGGTAAACGTCCCTCGTGCTGAAGTACAGCGCTGTAGAGCGCGTATTTTTCCTATGGATAAATTTTGCATTTTGTTCTCACTTTAAGGTTTAACCGATTTAAATTGCGGTAAATATTCTTTATTTTGCTCAAACATAACCGTGACCATTTCCTTAATCTCAGACATAGAAAGCACCGAGGCTGTCAACGGATCGTGCAAAATGGCCTGCATGGTCAAGCGCGGATTGCCAGTAATCGCCGACTCAATTGCCATTTCCTCAATGCTGGCATTGGTGTGCACAATGGCATTTAGCTGGGCAGGCAATTCACCCACGTGCACAGGATGGAAACCGGCTTTGTCTACATAGACCGGCACCTCAACACAGGCACCCTCAGGCAAGTTCGTAATCAGATTGATGTTTGGCACATTGCCATTGAAGCCAAATGTTTCCCCGCCCATTAAAGCATTGATGATATAAGCGGCATATTCATGGCCACGCTGCAGATCATCCGCTGACATGGGTTTGTCAAGTTCCTTTCGGATTTCATCCTTCCATGTTTTTTCCGTGTTTTGATATTCCTTGAGGATATAAGCATATTCACCCGGATTCCAGCCTGTACCGTCTTTGCAATATTTTTCTATCAGATCAGAACGCTTGCGGAACCAGGGGTTGTATTCCGAATTATGCCCACTGGATTCGGTAGGGTAATAATCCAAATGAAGATACATTTCATTGCGCACCTGTTCTTCATTGAAAATCTCAGTTCGTTCAGTGATCGCCTTGCGGATTAATGGATAGGCATCTTCGCCATTCCATTCATATTTCAAATAAAATGCCTGATGGTTGATTCCGGCGCATGTGTAGGTTATTTCATCATGTGGGGCAGCAATCCAGTCTGCCAACATCATGGCCGTGCCCTGCACAGAATGACATAAACCTGTCACGGTTATATTGGTTTGGCGCTGCATTGCGCCGCACAACATGGCCATCGGATTGGTATAGTTCAACAATACTGCCTTCGGGCAATATACTTCCATGTCCCGTACAATATCCATCATAGGCGGCAGCGTTCGCAAGAAACGAAATATACCACTTGGTCCGCGTGTATCACCAACATTGATATCTACTCCATAACGCTTAGGAATTTCAATATCATGGCGCCAGATTTCAGTCGTTCCTGATAGGATGGTTGTCAGGACAACATCCGCGCCATCGAGTGCTATACGCCGATCCAGTGTCGTTTCCACTTTAGCGGGATAATTACCAGCATTGATAATTTTCTCAACTGCCTGTCGGGAAAAATCAAGACGCTCTTGGTTAATATCCATTAATGCGAGAGTTGTGTTCTGCAATAACGGAAAAGTTAATATATCCCGCACTAAACCAGCGGTAAAACCCAAACTTCCAGCGCCTATAAATGCTATTTTCATGGTTCAAGTCTCCTTAATTGTTTTCTACCAGGGTGATCCACATAAATCTATCTCGCCTACTGGGAATGATTCATCCGAAAACTGAAAAATCATTACATTGCTTTCAAACCGATGAGTTTGACCACCTTGCTGATATAGCACATGGTCTGCGATATCCTGCCAACCCAGCGATCGATACAGTTCACATGGCATACCATCACAGAGTAATAATGCAAATGAAGTGTTCAATTCCTCGCGGATGAATTTTTCTGTCGCTTGCAGCAAAGCTTTGGCATATCCCTTACGTTGGAATTGGGGATGCGTGGCAACCCCACCAATCCCTGAAACCCAAAGTGAGTGCCCATTAATCCTGATTTCACGTTCCAGGCAGCCGAGTTGTGTAGCTAAACAGCCATCTACACTGCCTAATCCTATCCATTGAGATGAGGCCCATTCGATTTTTTGATTTTCTTCATGCCCGGCAACATTTTCATAAGCAAGTTGATCAAGAGCATCTATCTCATCATGTTTTGCTTGAGGAATATCCTGTGCTGCCAAAAATGCTAATTTCAGATTCATATTACTTCATCCCCTCAACTTGATAAAGCATAATATTCCCTTTTTTCACAGGACGCAATATCAACCTGCTACTGTTATCATCATTTGGCCGTTGACTAAAATAAATTGGACGGTCCAAATTGTCTTGAATATAAATCATAATGGATAATGACAATCCGTCTTCATCATCCTGAGGATAAGTTTCATGAAAATCCATCCCTATATTTTGCTCTTCTACATGTGCTACAAAGTAATATGGGAACAACATATCCCAATCGGTAAATAAAATTGCATTCTCTTCAAGTGCATCCACAACCTTAATTGCGCGTTGATGCGGTGCATCAGGGGTATCAATTGGATATGGATATTCGTCCAATTGGGTATCTCTGATGAAGGTTACGTTTTTCTCCTGCCAGGCATCCGAAATCATGGGATAAGCTGAATATACTGTTGCAAGGAAAATAAATATGCCAACAGAACCTGGTATATATGTAAATACTTTCTTCTTTTTTAACGCATCAGAAGTGATGAGAATAGAAATGCCATCCAGAATAGCAGCAACCCCCACAGCACTGCAAACGCTTATAAATACAAATGCGGGGATAAAAAACACGTAATAATCATAAACTTCATAATTTAGCGCAAATAGTAATTGTGCAGCGGCTGCAAGTAGTATCAGAATACCTTCCCGCCAGTGACGTGCAAGCAAATACAACAAGCCAAATAAGCCCAGTGGAATGGAAAACGGGACAAAAACCTCCCGAAAAATATATAATAGACCATCCCCATTTTCAGCCATTACCGTTTTTGGATTAGCAAACATTTGATATTGGAATTGTTTACCAAAATACAGGAATGAGAATCGCTCAATCGGTGAATCGAAATCTGCTTCTGTCATCTGCCATGTACTCAGAGAATGTTCTACCGTTGCATTATAGTACCCTGCATCCGCGTTCAATCTATCGATGAATAAAAAACTGCCTGCAAAGAGCAGGAGTCCAATCAAACCACCAGCAACAGCCGCCATCCAGGCTTTTTTGTTTGCATTGGATATGAATAAGTAAACCAAAATTGCCGGAGCAAGCAAAGCCACTGTACTATGCACGCCCAGGCTTAATCCGCCAAGCATGCCTGCCATCAGCAAATAGCGCAATTGATTTTTCTGCCGCCATTGTAGCATCAATATAAAGATCAAAGCCGTCAGCAAACAAGCTGGAATATATAATTCTGCGACAACTGCATAAAACCAGAACAGCGGATTAATCGCCAAAACAAAGCCAGCGTATATCCCGGCAACTCGCCAGCCAATTAGCATCCGAACCAATATGTAGATACAGCTTATTGTTAGTGCGCCTTGAAAAGCAATATATAAATTCGCTCTCCAGGTTAATGCCCCCACTGGGAGTAGGGTGAATAATTTTCCCAATAGAACAAAAACCGGATACCCTGTTGGATGCGTCATACCCACACTATAAAAAAGGGTCTGAAATTCTCCACTATCACCATATAACAATGTAGGCACCAAAGTCCGTATGTATAAAGCAAACGACAGCACAAATACAAGGATACTGTATCCAAGATCACGTGGTTCAAGAGGATGAAAGTTGAGATTTACCTTCTTCATTCACAAATCTCCAACCAGCGATCCAGGTTGCGATGTTTCAGAATCGTGGAAAAACCAAGCACTTTAGATTCTTCACAGTATGCCCCTAAATCACCTGCAAGATCCGTATATTCAACTGCAAAAACAGGTTTATCTGCCTGAATATAAGGCAGCAGATCCGTTGTCCATTCATAATAGAAGGCATCCTCGACAATAGCGAAATCAAATAAATCAACCAGATCATTCACCATATCTGATGCATTCTTTTGCCCAATTGCCAAACCTCGCATATGTGCCTGATCTGCCAGCCATTGAGCATAAGTCAATTGATCTTTATATGTTAATGGGAATCCCGTATTATTGGTATAAACTTCCAAATTATCAAATTCCACACCGTCAAAATCCTTTGCAACACATTCATCCATACGATTTTGCATAATAGGTGCTAATAAATCAATACGGCGGATATCCAGCCATTTCTCTCCAGCCCAGCCTTCATAATCAAGACCTAACACTTCTTCGGGGAACTGATCTGCGTCAGCACGCCAATCCTCATAAGACCCAGCGCTAATGTAGCATACAACCCGTGTTCCACGAGCATGATAATAATTAACAGTAGAATGATCTACTTCCATGTCCAGATCTATCATATCGGTTTCCAAATCCAGATCCAGTTTTCCGGTGAACTGAATTTGCCAGGTCAGGCCTGCCTGTGGTTTCCACCAGTCTGTTTGGGGCATAGCTGACGGAATTACGTTTGTTGGTGGTACCAATTCCTGTATTTCAGCTTCATTTCGAGAAGTACATGCAGTCATGAGCATAAAAACGCTCAATAATACAAAAATAAACACGATGGATTGATTTCGTTTTCCAAAACGTATTATGCTCATCATTCTTATTATCCTTTGGAACCGGTTAAGGTAATCCCTTCAACAATCCAGCGTTGTGCAAACAGGAATACAATCAGCACCGGCAAGATAATCAACACCGAAGCCGCCATGGTAATATGATCATTACTGACCATGCGGTTCTGGAACCATGTCAGGATAATCGGTAAAGTTCGCACTTTCTGTTCTGTCAGAATAATTAACGGCCATAAATAAGCATTCCAATTAAACATGAAGGTCAACATACCAAAGGTTGCCAATGCTGGCCCAAATTGGGGCAGCACAATCTGACGGAATATTCGAAACTCGCCTGCACCATCAACTCTGGCAGCATCTAGTAATTCGTTTGGTATAGAGGTAGCAAATTGTTTGAAAAGAAAAATACCAAATGCATCGATTGCGGCAGGAATAATTAACGCCAGCAGATTATTTATTAAGCCAAGTTTCGCCAGAATTAAATACCCGGGAATCATGGTCATCTGTTGAGGAATCATCATAGTAGCCAGAATAAACCAGAAAACAACACTCTTGAACTTGAACTCAAACTTGGCAAAAATGTAGCCAAACAGGGAGCTGGTAAACAATACCTGAACAACATTTGCCAATGCAATAATCAGGGAATTTTTATAGAAAAGCAGAATCGGTAAATCCGCATCACTTAGTACTTTTTGATAATTCGCCAACGTAAATTCCTGCGGAAAAATCGTGGGTGGAATCTGACGCATTTCTGCACCTGTTTTGAATGATCCCAATATCATCCAGATAAATGGCAGCAGGGTTAATAAACTGGCCGGAATGAGTATAAAATATGCCGGATTGATTTTGAATTTATGGCGCGGTTTGTTTTCAACGGTTGTGATCATATCAATACTCCCAATCTGAACGCATCATGCGAGTTTGAATTAATGAGATGGTGAAAATAATCAGGAACAAAACAATGGATACCGCTGCGGACCAGCCCATCTTTTGATATCGGAATGCATAATTATAAATATTCAGCAACAATACCTGGGTGGTATCATTTGGTCCGCCGTCCGTCATTACTTGCACAATATCAAACACCTGAAACGCTGAAATCATCGTCAGGATGGCTGCCAGCAAAATCGTGGGTTTCAATAATGGTAAGGTTATATGAACAAATGATTGCCATGTTGAGGCACCATCAATTTTGGCAGCGTCCTTAATTGCCTGCGGAATTCCTTGTAAGGCAGCAATAAAGATCACCAGGTTATATCCCATATCCTGCCAAAGATAAGCCACAATAATTGCAAACAAGGCAACCGGAATGCCCAGAAAAGTTAGCTTTGGATCACCGGTCCAGTTAATGCCCACCATTTTCCCGCTGAGCAAACCCAGAAATGCATTTAACGCACCACGTTGAGGATGCAAAATGAACCCCCACATAATGGCAACACCCACAGAGGGTGCCAATACTGGTAGAAAGAATAATATCCGAAAAATGCTCTTGGCTTTTTCATGTACTGATTCAATCATAAAAGCCAGAGGCAATGTCATTAGCAAATTTAAAGGAACAACAAGAAAAGCAAATATAAGTGTGATTTTGATACCGATATGGAACTGTTGAACTTCAAGTGGTGCATTGATCGAGAAATCCAGCATTTTTTGGAAATTCAGCAAACCCACAAACGGGTTTTCCCCACCAAATCCGAGGAATCCGCCACCTATACGGCGAGAACTGTAGTCAAAAAATGCCAGGGCAAAACCCCATAGCAACGGAAACAATGTCCAAAAACTCATGAACAGGACTAATGGTCCAATGGTGGCTGCCAGGAACTTCTTTTTTGCTGCGTCCCGGCCTTTAAATAATCGTGGCCAGGTGTAACTATTTGGGTTGGATGCCATTGTCAACTCCATTGAGGAGATGGAATATACTTCCATCTCCTTTAATTTCTAATACCTAAAACCTACTCAAAAGAGCCTTGTACGGAACGATCCATAGTTTGTAATGTTTCTTCCATTGTTGCATTACCCTGTAAGAAATTCAACACATCCGGGTAAGTCACTTCGTACCACACAAAATCACGATCCGGGAAATGTCCTTCATAAATACCATATTGCAGGATATCCAGGAAAGCATTGAAATATGGGTACTCAGTTAATAATTTATCAGCATTGGCACCGCTGATATTCTCTTGTAATGCAGGTAAAGTACCAGACGCCAGGTTAAATTCTACAGCATTATCCGCATTCAAAGTTACGTATTGTACAAAGTCCCATGCGGCATCCTGAACCGTGCTGTTTGCGGATACTGTCAAACCCCATCCCGAGGCTGCCGCATAAACAGGTTCTTCACCAATACTGGGTAGAGGTTGATAAATAGTCGTTTCAACAACTTCCGGATAATCACCGCTATATTCGGGTACTGCCCAGGGACCGATCAAACCAATGGCAGTACTGCCATTGAAATATGAATCGCCCACCCAGTTTTCTTCATCATTGAAAAGCAACGGATCAACTACACCATCAGTCACCAGTTTCTGCATTAATTCCAACGCTGCTTTGCCTTCTGCTGTATCAACAGAATAACCTGCATCCGTCAAATATTCTCCACCAGCCTGTAAAATGAGGGAATGAAACATGGTGGCGATACCATCGGATCCGGTGAAATGGAAACCTGCGCGGGTCATAACGCCATCCTGGGAAATAGCCATTTTTTGTGCATCAGCACTGGCTTCGTCCCAGCTCGCCCAACCATCTTCATAATCGGTTGCACCAACTTCGGCTGCCGTGGCGGTATTGAATAAAACAGCACCGTATTCAATATTGAATTCCTGTGGAATACCATACAGAGCATCATTACAGGTATATCCACCTATTGTAGCCGAGAATAATTGTGCCTTGGCATCATCCATCGTCAGTACAGCATCGGGCACTGCTACCAGGCTGCCGCCATCTGCGTAAGAACATACCCATGAACCAAACATTTGCAATATATCTGCTTCGGTTTTTGCCGGCAAAGCTGTTTGCAGGGTCTGGATATAGGAATCATAATCGAATGTTTCAAATACAATCTCTACATCAGGATGTTCTTCCATGTAGGATTGTGCGAGGGCATCATATCCGGCATTGAAGGAATCATTTTGATGTGTCCACACGCGAACGGTAGTCACGTCACCTTCTGCCTGAGCAGATTGATTTTCCGATGGTGCAGCTTGATCTGCTGGTTGAGCAGTGTTAGGGGTACATGCTGTTACAGCAAGAACAACGATAAGCAGCATAGTTACTAAACTCTTCTTCATCTTTTTCTCCTTGAATAGATTATTCATTAATATTCAATCAGCTAATTCAATGATATCGGATTCGCTCACCTCCTTACAATTTAACCACTGCATCCAGATTATGGGGCAGGTCAGGGTTCAATCCCTTCGCCATAGAACGTTCAAATGCAACTAGCTGCCCAAATGGCAGATATAGCACATTACGGATACGTTCATCCAACCCCGAATTGAATATCACAGTGGATTGATCTTCTCCGATGGGTAAAACCTTGCCACCCAACGCTTTTAATTCATTTAATACACTTTGTTCATGTTCATAATGAGAACTGGATTGCAGTCCAATCACCTGCGCGGTCTTGGTAATCATGGATTTTGGCCCATGACGAAATTCCATAAAATGAAAAGGTTCACTATGCGTCAGGGACATTTCTTTCATCTTCAAACTTAATTCACTGGCTAACCCGTAACGAAGCCCCGAACCCAACCAGTAAAAACGATCCTTTGTCAAATCCCCGCCGATCTCCTTTGCCAGATCGCTGTAGGTATCCAAAATATGTTGTCCTACAGCCGGCAACTTGTTCAACTCTTCATATAAATCATCGCGACCTGCGGCAATCAAAGCAAATGCAACTGTACCTAAATACAAAGTGGAGAATGCCCGTGTTTGAGCAATACTTTGTTCTGCACCAGAGCTGAAAACAAGATTAATATCACCCATAGAAGCCAATGGCTCCTCCGCATAACAGGATAAGGTGATTAGCTTTCCACGTTTTTGCTCTTTGAAAGTTTTGCAGGCAATCAATGTTTCCGTGGTTGCTCCTGATCGACTAATGGCTACCAGTAATACTTCTCCATTGGGATAAGAAGCCTGCGGATAATGCCACAATTCTGAGGCTGGCAATCCACGGGCACAGTTACCGGTAATATCCTGATAAAAGGCTGCCGCGGCTAATGCCAAATAATAGGTTGATCCGCAACCGGTAAACAACACCTGGCGCTGCTGCCCCTGGGAAAGTGCCAGCAGCTCATCCTTTTGCTCGGCAAGCATCTGCATGGCTGCCTGCCAGGCTTCAGGTTGGGAATAAATTTCTTGTCGTGTATATAATCCTCTTTCCATAATGTTTGGCTTCCTTAAAGTACTAATTTTTAATCAATCTCGGGCACAGCTTTAATCAACAAGGCATGTTTAAAACCTATAGTTAAACTTGCCTGTGGACCATTAACCGTTCCCAGGTCTGTTTCGTTTATATAATCCATGATTTGATACGCTCTGGCTTCCAAGCCGCGTAAAATCAAAGCACCTTCAAAGGCTTCCTCTGAATTCTCTGTGAAGAATGCATAATAAAGTTCAGTCCCTTTCTGAATGACATGCGTCTCGGGTTTGTCATATGCCAAATCATATAAGTTTAGATACTCACCATCAGATAGCATGTGCTTGTTATACAGCGCAAACCATTTTTTCCAGAGGGTTTCTTTCTCTTCATCCAATCCCCACCATTCCTGTAACCTAGGGCGGATCGCTTCATCTTCTGCCAGGATGAATTTGGTCGCCAGAATACCACCCGTGCCCAATTCACTGGCAAAATCCATACCGCCATCCGAGAGCTCAACATGGTCAGCAAAAACTGCACATCCTGGCCCCAATAATGCCTTATAAAATTTAATACGCCTTCGAATCTGAATACTGCTGGTTGGGTCAGCAGTGACTGCCTGATCCATCGCCGGAATCAAAGTATGTGTAATCTGCGCTCCACATGGACAGATTTGAGTCACACTGTATGGCTTTAATTTCCGGGTCAGCTCAAATATCTTGCGATAAAGCTGTGCAAAAACATCCACTGATTCATTGGCATGTTGATGTCGATGGGCCGGATTATGACAGGGTGGCACGGTGTAAATGTTATCCAGTTTATGCCCATCAAAATCCCAATTTTCAATAAAGAGTCGTGTCAACGCCAAACTATATTCCTGTACTTCTTTTACAGCAGGACAAAGAATTGCCAGACCACGATTATTGCGAGCGACACTACCATCTTTATTTAATAACAGCCAATCCGGGTGTTCTTCAAGGATGTGTGAAGTACTGTATTTGAAACCATCCCACTCACCCACACCATCCTCAACACATAACGGATACCACCATAATTGTGCATAAGCATTCTGGGCATGGATTTTCGCTACCATTTCTTTCATGGTCTGCTCTCCACCAGGGAAGGTATCTTCACGTGGTTGCCAATCCCCGTAATGATCAAACCAACGATCGTCCAGGGTTAACCAGCGAATATTCATTTCACGCAATTTGGGTAATACGCTTAACATTTCCTGCGGCTGCACATCAAATTCGTATCCCCAGGAACACCAGGCGGCTTGATAATCTTCTGTATTCATTTCAGGAAAGGCGATGCCCTTTAACCGCATCATCTCCCGGTACAGCGCTAACGGCTCAAAGAAATCGCCTTGATGATAGGAAATCAAACTCTGTAAACTGGTAAAGGTTTCTCCAGGTGCAAGCACTACAGTTTCACGATTTTCCAGGGATAATTGCACTACATTAACACGTTCAGCAGCTACCGGCATATACCATAAGGCCTGAGTGGGTTCCAAATGCGCCAAAGCAACGCCGCCATTCTGATTCCATACATACACCAGCGGAATGCCACCGCCTTCGCCATGATCGGTGTGACCCAGATAATTTTCTCTGGTAAATGGGAAACGCAGTGGGAATGCAAAATCCTGTCCCCATTCAACAGCCACGCCCTGCATCGTCCAGGCATCTGTTGAAATATGCGGTGATACCGAAATGCAAGGCATACTCACGCCACTTAAAGTGATCGCTTCATTTGCTATGTTGCGTACTTGCCAATGTAAAACAAAAGCTCCCTGCCATTGAACAAACTGATCAATTGTCAATGTGATTTCCAAATCTGAACTTGCCAACACAGCGATACTGCGCTGAGCAGCACCCAGATCCGTTTGCACCAAAGCTGATTGCCGCAGAAAAGTCGTGTCTTTTACATTTAAATTATATGCAGACGGCAGATTCAAATGAATTTCGCCAGATGCAATTTCGAGTGATCGGTCTGCCAGTGAAATCGAAAAACTGAAATCATTATGTATTTCTAAAATCAGGTTATCTGAATAGTTTTTCATATGCGCCTGCCTAAGATGATTCTCTCTGCATTCTGGTAATACACTTGGCGCAGCACCTCATCAGGCAGATATAAACCATGTACATGCCAGCGACCTTGCAACGGTATTTCTGCATCATTGTAATTAAAGTACTCATCATCGGTTTCCAAAAAGCGATAACTGATGCGATAGGAATTAACCTCCGGTCCTACATCCAGTCCGAATAGAATTCGATCAGAAAATTCCAAAAAGAATTTTCTGGCGCTGTACGGTTGGCGACCTAACTCACCAATACGCCCGCTGATATCCACATGAAAATTTGGACAGCGCCGCAGCAAATCACTAACCCAAATCAAATTCTCGGCATAACAGCCAACATGCGCGCCGATAAATGTGGTTTGTGGATGAGTACTGACCAGGTTGGCCAAAGATTGCATAATACTCATAAAAGGTGGGAATGGCGGACTGGTAAAAATCCAATCCGGGTGCTCATGCAGCTCTTCCCAGCGTTCATTGTGCTCATTCAGCGGTTCAAAAAAAGCTACCGGATCCCCCACATGTATCAGGACAGGTAAACTCAAATCCGCAGCTGTCTGCCAGATCGGATCCAGGCGGCAATCATCTACTGCAACGAGTTGTTGATTGTGATCTTGCACTGATAATCCCAACGCCTTCCAGATTTTCAATCCCTGAGCCCCACGATCTTTTTGTGCAAGTAGGCGTTTGGCCGCCCACTCCGGAAAAGCATCCCCCAGTATCTGCCATTGCAACCAATCCACGCCGCCAAAAACGGTAAATCGTTCCGGTACTGGTTGCTTGAAATAATCCAGATGCTGATTCAAAATCTCTTCGCCCCATCCACCATCCAGATCAATATAGTGAACAACACCCGCCTCATCCAAGTTATCCAGTAATGCAGACAACGGCTTCTCATCCCATCCTCCCCCAAATGGTTCAGCCAGATGGTTGTGGGCATCAATCACTTGAAAGCGAGGCTTCTGAATGACTGTTGTTTTCGTTTTCAATTGCGCAATCGGGCGAAAAGACTCAAGTTCCATGAGAAAATCTCAATTTGTCTACATATTGATAAAATCAATCATTTACAATCATTTTATGTCATTTATAATCATATTTTACGATTTATTTTGAGTATTGTCAAGTGTTTTTCAAAATTCCATCGGGATTCAGTGAATTTCCACGATTTATCTTATGTTTTTTAATAAACAGTTCATCACCATAAAAAAAACAGCCAGGAAAATTCCTGACTATGCCAGCACCCAATATGCCATTGTTGTAAATCATCCTATCTTCATCTAAATTACCTTTAAAGGACCCGCCCTTGACGGACGCTCATACTTGTACTACAATCATTGAGCATTACCCGATGCGGGGTAGAGCAGTGGCAGCTCGTCGGGCTCATAACCCGGAGGTCAGTGGTTCGAATCCGCTCCCCGCTACT
>JAEKNU010000090.1 GCA_016838895.1 Chloroflexota bacterium
CAATTACATGAGTTCAGGACAATCATCCTCAGAAAGGGTGAAATTGTTGGAAAATATATCAGACGTGGAATTTCGGTCCCTAGCAATACAGGCGCGACGAAATCCTTTTTTTGCGTCCAGGCTTTTACCAGCATGACCATGAAGATCGCAATCGCAATAACCCAGACATTCGTTTTAGTGGAAATGCCCAATAAGGTAAAAAGCAGCACAAGCAGGAATGTACCCGTTTTCTGCTTGTGCAAAAAGAGCACCATAAAATAAAGCGCCAGTGTACTGAAAAGGATTGCAAAAGAATCGTTGGTGACCTGTGAATTGACCCCGATGAGTTTTGGGTTCAACGAAATGAGCCCAAAAGCAAGCAATTTCAGGGTTTCATTTTTTACAGGCAAATTCGTAATGAACAAGCCTATGACAAACACAGTAATAATACCAGCCATAAAATTGATCAAATCAACTGCCAGGGGTAAAGGAATTTCCTCTTTGGCATTCTCAATCAACGGCAGTTGAAGCATTTTTGCAGCCGTGTAATGGAATAATTTGGGTTGAAAACACTCCCAGCAATCATCTTTTTCGGGGAGGGTTCCATGCTCAATGATATAGGTAATCACTTCATCATGCGGATCATTGGCCTCACGATTGACACTTACAAGACCAATTCGCAAGCCAATGGACAGCAAAAGTAGGATCAGGAAGAATATCTTGTATTTTTTGCTCGTCATGATCATATGAATTCTCTTAAATGGTCATAATCGTTATTGAGATTTGCCGATATTCCGTTCACATTCATTAAACTGCGAACATTATAGCAGGTAATTCAGAATAAAATCTGTGAGAGGATGGATAGCCATATTCAGGTAGAGAAATAGAGTTGGGTTCTACCCTAACACTATTTTCTTGTATTATTATTCGGATTTTGGAAATTTATTTAACTCCGCCTGATTCTAATTTATATTGACATGGAAAGCGAGGTATACCCTGTGTGTACGTTCGCCCCCACTGACTGCCCCGATTCTTAAATTTTATATGCAGTTTGATTATTTCCTGCACTCAAAATAAGCCATTGGAATGGTTAATTTCAGCTCACCATTTATTTTTGAATATTCATTCAGATTATTTTCAAATCTCTCGAAGAATATGTGCTTGTCTTCTTCATCAAACATAGTGCGCCAGGGGTAAATAAATCCAACGATGACGACAGAATAATTCAGAAATGCTGATCCGTTTAGAAAGCGCATTTGATACGAAGATTCAATTTGCTTGACAATGTTGAAACCACCCGTTTCAAGTAATTTACGCATTGAACGGATCGTTCCACGATGATTGACGTGGGCAGAATATTCCGCTTCATATTTATTTGCCAGGCCAAGTTCAGTCAACGTTTTTTCAAATACGTCATAGAATTCCTGAAATGTCCCATTCAGATTTGTTGTTGCACAAAAGGATGCTCCGGTTTTCATCACACGATGACATGCTGTCAATACTGCCAATGGATTATCAAAGTTATTAATCCCAAGGTTAGATGTCACTAAATCGAACCTTTCATCCTGGAATGGGAGAATGGAAGCATCTTCTTCAATTAACTCAATATTTCTCAAACCAATGGTTTCAATTTTTGTTCTTGCTCTTTTGATTGCAGCATGCCATGGATCGATGCCATATGCCTTGCACTGGCTTCCAAGTCGCTGGGAAATATCAATCAGTGGAAATCCAGTACCGCAGCCGATATCCAGATACTGCTCATATGCTCCAATGGGAAAATTATCCAGTAATAAAGTGCCAAATGGAGAGGACCACAAGGGTAATTCATCATATTGATTTACGACTTCTTCTGATTGCCAATCCAGAATTTTAGCTAGATATGTTTTCATTTTTTATCCTAAGTTATTGGTAGACACAGTTTATATATTTTACAATTTGAATATTAATCAATTCTGCCTGTTCCATATTTAGCCCATGTCCTGCTTTTGGAAAAACCTTATACTGAATTCCATCAGATTCCATGACTTGGAATAATTCTTTCTTTGCTTCAGCTCTATAATCACCAAATAGAAACAATAGCTTATCTTTTATTTGTTCCGCCTCATTTCGAATATACTTATTGACTTTATGCTTAAACATTGCATTCTGATTATGCCCTTTCATTATTTCAATCATATAATCTGCTATTTCCGGATGTTCCTTGAAGCATTGATTTTCAGGAGATGACATCTTATATAGTATTTTCATCATATTTGTTTTTGTAGGTATTAATATCTCCGGGAACAAAAGCCCTATTGTGTTGATCATCGCTTTATATGGATTTAATGCAAAACTTCCTTCTATGCCAATGATTTTATTAACGCGAGACGATTCTTTCAAACAGTAGTTATATGCCATGTATCCGCCATTTGAAACACCAACAATGTTTACTTTCTTCAAATGGAAAAAATCCAGAATAGAGGTAATCCATTTTACCTGGTCAAATTCTCTGCCATACCCTTCGTTTGGAATGCTCTTCCCTGGGCCTCCTATTGTATCTACTGCAATACAGTAAAAATGCTTTGATAGTTCTTGTATATTCAATACCCACATCACGGCTGAATTATCACCGACGCCATGAAATAAAATTAATGGCGGATTATTTTTATTACCTGACACAATACAATGCGTACTGCCGTATGCGCCAGGGATATCAATCTCATGGTAATCAACGGCCCAGTTTTGCAGGAATTTATCATATGTATGTAATATACTAATTCTTTGTTTATTGCTCGTAAATACTTTCATGTGTGTTCCTATCTGCGCCCACAGGGTCTGTCAACTGCTTAGCGGTAATGTTCCCAGTGATCAGCGCATACTTTATTGGGTGGATTTCACCTGGCAATACTAAACTCGTCTGACCATTCCCATAATTCCTGGATTGCTTCCATTACGACTTCAGGATTGCTAAACCAAAGATAATGATTGGCTCCTTCCACAAGGACCACTCTCGATGCAGGTAAATCTTGTTCCAACTGAAATGCTTGTTCAAAAGCGTGAGTATCCTGATCTCCAGCGACAATAATGATGGGTAGGTTGATTTTGTCCAAATTACTCACCAAAGCCGCCAGTGATGCTGGAATAATCAGTGTTTCTTCCGCTGATGCTTTCACATGGCTTGGGCGCAGCCCTAATTCAATCGTCAAATCGTAGTAGCTTTCAGGGACAACCCCTAATGGAGCAAAATAGTCTTTATTCTGTTCCATAATTGCTGGCGCTATCCAGTGACGTCCAATGGGAACATATACGGTGTGAATGACAAAATCACCGATGAGTGGCGTTCTTGCAATGACATTAAAATAGTCGGTTTGCCTCTCGCGTGGATAGGGGGCTGACCCCAACAATAATACACCTGACAATTCACTTTGATAGGCCTGAGCATAAGCCAGCGCGATGACCCCACCCCAGGATTGCCCCACGATGATCGGTTTTTCAAGCCCCAATTTATTTATGGCTTCGTGAATCAGCCGTGCTTGAACTGCCGGTGTAGTATTTTCATTTGAAGGTTTCTCACTGTACCCTAAACCCGGCCGGTCAAAAATAATGACGCGATACTTATTTGCAGCCAACGCATAAAGTGGCGAAAGGGAGAAATCTTGCGCTTTTCCGGATCCCCCTGAGATGAAAATAACCGGCTGACCTGAACCGGCTTCAATGTAATGCAATCGTATATTTTCCACCGTTACAAAATTCTCCGGCGGATATTTCGCTTCCGCTTTTTGAACGATGATATCGGTATAGATTTTTCCGCCCAGCAGGATGATGGTTAAGATTGTGAACAATACCCAAAGAATCTTTTTCATATGTCTCCTGTATATTGGAAATCTATCTGCCAAACGAGTGGAAATACCGCAAATATGCTATATCACATAACGATTGGCAATATTACCACGATGTAATCACAACCAATAATAGGATATCAATTTTTGTTGTTGTTCGTATGGTAAATTTGTGTGTATCTAAAAATATGGACAATATATTCTCCCCGGAGATTAATGGAGCATCATTTATATATTTCTTTTCCAGTCAAGAAGCACCTATGGCACCATCCAATCCAGGTGGCCGGAGATTGGCATATCCCCGTCAAATCGCAGACTGTTGCCATCGCAATCATCGGCTCTAATATCATAAGTATCGGGTCGAAGCATCAGTTCCAGGGTTTCATCCGGTTGGATTTGCTCGCTGCCAATCCAGTTGCGGCTATCGTAAATGCTGCCCGAATTGCTGATCCATAGCTTACAAATGGGAACAGTTGCATTGTTAATGACGATCAATGACGTGCCGCAAGGCGGTTTGCCCCCTCTGGCGGGATCAACGACAACATGGGTTGCATCCGAAAAAACTTTGATGCGCTCATCGGCGCGAAACTCATCCGTGCATAATTCCACCCACACGGCATACTTCCCCTGCGGAATTTGCTGGGTAACAGACGCTTCACTGCGCAGCGGGTGATCCTCTACCCAATCCACACCGCCCATGTATTCGCAGTTATCTGGAGAAACCAGGATTTCGCAGATACTCATGCAGGTATTATTTTCTACGGTGAAATCCACATAGTCTTCCCCCTCTGCCGCTTCCGGAAAAGCTTCGCCTGATTCCAGGCAGGTCTGATAGCCAGCAGGTGTGCAGGCCGCCAGTAGAAACGTAAGTGCAATGATCAGCAGAAATGTTTTTCGATATGATTTTTTCTTTTTCATAACACACCTAGTTCATTAAGAGCTGTAAAAATAAAATGGATTTAAACATCTTTACCATGAAATCAATTTCCAAATTGCCCATAACTCCGTATTTGTATGTTCGGAAATTGGAAAGATCGTATTCAAATGATTTTGTACATCTTTTGCGAAATCGAAAGAATCAAATAATCCCAAACTGGAAACATCACTTTTGCGGAATGCTCCATCAAAATCACCACAATTGGTAATCGCGCTAGGATCACCCTTTCCAACCAGATCATACCCCTGAAATACAAATCGGCTATCTGATAGACTATCTCTCACATCAAATTCTGGTTCTAAACATACAGCAAGAATATTTGTTCTGTTTTGCTTACCTGAAAATCTTTTCAGGAGATAATTCAAGTCAGTAAAATAACTGATTCGGTAATCTTGATGGATATTATATTTCCAATCTTCGTCAATTAATTCGTACAGTTCATCTGGATGATGAAATGAACAAAGAGAAATTACTTCGACTAATTGAGATAATTTTATCCATTCAATATATTTATCCCAGGTGGTGCCCCAAGAGGGATCAAATTTCTCTGTCGTAGTATACCAAATTTCCATTACATCAACTTCTTATTCATCTTCCGACTATAAGTCTGATATCCCAAACCTTCATAAAACGAAATCGCGTTTCGGTTGAACTCGTAAACATTCAATTCAATCGCACTTGCCTCTTTGCTTACAGCCCATTCCTGCATTTCCGCCATCAATGCCTTGCCAATGCCGTGATGCTGAAATCCATCTTTGATGGCAATACAATCCACAACGGCATATTGACGCGGCACCAATATGGGAAAGTCATGTGCATTGACCAGCATCACATGCCCAAACCCAGCAATGATACCATCCACTTCCGCGACAAAGAATCCCACCTGTTCATCGCTGATCAATCCTAAAAAATATTCCTTTTCCCGTACCGTACCATCCGATTTGCGGAAAATATGCGGTAACTGATCGCGGTGCTGGGCGTCGATTTCTTCATACACTGCACACACAGCGCTGTAATCATCAAGGGTTGCTTTGCGAATATTAATTTTCATAAACAAATCTCACCAATTTCTTGATAACATTCTGCCAATTCACCAAAAATAAAATAGGATGATGGTCCTTCATCAACCGAAATTTGAAACATTTCTGCAGCTTCGGTAAATCTCCCTTCATCTCGGAGGATATAACCTATATCTTCAGCAATTATATGTTTCTGTTGGGAAACTAATAATCCTGCTTTTAAAACATCAATTCCAACTTCAGGGTTTACTTTTGAGTAAAACAACTCGTAAATACCAAAACAATCAATGGGAACAGCACAAATAACTTCGCCTTCAACATCATATGAATAGTTTTTCTCAATACCTTCTCCATCAAAGAAATAGGCACAATCATTAATTCGTTCTGGAAGACAAATATCCATATAACAATTAATAACTTTCCCATCAGGAAGGATGTTTTTTGCTTTTACCAAATAATAATCATCTGACTCCAGCAATATGGGCGAATCAATCGGTTCAACATCCCATTTAGCTAGTTCATCATTATCACTTTCTATCCGAAATATTTTTATATCGGGAAAATCGTTAAGTGCCTGAATAAGTTCCATTGTTTCAAAACCTCATTCTGTATTAAATTGATGAATTTCCAATAATGAGAAAATTTATCATTAGTAATGATTCCTCACGTTGCTTATCCCTACCCATTCGGCAAGATCATCACTTTCTTTACATTTTCCTGCTTGTTCTTGATTAGATTCACCCCGTGTTCAAATTCCTCTAACCGCAAGCGGTGCGAAACCAATGATTTCACATCAATACGTTTGTTCTTGAGCAGGTCAATCGCTTGCAAACTGTTGCGCACGGAGGTATAGGAGGTCAAAAGGGTCAAGCCCTTGAGGAATAGGGTGAAAGCGTCGAATTCCACATTGGTTTTCGGCGGCACGCCAAAAAGGAGGATTTTGCCGCCCTTTCTGGTAAATTCCGGTGTACGCTTCATCACCGGAATGACACCGGTGGCGTCAATCACCACTTCAAAAGCATCTTTGGGAAGATCATCCAGCGAGCGGTAGAGCATGTCCGCACCGGCAGCCTCAGCCGCCTGCGCACGTGCCTGATCCAGTTCAACCACGCTCACGCTCTGCGCGCCCTGTACTTTGACCGCCTGCAGCAGCAATAGACCGATCGGACCGGCCCCCAGAATCACCACTTTATCTGCCAGGCGAAGATTCGTTTTCTGCACACCATGCAGCACACACGACAGCGGCTCGACGAAGGCGCCTTCTTCAAAGGCCAGGTCACCTATATCAAAGACCGCCTTTTCAGGGGCAACCACAAACTCGGCCATACCACCGGGCAAGGTTACACCGGTGGCTTGCCAGTTTTCGCAAAAGTTCTGCTGATTATTCAGGCAGTAACTGCAATTATCACAGGCAATGTTAGGCTCCACGGCCACATGATCGCCAATTTTAATACGCGATACACCCTCACCGACCTGCTCCACCACACCGGCAAATTCATGCCCGGGAATCACCGGATAATCACCGATGTATTCGCCTTCCAGAATGTGAATGTCGGTGCCGCATATCCCGCTGGCCATGACCTTGATTAACGCTTCACCGGGTCCGGGTTGTGGGCGTTCTATTGTCACCACGCTCAATTCATGTGGTTTGGTAATCTGTAGGGCTTTCATGGTTGGCATAATCATCTCCTGAATTTGAATCCGCTTGATGTGTGTGGTTTGGCTATATTATACCTATTCAATCCACAAACAATAATAGGATATCAGATTTTTTTTGTTCAAATATGCTGGCCCGTAGGCAATCAGGTTCAAAGCCCTTGTTGCAATATTCCCTCTTGACTAAATATAGATACGTGCTAGAATGTATGTATAAAGGATCAATCATATGCGCCGCACCAAAGAAGATGCTGAACTCACCCGCCAATCCCTGCTTAAGGCAGCTACAAAAGTATTTAGCCAGCATGGTTATGCCGCCACCCGCCTGGAAGATATTGCTGAAGCGGCTAATGTTACGCGCGGCGCAGTCTATCATCACTTTGAGGGTAAAGCGGAACTGTTTGCTGAAATCATCGACGAAGCTTCACAGATCAGTAATCGTGCTGTCCAGCGCGCCATTCAGGAAGGCGGTATGTTCCTCGAGATCATCAAGCGCATTCTAATGTACTCCACACAACTGCTTCTTGAAGATACACAATATCGCGCAGCAACGGCCTTATTATTGTTCAATTCCTGGGATTCGGCTGAATTGGCCTCAATGCGCACAAGACACCTGGAAGGATACCGCGCGATGATGGAGCAGATTGTTGGCTACTTTCGGGAGGCCGTGGCCCAGGGTGATATCCGTACGGACCTGGACCCTGAAGTTGTAGCACAGGGCTTTATGGCTTATCAAAATGGATTGGCGCTGCTTTGGTTGGTTTCGCCGGATCTGATTGACGTTGAGAAGCACAGCCAGGGCTTGGCTGATGTTTTTATGCAGGGGATTGCTCCTCGCTAGCCGAGAAATTATTTATCTACACACATTTATTTAAGACTGTATCAATAAAAGGAATTAACCAATGAATGTTGAAACGCCTTCATCTTTTCAAACAACTGTGGATAAAACCCTGAAAGAAATTAAACCACTGGGTTGGACGCAGTCCCTGCTCTATTTTGGTCTTCCAGCGCTGGCGCTGGTAGGGGCTTATTATGGATTCCGCCCCTGGCTGCAAGACCAGGGATACACTGAACTGGTCAGTTTTTTGGTGGCCCTCTGTCTCCCCCTGGCATTGATGTTTGCTGTCGCACTGGGATTTTATAAGTCGGTCGAGGGTCAGCCAATGACTCGCGCGGCGTTTTCGGCTCGCATGCGTTATCCACGCCTGCGGGGTTCGGATGTGCTGGTGGGGATTGGCATTGCTGTATTAGGTATATTGGCTTCCGGGTTGTTATCTCTGGTTATTGCCTGGCTGGTTCGCAGTGGTTGGCTTTTGCTGCCCGCCGGACTGCCGATATTGGATAATCCAATGTCCGAAATGTCGTTGGCAAATTTTAATCAGGCCGCTGGAGGGCAGATTCTTGGACAATGGTCATTGATGGGGTTATACCTTGTGACCTTTTTCTTCAACATTGCCGGTGAGGAGTTGTGGTGGCGCGGCATCATTCTACCGCGTCAGGAACTGGTTTTTGGACGCTTTACCTGGCTGGCACATGGCTTGATGTGGGCTTTTTTCCATGTTTTCAAATATTGGAATATTTTGACGCTTGTCCCCATTTGTCTGTTGATTGCTTACGTTTCCCAAAAACGTCAGAACAATTGGGCCGGGTTGATTGCCCACGCTGTTATGAACGGAATGGGTGTGGTGCTGCTCCTGGCTGCTGTGGCGGGATGGATATAAATTTATTCATGGTTCGACTATTGAGCTAACTCTGCCATCGTATCGATGTTGTTTGTAGAAGGGCGGCCTTCCTTATGGAAGCTTAGCCCCTACGCCTGATATTGATTTTCCTCATCCTGGAAAGCGATACATGCCCCGCAGGGGTAACCGGGAACCTAGCGCCAGGTAAAAAGGTTCAAGCCGTAGGGCGGGATCATACCCGCCGCCTTTGGCGAGGATAGCAGATTATGATTTATCAGGACACACCATGCTTTGTTGGGCGGATTACAAACAAATATATATATTTTTATTCTGGCCAAAATATGACTTGTCGCCCCTGCTTTGTTACATAATCTGTTTTACTTGCCCATTCCAAAATCTTTTTATGAACGAATATGGGCACCTTTTCTCTTGTTGCCAATGCTAGCGCATCACTTGGGCGAGCATCTATTGCGTGAACAGCTCCTTCTGATTCTACTGAAATAGTAGCAAAAAATGTTCGATCTTCAATTCTTGTTATTGCAACTTCCTTTATTTTTCCATCTAGCTTCTCAAATAATGTCGTTATTAAATCATGTTCCAATGGTCTTGGCAATTTTTCTTCCTCAAGAGCAAGTATCATAGCAACTGCTTCGCGCCGTCCAATATTAATATACAATCTACGATCTTTATTCTTCTCCTTGAGAACGATCCAAACATCTTGACGCATTGGATGCCAGGGATAAGTCATTTTTTCGACAATTACTTCATTCATTCTCCTCCTCCTGTTCCTAAATTAATAATTAATGTAACTGGAAATTTGCCCAACTAGTGGATATATCGTAAATATGCCGTATAACAAGCCGATTGGTAATATTATACAGATGCTATCTACATATTATTAATTAGATATCAAGTTTTTGTTGTTCAAATGGCAAATTTGCCTGAGTGTCGTTAAAATGCGGGGCGGGCTGAATAGGGTTATCCAGTAGTTTTATTAATTGGAAATTAAAGCGAATCGTTTACGAGTGAAAGCACCTTTCATAAAAACATCCAAAACAAGATTTGCATGTACATGAAGGGCGCTCCAATCGCAACCGTTTTTTTGGCAACCGACTTACTGCCGAAGAATCTTCTCCATCGCTTTTCCCTTTGCGAGTTCATCAATCAATTTGTCCAAATAACGAATCTTTTGCATCAGTGGATCCTCTACTTCTTCCACGCGAACCCCACATACCACGCCTTTGATCAGCGAACAATTCGGATTCATGGCCGGTGCTTGCGCAAAAAAAGTTTCCAGATCATTGCCCTGTTGGATTTGCTCTTCAAGTCCTGCCTGGTCATAGCCGGTCAGCCAGCAGATAATTTGATCCACTTCCTCTTTTGTGCGGTTTTTTCGTTCTGCTTTTTTAATGTACAGAGGATAGATATCAGCAAATTTTGCTGCGAAAATATTATATTTAGGCATCTTCATTCCTCCGACGGGTTGAATCCCAGTTCACTCATTTTACTAGTAATTAAATTAAGCATACATGGAAAATCGCGGATGATTAAAAGTTTGGCGGAACCCATACGGGGGTACCTCGACAGGCTTGCTGAACGGAATTAACCCTCTTCCGACAACTCTTCCAATTCTTTCATCCCCACAAGTCCAAGCGCACGCTTTGTTAGCCCGGTTTTTTCCTGGGGTGCGATCTCACTTGGGTTGTGATATGCGACCGTTGATCTTCCGAACGATTGCTTTACTGTGTAGTATGGATTAACTTGATCATTATCGGGTAATCTTTGACCAGCAGGTTCTCGATCACCAGGTCGCCATCTACGATTTCGAAGTTGAGTTCCTGCTCCAGGTTATACAGCAGGTCAATTACCACTACCCGGGATGCAGAAGTATCAGGGATGGTCAGGGTGGCTTCGATCCCGGGGTCAAATTCAGAGGTCTCGGTATTTCTCCACAGACCGACCATCTTTTCGCCCCCAAGGGTAGAGAATGTGTAGCTGACCAGGTGATCGGCGCTGGTTTCAATATCCACAGCGAATTCATCGGGTTCAACCCCTGCCATGGCAGTGCTCAATCTATGGATGATAAAATACCCGCTGCCCAGCCCGATCTCGATATCCTCCCCCCGGTGCATGATCGCTGATTGGAGAAAATATTTGTTGGCTGCAATCTGCGTAAATTCGTAGAATTCGTCTCCCAGGTCCACATCTTTGCGGAAAGATATCTCGGTGGCATGATATTCACCTGTGAAGCCGCTGGCCTCAGCGGTATCTTTTATCTCCTGGATCTTGTCCGGGTAGGCGAAATAGTAATTTCGAAAACGTGGAATATTGGGGGTAAAGTTGTACATCGGGTGCCAGCCAACCACATCCACTAGCGGCATGGCATCCGACCTGAGAACACCAAGAAGGTAATTATAGGAATCATCATATGCCGTGCCGGAGACTCCCCCGACGATAACCTTTGCATCTGGGGCTATCTCGTGGATCACGGGAGCTGTGCGTTTGATCAAATTGATATAATCGTCCAGGTAAATGGATTTTGGGCAGTAATTGCGAATATCCGGTTCATTCCAGATTTCAAAATACTGCACCCGATCGTGGAGGGTCTCAACAATGTAACGCACGTAATCCAGCCAGGCTTCGATCCCTTCCTCGTTATGAAATCGATAACAGGGCAAATCGTCACCACCCGGGTAGTTCTCCTTATCCCAAAACACCAATACATAGGTGACGATGATGCCTTCATCCGCCATGCGGGTGAAATGGTCTTGTTGGGCCTGGGAGAGCGGCATCTCGGGTTTTGTCCAGTCATCCGTCTCTGGTTCGATCCCGTTTGTGGATACCCTCGCGTGGGTGACTCCCTGGCTGTAAATAGCCAGGTCGGTAAAATCATCCTCGTAGGCAATCCCGTCATATTGTGTGGCGATGTGGTTATCTGCAATGTCCTTGGGCAGCTTGAAGAAGAACTGGATTCTGGGCAGGGTGTTCCCGGCCTGCAAAACCAGGTTCTGTGCTGTCTGTGATGTTGGCGGCCAGCTAAAAGAGCTCGTGTTCCCATGTGTGTCGGTTACCTTGGCATCCAGGAAGGGCCCGGTGAAGGCTTCGCCTTTGTTAATGGTGAAAACACCCAATTCATCTGCGGTAGTCTCGGCTTCTAAAATTTCTCCCTCGTAGCCACTGGTTGAAAAAAAATCGATCGAACAGTTGGGACAGGTAGCGCCTGTCGCTGTACCCGCGTTGATATCAAAGTCGAAAATGGAAGGATAAGCTGGCTGCCCTCTACCAATCCCGTTATCGAAAATATCATTTTGGGTAATGGTGTTGAGTTGGGTTATTTCAGGGGAAGTATAAATGCCAAGTTCTCCATTGTTAGCAATGATGTTATCTGGGCCAATGGTATTTTCACTCGCATCTTCCCAAATACTAATACCATTTCGTTGATTGCCTAACCAATCTGCACCGTTAGTATCAACACCAATCAGGTTGCCAGTGACTATGGAGTATTTTGTGCCTTCAGTAGCGATATCAACCCCAACAATATTGTTGCTCAAGAGGTTTCCCTGGCCATAAGGTCCAGAACCGATGCTTCGATCACCGCCGACAATATTATGGTTGGAATCGCCACTGATGGCAATCCCAGGGCCGGGAAAGTTTGTGATCTGGAAGCCCATGATCTTGACCCCCTCAGCTCCTGTGATTTGTAAGCCAGCATTCCAGTCTCCTGCTATCTGGCTACCATCCAAAATCACACCCGCGTTGCTGGCATCCAGGGTCAGGTCATTGATGTTTATTCCGGGTAAATCTGTGAGGACAAAGATGGTGGCGGGAGAGCTTGGCGGAAAGATTGCTAGATCGAAAATGATTTTGAAGCCAGATTGTCCACTTTCCATTGTCTGACGCAGGCTGCCGGGGCCGCTGTCGGAAGTACTACTGACGATGAGTATTTCCTCTGGCAGTGGTTCAGGTTCAGCAGGACTTTCTACCGGCTCTTCGACATCTGGAGGGGATGTAGGTGTGGTTGGAGGTACACAGGCGGCTAATACAAAAACACATAGTAAAATGCTCAACAATCGGAAGTTTTTCATTTTTCCACACTCCTTTGGCCAAATGGGCTAGCTGGTAGATTTACTGCAAATTTGCCGTATAACATGACGATTAGTTATATTATACTGATCCAATATAAACCAAGAATAGGACATAAAATTTTTGTTATAGATGTAGGAAATTTGTCAATGTCTGATAGTAAGGGCAAAACTTGCTTACAATATATTGATGGGTTAACCAACCTTATAAATGTTTGATCCCTATGCCTGATTTTGATTGCCCTCGATCTGGAAATCAATCTATGCCCTGCCTGACTGGACCGATTTCTTTCAGGGTATGGTATACGCGTGATTAGCCGTTAGGCACAAATGAGGATTAGGATTGCACCACATACGATCTTAAGAGACATATTCTTGTTCAACTGAAACAGCATACGGCTCAATACCGAACTGAACGAATCCATAAATTAATTTAGCATATCCCAAAAATCACTAAATAGCTCGGTGCTCGATGGATCTATCTCATCGACCATTTCTTCTGACAGGCCTGCATCAAAGGCTGCAAAAATCACTTCTGACTGGAGGTTATTGAGCGCGTCACAAACAGGGGAAAGAGAATCAATTATATTTTCCGAACCGATTTTCGCATCGCTTAGTGGAGGAACAAACACGATCAGTTTGCCCATCTGGGTTTCTAATCTCAGCATCAGCTCGGCAACCGTCTCATTTTCATAAGCTATGGGATCATCCCAGCGTGCGAAGCTGATGAAATCTGCTTCAATGGCTAGTTCCGATTTGGCTTTATCCAAATCGATCTCGGCATCTTGAGCGTTTACATGCGTTTCATAGACAGATTCACAGGCGGCGAACAAAATGATCGCGTTCTGGATCGCTGGTCTCCATTCGTTCTTTAGCGCTTCGGTTTCGGGCGAGAGTGATGGTATGGATTCCACTTCTGGTACAACTGTTGGTGTTTCCTCTTCAACGGGTAGTGGAATGGGTGTTTGCGTTGATTGAACAATCGTCGCTTTAGATTCTTGTAGTGTAGGCGTGATAGCCGGTTGGCTGGTGCTCTGTGCGCATCCAGATAAGAGAATACAACAAACCCCGAAAGTGATAGACCATGTCTTCAACAACATACTGCCTCCTTTAAGCCTGGTTGTGGTGGATTTATCTGAATATCATCTTTTTCATCCAGTAAAAAATGCATTTTACCAAACAGTTTTGCGAAATTGAGTGTTCAGGTGCGAGATCGGCATTTCGTCAAAGGGGTGCAGTGCAGTAGGTTCCGGATGAAATCATTTCCCGGCATAGCGGCTCACATGTTGTTTATAAGAAATATCGTACCATTTGGGTGTATGCAAGCCAATGAGTAGATATACCGCAAATATGCCATATAACATGTCGATTGTTTATATTATACCGATTAAAAACACAATATTTATAAATCGCGATCAAAACCAATAATAGGATATTAACTTTTATGTTAAATGTTGAAAATGCCAGTATATAGTTGTAAAGGCAAGCAGGTTTTCAGTTGAGCTATTAGATTCAGCATCACTCACCGGGGCGGGGCGATGTGATTGCCCATAGTGCTAATTCTAGAAAGGACTGGGTAAACTCTGTTTGGAAAACGCCCTGCGCCCGAGCAGGATAATATTGAAACCCAGCTGGCTTTGAGGCAATACGTCCATTGCAATTTACCGAAGGGCTGCCTGAGTGGGTGGCTTCGTCAATATTGGCGGTCGCGGTCCAGTTTTGTACCCCATCCACAGCAAAACCATATTGCATCTTTGTGCCGCGCAGGATATTGCCAGTGACCGTCGCGCCGTAGAGTGTGCTGTCCGACTCGAGCGGCAGACAAAGCCATACTCTGGCCCCCATGCCCAACCCGATCCGAATCACCGAACCGGAAGCCTCAATGGTATTGTTTCTCACGATTGTCCCCGTGTAATTCCCATTATAAGGATCAAAATCCACCATGTTGATGCCGCCCAGCAAGGTGCGCGTTTCAGCACGAATGGTGTTGTTCTCGATCAGGGATCCGGGCGCGCCAAAGATCACGATGCCCCCATCTGTGGCATCAATGATGCGGTTGTTGCGGACTATGGAGTTCGTACAAGCCAGTGAGATACCGTCCGCCCAGGTATCGCTAGTGCTGCCTGCGGGGCCGATCTCATTATCCTCCACCAGCGCATCGCTGCAAGGCGCAGCCGGAGCGGCGTGTCCCTGTATGAGGTGCAGGGCTGACCAACTGCGCGGTTCGATGATCCTGACCGCGCGGATGACCTGTCCGCTTGAGGACCCACCTGCATAGATCAATGCATCGCCGCTCATGTAGCCCAGGGTAGGGCGGTTGCCATCCACGATCACATGGCTGAGGACAACATCGGAATAATCGCGCATGATAACGGCCGTCGCCAGGCTGGGAGAGACAATCCGCAGGGTTGCACGGTGTTCATCGCTGGGGAATCCTTCCGTGTAGATCTGCTGACGGTCTGCGCTGATCACAACGGGGCCAGTCAATTCAAAAACCGCCCCCTGGCATAAAACGGCAACTTTGTCAGGTCCGTTTAATTTGGCGTTGATCGTATTCTGGTCGCCTGAAGGCAGGCAGGTTACTTGCGTTGGGGTGGGAAGGGGAGTTTGTGTTGGCTCTATTGGCATACTGGCTGTTGGTGTGGCCGTTGATTGAACCGGCCCGGCAGTTTGTGACTGTCCAATGCACGATACTGCCAAACCTAAGGCCAGGAAAACAATGAAAAACAGTCTGGACTTCATAACTTTCATGGCTTTTCTCCTTATTCTCCCCTTGAATTTAGAAGCTCATAAGCCCCCCTCCAAAAACCTTATTTCCGGCTATTTACTCTCATCAGGATTTTTATCATTGTCTGGAATGCAATATTGGGCTGTGCCTGCTGATTTGTCGTCCCTGTGATGTATACATCCTTCTCCGGTATATAAAAAGCCACGGAACCAGTGGAACCGGCATGACCAATCATCTCAGGGATAGGTTGAAATGGCGAAAAGATACGGGGCATGTAAAACTTTTGTATGCCGATGCCATATTTAAACGGAAAGAAAACCTTATTCCACTTTTCCAATTCATGCAGCCTTTCCTTCGGAAAAAAATGACCGTTGAAGAATGCTTTTAGAAAGGTCATTTGATCCCTTGCGGTGGAAATAATGTCGTTGCGCGTAGACCTGAGATACAGCGGTACATTTCTTTGTTCATTTTTGTAGTAGATGGGTACGAAACGATTATCCTGGATGTCTTCAAATACATACGTTTGCGCCAGATTTAACTCCTGAAATATATTCGTTAGGGCAATCTGCACCGGAGTGCCAGTGATATTTTCTATAACCGAACCTAAAATTTGATAATTAGTATCGACATATTCCGCTTTTCCCTCTTTACCGGGCGGAAAATGCGTTTTCATTCTTTTTACG
>JAEKNU010000091.1 GCA_016838895.1 Chloroflexota bacterium
GGAATACATAAAAGCATATGAATCTTGATATGAAATAGCTGAGGAAGCTTGATATGTTCCTGTAGATATTGGAGAGGTATTATGGAAATATATGTATACAAATGGAGCTAGCATAATTGCAAATAAAACCCCGGATAAAAAGATTCTGCCAATCCAATGATTTCGCGTCATGTCACGTGGTTTAAAAAACCAGAAGCCAAACCAAATCATCCAACCAATAGCTAAACCAGATATCGAATGAAAATAAAAGATAATTGCACAACATACCATCAATATCGGCCACCAACGCGGCCTATTTATTGCCCAAAATGCAAAAATCAATAGGAAAGGCAGGATAGCCTGGAATAAAAATCTGGGTTGTGCGTCAATAAAAAACCCCCAATAATCCCATGCTCCATAATAAATCGTGATTATCATCATTGTACTTAAATAGATGGATAGAATTCGTTGTTTGAACAAATACAAGCCAAGGAAATAGAAACCGGATAAATGTAAAAATAAAGTTGGTATCATTAATAAGCAAAACGCTGAGCCATAATCACCAGTCAGCTTTGCTAGCAAACGAACGATTGGCACGTGTATAGCGATATAACCATTTGCTCGTCTGGAATCCCCCAAAAACACATCATTCTGAAAATATTCAGGATGATCTAACGCCGCCGAAAAACTTGAGATGACGCCTGCATCTGTCCATAACTCAGTAAATGGTCGAACACCATTCTAACGTCCTAAAAAGCTAATTACAGAAACAAAAAAATACAGATAGAATAAAGAAATCGAACCATTTAAAGTAAGTTGGTTTTTGAAATCTCATTTATCAAGTCCGCCCTTGTGTGCATTATCAATTGCAATTGTTCGAACGATTTCCGTGATTGAACGGTCTATTCTTTTTCGATCCGATGAAATCCCTACAAACCGAAAAAGTGTAAACAAGATAAAAAAGTAGAATATCATATCAGTGCCACGTCCGATGCCTATCCAATTTGCGATTACTGTGGAGATATCCGGAAATAGCACAAAGAAGACAGCTGCTACCATCAGTATTAACATGATAAATCGATCTGTCAATACAGTGCGCATTCCTAAAACATAGAAGCCAAATAATAAAACAGTGGCTAATATTAGAAGTTGCCCTAGATTCATCGAATTCCTCCGGATATTATTTCCCACAAGATATTAATAAATTCAAAAACAGATTGTCCTTTAGAGAGAGAATAATCTGTATAGCGAATCGTGACAGGAATTTCTTGATAGCGCAATTTATGCTTACTAATCTGATTTAATATTTCAGACGCATGTGCCATGCGATTTGAAGAAATTTGAATTTTTTTTGCTCCCGCAGCAGAAAAAGCTCGAAATCCATTATGAGTGTCGGTTAGAGTAAGTCGCGTTGACCGACGGGTGTACCATATGGCTGCTTTTAACATCATTCGTCTTGTGAAAGGCATATTAATTGCATTATCCGAGTGGGCAAACCTTGTTCCAAGAGCAACATCCACTGCTCCACTCAAAACAGGTTCTAGAAGATGTACAATTTCTTCAGGGTTGTGTTGTCCATCTGCATCAAAAGTGGCGATTGCCTGAGTATCTGATTGCAACAAGGCATAACTGATGCCAGTCTGTAAAGCTGCCCCTTGACCGAGATTGCAAATATGACGTAAAACCGTCACAGGAAAGGCTAATGCCAATTCAGACGTATTATCTTCAGAACCATCGTCAACCACAATTATTTGATATGGATATTGGATTAAATCGTTCAGGACATTTGATATTGTTTGAGCTTCATTGTATGCGGCTAATACGATCCAAATATGGTTTTTACTCATAATGTTTGATTGTATGGGGTTGTATGTATTCTGTCAATTCGTTTGGTATATTGTTAGAAAAATACTATACATTTCGACTAAATTTTGGGCAGAAAAAGAAAATTAGATTGCTGGAAAAGGGATGAAAGTCTATTGATCAAGAATGCATACTCCTGTTAGTAAATATCATTCCTGGTAAAAATGGTCTACTTTATATAATTTACATACATTGGTTTTCGTTAATAATTGCAAATATGGCAATGCTGTTGATGGGTAACCTTCTCCTGAAAAAACCAGGATATATTCTATATTGTTATATTTGATCCATTGATAATCATCAATCTTGTCGGATGGATATACTGGAATAATTTTTCTGGAGAAGTCTGCTCCAAAAAACATATAATCTGGGTAATAGCTGCCTGTGGTTGCAATGCCAAGAATGGTGTCTAACGGCAGCTCGTTTTCAATGAGGATCATGCTATCAATCATGTAGGTGTTTTGTATCGATAATAGTTGTGTACGATCCATATTCCAGATTGATCTCCCGCCAGTGATTGTTTTTGCAGGATTTAGGAACAAACAGCTTAATAGTGTTGATATTGCGATGATTGATCCTATCCAACTGAGGCGTTTAGAGAGTTTTGTATCTTGAATCCAAAATGCAGTTAGTGGTGTAGCAAGCGCTATGATTGGCATAAAGTATCTACCTTGATACGGATCCCATCCAGGGCGAAAAACAACGAGAAACAAGAAATATAGTACATAGAAAATGGAAATACTTATTCGATATAGATTTTTCTTTCGTAAACCGGAAATGAGTTCAATAAGCATCAAAGGAAGCAATATGATAAAACCCAAGGGGCCACACCAGGCAAAATCTTCCTGTAGCGGGTAACGTTTAAGTAGTGAAAACTCATGTCCAGGGTAAACACCCTGAGGAGATTCGACGTCAATATTTAATAATGAAAATATGGGTTTGCTTACCAAGGCTTTAAACTTTATACCATACCCCCAAAGTGGATCTGGCAGACCGGATAAATCAGCCATTTGATACATAAATCTTGTGGTGTTTAGCACAGTTAGCTCTACAACATTATCTGATGTGATGATACCAGTTGATTGATATTTAATCGTTTCGGTTGGGCCAAGCGGATTTGAATATTTTATCTGGTTGATAATAAATATTTGAGAGCCAATCAGAAAAAAAGTGAGAATTGATACCCATCCAAGATGGAAAAGGTCAGAAAAACGAACCTTTTTAAATACGAGCCATGAAAGTAACATTAGAATCAGATAGGGAGGTAATAAGAAAAACAAGGTTTGTTTTGTGCCTACGGCTAAACCTATTGTAATGCCTGTGATGATGAAAGCAGAGCGTTTTTGTTCAATCATCCCATAGAAGAAAAAGTAGATCGAGGTGATGAACAAGGCACATGTTATCAGGTCGTTTTGGGTAGTTGTAGATTGCAGGACAATGAATGGCAGGGAGAGGAAAATAGATCCGGCAAACACAGATTGTTTGTAGGAAGCCTGGTTTATACGAGAAATACCAGCTATAGCTACGGCTGAGCATATTGCTGCCAGATATTGCACATAGCCTACAAATCGATCTGTTCGGGAGAATAAAACATTCCAGTACATTTGAAGCTGAGCATTAACCGGATAAATGACTTGCCATTTTCTGGGCGTTTCCCAAGGGAAATAATCCCCGTGTTGTAACCAGAATGCAACCCGTGACATATGCGTGGATAGGCTATCTACATTGTTAGGCGGAACAATGTAAATAACAAGTGCATTGAATATGTAGCCAAAAAAGATGGCAAGGCCTAAAGCAAACAAAAATGGATATTGTTTGATAATATCAATTACTGGTATTTGTGTAACAATTGAGAATATTTTTTTGAAGAAATCCAATGGATTATTCCTACTCGATTTTCTCCAAACTAAGAATACAGCGCCCAAAATTACCATTGCGATGAATAGGACTGCTATTTGATTATTCATAATATGAAAGAGATTTGCTATATGTAAGCAAAATGCGATCGTAGCAAAGCTAAATATGTAAATTGTCAAAAATTGAGCAATTATGCTGCGGAAATTAATAATTGCATTGAGAATTATTGCTGTACTAAATACAATGAGAAATGACAGAATTAGCATAATTTACAGCTTCCTTGGATGCTGGGAATTTTTTCAAAGCAATTGATACGTTTTCAAAATTATAAACGAAAAATTTGGATTAGATCATGTTGTAAAATAATGGTAATTACATAACAATCATTGTATTTGGTTAGATGGAGTTCAAAAGATGAAAAATCCACGTCGGCAATACTGGAAACAACAACAAAAAGAAATGCGCGGGAATTTGACACGTATTGTGGATTTACCGGCAACAATTGATTTATTCCTGCTGCAGCATGGCATGCAGCATGTTGCCGAACTTACGCCTAATCTTTCCATTCACTTTCAGGATGAAGACTATTTGGCAAAAGAGAAGATTCTTTGTTATGTTTATAAACAACAAGAGATGTTAATAGAATGAAACTATTGCGATTTTGGACAGGCGTTGTGTTATTGGGATTGCCAGTTGTTCTAACTGCAGATGCCTATCCTATGCAGAATAATTTGTTTTCTTTACAGATGATCTCTCGTCAGGATTGGAATGCTTTGCCGCCTGATTTTGATTCAGTTGCAGAGCATGGTTTGTATAATCCGGTGAACAATTTGGATGGCTGGATGGTGTATGATCAACCCCTGAGAGAGATTTTAAGGACGGTGATTGTTCATCATTCTGCATTGGATATCCGTGATGGTCCATATGAAATCCAACAATTGCATTTCAATATGAAGGGCTATGCAGATATTGCCTATCATTTTGTGATTGATGCTGAGGGTAATGTATATGAAGGAAGAGATATTTATGCCAGGGGAGCGCATACCGGCGGCTATAACACAGGATCTGTAGGGGTGGTTTTGTTGGGCAATTTCGAAGTAATCAATCCTACGCAGGCACAAATTGATGCATTGACGCAATTATTAATTGTGCTGAAACAAGAATATCAGGTGACGCATCTGGCTGGGCATCGGGATTTCCAGCCAAATGTGACGGTATGCCCCGGAGTAAATTTAGCAAATCAATTGCCGGAGATTGCAGCAATGCTGGATTATCGATATGGTATGGATGGCTATCAAGGACCTTAGGAAAAAGGAATTTGAATACACCACATATGAGACAACATGCCTGTCCAACCTGTAATCGCATGATAGAAACAAATCCGAGATATCCATACGCGCTTTGCATGGATTGTGTGGAATTATCAAAAGACGAAAACGGATACAGTCTTCGCTTTTTCAATACACATTTGAGCGGCGGATTGGCAGGTATCTATGTTAAATCCGGTGCACCATATGAAGGTAGCAATTGTTATGTCAATGGCATTTATTGTCATGTTGAAGAGCGATACATGGGAGGCGTTGTAATAATCCCTGTTGAACATATAGATTAGGAATTCGATGCCCGAATAACGGATGCAAGACAATGTCTCTGTTGGTATACTGCAAATTATGAATAGATTACCGCCTCACACAGTGATGATTAAAGCTATGCTGGAAAGTGATGCCAGTTTTGAAGGTATTTTTATTACGGCAGTGAAAACGACAGGGATATTTTGTCGGCCTACTTGCACGGCCCGAAAGCCCAAACCGGAAAATGTGCAATTTTTCTCGATGATTGAAGAAGCCTTGTTTGCGGGTTTCCGGCCTTGCAAACGCTGTCATCCTATGGATCGTGTGCCGAACAGGTCAGCATTGGTTGAGACGTTAACAAATTTACTGGATGAAGCGCCAACCAAGAGGATAACCAGTCAGGATTTACGAAACATGAATATAGATCCATCTACTGCACTGCGACAATTTAAGCGCACCTATGGCATGACATTTCAACAATACCAGCGAGGGCGTAGAATGGGATCAGCTTTACACGATTTACAAGCAGGAGATGCAGTGATTGCTGCGCAAGTTAACCATGGATTTAATTCGTCCAGCGGCTTTTGGGAGGCATTCAAACAACTGTTTGGTACGCCGCCCAGCCAGGCAGATCAGGCACATGTGTTATTTGCCAGATGGATTGACACACCCCTAGGTGGAATGCTGGCATTGGCGGATGACGCCGGTTTACATTTGTTAGAGTTTGTGGATCGCCGGGCATTGGAGACTGAAATCAAGCGCCTGCGGGCACATCTGAAATGCAGTATTGTGCCGGGAAATCACATGTGTCTGGATCAGATTGAAAATGAGTTAAAAGCGTATTTTGAAGGAACCAGCTTGGAATTTTCTGTTCCGTTAGTGGCGTTAGGCTCGGATTTTGAAAAATCTGTATGGAAACTGTTGAAAACCATTCCACCAGGAGAAACATGGTCGTATCTAGATTTAGCAAAAAAAATGGAAAATCCTAATGCCACCAGGGCAGTGGGACATGCCAATGGAAAAAACAGTATTGCTATAATTATTCCTTGCCACAGGGTGATCCGTACAGACGGAACATTAGGTGGATACGGCGGCGGTATTTGGCGAAAACAATGGTTGCTGGAACATGAACGTACAAATTTAAATAAAACGCATCAACCAAAATTGATATAGCATGCATTTTTGTACAAAATCATTAAAAAAATTCTGATAAAAATCATAGGAAAATTCTGTTTTTATTCCTCATAAACTGCACTATAATGGAATAAATAGTAACTATAAATTTAGAGGAGGAGTATTCGTATGGCAGGAAAATTTGAAGTAAAGACAACTGCAGGTGGTCAGTTTATGTTCAATCTTAAAGCCGGTAATGGTCAGATTATTTTAACCAGTGAAAGTTATAAAGCCAAAGCTAGCGCATTAAATGGTGTTGAATCTGTTAAAAAGAATGCAAAGAGTAAAGCTCAATTCGAAACATTGGAGTCCAAGAATGGACAGCCTTATTTTGTTTTGAAAGCTACAAATGGAGAAGTCATTGGAAGAAGTGAAATGTATTCCTCGACTTCCTCGATGCAGAATGGCATTGAATCTGTGATGGAAAATGCACCAAAAGCGGCTGTTGTAGAGCTATAATTAATTCCAGATTATAAAGAAAGTCTCTGCCAATAGCAGGGACTTTCTTTTGTATTTCTAAGTCTAAAATCTTGCTTTTGCAACCACATTTTTTAGCGGCATGACCATTTGTTCTTTCATTTGGGTATTAAACCCTTTGCGAATCGCTGGTATGCTTAGCAAAGGAACTAAAAATACCCGCATGATGAAATTCAGAAAACTTCTCTGAGGAAATGTTTTGTAATATCCCAGGCGCCGAAAAGCTTTATGATCCGCGGTGAAGACCATACGTAATCCCCCCCAGATTTCATCGCGGAATATTCTCATGCCACCTTCACCAAGAAATGTGACCGGGCGAGAAACATTATCTTTCAAATTTTCAACAGCTCTTCCGCATAGTTGTTCAATCATCTGATCTATATCTTCAGAGGTGCCGTATGCATCACTGACAATGCCAACCAGATTGGCTTCCTGGAATTCGTGATATGCTTCCAGAATTTGTTTTAAGTTCGGATTTTGATCCAATGCACCTGATATCAGCCAAATTGATTGTTTGTTTTGCAGGACAGGGGTGTGAGTATTGAAAAATGAACGATCATAAAATGTCTTCCATCGAGAAGATAAGTATCTATCCTTGATTGTCCCTGCATATACCAGGATATCGGCTTTCATGACTTTGCTCTTATAAAACTCGATGTAATCATCCTTGCCTTCGTATGTACAACGATAACTACCTCCGCAGTGCATACAACCCTGACAACCACCTTTGATTTCAATATCCCGGATATTATATACTTCAGCTTTTTCACCAAACACAGCACGGGTATGGGCCAACATTTGTTTCAGGTTATGGTCTTGTTCAAGGGCATCATGCAAGATGACCACTTTCTTGTTCGTGATATCAACAAAGTTTTTTGGCTTGTTATTTTGGTATACAAAGTCGCGTGTTTGAACAGGAAAAAATTGAGGTTGGGTAATTTGTTTTTGTTCAATCGTTTGCAAAAACAGCTTGCCAAATTGCAATAATTGCTGTTGTCCTTTAGATTTGAGTAAATCATTCATCGCTGGTGAAAATGCAGCAATGTATTTCATGTTCATGTCATCACTAATGGCGTGAATATAGTTGTGGGCCGTGTGATCAAAAAAGTGAATGGAAGTAGAGATAGATGCGCAATACTTCCCTTGAAATGCTTGTTTTACATCACGCTCATCTATTAATTCAATGAATCGTTTAAGGCTCCCATGAACCATCATATAATAAAGGGGAAAACACCAGATCAGAGCATCTGAAGATCGAATTTGCTGTATGATTCCTTCAAATTTATCCGGATTGGTTTCGATTCCCTTAATTTGCTGGGCAATATGAATGGTTTCAAATTGATGAGTAGGGTAAGCTTTTTCCAGATAGGCCACATATTGTAAGGTGCCGCTTAAATTTCCCTTTGGACTACCGTTTAGTACAATGATGTTCATTTTAAACTCCATATTTATATATTTGGAAACCATGCTACATATTTTGAATTTCATGCAGCGTATTATTCAGCCATTGGATATACATTTCTTCAAAACTTAATCCCATTTTTAAGGTGAACAACCAGAAATGGATGTCACGTTCAAATTCGGGATGTTCTTTTCTGGCATTGTTTTCTAGATGATGCTGTAATTGATAGAAGACCTGTAATTTTTCTTCATGTAATTTAATTTGCAGGATCAATTCTGCAATGACTTCTTGTGGGTTGCGCTCAGCAGAGAAAAACAAGCGCACCAGATACTCTTCTTTTAAAAGAGAGATGTGCGTCATGGGTTGGTTGATCCATGACTCCATTTCTTGCTGTCCCGCTGCTGTAATTGTATATAATCTTCTGTCCGGGGAACCTTGTTGTGGAATGATCTCGGAGGAAACCAGGCCATCATTGTCTAATTTGCGCAATGTGGTGTAAATCTGGCTGTGATGTGCATGCCAGAAATGCGACACGGAATGATCCAGACTTTGTTTGAGATCATACCCGGTCATGGGTTGATACTTCAAATAACCAAGCAGAATATATTTAATCATGTTTCTATTATATATGTAAAACATTATATGTCAATAGTGACATATAATTATCTTTGCATTTCTTTGGCTAGATTATATGACGCTTCAGGCATAACACAGATTAGCATGATCCCAATCCTGATGAGCAGTGAATATGTATCGTATTTTATGATGCAAATAAAATTCTCCCTTTCGGAAAAAATGCCAGAATCTGAAATCATAAAAAATTACCACATCAAATTGCCCGACCCAGGAATGTGCTTTCCGGGTGCATTTCCTCGTATAATCATAAGTATCGAATAAGACAATCCGATGCATTCATCATATTTCCTTCTAATAAATCCATCATTTAGACTGAGGTTATCGAAATGGCAATAAAAACCAATCAAAAGAAAAAAACGTATAAACAAAAAAAGAAAATGCAAGCAAAGATTAACACCATATTGGGTTATGCTGGGGCAATCCTGGTTTTAGCGCTGGTGATTGGATTGATGATTTCCTCACAGAACAATGCACAGGAAACACCCGCAGCACAAAATGCCCTGCCAGCGGCGGCTGAATCTGCGGAAAAAGTTTCAAGGCAATATGCTCAGGCACCTGAAATGCAGATTGACCCGGCCAAGACGTATTATGCGACGGTCAAAATGCAAAAAGGGGGTGAATTCAAGATTCAACTCCTGGCAGATAAAGCGCCCATTACGGTAAACAGTTTTGTTTTTCTGGCCAGGGAAGGGTATTTTGATGGCCTGACCTTCCATCGCGTTTTGGAAGATTTTATGGCGCAAGGTGGGGATCCATCTGGCACTGGTGGCGGTGGACCGGGTTATCAGTTTGTTAACGAGGATAGCGACTTGACCTTTGATAAAGCCGGAGTGGTGGCTATGGCCAATGCGGGCAGGGATACCAATGGTAGTCAGTTTTTTATCACATTTGGACCGCAAGAATTTCTTAATGGTGGGTACACCATTTTTGGTCAGGTTATTGAGGGTATGGACGTGGTCAATGCAATTACGCTGAGGAATCCTGATTTAAAACCTGATTTTTCCGGTGATATGATGGAGATGGTATTGATAACAGAAGAGTTAGATTAGCGGAATTTTATGTTATGCTGTTCATGATACACTTCTGGATACAAAATCATGTTATGCGCAAATAAACGTTATTGTTCGCTGGATTTCAGCCATGTTGGTTATGCCTTTGTCTATCGCAGAACATTTCAAAAAACTTAGCCACTTGCTGGCACTTGAAGCCAAAGCCGAGCAGGAAGAGGCATTAAAAGCATTAGAACGCAATGCATCAGGGGGAGTTGAAACGTCAGGGAATCTGATCACCACTCTGGTGATTCGGGATGAAGAAGTTGGTCTGGGCGGGCGCACACTGCTGACGTTGGCCAAGCGAAACCAAAATTTGTCCTTGCCCTGGACGCGTTTCCGCAGTGGTACGCCTATTCTTCTTTCAGAAGAGGACCATAGTAATGGCAAGAAGCTATATCAAAATTGGCGCGGCGTGGTTACGCGTATGCAGTCTGATCAGATTCAGATCGCATTACCTGATTGGCCTGATGAGGGCAATGAATTCCCGCTATATCGCCTAGAAAGAGCTGGCGATGAAATTTCCCGGCAGCGAATGCAAAAAGGGATGGATATTGCCGAATCCGCGCGTAATTCGCGTTTGGCTGATTTGCGCGATATATTACTTAATATTTGCCCGGCATGTTTTCATACCACGGCATATTTTGAAGCATTTAATCCGGATCTGAATAAATCACAGAAAGAGGCCATACGTTTCGCTTTAAGTGCCGAAGATCTGGCAATTTTGCATGGACCTCCAGGAACAGGAAAAACAACCACGCTTGTTGAGCTGATTCGTCAACTGGTACATCGGGATCAGCGCATCCTGGCGGTGGCCCCCAGCAATATGGGTGTAGACAATTTGCTCAGCCAATTATTGCTCAGTGGTGAAAAAGCTTTAAGGATGGGACATCCGGCGCGGATGATGCCAGGAAACCGCAGTGTTTCATTGGATGAACAGGTTGAGCATCACCCTGACATGAAGATGGTACAGCAATTAAATCGGGAAGCCAGGCAGTTACAGGATCAGGCAGCACGTTATACACGGGCGAAACCGGAACCCGGAATGCGTAATGAGTTGCGCCAGGAAGCACGCAGCATGCTGGCGGAAGCCCGTAAACTCGAAAAACAGATTATGCACCGCATATTAGATCAGGCGCAGATCATCTGTGCCACGACAACAGGATTGGATCCATTTATGATGGAAGGTCAGCATTTTGATTGGTGCATCATGGATGAAGCCAGCCAGGGTATCGAACCGGTTACTTGGATTCCGCTGCAGTACACGGATCGATTGGTGCTTGCCGGTGATCCATATCAATTGCCGCCAACGGTGATCTCTCAGACGGCTGCAAAAGAGGGGTTAAGTGTTAGCTTGATGGAACGTTTGATGCTGCAATTGGAAAAACATGTATCCAGAAAATTGACAGTCCAATACCGTATGCATCAGGAAATCATGAACTTCTCCTCTCAGGAATTCTATGAAAATCAATTACAGGCGGATAAAACGGTAGAAAATCATTTGCTATCGGATTTACCAGGAATTGAGACGAATGATTTTACAGAAGCGGCATTGCATTTTATTGATACTGCTGGAGCCAGTTATGATGAAGAAAGCGATCCGAATGGCGAGAGTAAATATAATGTGGAAGAAGCCAATTTGGTACTGCGCAAAGTTCAGGAATTGTTGGATGCCGGGGTGAATCCGGCCGACCTGGCGATTATTACGCCTTATTCTGCGCAGGTGCGTTTGCTGCGTGAAAAATGTGCCGATGTCATGATTGAAATTGATAGTGTTGATGGTTTCCAGGGGCGGGAGAAAGAAGCCATCATTGTTTCCCTGGTACGTTCGAATACTGAAAACGAAATCGGATTTCTGGAGGATATTCGTCGCATGAACGTGGCATTGACGCGAGCACGGCGAAAACTGATCGTGATCGGGGATAGCGCCACCATCACCATTCATCCATTTTATCAACGTATGGTGACCTATTTTGAATCAATCGGGGCATATCATTCCGTGTGGGAAGAGCAATAAGAATTGTTCACAATTTCAGATTGATTGTTTTCTTTTTCCTCTGAAATCAGATAAAATGAGACAAAACTTATCTGTATTAATCAGGAGGTTAATAATGGTATCCAGTACTGCAAACACAGTGTCAGCGTATCTTGCGCAATTGCCCCCGGAACGGCGTCAGGTTGTATCTGCTGTACGAGACGTGGTCCTTGCCAATTTGCCTGATGGGTATGAAGAAGTATTGAATTGGGGCATGATCACCTATGAAGTACCTCTGTCCAGATATCCGAAGACATATAATAAAAAGCCATTGATGTATGCTGCGTTAGCTGCGCAGAAGAATCATTATGCTTTGTATTTATCGGCTGTGTATCAGGACGCAGCACGCAGATATGAATTTCAGGAAGGGTTTCAAGCCGCAGGGAAAAAGCTGGATATGGGAAAATCCTGTGTACGTTTCCGAAAATTGGAAAATTTACCATTGGACGTGGTTGCAAAGGTTATTGCTGATGTGCCAGTCGACCGATTTATCGCAGAGTATGAAGAAGCTAGATCATCTTATGTGAAAAAAGCATAGCCTTTTGGGGATAAGTACAAATTGTGCATGGAATTTGTTGGTGATATATTTAATTAGTGCTATAGTATAGTTAGTAATTTGCTGGAAAATGTAAAATATAGTAGTACGTTGAACACTATCTATCGAACAAGGAGAAAGAAAATGTCATCACAAAGCGTTGAAATGATCCAAAAGAATCCCTACAGCATGCAAGTATTTGAAATTGAATCTCCTGAAATTGGCGACAAATTTGTTGTACGCGTTTCCGTTCCTGCGAGTTATGAAATGGCAGCGGATGCGAAATATCCGCTGCTGGTTGTGCTGGATGGCGATGCCGCCATGGGTTTAGCTAGAACAACTTTGGACTATATCAATTTAGGAAACAATTTTGGCTTAGGCAAAAATGTTCCGGATATGATCGTTGTAGGTATCGGTTACGAACGCGGGGCTATCCCCTGGTTGTTTACCCGTGTACGTGATTTTACTCAAACTGTTGACGAGACATTTAATTACAATAATCCAAACTTTAAAATTCCGGCCAGTGGTGGAGCAGCCAAATTTTATGATTTCCTTGTGAATACCATTATGCCAACTGTAAGGGCAAATTTCCGTGTAGATGAATCCATGGCCATGCTGGCAGGGCACTCCATGGGCGGTTTGTTTGCCATGTACGCCATGCTGCAGCCCAATCCTGTTTTTCAGAAGTATTTGATGGCCAGTCCATTTGTGGGTTGGGGCGAAAAAGCCATCTTCAAAATGGAAGAGGCATTTGCTGCGGCGAACAAAGCCATTAATGCAGATGTATTTTTCTCATACTGTCCGATTGAACCAACGCCTACCTATATTGATGAAGTAAAAGAATTGTACAAAGTGCTCACAGATCGCAAGTATGATGGTTTGCATTGTACGATGAAAGAATACCCAAGTGAAAACCATTTCTCTGTCTATCCAAAGGCTTTTTCCGAAGGGTTGTACGCATTATTTGAAAAGTAGATTTCCGATAATGATTTGAACGCGCTTTGTAATCGCAAAGTGCGTTTTTTTGTTTAATGCCTTGTTATATCCTTGTTTGAATGACAAAAATCCTTTACCCTAAAGAAATAATATTATGCAACTTCAACGAATTTGGAGCGTATATTTGATTATGAAATGTGAAATTTATTATTTTACTGGGGTGGGGCATTCATTGTTTATTGCCCGTGAACTAGCAAAGGAATTGCAGGGAGAATGGCTCCCGATGATTTCCCGAATTAAGGAAAAAAAGATTCAACTTGATGCTGATGTAATCGGCCTGGTCTTTCCGATATATCATGCTACCTTTGGAGAAAGCGGTTTGCCTCCCTTGGTCGCTCAATTTATTGAAAAGTTGAACCATCTGGAAGGGAAATATATTTTCGCAGTGGGTCTGCATAGCGGATTTCCTGGGTATACAATGGAGAAGTTAAGCCAACGATTGGCATCACTGGGTGGAACATTGGGTGCCGGATTTACGGTATTGTTAAACGTACCTCACAAAAGTACAACCAAAATGCGTCATGCATTTTTTAAACAGCCCCTCTCTTTTGATTTGGAAGATGAAAAAGTTGAACGCCAAAAGAGACTGGATGAATGGCATCAACGCCTACCGCAATATCTGGAAATCATTCGGAATCGGCAATCCATTGAAATTGAGCGTCCAGGAACGCTGAAAAAGATGTTGTTAAAACCGTATCTGAAACTTCAAAAGAAAATGGCTTTGGTTCATTATCAGGAAATGACAGGTGCAACTGATGATGATTTTATGAGATTAACTTTACTAGCAGATTGTACCTTCCAGGTCAGTGAGGCCTGTACAGGGTGTGCTATGTGTGCCAAAGTTTGCCCGGCACAGAATATTGAAATGGTACATGGAAAACCGCAATGGCAGCATCATTGCGAAAATTGCACAGCATGCTTCCATTGGTGTCCGACGCATGCCATATCTGGTGATGTGGTTGCCTATGAAAAGCCCATTCAAGCAGAAGGGATAATACTGAAGGATATGTTATTTCAGACAGCGGCCTTGCGATAGCTCCAGTAATTCTGTTTGTCTATTCAAAAATATTTGACTCCATCAATAGCGTCTTTCAGTTGTTGCACATATGCGGCGTTTACCGGCCCGAATGGCTGGGCAGGTTTTCTGGCACCTGATCCGGTATGAAAGTTGTAAACGCCGCTTTGGGTATTGATTTTGGCCATGTTTTGCGCATTTACGCCACCAGCCGCAAACACCTGCATTTTGCCATCCACATGAGCCTGGATGGCTTTTAATTCAGGAAGATGATCAACGGCTTGATCTCCTAAAAATCCTTTTCCGCTGCTGCGGATCGATTTTATATCATGGCTGATGAGCACATCCAAGGCTGTGAATGGTTCTCGCGTCAATTGCCAGACCAGGTTGAAATGCAGATCAGCTTCACCGGCAGCGTCTCTTAATTGGCGTAATGCAGACTGGTCAATTTCTTTCTTGGGTGTGATACAGCCAATTAAAAAATTGGACGCTCCCAAACTGCGTGCCAGGCGAATATCACTGGACATGATCTTTAAATCACTTTTTGAATAACAAAAAATAGGGTTATGGGGGTGAATCATGACCAACACCGGAATAGAGACGCTGTGGCAAATCATTTCAATCGTACCGGCAGAGGTTGTAACCCCTCCCTGACAGTAACAGGCTTTTAGGTCTAACTGATTGGCGCCATGTTTTTCAGCGATAAGGGCATCGTGGGTGGATTCAACAATGATTTCAAGCTGGCTCATGGTATGTTCCTCCTATTCTTCAAACAAAAAATGACATTTGTCACATAAAAAGTATCATCTCAATAAAGCGGGGCAAACGAAAAAGAACTGAAGCCTATTAATTTTTATCATAGGCTGTTAAAA
>JAEKNU010000092.1 GCA_016838895.1 Chloroflexota bacterium
ACCCACCCTGCTGGATGAACCGAATCTGGATTCTTCTGTGATGACCGATGAAATTTTCGGACCCATCTTACCGATCCCGACCTATGAAAACATCAATGAGGTATTTTCATTTATTGCCAGCCGCGAAAAGCCGCTGGCCCTGTACCTGTTTTGCAATGATAAAGCCTTGGAGCAGCGCGTATTAAATGAACTCTCCTTTGGCGGTGGCTGCATTAACGATACGATTGTCCATGTGGCTACATCACACATGGGATTTGGTGGCGTGGGCAACAGCGGCATGGGACGCTACCATGGCAAATACAGTTTTGATACTTTCAGTCATAAAAAGAGCATTGTCAAGAAACCTTTCTGGATGGATATCCCCTTGCGCTATTTACCCCCCACGGATCTAAAACGCCGCCTGTTGAAATGGTTTTTGCGTTAGAAAAAAATCAGATGTAGGACAATTCATGAATTGTCCTACATCTGATTGGAACAGACCACTGCTGATCGCCCCTACATTACCTTTTCATCCCCATTTCTCATGTAATATCATCTATAATTAAATTTCGGGTAGCGCCTAACATCCCCGCCAACATTGAACCTGATTCTTATCCGTTCCGTATTTATTGTTAAAAAGGATGAACCTATGGCAGCAAATGTTTCTCACAAACTCAAGAATCCCTTCGAAGGTGCCTTAGCCGGTGGCGGTGATCCCGCAACCTCCCCGTTGTATGTATTCGGACCCTTCCTCAGCCTGATCATCGTATCCTCTGCGGCCAAAGTAATCTTTGGCGGAGCAGTCTGGCTGGCGATCCTGACCATTGCGGTGGTCTCGGCCATGTACCGACTGGTCATGCAATGGGTCACGGACGGATCCGGCGGCAGCGGCCTCAGTGAAGAGGAGTTCGGCAGTTGGGCGGTCAAGGTGAATGCCGCCATCACCTTTGTGGAATATACGCTGACCTTCCTGGTCAGTATGGCCGCCATGGTCACCTTTATCGCCGACCGTTTTCCAGCACTCAACGATCATATTCTGGGTATTCAATACCGTACGCTGGTAGCTATCGGGCTCAGTTTGCTGACCGGCTGGCTGGTCAACCGCGGACCAAAGATGGCCGCGCGCGCTTTCGGCCCGGCTACACTGGGTGTACTGATCCTGCTGTGGATGATGATCATTGCTACCGTGATCCGTACCGGCTTCCATCTGCCGGTTTTCTCCCTGGAGGCTTTCTCTGCCGAGAACCTTCACTTCACCATTGGCGGTTTTGTGCGCATCCTGGCGGTGATGACCGGTATCGAGGTCTTTGCCAACCTGGTAGCGGCCTACGACGGCAGCCCTGCCCAGAAAAGTAATAAGGCTTTCAAGAGCCTTTTAATCATCATGAGCACCACCGCCGCCACCATGCTAATCGTTGGACCGGCGATCTTCTCAATGTCCGATCCTGCCAATACCCACGTTTCCGTTTTCACCCAAACCATGGATAAATTACTACCTGCCCCATTGCCGTATATCGGCTCGCTGGTGGGTATCTTTGTACTCATGTCCGCATCGGCGGCCAGTGCCCAGGGTTTGCAGAACCTGGCCCTGGGCTTACGCGAGCGCCACTACATTCCGCGTGCCTTTGGTGCGCTGAATGAATATGAAGTCGCCGATAAACCTGTCTGGCTGGAAGTTGGCATTGTCTGTTTCAGCTTCCTCTTTTTCGGCACCAGCGAAGAAACCTACCTGGCCATGTATGCCGCGGGTGTTTTTATTTTATTGAGTATGACAGGCTGGGCAGTGACCAAGCGGTTACTGCGCAAATTAAAGGAAAAGTTCTCTATCCGCAATGCGGCCCTGATCGCGGGCACCACCATCGCTGCGATCCTGACCACCGGCGCCACGGCAATTATTTTTGAAGAACGATTCTTTGAAGGCGCCTGGACTTATTTGGTTTTTATTCCCATTTTGTATATAGCATTCACTTACTTTCGTCAGCGCATTGGTGCACCTTCCCCGGAAATGGATTATCTGGGACAAATCGATTCGACCATGCTAGCCGGCTTTGGTTTTGGCCAAACTAATTTCTCCACGGAGTTGGAGATGAACGGCGAAGCCCTGCCCAAGAAATTGCATTGGAGCCCGGAACCGTTTGCCGAACCGCATCAGATCAAGGATTTTAATGATTTTGACCATATCATCACCCTGTTGGACGGATCCGATTACGCCGCCCAAACCCTGCCTATGGCCATGTATATCTGTGAGAGCAGCGGCTCGCAACTTACCCTGCTGGCTGCCTCGCGCTCCTATGAAGGTGATCAGGGTAAAGCTGAAATTGAAAACTACCTGTGCAATGTGGCCAAGAAAATTCATGCGGCCGGTATTCAGGTGAATTGCGTGGTGCGCGCCGAATCCCCGGCGGAGGCCACACACGAATATGTAGACGAACACGGCGTTGACCTGGTATTGGTAACCACCCGCGGCGGATCGGGGGAGAAGAACTGGCTGCGCGAGGGACTCTCCAGCAAGTTAGTACATCTCCTGGATATTCCTGTGTTGTTGATTCAAGTGTTCGAAAGCGGACCGGCAGAAGCCCCACATCTGGGACGGATTTTGGTGGCGCTGGATGGCTCGGTGTTTGCTGAGCAGATGCTGTCCTTTGCGCGCATGATGGGTAAACTCTTTGACAGCGAATTGATGCTGATCAGTGTTCCCGCTGTCCCGGAAAGCGGACGTTATCGTGCCGTGCCCAGCGTGGTGCAATCCATCCGCAAGCAGGCTGAAAAGAGTATGCGTGCATACCTGGATGCCGTTGCCGATCAATTACGTCAGGAAGGCTTACGCGTACGCACCACCGTGACTGGTTCCTACCCGGCGCGTGCCATCGTTGAGGTCGGCAAGCGTGAAGGCGTGGACTTGATCATGATCACCTCGCAGGGCCGCGGCGGCCTGGATTTGATTTTCATGGGCAGTGTAGCCCAGCAGGTTGTGCAATTGACCGATAGTCCTGTGTTTATCTTTCCGATAAATCAGGAGTTATAGTAAGTCATAGGGCAGGCTGCCATCCCGCCGCTTTTGGTGTTGTAAATATAACCATAGGGTTACCAGGGCTATACACTGTCGAACAACGCCTGATAATATGGTTGGAACGACATCAATTTTGCTGCAGGAGGTGTTTATGTTGAACAAGCTAAAGCCGATACAATATGAAAACCCCGGGAAAGCATTCATCAGCGGAGCGTCATCCGGTTTAGGTGCTTCATTTGCACAACAACTTGCATTCTGTGGATTTGATCTGGTATTACTTGCCCGCCGGGAAGAGCGCCTAAAAGCCATAGCCAGCCAGCTTGAATCGGAATATTCCATTCAATGTGAAATCCTTTTGGTAGATCTTTCAAACCCAAAAGAAATTGAAGATGTTGCAAAGCATATCAGTCAAATGGATAATTTGGATGTATTGGTAAATTGCGCAGGGTTTGCCACACTTGGAAAATTTATTGATGTGCCGATCAATAAATCCATGGGAATGTTTCATGTTCATATGACTGCGCCTGTGTATTTCACGCATGCAGCCCTTCAGAATATGCAAAAACGGAAAAGAGGGATTGTTATCAATGTTTCATCCATGGGTGCATTGAGTTTAACCCCGGGAAATGTTGTATATGATTCGACAAAGTCTTTTCTTAATACCTTTTCAGAAAACATTACGCTGGAGATAGATAATCCGGAAATTAAAATTCAGGCTTTGTGCCCTGGTTTTACATCCTCTGAATTTCATAGTGTTGGTGATTTCGTTTCCTACGATAAAAGTGCCATCCCCAATTCATTTTGGATGACACCGGATGAAGTTGTATCCCTATCCCTGGATGCATTGAAAAAGAGCAGGAAGATAATTTTTGTTCCTGGGTGGAAAAACAAACTGTTTTTGTGGTTTGTCCAATACATTCCACCATTCAGAAAAGCAATACAAAACAGTATTAAAAAGAGAGATTCAAAATATTTGACGTAAGATAATACGTCAACCATGAAAAATGCAGAATCGTAGGACGACTCCCAAATTGTATTGTTGCAGATTGCCGCATTGGGCTTATTCTATTCCCATCCACTTAATACTTCCTGGCATATTCAAAAGGTGCACCGACGGCGCACCTTTTGAATATGTGATTTATCTTTGCTGTTCAATATTATTCACTTTGTTATCCCCACAATTTGCGCAGTGATTTTATTGCACAGCAGGGTTAATCGTTAACCAACAATGAGCTGCCCAATAACTAAAAATTCCTCAGCATATTTCCGAGCGCTAATAATACAAATCCGATCACTACCAACCAAAAAGCATACATAGCAAGTCCGGCAATGACTCCAAGATGAGCTAATACGCCCAAAATTACGAGAATTACAGCAATCCAAAAAGTTACTTCTTTCGGTCTATTCAGTTTCATGAAATTATTCTCCTTAGTTTTTAAAGTTTGAAATTTACTACTATCTTAGCATACGTGATAGAAGCTGTTCATGTCCTAAAAAAGTTATATAAAAAACCTATTTATTTTATAGTTTCCTATTGATATTCCTGTCAATCTATCCATAACCTAATAGACCTGCGCACAACGCCAATCAGACGCGGCATTCAAGACGTGGGCGATTTTCTGCCTTCGTCTTGGGCGGGTCTCATGCGCCTGGGATAGATTATTGCCGTTTTGCAGACCCACCCCTATAGCCGGCAATGTGTCTTTGCGAGGGCGCTTTATGCCCGCGGCAATCTCCCCTTCATTCTAACCAACAGTTGGATTGATCAGTTGTGTTTGTAGGGCGGGATGCTATCCCGCCACTTTTGGCATAAATCCATATCATATTCCAATCTGTGAAACCTTTCCATTTTGCGACATTTTCCGGCGGGGTCTTTGACCACTGCCCTACAATTGCCACAACGTCAATCAGACGCGGCTTCCAATACCTGGGCGATTTTTCGTCCCACGTGTTGGGAGGGGCTCATACGTGTTGGATTGATCAGCGCCAATTTCCGAAACCGCGCCCGTCATGTCATTGCGAGAGCGCTTTTTGCTCGTGGCAATCTCCCGGCCAGATTGTTGTGGATTACTTCCTGGAATTTAATTTAAATATCAATCAAACAGTTCCAGCAACAGGTCTTTCCAGTCAGGATTAAATTATTCAATCAGATTTATTTTTTTTGTCGAGAACCAGATTTTATTTGTTTTTCTCGAACGATGGCGGCCTTTACATCTTCACCCATTTCATAATAAACCAGTTTATTACATCGATATTTACTGGTGAATCTTCCACATGATCCGGTTTTGTGTTCTTCGATTCTTCTTTGAATGTCGTTTGTTACACCAGTATATAGCACATTATGGTATTGGTTTGTGACAATATAGACGAAGTAATGATTTTGATTCATCTAATGATTATAGATGAATGAATTAATTAATATTATTGAGGTCTTGCATGCCGGGAGATTGCTTCGCTCATTGTATTATTGATATGCGTTTAGGAAAAATCGCTCGCAATGACACAATAGGGATGACTTATAAAACAGCAAATAATTTCCCGTCCTACGTTGAGATTGTACCCTAGTGGGGCATGCGCCATGCCCTATCGGGAGCGTTGCACGCGCTTCACTTGTCTCACTGACAAGATAAAGAAAAAAAGCCCTCTTGAGTGAGAGGGCTTCACCTTACTCCTCAATCACCATCTTCACCTTCAATAAATCTGAATCCCTTGAAGAAGGTCCAACCTGGATCTCAAACTCACCGGGTTCGACCACGATCTCTCCTTGCGCGTTGACAATGCGGAACGATTCCCAGGGCAGGTTTACGGTGACGGTTTTCTTTTCGCCGGGCTGTAATGCCACGCGGGCAAAGCCCTTGAGGGCTTTGTTGACCCAGGTGGCGGAGGTGACCAGGTCACTGACGTAGACCTGCACAATCTCTACACCGGCTCGTTGACCGCTGTTCTCTACATCTACCAGCACATCCACGGACTGGCCTGATTTAAGCGTATCCGCAGAAAGGCGCGGATTACTGTAAGTGTACTGCGTGTAACTGAGGCCGTGACCAAAGGGGAAGAGCGGCTCCTGGGTCAGGTCGGCATAGCGTTCGCCGTGTTGTCCGCGTACCTGACTGTAAAAGACGGGCTGTTGGCCCACATGCACGGGCACGGAAACGGTCAGTTTCCCGGACGGGTTGAGCTGTCCGAAGATGGCTTCGGCGATAGCCTGACCGCCCTGCATGCCGGGATTGAAGGCTTCAATAATCGCCGCGGCGTTGTTGGCGGAAGCGGGCAGCACCATGGGTTTACTGTTCACCAGCACCACGATCATGGGTTTGCCGGTGGCTGCTAACGCATCCAGCAGGGCCTTCTGACCGCCCATCAATTCCAGGGTGGCGGTGCTGAGCGTCTCACCAAGATACTGATGGTGATCCCCCACCACGGCCACAATCACATCGGTATCCTTTGCGGCTTCCACCGCGGCGGGAATACCGGAGAGGTCATTGTTAACAATCGAGCAGCCCGGTGCGTATTTGATTTGCACACCCGCAGGTGCGGCTGTTTTCATACCGTCCAGCACAGTGACAGTTTTCTCACGGGGATGCTTGCCGGCTTCCTTGGGATACTGCCATGCACCCAATGACCAATCGCCCAGTTGCTGCAAATCATCATCGGCATTGGGGCCGACCACGGCAATGGATGTCAGCTTATCGGCATCCAGCGGCAATAAACCGTCGTTTTGCAGTAGAATCAGGCTCTGACGAGCCATGTCCAGGTTCACGGCCACATGCTCGGGCTTGCCGATTTCAACGGCTGCCTTCTGTAAATCGGGTCTGCGCGGATTCTCAAACAGACCCATACGAAACTTCAGCGCCAGCAGACGCGCGCAGGGTCCGTCAATTTCTTCTTCTTTCAATCTGCCGCTGTTCACGGCTTCAATGGCGCCCTCGTAGAATTCGGGCGTGCACATCATAATATCATTCCCTGCGCGGATCGCCACCACGGCGGCTTCGGCGTAGTCGGCACAAATGCGCTGTGATTTCACCAACGCGCCTACGTTATCCCAGTCAGTGACCAGCACACCTTCGAATCCCCATTCCTCTTTCAATACCTCAGTCAGCAGCCAATGATTGACCGTGGAGGGCTGCCCCTCCATGGATTGGTAGCCGGTCATAAAGGTCATCGCACCGGCCTGTACGGCCTTCTCAAAAGGCGGCAGGAAATAACTGCGCAGCTTACGCTGTGAGATATCCGCCTCCGAGGCATCGCGTCCGCCCTGGGTTTCCGAATAGCCGGCATAGTGCTTGGCCGTCGCCAGAATAGCGGTGGGATCATCCAGCCCCTTACCCTGATAGCCGCGAATCATGGCCGCGGCCATTTCTCCAATCAGGTAGGGATCCTCGCCGAAAGTTTCTCCGACGCGTCCCCAGCGCAGGTCGCGGGTCAGGCACAGCACAGGCGAAAAGGTCCAATGCACACCGGTGTAAATGGCTTCCTCGGCCGTCATGCGGGCAACCTTTTCCAGCATGTCCGGATGCCAACTGGCGGCCATGGCCAATTGGGTGGGGAAAATATTGGCACCCTTCCAGAAGGAATGGCCATGAATACAATCTTCGCCCACCAGCATGGGAATCCCCAGCCGGTTCTGTGCGGCCAGATCCATGATGCGGCCCAGTTTATCGCCCAGTACATGCAATACGGAGCCGGGCTGGCGGGTATTAACAAAGGACAAATCATCGGGACGGGCGTCCCACATAATCAACTGTCCGACTTTTTCTTGCAGGGTCATACGGCCGAGTAGGTCTGTCACGCGTTCTTTTATGCTTAAGGCTGGGTTGCGGTAGGCAGGCATATTATTTGACATGGATGTTTCCTTTTGTAATGTGGTATCAGAGTGATGCTAATTATACCCAACTGTCGTGAGATGAGATCGATATACGGTCGAATTGTACAAACAATGGAAACTACGTGTAGATTGATAATAGAAGAAAGCCTTCCATACCTCAAAACACACACCCAGAATTCAGGTTTTCACTATACAATTTATATCCATTTTGTCAGCAGGGAGGACCATGATGAAAATGCAAATGCCGTGTAGGGGCAGATTCGAGCGATTCTACCGGTATATTCCGAACATCGTAGATCTGCCCAAAACGCCAATCAGAAAAAGATTTTCAATATTCGGCGTAATTTTCGGTATACGTTATGAAAGGGAATATTGTGTGTTGGAATGACCGACTCGATCTTTTGATATATATGCCATTAAGGAAACCAATGCAATTAAATCAATTTACTCAAGGATAGGAAAATTCACATCATCCTTGTATAATAATTTTTTTTCATGGTATATTGCATAGTGAAATTCACACATACAAGGGGATGCTATTCTAATGAAAAAGATTTTTATATTTATTAGCATAATGGTTCTATTGTTTATCAGTGCCTGTTTCCCAGAGAACAGCGCACCTGTTCTTGAAACAAGCACTCAAGAACCGATTTTGAAACCAACCAAAATCGTGAGCACATCAACAAATCTTCCAATCACGGCTGATGCGAACTCGATCCAACCTTTTCAGGATGTTCGTGGGAGAAGATTAACTTCTCTAGAGCAAGCTTTCGATGAATCACTTATTCTGACATTAAAATTCAACACCTACACCAAATGGCCTGAATCGGTTGACGCTACCGCACAGCGTATATTCCAGGCTGGAATGAATCCGGGGTTGGGTGTTCGTGCGCTGCATGAAGAGGGCATCAATGGCGAGGGCGTTACCGTGGCGATCATCGACCAGACATTGTTCCTGGATCATCCCGAATTTACACACAAAATTATAGAATATCAGGAATTCGCCAAATCAACTGCGTCGGCAGCTAGTTATCACGGACCAGCGGTAACCAGCTTACTGGTAGGCGAAAATACAGGTACTGCACCAGGTGCAAGGATTTATTATGTTGCTGCTGGGGCACAAGATGCACAATCCTATGGTGATGCTTTAAATTGGATCATAGACAAAAATTCCCAATTGCCCGATGGTGAAAAAATCCGCGCGGTATCTGTTTCTACGGTTACCAGCGGACCCGGTACCCCCTTCACAAAAAATCTTGATTTATGGCGAACAGCCGTTGAACGCGCCAATGATGCCGGTATCCTGGTCATTGATTGTGCTACAGACCAAGGCATTGTTGCGCCCTGTACATTGGATATTGATCATCCTGATGATCCTTCCAGATGCACACCTGGTTTGCCCATCATAGATAATTATTACCCCGATCCCTCACGGATTCATGTTCCCGTATCCCGGAGAACTTTTGCTGCAGAAAGTTACAAAGGCATCAATTATTATCAATATATCGGTTTGGGCGGAATTAGCTGGTCTGCGCCATACCTGACAGGCGTACTGGCCCTGGGCTGGCAAATCAACCCACAACTGACGAATGAGCAAATATTGGATATCCTGTTTGAGACGGCCATTAAGCAAGATGGTGCAAAAATCATCAATCCACCAGCGTTTATTGAAGCTATAAAGAAAACGCAATAACCGGCATATCGATTTTGTTGTTGTGAAATATTTCGAGTGGAACAAATGCGTAGTGTGCGTTGCTAACACACCAGTTTGTGCGTGAAAATGGAGACTTGTTGGACAATACTTAATCTCATGTGCTGTGCGCTTCGTGGTGATGCGTTCTTTGTACAGTATCCTACACACTCACTCAAAGAAACCCTGATCAACTTTATTTTCAATCACCATCGTGATCTTCAACAAATTCCCTATTCTGAAACATCTTCTATATAATATCCCTATCCACTCAATTTCACAGGAATACCCATGAAACGCTCATTCTCAATACTCGTGCTGCTGACCCTCATTCTTTTCCTTACTTCCTGCAGTAACAATCAAATTACATCCACACCCCAGGTAATTCAAGCAGTTACCGTAACGTTCACTCCGTATCCAACAAAGATAGCAAGCCCGACCCTTGAAGCGACCTTGCCGGTCTTCAACACAGTACCCGGGCAATTGACTCCATGTCAGGATGTTTACGGTACCTATTATTCCTACATCCCCAACAACATCACCAGTGATAGCAATATTCTGGTGGTGGTGCACGGCACGCCGCTGGACGGCACCCCTGAGCAAAACGCCGTCTTTTATGCGGCCAGTTGGCAGGACTTCGCCGAAGCCAATGACTTGGTGCTCATCGTGCCGGCTTTCGATCAGGAGCATTTCAGCAGCCGCTACGGGGATATCGCCATGGGCGGCTATCGCGGGTTGTTCGGACGCGAGATCAGCGCGGATGCATGGGTTAATAAATTGGTCGAGGATCATCGCCAGGCACTTGGACTCAACCATCAGCCCTTCTATTTATACGGTCATTCGGCCGGCGGGCAGTTTGTGGCTCGCTATGTGGTCATGCATCCGGATGAGATTCAACGTGCAGTGATCACTTCCGCTGCCACCTATCCACAGCCCGACCCGGCCATCCAATGGCCTTTCGGCATGGGCGAACTGCACAGTGAACTCACCTGGGAGGATGGCGCCACCCAGCAAGTGAATGTTGCTCCGAATCAAGAGACATGGTTGGAAGCCGTGCAGGTTCCGCTGACGGTCATTGTCGGACTGGATGACACCTACCAGATTCCAGTAGATTTGCTCCCTGGACAGAAGGGCACGGACCGCATCACCATCGGCCGAAACTGGGTGACGGATATGAATGCCTTTGCAGAAGCAAACGGTGTGGAAAGTCAAATCACGTTGGAGCTTTTCCCGGGTGTGGGCCACAGCATGAGCAAACTGATATCCTTCAGCCAGAATGCGTTGTTGGCAGGATCAGAATAGCAAGATGAGCATAGCCAGTAACAAATTGAGCAGGGATGTTATAACTATTTCACCGTAAGATCAAGGAGAAATGGAATGAGCATACACAATAATGACGCCGAAAAAGAGGCCATTCGAGAAGCGATTATGGGGTATTATCATGAAGGGCACGCCAAAAATGATGCGGCTTACTACCAGGAGATTTTGCATCCTGAGTGGCGCTTCTTTGTTTTGGATGGTGATAAAAAACTTTGCATTGTTGATCGTGATGAATACATGACCTGGTATGATCCTAAAGATTTCGATGCAACCCTGCAATGGGAGACTGAGTTTTATTCCATTGATGTAACCGGGCATCTGGCAGCGGTAAAACTCAGGTTAGAATGCCAGAAAAACAAATATATTGATTATTTCAATATGATGAAACTGGATGGCCAATGGTGGATTGTGCATAAGATGTCATACCCTGTGAACAAAGAAAGCCAATAACACGTAAGGTATATCATCTTGGGCACAGGATATAATATGCCTTTTGTGAAGGATAAAGTTATAATCGTTTTAGGCAAAAAAATGTGATTACCTACCAGAGATAAACTTCTAATAATGCAAAACATTAAGGTTGAATGCATTTGTCTCTATTGTTAGGTTGATTTATTTGCAAATCCAAATTCAAGTTTTGGTTCGTTCAAAAAGGGAAATATTAAATGAAATCAATCAAAAAAACTGCAAGAATGGCAGGGATTTTGTATTCAGCATGGTTTATTACATTTATCTTTGCTGACAATGGTTCCAGACCCATCGGAGCCGCAGATAACGCAGCAATCATCAATAGAATTATGGCATCTGAGGGATTATTCCGAATCAGTTTTATAAGTGATGTAGTCGCTGCTGTGCTTTTTCTATTGTCAGCCTGGGCCCTATATGTGTTATTAAAACCGGTTAACAAAGACCTCGCTTTGCTATTCGTCCTATTAAACCTGGGCGGCGTAGCGGTACAATGTATCAGTTTATTATGCGAATTTGCAGTTCTGCTGCTTTTGAGCGGTGCTGAATATTTGAAAGGTTTCCAGCCAGACCAACTGCAAGCCCTGGCAACCCTGTTTCTCAATTTATACCAAAATGGATTTATGATTGCCCAGATATTTTGGGGCCTGTGGCTTCTCCCGCTTGGTTATCTGGTTTTCAAGTCGGGATTCCTTCCCAAAATTTTGGGGGTTTTGTTGATCATTGATTGTTTTGCTATATTGATGTGGTTTTTTCAGTATTTCCTTTTCCCGGCCTACGAAGTCATCTCATACCCTGGCCTGATAATTAGCTTTATTGCGGAATTATCCCTGGCTTTATGGCTTACCATTAAGGGAGTAAAGGATCAGAAACCCGCTTCATCGGTTTAAACCGTATAACAACGAGGGAAAATGAATTATGAAAGCTGAATTCTTGAAGAAATACGCACATACCTGGCGCTTGTTTGAGCGCATCGTCAACGATTTTGAGGCAGACGCCTGGCTGCATGCTGGAAGGGGTGAGATCACACCTGCTGGCTATTCGCTGCACATCCTGCAATCCGTCAAATATTATATCGAAGACACTGCCCCGATCCAATTTGAATCGGGCAAACTCTTTGAGCCAAAATGGCATACCGTCTCAAAAGGTGACCTACCCTCTCAAGCGGATATCGTGGCCTGCATGAAAGTGTTTCAGCAGAAAACGGAGCAATGGTTGAATGATATGGATTTCAGCGCAAAAAACACATCCTTCAATTGGGCCGGTGAAACCAGGTTGGGTGTCGTACTTTTTAATTTGCATCATATGGTTTTCCATATCGGCGAGTTGAGTGCCCTGCTCAACGAAAGTAAAAACGGGGATGTAGAAGATCATTACGTCAAATCTGTGTAAATTGTCAGGCAGACGAATAACGCTGCATTTTCACCCCTCAATGCTATAATGACAAGCATGGATAATACCAGATTGAATCAATATCTAGCCGATTGGCAGCTTTCCGATGCGCAATTGCTCACCGAAACGATGACCAGCCGTATTTATACCGTTAAGCACGGCAGTGAGCAGGTTATCCTCAAGCTGTTAGCCCCCACCGAAACCGAAGAGCAGCGTGGAGCCTTTACCCTGCGCTATTTTGATGGTCATGGGGCGGTGCGTCTATTACGCCACGATAATGGCGCGCAGTTATTGGAATACGCTGACGGACAGGAACTGGTTACGCTGGTTGAGCGCGGCGAGGACGAAAACGCCACGCGCATCATCGCCGGGGTGCTGAATCAATTGCATAGCGTCCCACAGGACAAACCGACAGACGGCATGTTCACCTTAGATCGTTGGTTTGAGGAATTGTTCAACAAAGCCAAAGCGGATAAATTAAGCGGGGATGATTCCATTTTCGTGCGCGCGGCAGCATTGGCCGAACGATTACTGGCTGATCAGCGCGATATTCGTGTTTTGCACGGGGACATTCATCACCGCAATATCCGCCAATCAACACGCGGTTGGCTGGCCTTTGACCCGAAAGGCCTGGTGGGTGAGCGTACTTATGATTGCGCCAACACCCTCTGCAATCCGGGTATGACGGAGTTGGTTCATAACCAAACACGTCTGTTAACCCATGCCGGTATTTTGGCAGACGAGCTGAAAATTGACCAGCAACGTATACTGGCTTTTACTTTTGCTTATGCTTGTTTGAATACCAGTCAGTGGTTGGCACTCAGCGGCGGGGAAATGTATATCGATTGGTCACTAAAAGTGGCGAAGATTATTGAGCCGCATTTAAAAGGGGTATGAATAAATGGGTTGCGATCATCGATAAGGTTCAAATAATAATGAAATACGTATTACATTCCTGAACATTCTTTTGGGGGAACAGAAAATTCAATACATATAATAATCCAATAATTACCCTGTATAGTAGGTATGAAAGTGGTGGATATCCAGATTATAAAAATCTACAAAGAGAATATATAGGAAATAATTATGCCAAGTAAGGCTAGTATCGAAATCAGAAAGACAATCGTAAAGGATGAACTTAACGAAGATACACCTTTGCCAATAGAACGCCAGGCATGGGAAGAGGCCGTCCTAAAGACGCCTTTGCCAGCAGGTATTGAACTGGAAAATGAACACATTGGCAACGTGCCATGTTTATGGATCCGGGATGAACAATGTCTTAAAGGCTGTGCTATTATTTACGTTCATGGTGGAGGACTCATTGTTGGTTCTGCGATAACAACCCGTGAGCTGGGTGCCCGTTTAACAAAGAATTTCCATATTCCTGTATTGGTAGTGGACTATCGCTTAGCGCCGGAAAACCCCTATCCTGCAGCATTGGAGGATGTCAAAACCGTATACAGGGAGTTAATCAAACAGCGCTACAAACCAGAACAACTCATATTTGGTGGAGACTCAAGCGGTGGAGGTCTGGCATTAGCAGCGATCCTTGCTTTACGCGATGAAGGCGTATGCCTGCCATCTTCGATCTTTCTGATTTCACCGGTTGTTGATTTAACATGCTCAGGGGAAACAATGATTACCAGGGCTGATGTTGATCCCTTTACCTCGCAAGAGGTATTAATCCATTGTGCCCAACTTTATGCGCAAGGCGCGGATATTAACTCGCCATCAATTTCACCATTGTTTGCTGAGATGTTAGATTTGCCGCCGATGCTCATACAAGTAGGAGACCACGAGATTCTGCTTAGCGACTCGGTACGATTGGCCGAAAAAGTTAACCGCGCTGGGTCAGTTGCAACATTGAAAGTATGGGATACAATGTGGCATGTGTGGCATGCTTATACAGGTCTTCCCGAGGCCGATGAAGCCATTGAGGAAATACGAGATTTTGTATCATCTCAATAAAACGGGGTAGAGCTAAGATTTAGGAAAAGACCAACCCAAATTAATTTGAGAAGCGCG
>JAEKNU010000093.1 GCA_016838895.1 Chloroflexota bacterium
AAATTTTAACAGCCTATGATAAAAATTAATAGGCTTCAGTTCTTTTTCGTTTGCCCCGCTTTATTGAGATGATACCCTTTTTCTTCTAACAAACCACGCATCAATACTTCTTCATTTTTCCAGCGTTCGGTTGCGAAGTCAGAGAATGAGAGACCAACTTTGATTACTTCAGCTTCTTCTGCAGGAGCAGCTTCTTCTACAGGAGCAGCTTCTTCCACAGGAGCAGCTTCTTCTACAGGAGCGGCAGGTGCATTTGCAGCAGGTGCTGTACAGCCAATTAACATGCTCGAAATTGTGAGCACGGCCAAGACAATTAATGCTAAACGTTTGATTTTCATTAAAATTCTCCTCTTTTTTTGTTTTCGGGTCATGTATACAATTTGTTACGAATTTTTCTTGCGTTTTACCTCCTTATCTTTTTTATGTATCTCATCAAATGATGAAAAAGAATAATCATACTCGGTATTTACCATACCACTAAACGCCTAAAAATATCACATCACGGGTTGTCTATCGTGCTGTTTATAAAGGATGCGTTTTCTGAAAAGCAAATGACATATATTTTGAACCTGCAATTATTTCTACTCGTTTCGGCGTCGTTTTCTATAATGTCAGCTTCAATTTTTACGCAATAAACCTGCTTTGTACCGTTTCTTTGTTTTGTGAAATACTTTTGTTCAACTTAATCCCAAATGGTACTTTTGTTTGCTGTTAGCTATTCGTCAAAAAAACACAAAGGTTTTAAATTTATCACTGCTCACTTCGGGAGAAGTAATAAAGATATTAAATTATCAAATTAGACGATGTTGGAGAATTCATAATTATTGGTGTCTTTCCTGAGCTCCTTGAAGATACAGTGATATTGCGTGGTTATCAATAATCTAGATCAGGTGGATCGAATGGTACCAATTTTGAAAATCTTAAGTATTCGCTTTATATTGTATACTATTGCAACATAATTATAAAGAATTTATAGAGCAATGTCAACAAGGAAATTACTATTAATAGAAATTTTAAGAATATTTGTGTATTAGTTCTAAATTCGTTCCGCATAGTGAAATAAACTACAGAAACGATTCTCTATTACCGGTAACATACCAGGTAATTATTATGCATTAGTATACAAATATATATATCGTAATAATCATTGAACAGAAATGGTTTAATGAAAAAATCCTCCAGTTTGCAGACAAAGGAGGATTCTTTCAAATAAGGAGAGAAGTTGAGTCGAAATATGTGACCCGGAAAGCTTGATATTACTTACCAGTAATATTAAGGAGCAAAAGCATTGAAGGTAGGACTTAAAGCTGGGTAGAGTCCCTGATACAGCGGATATATCTCATCATATACTGCCTGATTTTTTCCCGGATGAGTTGTTTCCATCACGTGAATGGTTTCAGCACAGGCAGTTTCAATATCCTTGAAGAACCCTGCTCCTGTAGCAGCCAATAAACTTGCGCCATAAGCACAGCCTTCGGTGGTGTTTACGGTGACCATATCAGCTTTAAGGACATCAGCTAAAATTTGTCGCCACAACATACTTTTAGTACCACCACCCGTCACACGTACCTGTGATATATCCGCTAATCCGGCTGCTTTGATCAATTCAAAGCTGTCACGTAAACCGAAAGATACGCCTTCAATCACGGCGCGCGTCAGATGTGGAAAAGTATGCCGCACGGTTAAACCTACGTACGCACCCCGCGCAAAAGGATCAGGGTATGGCGTACGTTCTCCTGTTAAATACGGCAAGAAGAACAATCCATCACTACCAGGCACAATATCACTACAAGGTTCCAATAATTTTCCGTAATCCATGCCGGGGACAAATGTATCCCGATGCCAGCGCAAACTACCTGCAGCAGATAACATTACACCCATAAAATGCCATTTACCTGGCACCGAATGGCAAAAAGCATGTAAGCGCCCTTGCGGTTCAATAGCAGGGGTATTCATTGTGGCAAATACCACCCCGGATGTGCCCAGACTCAGTGAAACGACACCTTCAACAACCGCTCCGGTACCTACTGCACTGGCTGCCTGATCACCACCGCCACCAACAATGGGAATTCCGGCTGGTAATCCCAATAATTCAGCAGCCTTAGGAGTCAATAAGCCAGATACCTCAGTACCTTCAACTGTTTTAGGCATATAATCATGCGGAATGTTAAGTGCGCTTAATATCTCAGTCGACCAGGTACGCTCTTTTAGATTAAACAAAATGGTGCCAGCACCACCGGCTTTATCCATGGCATAGCCATCCGTCATTTTCAACCGCACATAATCTTTTGGCAGTAAAATATGGCGAGTTTTTTTCCATACTTCAGGTTCATTCTCCTGCACCCAGACGATCTTTGGTGCAGTAAATCCTGTCAGCGCATCATTGCCGGTGATTTGAATCAATTTCGCTTTGCCAATACGTTCGCGAATCGTGTCGCATTGGGCACCGGTACGTTGATCATTCCACAAGATGGCTGGCCGTAAAACCTGCCCTTTTTCATCTAACAATACCAGGCCGTGCATCTGCCCAGCCAACCCAATACCACTGACGCTTTCGGCAGGGGCGCCACTTTTAGCAACCGCCTCACGAATGCTTTTTATAGTCGCATCCCACCATAGTGCCGGCGCTTGTTCACTCCACAATGGATAGGGAGTCTCAAATGGATACTCGCTGGAAGCTACACTGAGCACTTTCCCGGATTCATCCATTACCAGTGCTTTTGTAGCAGTTGTAGAGGTATCAATGCCGATAAATGTTTTCATGATTACTCCAGTCCAAATTTTTCTGAAAATGCCTCAAATGCTGTTTCGCCTGATGGGAGTTCCACGCCTTTATGCAATTCCCATGTTTCAACATGCGTTATCGATTCACCCGGATTTATCAACTTCATGGGCGAAAGGGTTTCCAATTCAATAAATCTATCGTCGGTATAACATTCACTGGAACAGCCAAAATCACAGTAGTTTTCCTGTGAAAAATAAGGTGCTCTTTTGATAAACAACGTATCATCCAGCACATACGCCATCCAACCTCGCGGGTTTGGAAAACCAATCTTGAAAGCATCTTTAAATTCAGCCTTGACCTGCATACGATCTTTTAGCCATTTAATGTTCTGGCTGCTCATATCAGCATAAGGCCACATCACCAATGAACGATTTGGTAATTTATCTGACCAAATTTTCGACTGAGGTAATATCGCTGTGCCACCAGGTTTTACTTGAGTGATTGCCCATGCCGCGCATTCAATTGGCCATAATCCATGATTAGTGATCTGATGCTTTATGGTTACTTGCGGCTGTTTACCCGGTAAAATGACTTCGATCGATTTTTGAATGCCGGTGAATTTTTCAATATTCTGTGATAAATGAATACCATGTTCAATTTCGGTGACAGTCACTGGCTCATCATCGGGCATATAGGTTCTACTCACATCTTCTGGTGCATGCCAAAGACGATGTCCACCATAAAAATGGTACGTGCCCACATTGGTACACTCTGCGGTTACATTTGGCAGTTCTGCCAAAACATTTTTACCATCGGTATGTTTCAATGAAATAATTCGCGGACCAACAGATTTGGTAACCAATAGGGTAATTGACTCGTTACTGAGTTCTACACATTCATATCCAGCGTATTGGGTTATTTTCATGTCTCACCTTGTTGTTTTTTCTCTTTATTGTACTAGTGATAACAAAATAATATGTCAGAGAATCTCCAGTCAAGTTTCACTCAATACTGATCCACAAGTCTCTCAACGTAAATATTCAATCGTTGATAAAAGGTCACCTTTATGCAAGGTCATTCACATCAACCGGACATACAAATACACGATCCATAATCATTGCATGTTCAGTAATCTCAAAACTACCATCTAAATGAATTTCTGCACTTGAACTACCAATCATGACCTTAATCGTACCAGGCTCCACGATCAACTCTTTTTCATAGTTGTAGAACGCCAACTGATTGACAGGCAGGTGGAATATAATTGTCTTTGATTCTCCGGCATCCAGTGATACTCGCTGGAATCCTTTTAGCTCTTTCATCGGACGCGGTAAACTGGCATACTCATCTCTGATATATAATTGAACGATTTCATCGCCAGCCATTTTTCCGCTATTGGTCACTTTACATGATATATCAACCACTTCATTTGCAGAGACACTCCCTTTCGAGATTTGTAAATCTGCATAAGCAAATGTGGTATAGCTCAACCCAAAACCAAATGGGTATAATGGCTGCACCGATTCATTTACATAATTTATAAACATGTGTGATTTGTTCCCGGATGGTTTATGATTATAGTAAATGGGCAACTGTCCCACATGCCGCGGTATTGTCAGGGGCAATTTTCCACCTGGATTTACTTTACCAAACAAAACATCGGCAACCGCGTACCCGCCTTCTTCACCTGGAATCCAGGCTTCCAGAACCGCATTCATCTTATCCATCAAATCCGGCATGGCGACGGGGCGGCCATTAATCAAAACCAATACAACAGGTTTTCCGGTAGCGATAATGGCGTCAGTCAATTCGCGCTGCACAACTGGCAGCAATAAATCCGCTGAATCACGAAATTCCCCTGTTGTACAAAACGGTGTTAACCCTGAATAATCGCCCAGTACCAGCACAACTACATCGGCTTGTTCAGCCGCTTCTACCGCTGCGGGAATCCCACTGCGATCTTCTCCCTGATTAGTACAACCTTTGGCATAAACTACTTTTGTATTTCCCGCAACTTGTTTGATCCCTTCTAATACAGTGACCATCTTTACATCATGGCTGGCAATTTCGCCTTCATCCATGTTCAAAAAACAGGAGTTCTGTGGTGCTGAAAAAGCCATTAATTCTCTGGTTGCAGCATAAGAATAATCACCCTGTTGAGTACGGCCATTATCCGCATTCGGCCCAATAACAGCCAGTGTACCCAGAGATTGTTTCAATGGCAACAAACCATCATTCTTTAATAGCACCATACTTCGATTGGCGATGTCACGCGCTAATTCACGTTGTTCCGCAGTTTCAAACACATCCAGTACAGTCCCCTCATCCGCATATGGATTATCAAACAAACCTAGTTCAAATTTTGTTTTCAAATGGCGTTCAACCGCCGTATCCAATACTTCCATGTTGATATCACCAGCTTCCAATGCTGCTTTGAGCGGTTCGCCGTAGCAAACCACTTCCGGTAATTCCACATCGATACCTGCCTCTAGCGCCAGTTTTGCCGCTTCCGCCAAGCTGTCTGTCATATAATGGAAGTTGTGAATCATCAATACTGCTTCATAGTCTGAAACAACCAGTCCATCAAAACCCAATTCTCCACGCAATAAATCGGTTAATATTCTTTTGGAAGCCGCAACAACCTCACCATCCATTTCCGGATAGGCATTCATAATCGTTGCCATTTTTGCGTCTCGAATGGCCGCCTGGAATGGGGGTAAATAAACGTCATAAACATCCTGCATGCCCATATGCACAGGGTTGCAGTTCATCCCCCCTTGTGACAAGGCATGACCCACAAAATGCTTACCGGTAGCCGCAACACCTTTGCATAAATCTTCCCCCTGTAACCCTTTGATATATGCCACACCAAATTGGCTCACCATACTGGGGTCTTCACCAAATGTTTCTTCTGTTCTACCCCAGCGTGGATCACGAGATACATCCAAAACGGGGGCCAAAGCCTGCCGAGCACCTATCGCCATCATCTGCTTGCGAATTTGTTCAGTCATCTTTTGCGCTAATTCAGGTTGGAAGGTGCTGGCCAAACCAATCATCTCAGGGAAAATACTGCCTCCCAAAATCATTGCACCCGCACAACTTTCTTCATGCAATAATGCAGGGACACCCAAGCGTGTATTTTCCACTAAATATCTTTGTATCTGATTTCCGATTTTTGTAGTCTTGACTGGATCATGTGTTGAAGCACCACCAATACGGGTGATTTGACCAATGCCGTTTCCAAGTTTTTCCTGCACGATATTCATATCAAGTTCAGCATTGGTTTGTAACATATAGTACCAGTAGGAGCCAATCTGAGCGATTTTTTCATCTAAAGTCATCTTGTTAAGCAGTTCTTCAATTCTTTGCTTATTTGATTTCATCAAAACCTCATAATTTCGTTCGATAAACTGTATATTATTTTTATGAATAATATGGGATAATAGCAAGTTTTTGACATTACATCTGATCAGGTGCTAGCCAATATTTGCACTCGGCTGTTTTTCGTTCCATACATTTAGCGAACTATCATGTGTTTATTCGCAGATATTGTTTGCATAACAGCGCGAGTACAAGTTGCTTTTTTAATAAGAGATTGCTACCAATCACTTTTTGCTGAGTTGCTGCTCTTCAATTGTGAAATTTGTGATTCCTTGACAATTGAAGAGCAATAACAACTCAAACCATTAGTCCAATAGTACTTGGTGATTTTGACCAATGAATATATGTCATTTCAATGTTCGCTGCACTTCTGATACTATCTTTCCTGTTTCAGCGAAATGATCCCAAAATACTCTGCCCTAAAATGTGATTATTCCTTCAATGATCCCATGGCGATACCACTGATGATATAGCGTGAGAACAATGCGTAGATAACAAGTATCGGTACAACAGTGATGGCCAGACCCAGATAAATACTGCCATATTCTGTACGGTAGACATCACCTCTCAGGGTTTGCACCAACATTGGCAATGTATATTTTTCGCGTGAATTAATCAAAATGTATGCATTAAAGAAGTTATTCCAGGATGCCACAAAGGTAAAAATGGCCAGTGTAAAAGCACCAGGAGCGGCAATTGGCAGCATAATATCATGGAAAATTCGCAATTCACCACAGCCATCAATTCTGGCAGCGTCGATTAAATCCCTGATTAGCACAGAATCCAGGTATTGCTTTGCAAAAAACACACCACCTGCATTGGCAAGCATCGGCAAAATCATTGACAGGTAATTATCCACCAGACCCAGTTTGGACATGTATTGGTAAAACCCAATGATCGATAACTGCATTGGTATCATGACCAAAACCAGAATGAAGTTATACAATTGAGTTTTTCCTTTAAATTCATATACTGAAACACCATAGGCCGTCAGAAAAGCGAAATAAACGCCAACAAAAGTCATACATACGGAAAGGAAAAGACTATTTCCAAAACCCTGCCATAAGTTCATTCCACGGCCAACCAAAATATTATAATTATCAATCATGTGGGTGCTTGGTAATAAGGAAACACCTTGCTGGATTTCATAGGTTGAGCGGGTGGCATTCACCATCAAAATGTAGATGGGTACAATCGTTACAACAAGCATCAATGCCAAAAATGTATAAATAATCACCCGTAAAAGGATCGTTCTGGTTTTATAATTCATGATTTCCGACTCCTTCGTTGTTCTTTTCTTAATGCTTTTTCACGTTCTTGAGGAGTATCTTTATCACGCAACAAATAGAAAATTAGCAAAGCACAAACAGTAGTCATGATAAAAACCATCACACCGACCGTAGATGCAGCACCAATATGTCCTTTGCTGCTACGAAAACGCATATACATAAGAATATTATTGGTCATGATTGAAGAATTCGGTGATCCTCGACCATCAGTAAGCAGATAGGGAATATCAAACATCTGCATACCACCAACCAATGAAGTTACGAAAATGAATACCAAAACCGATTTTAATAAAGGCAATGTAATATAACGGAACATCTGAAATGAGCTGGCACCATCAACAAGGGCCGCTTCATAAAGATGAACAGAAATGGAGGTCATCCCTGCCATTAAAATAATAATCGTTTGTCCAAACCACATCCACCATTGAATGAAAATAACCAATCCGCGCATCCATTCTTCGCTTCGAATGAACTCAATGGCTTCCGGGATAATATCCGCACGAACTAATACCTGGTTTACTGGTCCATAAAATGAAAATAAACTAAAAAATAGGGCGGAAATAGAAGCAGGCATGAGTAAATTGGGTAAATAGAACAATGCCCGCCAGGTACCTACAAATTTGATTCTCAATCTGGAATTAGTAAACCAGACTGAAATCAGCATTGCCAGACCAATTTGTGGAACGAAATTCAGAATCCAGATACGCCATGTATTTCTTACCGCAGTCATGAAGAAGTCATCAGCAAAAAGACGTGTAAAATTCTTCAAACCTACCCAATTGGCGGTACCGGTCATCAAGGTTGCATCCGTGAAACTCAAGTAGAGCGTATTATAAACCGGGTATAGTCCAAAAAGCAGAAATCCAAGGATAAATGGCGCGACAAAGAAATATCCATAATAGTTTCTGCTTGCTTTAGAATAGTTCATCATGCCTCCTATGAGATGAGTCAGTGTATAGAAATGATACGCTATACACTGACTCGGTAGAACTTATTTCTTTGCTCGATTAGTCGATGATGAGTTCAGGGAATTCGTTGCGGACTGCGTCTTTCCACAGTGACCACAATTCTTCTTCTTCAATCTCACCAGCTAAGTAGGAGTTGATCGGATCGTTCAAAGCACGTTGGATTGCATCATCAGAACCCTGGAACAAACGGGCATTGACGGATGGTGCTGCGGCTGCGAATCCAGCATAGGAGTTCTGACCACCTAAGAAGGAGCTCATTTCTGAGTCATCGAAGGAGGCGGTGATTGCATCTACAACAACCTGGCTGGAAACAAAGTCGCCAGCTGCCTGAGCCTGATCATCAGCAACATTCGGGTCAATGGCTTTCAGGTATTCATTGGTGTAAACACCGGTTGCCCAGTTAGTCAAATTGGTCTCATCCAGAGTACAGAAGCGGATGAATTCTAATGCCAGATCCATATTGGAGCTGTCTTTCATTGCGCCTAACCAGGTGCCACCCCACTGGTAGGGGAGCGGACCGGTGATGACGCCCCAGTCACCGCTGGTGTCTGAGGAACCATCAGCTGATACAGCGTTGGGAGCCAATACGTAGGGGAGACCCCAGGTGGGCAGGAAGTATGAGAAGACCTGTTTCGCGTTGCCATCAGCATCGACCAGGGTATCATTCATACCAGCGAACCAACCTTCTTGCCATTGCTGTGCGCGAGATTCGTATTGATTGTCGCGGAAGGTTTTTGCAATTTCGATGTATTTGTTAACCATTGGGTCAACAGTCAAAACATCATCTACGACCCACGGATTTGCACGGTTGGCATAGAACAAGTTTTGGAAGTCACCATTGGATGAAACCATGTAGGTATTTCCGTCGGATTTTTCTTTGACAACGGCAGCGGCTTCGGTGTATTTGTCCATGTCACCTAAGATAACCTGCATTTCTGCGGGATCATCGGTACCGAAATATTCGGTGGCCAGGCTGCGGCGATAGAACAGTGCGCCTGGGGTTGCCTGATAAGCTAATGCTTTCAAAACGCCATCATAAGTTCCTACATCGGTCACGAAAGGATAGGTCTGGGCGGCGTCAATATCAGCCTGCAGGCTACCAATGTCAGCTAAGAAATCAGATTCCACATAGCTTTTTACGAATGCAGATTCCAATGCAATAACATCGGGAACTTCATTGGTATTCAGGGTGGCTTATAATTTGGTCTGATATTCACCATTGGTCATGGGGATCATGGTGTAAACGACATCAACATCCGGGTGAGCTGCTTCGAAAGCTACAGCCATTGTGTTAATTTCATTAGTGAAAGACCAAACATTGAGCACGGTTTTTCCGGCAGCTTCTGCTGCTGCTGCTTCTTCTGCTGCTGCTTCAACAGCTGCATCAGCTTCTGATACTTCTGCTGCTTCTTCTGCTACGGGTTCTTCTGCTGCCGGGGCTGCAGGAGCTGCGTTACCGCCACAAGCGGAAAGCAACATACTTGCAATTAAAAGTAAACTTGCAATAAACAAAACTTTGTTTTTCATGGTTTCTCATCTCCTCGTCTTAGGACGTTTTTAAAATACATAAAACACGTGTGGATGCGTTCCACATTTTTCTGTCACAGGCCTCCTTTGACCACTTGAAATGTTCTTGGAAGATCTGCTTTGTACACCTTATCTCTGCCGGGCACCACCTCCTTTTGAAAAATTATCTTGATTTCATAACCAGATTTAAAAAAAAGAGAGTATGTCGAGATTGTTTTACTAACCAATTCTGTTGTTGTGAAGTCGTTGACATGACCCTCGAACAACCAATTTTGTTTGAAATTGTTTTACTTTATCCTGTAATGGTTCACCATTAATGATCTTGATTAACATATGTGTAGCCGTGCTGCCCATATCTGAAAGAAACTGATCCACTGTGGTTAGATTAATGTAATTGGCCTCTGTGATATTATCAAAACCAATTACGGATAAATCATTCGGGATTTCAAGTCCTAAATCTTTTGCTGCAACAAATGCACCTAAAGCAGATTGATCATTGGCAGCAAAAATTGCTGTTGGACGTTCGGGTAGTAAGAGTAATTGTCTGGCTGCCAGGACAGACGGCGGCATAGCAAAATCGCCATTCACTACCAGTGATTCATCAAATGTAATTTCCCATTTCGATAAAGCATCTTGATAACCACGAAAACGTTGTTTTGCGCTTTCCAATTCAGGACGACCTGCAATAAAACCAATGCGTCGATGCCCTAACTCCAGAAGATATTCCATCGCATCTATTGCACCAGCATAGTTCGTGCCATAGATCGAAGGAAAATTGGGATTGTAAGAATGGGGATCAACGGAGACAATCGGTTTCTCCTGAAAAAATTCGGAATTTGCTGAAGCAACAATAATCACGCCATCCGTAATAGAGTTATTCAACTGTGCAACAAAGCGTTGCTCATGGTTCGCGGCAGAGTCTTTACGGACATTACCAGTGGTATAGACTAATAAATCATAAGGGGATTCGGTGATAGCTCGGTTTACACCTTTCATAACTTCTATCGAAAAGGGATGTTCAACATCTGGCATAACTAACCCAATTAGATTTGTACGCAAACTGCGCATACTACGGGCTGCCAGGCTTGAGGTATAACCCATTTTTTCAATAAGGCCTAAAACCCGATCCTGTGTTTCCTTGGCGACATCCACCTTACCATTCAACACCCTGGAAACCGTCGAAACGGAGACTCCAGCTTCTCTGGCAACATCTTGAATTTTTACTGCGTTCCTTTTTGGCTGCATATTCGACCTGTTGCTGAGTTTTTCCGGTATCATTGCCGGTATCGTTACCGCAAATTGATTATTGCATAAAATTTTTGTTAAGTCAACATTTTTTAAGATTTCATTTTCTGTTATTACTATTTTCTTTTTTTTACAGTCAGTCCACCCTTATTTCTACATATAATATAATACCCGCCAAATAAATAATTTGGCGGGTACATTTCTCTTCGTAATCTACAGTTGGAATTGTCTTACAATAATGCGCAACTCTTCAGCCAATTCAGATAACGCTTTTGCTGCCTGGGAAACTTCCTGAACCTGTGCTGACATCTCCTCAGCTGATGCAGAGACTTCCTCAACAGCGGCTGAATTTTCTTCAGAGATAGAGGCGATATTTTCAATTGCCTGGGTAACTTCCGAAGATGATGCATTCATTTGTTCAGTGGCAGCAGTGTTTTCCTCAATGACTGCCGAAACTGCATCTACAGATGTAATCAATACTGTGGATGCTTCATTCATCAGTTCGGATGCATCCGCAGCTTGCGTGGCCTGCTGTGTCATCTCCGCAATGGTATCCGATATTAATGACAGCGCCTGACCCGAAGCATTTGCCTGCTGAACACCTGCTTCCACCTGAGTGCCTGATTGCTGCATACTGGAAATGGCATCCTGCACCGTTGATTGAATACCCGATATCAATTCTGAAATTTCTTTGGTGGCGTTTGAAGAACGCTCAGCAAGTTTTCGCACTTCATCTGCTACAACTGCAAATCCCTTGCCGTTTTCACCAGCTCGAGCAGCTTCAATGGCTGCGTTTAAGGCCAGTAAATTAGTTTGCGAAGCAATATCCTCGATCGTTTCAACAATTACACCAATCTGGTCGGACCTGTTCCCAACTTCCCGCACTGCAACGGCAGTTTGCTCAACGGATTCACGGATTGCCTGCATACCTTCTATGGTCTGCTCAACTTTCATTTGCCCGTCAGAAGCGGCTTCTGAGGCAGCTTTTGCTTGATGCGTGACGGCTTGCGCATTACCTGATACTTTCTGAATTGTATCTGATAATTGCCCTGTGACCATGGAAGCATTTGTCGCCGATTCAGCCTGTTCCTGGGCGCCTCTTGCTACACCGTCAATCGCTCTTGCCATTTGTTCAACTGAGCTAGCCGTTAATTCAACCGACGCGGCCTGTTGATTCGTGCCGTCTGCCACCTGTTGAATGGTTTGTGCAATTTGTTCCGTAGCTAATCCTGCTTCATAGGATGTGGCAGCTAAACCATCAGATGAAGTTCCTAATCGATTTGCTGAATCCTGCAAGTTGGTAATCTGCATTCGCAAATTGTCAATCATCTGTTTGAAGGCTGTCCCCAAAACATCCTGATCTGATTTTAGATCAACTTGTGGGGTTAAATTACCTTCGGAAATTAATTTTGCCATATCTGCGCGCTCTGAGAAATACATTTCTGTACCATCAATGGCACGCGCCAATTTGCCAATTTCATCCCCTCGCTTCATTAATTTTTGCTTTACCTTCTCATCCGTATCCTGATCAACTTCACCCTTAGCCAACTTTTCTGCACCATTGGTCAATAATCCTAATGGACGAGTAATATCATTCGCCATCGCAATCCCACTCGCACCTAACAATACAACCAGCAGCACCGCGATAATGGCATTGTTACGTAAAATTTCTCGCGTGGCAATATTCACTTCGGATAAATCATGGTTTAATACAACCGTCCAACCCAATTTTTCAGCATTTTCCCCAGTCAATTTATGATAAACCAATACTGCAGGATTTCCCTGTAAATCGTGTCTATCTATAAACCAACCAGCTTCATCCTCGCCAATCATGCTGACAAATGAATCGGGCATTTGCTGCATCAGCCAATCCGGACTTTGATCATAAAGGATTAGGCCGTTTCGATCAACCAGTGTGGCTGTCCCGGTTTCACCAATGTGAATCTGGGAAAGGGTATCGAATGCCTTTGATACATCCACTGTGGTTCGCAGGATACCAACGACATTTGAACCATCACGAATCGGTGTAGCGATATTGATCGCATAAACACCTGAACTGGCATCCAACTCAACTTCATTTACAAAAGTTAACCCATCACCATTAGCGTAGCTACTATCCCACCAGCCCTCCCCAGCCTGTAAATAATCGCCTGTACGTCCGCTCATCGCAATATTAAATCCTTTAGAACCAGTAGCAAATACCTCTACATTTTCCGGGAATTTTTCCATATAAGCCCTGAATCGGTTGCTTAATTCATTGTTCTCAATTTGATCAACGAGATCTTGCACTTGCGTCGCTTCATCTTGCCATTGTTGATCAAGTTCAGCAATATCCTTTTCACTATAAGATGAGTTTTCAATATTTGCCTGTTTGGCTGCTTGAATGATGTCAGGTGATGACGCCAGCACTTCCAGATTTTTAGCACTATTTTCAATCACCTGTGCGGCTTGTTCACCCGTATTGCGAGCCAGGATAATCATGGATTCGCCGGCATCTTTGGTTACATTCTGGGAAATGCTAACATAAGCAAAGATGGACAAACTGGCCACAGATACAACAATAGTGAACATAAATACAATTAAAAATTTTGATCGAATTTTGATATTTCCCCAAAAATTACGGATTTGAAAAGTACTACGTTTTCTCTTACTCATTTTTCCTCACTTCTATATTGATACCAATATTATTGCTGCAAACATTTCTAAAATTGGGAAGCTTCGTCACAATCACGATGATTTGTCTCATTCAATGAAACGTTTACTAGCAAAAAAAAATTACTAAATTATTAACTTTCCTGTAGAAATTGTCTACTATTAAGTTACTCGATATTTTTATCGGATTGAATAAAAATTTCGTAAGATATATATATATATAGGTAAATTTTGTATCATCTCAATAAAGCGGGGCAAACGAAAAAGAACTGAAGCCTATTAATTTTTATCATAGGCTGTTAA
>JAEKNU010000094.1 GCA_016838895.1 Chloroflexota bacterium
GTCAATTTGTTAAAAGAATATCAGAGCTAATCTGATTTTGCAAGTGAATTGTGGAAAATAATGCAAACGAATTTCCCATACGCCACTAATTGATGAATTCTGCTATTGTTGGGATTTTAAGTCGTTGTATTTGGAAATGGATTGATAGATTGGCGAAGAACTTGATGAAGGAAAAGAAGCAGAATTTTGATCCCAGTATACAAAAAATGAAATTGAGATAAACCTACATTTTCGTTCGTCAATATCAGTAAATATGCTCTGAGGACAATCCGGAACAGATGAACAATTTGACCTGGATTCTCTGGTAGAATTGATAGAATCCGGTTTTGGAGAAAACAATTTTGCCGCATTTTGAAAAAAACACTACAAGCAAATATAAATTAGCCGCTTTTGATTTAGACGGTACAATTCTGGATCATGGAAAATTATCCACAGGAACCAGACGTACCCTGAAAGCATTGCATGAAAGTGGTGTGCATGTTGTGCTTGCTACAGGCCGCCATCAGAAAATGATTTTAAATGTGGTTGAAGCCTTACCATTTGTGCGCTATGCCATCACAGCCAGCGGGGCGCAAGTGGTAGATTTACACACCAATGATTTGATTTCCTTTGTGCCGCTTGACCATCAAGCAGCGGTTGAACTGACCAGAAAAATAACCACGACTGCAAAAGCGATCAACATTTTTATCAAGGACTTTGTTCTGATTCGCTTTGGCGATATGGTTAAATTTCGAAAGGAAGTATCTGTAAAATCTGTACGCCGGGAAGCCAAGGAATTTTTCCAATGGGCCAGGTTTGTATTTGCCCCGAACATATGGGTTGCCAATCCGAAAAATGTGGTCTTTAAAATAAACGCCTTTTTCAAAACAACGGATGCGTGTGAAAGGTTCCTGATTGATATCAAATCAATATATGCTATTGAAGCTGTCAGTACGATGGGCTATGATATTGAGATAAACAGTAAAGGGGTGCACAAAGGATTTGCTCTGAAGCAGCTTTGTGAGCATCTTCAGATCAGTACAGAAGAGACCATCATTTTTGGGGACAGTGCCAATGATATTGAAATCATGAAATGCGGTGGCTATGCCGTCGCGATGGGCAATGCCAGTGAGGATGTAAAAGACATTGCAGATCGTATTGCCCCTTCGATCAAAGATGACGGTGCCGCGCAAGTGCTGCAGGATTTGTTTGAATTATCTGTAATTTGACAAGAGGATCATTATACTTTTTAGATCTCATGGGTTTGTTGCCTGTGAGGTTTTTTGTTAAATGTATAGATTATTCATACCCTAACGGGCACGTTGAATCGCCACTACGGTTGGCAGCGAGTGGTTTCAATGGATAGACAATCGTCTCAATTTCACTTGACGATCTTCCTTTTTGGATCGAACGGGTTTCAAACCCTATGATGATATCGACGGGTAAGTTATCGTGTTGGTATAGATATGGAAATCTGTCATTAGATCTGCCCCAACAGATAAATGATTCAGAATAATGGGGACTCGCATAGTGAATTAATGGTTTAGTATTGACCAGTATTTATTATCAATTAGACAGATAAATGATAATAAGGAATTGTTTTATTATCATTTAATGAGTAAAATGATAATAAAGATATTTTATGTTTTCAAGTTGATCTTATGATGAAACAAAATGAGTATTTAGAAAAAGCCCCAGGAAAATTAGTGAAATCCCTAAATGGAATTACCACTTACCTTCCTAACGGACTGCCGCCGGAATGGATTTGGTCAGAGAAATTGCTGTACCAATTATCTGCTGCAGAACGGAATTTGGCTCGGCTGGAGGAAGTTGGGAATGCTTTTCCAATTCCACATATTGTCATACGGCCATTTGTGAGAAAAGAAGCCGTACAATCTTCTCTCATTGAAGGTACAAGAACGACTTTCGAGGAGTTGTTAACTTTTGAAGCTCATCAAATGAATTTACCGGAATTGTTTGCTGATCGACAGGAAGTACAAAATTATGTTTATGCTTTAGATTATGGTCTTGAACGTATGAAAACACTACCGATCAGTTTACGGTTGATTCAAGAAATCCATAATATGTTAATGAATGGTGTTCGGGGTCAATCCAAGGATCCAGGCGAATTCCGCAAAGAACAGAACTGGATTGGACGGCCAGGTGCTACATTAGAAACTTATGTACCACCAGCAGCGGATGATATACCAGCTTGTTTGACTGCATTGGAAGGATATATTTACCAGGAATCTGATCTGCCTTCATTAATCAGGATCGCATTAATTCATTATCAATTTGAAGCAATTCATCCATTTCAGGATGGTAATGGAAGAATTGGGAGACTTCTGATTATTTTTCTAATGATCCATTGGGGATTGTTATCACAGCCATATCTCTATCTGAGTCATTATTTGGAGAATAATCGTACGGAGTATTATGATAGGATGCTGGCTGTTTCCCAAAAAGGCGCATGGGAGGAATGGATTTCCTTTTTTCTGGAAGGCGTACAAATTCAGGCTGATGATGCAGTAAGGCGAATTCAAAGTATTCAGCAACTGCGCATGGCTTACAAAAAAACATTTGCTTCTGATCGAAGTAGAGAAAACCTTGCACACATGCTGGATTATTTCATCAGCACACCAATCAGCACTGTTGCCCAGACGAAAGAGAAAGCTAAATTAGGCAGCTTTTCTACCATCCAGCGCTATATGGACAAACTGGTTGAGTATGGAATACTTGAAGAATTGACGGGAAACAAGCGCAATAGACTATATCGGGCCAAGGAAGTCATGCGTGTATTGCAGAGCTAAATCATGGAATGTGATATTAATCCATAAAAAAATAAATTCCCTTATTAAAACAATATCACTGGTACCGCGTTCTTTATTCTGGCCAGCGGATTATTTTAGCAGTGACCATGAAATTCATTGTTGCAGTCCTACCGCCGTTGCTAAGGGCGATATTCGCTAAAGAATATTTTTTCTAAAACGGGTTATCATTAAATCAGTCAATATTTTGGGAGGAACACATGCGCGCAGAATTAAGGCAAATCAGCTGTATGGATGTGCTGGACCTGGAAAGCTATTCTCCAGATAAAGAGACCTTTTCACTGATGCTGGAGATGGAAATTGGCGCAAAGCACAGCGATGAAAGCGAAATATTCTATCTGGAGATTGTATCACCGGCTGCATTAGCTGATCGATTACAAGAAGGGACAATTCTTTTTGGTCGCGGAATGTTGATTATGCAGGATTTTTCGTATCAACGGGTGAGAAAATTCCTGCAGAAATGGTGTTCACGGGCCCATGGAAAAACCTGGGCGGATGTATCAGAACAACTCAGCCGCTTTGCAGAAGGAGAATTCCTGGATTATCAGTTGTTTTCGGAAGGAAATATCTCTTGAGTTTCTCTCAACTTTGCAGCGGCACGATATTGTCATTGTGAATGAAGCAATCCCCTGACTGTAATGCAGAGGATTTATTTGAAAAAATCTACTGCTGGTTAAGTTCATATACAATCCATTCGTCCTTGCCAACAATTGCTTTCTGGTGATAATGCTGGCAGAGATAATGAAATACTTCACGCATACTTTCGTGATAACCGGATTCAGGCAATTTGCATTCTCCATCTGCTGAAAAACTGATAAATGGTGTTGAAGGATACAGGGCGTTAATGATGAATTTAGGCTGTTTGGTTTTTAGATCCGAGAAAAATTCGGCTGTTAATGCATCCGAAGCATAGCCTTGTTTATACAACGGCATCTGATGTACAAAACGAGTGGGCGCTTCTCTTTGAGATACATAGTTTACAACAGTTTGTCCTCCCCAAACTAATACATAATCATTTGCATCTGTGCGGTCTTTAATATAGGTCACAATCCGGGTAACTTGCTCATTTGATTTTGGCGTCATCTGTCGATTGATTGTATATCCTGCATAACTCCATAACGCGAATACAAGGATGCCAAACAAAAGAACAGAAAACCCTTTCTGCTGCAGTTTTGCAGTAGACCAAAACAGAAAGGCGATCAATATGCTTAATGGCAGAAACAAAACCATAAAATAGTGAAAATAGTTTTGCGTTGATGTGCTGATCAACAAAATTTCAATCGGCAAACTGAGTACGGCTATTTTTAATGGCCAGATGATGCTCAAATTCTGGGGATGATCTGTTTGCAAAAGCGGTTCAGGCAGTACCTGTTTACGTTTTAATGCCCATATAACAATTGTGATACAAAAACCAACTGTAAATCCGATGAAAGTAAATTGCAGAATTTGGTCTTTATAGAAAAAAGTGGCAATGCTGCTGCCAATCGCCATACTGCTGGCGATGATTACAAACGTAGTGAGAAACCATGGCGTTTTTTGTATAATTTGTGATCTTGACCGTTGAAGGAGTAAATATATAATGGCCGCTACCCAGGAAAATAAACCCAGTAAGTAGTATGGGGAAAGGCCAGTAAGCCAGACCTGCATTTGTCGAAATGCCTCAATACGCTGGTTGATACTGACTTCGGAGTAGATGAAATTGAAGCGAAAAGCAACATCCCAAAAATTATACAGTTGACCCTGAAAGGCAAAGTATAGGACAAACAACAAACATACAAAAAGGGCGCCAGCAACAATATACAAAAGTCGCTTCCATGCAAAGCGCCAATTTTTTTCTGATATTGCCCTGCTTAAAATCATAATGGCAATCACAATCCAGATGCCGATCATGGTTTGTTTATACATAAAAGCAAAACCGCCGGCCACCCCGATCAAAACAGCTTTCCAGCCAAACTTGTTCTTTTGCGCAAAGATTGCAAACAAGAATAAAGCCAAATATTGAAAAGGCAAAGCAAACTCTTCGGTCAGGTTGCCGCCCTCAAAAACAAAAATGAGGTTTAAAATGGCTGTACAGGAAGCGAACATCGCCGGCCATTTTCCAAAGAATTTCTTCAAAAAATAATAAGCCAGCAACCCTGTTATCGTTACAGCAACTACTTCAAGCCACCAGACCCCCATCCTGTTGCCATGGCCAAGCCATAATCCTAACGCATCCGTGTAGAAGACAGCCGGCGGCTTATGATCCCATAAATCACGGAAAGGTAATTTTCCGTTTAAAATCTGATCGCCAAAATAAAGGAAGATGCCTGAATCGTGGGTTGGAATTAAATTATATTTCGGTAAATTGGGTAGTAAAGAAAAAATACTACTGATAATAATGATAAACGGCTGGATAGGCGCTTGTTTCTGCCCCCAGACAAGAAACTGCTGCCAGGTAATTTGATAAATTTCGGCTTTGGAAAGTGTTTTCCTGTAAGAAATAAATAATAGGAAAATCACTTGCAAACAAACCAATCCAACCCAGAGTACGAATGGCATAACGCGTGCATAAATAATGCGCAAGATTATTAATTGGGCCGGAAGCGGGATCCAGGGTATCAGGATATAGATGATGCAGATAAGAATAACAAGCAACAGCAAAAACATCACAGGAAGGAGCCTGTTTTTCTGAATTAAACCGGTCTCGAATTTATCCAGAAGAAGGTTTACACGATCTGGGCGCAAGCTGAAAATCAGGAAGGTAATTGCAATACCCGTAAGCATCGCAATAAAGATTCCTCCCAATGCTAATCGGGATGCGGAGTATCCCCACAGCACACTGTTTTTTTCCATGGAAGGATTCTGGAAATAAATAACCCCTGCAACAATGCCTTCCAGGAGGATCGCGAGTATAAATAATTTTGCCCATTTATTCTTTTTCATATAAATCTGACACTTCAAATAGTATGCATTCCATTTTTCCCGGACCAACTGACCTTTAACATGAATATTGATTGAATTTGATATCGATGCTGCCGTCTGAACAATTTTACCCCTAAATATTGGCTAAATGGGATTTCAGCCTGAAGCGCTAATTTTTAGTTGCAATCTGGGGAAGATATTATTCGATCAATGGATCAGTTATCTGCTCTGGTTGCTGGATCAATAAATACCGGATGGAAAGTGTAAGCCAAATCTGTACGCTAACAATACTACTGTACAGCACCCATTGATGGCTAAAGGATATCGTAAAGTAAAAGTTGTCATTGTAGAATGTAGCACCATTGAATTGCAACGGCAAAATGTTGCATAAAACATTGCCTTACGGCCTGATCATCGGTTTGACTTTAGAGATTGTTACACTGTTACTCTCTATTTATTGTTGATGTATCCTGATGTGTGTGTTTCCAGCGGTAGGACTGAATAATGCAGTAGATGAACCAGGTCAGGACACAGCCAAAACTGATGTAAATTGCCCATTGACGATTAGGAATAATGTTGATGTACCAGAGGATATAGCAAAGGAAATATGCCAGACCTCCGGGAAGCGCTTTTGACATAACCATGCGTTTATGTTGATTATCATTTATTTCTATTTTGCTGAGCTCTGTATCGGCACATAATAATATCCACATGATCAGGATAAGAACTACGAACAGGACGATAATACCAAAAATGATGGCATAGCCTGAAAACAACTCAGGAAGGACCAGGGAGAGGTATCCCCATGAGAAAAGTGTGATCAGGATCAGTACCCAATATGATTTTTGTCTGGCAATGATGATTATGCTGGCGTAAAGAATGGCAATGATTGCAATTGTTAGTAATAAATATGGGAATAGTATGCTAATAATCACCCAGGGGTCGCTCAACTTTGCGGGTTGATTTTCTCCTATGCCTACCTGTACTGCTTTGCGATCGGGTGGAATAATAATAATTCCTTGTAGTCCCATAGCGATAATAACATTCCCGGAAGGCGGGTCGTATGCAATATCCTGCGCCCCGGTGTTTGTAATATAAGCATTGGGTCGCATCTGTTGCTGATAATAATACAAGACATTCGAGGAATAATCCTTGGTGGGTAATTTGTACCAATCTGAACCGTCATTATCAGAAGTTTGAATGGCACCATACTGTGTTATGCGGTATTGAATCTGACTATCCGGGATTTGAATACTTATTGGCAATGGTTGATATTCAAGTCCCTCATACATACTAGCGTTATTGTGATTGCATAACTCCCAATTGAATCCGCCATCTATGCTGCAATAGTTGCCATAAGAAGCGTCAACAATGATTTTTCCATCATTCGCTGCAACTAAAGTAACGCCATAATTCGGCGCAGGTGCATCGGCGATGGTGAGGAAGATAAATGCCGCAATGACCCATAGGGCAATGCGGATGGAATTTTTGGTGTTTTTCATGTTGTTTCCCCTTTTGCTTTCATGAGTTGATAGGATTGGTAAATGGAATAAATAATGAAAAGGATGATGATGCAATAGCTGATATCCAAAGCCCAGTTGTGTGAGGGAATAACTTCAATGAACCAGAGGTAGTAGGTCAGGAAAAATAGTATTCCAGCTGGAAGTGTTTGAAGAATTGGGAGATACCATTTTCGTTTCTGTTGTGTGATAGTATCTAGCAGAGATAGGATTGAAAAAATTAAAAGCATGACGATTGTAATGAAAATGATGGAAATCATAAATGTGACGGTTAGATCGTCCGTATCTGGAGTACGCACAAGAGCTGAAAACAGATCATAAGATAAAAACCAAACCCCGAAGGAAAGTGCAATTAATAACCTGTACCAGAAATTTTTATGTCCCAGCATTTGGATGCTAAAAAGAATAATGGCAATGATAATTGAGGGGAAGACATAAGGAGCGATGAGGATTTCAAAGAAAGATTGGTCAGTTTTCTCTTTAGGCAAATATTCATCGATACCGATTTGTAAGAAACTCTGATTTTTATCAACAATAATGATGCCATTTTTTCCTAGGGTAAATAAGACATTGCCACTATCTTGATCATGAAGTATATCTCCACCAACAGTTGGCATAGAGCCATAGGGGGCATAGTGCTCAAGATAATATTTTTCTATATTCGTAAGATTATCGTGGAAATAAGTGTAGCGCCAGGTTTCACCGTTGTCAGTGGATTGTTCAATAAGGCGGGTATCTGAAAAGCGATAATATATTTGGGTATCCGGATTATAAACATGTGTATCAAATCCCATCTCCCTTTGAAGAAGTATTTCCCTATCCTCATCAGAAAAATTACATTGCTTCCAATGTAATCCACCATCCTGACTACAAAAATTGGATCGGTGACTTTGAGCGACGAGTTGGTGGTCGTAAGTGTACAGATCGTGAATTCCTGCATCATACATCGGTGCATCGGCCAGGGTGAGGAAAGCGAAAATGGATATTATTAGCGTGGTTTGATTTATACCGGCGTTCTGATTTGTATGCCGGCCTTGCAAACAATACCAGCTTACCGACAGCATAAGCAAAGCCAATAAATCCGTTGCATCCATTACCACAGAGGCGGGAACACGAAAAATAACCATCCAAGATTGCATGATGAAATCATGAACAGGGGGAACAATTTTTAACCCAATGAAGAACAGGCCAGTGATGCCATACGCCAGAAACGCAATGCTATTGGATTGTTTTTGCAAGCGAGCAGGGAGAATCCAGGCCAGCAGGAGTGTCAAAATCACCGGTGCAATGAACAGCCAGGCGAAGTCGCTCAATTTACCGCTTATCCAGGAGGGGGCATATCGCTGCAGGATAAATTCATTGAAGGCGTAGATGACTAAAACCAGGAGGGTATATGGCTGGGTCAGGAAGCGGATCGATTTTTGAATGATTGGGTTATTGATCATTTTTGTCTCCCATTACCCATTGCAGTAGATCTATTATAGAGGAAAAACCTCACAATATTTTAAGGTTAATATTATTGACCGACCGTCGGTCGTTATGGTATACTGTGTGCAGTCAAGGGTATAAGGAGTGATAAATGGTACGTACAGTCAAAAAACCGGAAATTCGACGTCAGGAAATTATCGAATCTGCCAGCCAGCTATTCCAGACAAAAACGTTTGCGGGTACCAGTATGCAGGATGTGATGAGCATGCTGGATATCGCCAAGGGTACTATTTATCACTATTTCAAATCCAAAGAAGAATTACTGGAAGCCGTTACCAAATATATCATTGATCAAGACGTGAAACAGAAAGAAGCTTTACTGGAAACCCTGCAGGGCAATGCTTTACAAAAATTGGCCACCATGATCATGATGAACACCACCGCCGCAGAACATAACGAAGTGATGCAACAATTACATCAACCCGCAAATCTGGCATTACATACCCGCTTGTTGGTGCAGGCCTTGATCAAACAGGCGCCCATTTATGCCAGTTTGATTGAGCAGGGCATTGAGGAAGGTATCTTTCTTTGTGAACATCCGCTGGAAAGTGCCGAATTTATTCTGACAGCCTTTCAATTCCTGACCGATACGGGCATCTCCAACTGGTCAGCAGAAGATATGCAGCGCCGGACTTTGGCTTTTCCGACGATGATCGAAGCGCAATTAGGGGCAGCTAAAGGCTCCTTTCAATTTTTGATTGAGAATTTGTAATTCTCATTGAGGTATAAATGGAAAACACATACACATATCAACCCAAAAAATTCTTTATTATCACCTTTGTCGTTACATGGATATCATGGTTCTTATCAGCTTATTTCAGTTATCAGGAAAATGGTGAGTCTATATTTGTTATGTTCATGATTCCGGGACTCATCGCACCATTTGCTATCGCATTATGGATGATCTTGGCATCCAAAAATCAGGCCTTAAAAAAGGGCTTTACCCGCAAATTATTTGATTTGCGCCTGATCAAACCCATCACTATTCCCGTACTTCTCTTCTTTATGCCCCTGACAGTCGTGCTCTCGATCTTCGTCTCGCTGCCTTTTGGGCAATCCATTAATCAACTGGCTTTTTCGCCGGAGTTCTCCTTCACGGCAGGTTTTATCCCGGTATTGTTAGTGCTATTTCTGGCTGCCAGTTTTGAAGAATTGGGTTGGCGAAGTTATGCCATGGACAGTTTGCACAGCCGTATGAATTACTTCAAAGCCTCGTTGATCTTTGGTGGTTTGTGGGCGCTATGGCATTTGCCTTTGTTCTTCATTGATGGCTATTACCAGAATGAATTAATCAAAGAAAATTGGGTGTTCGCGCTCAACTTTTTTGTCAGTGTGATCCCTATGGCGGTAATCATCAGCTGGGTATGCAAGAAAAACGGCAGCAGTATTTTAGCGGCAATTTTATTTCACTTTGTAATCAATATTTCCCAGGAATTATTGAACATCACCCAGGTGACCAAGTGCATTGAAACCATCGTTCTGATTGTATTGGCCGGCATCATCGTGATCGCTGAAAAGAAAATGTTTTTTGATGGGCCGAATACACAGCCGCAAATTGACAATGCTGATTCACAAGGCATAGCAGCGAATGTGTGAGATGGATACAGTACTTTGGATTCTTACGGGACTATTAGTGCTATTCATTATCGTCAGCCTGGTATGGCGCTGGCAATCTGAAAAACGTGCCATCCCTTGCCCGAGTTGGTTGAGTTGGATGCTGGAACCGGAGAATCCATTCAGCCCGGCGAATCATGCTCGAAATATCATTGCGTGGTTACAGCTGCAACCCGGTATGAGCGTGTTGGATGCCGGCTGCGGTCCGGGAAGATTGACTTTACCGGTTGCTGAAAAAGTGGGCAAGAACGGGCGCGTATTAGCTCTGGATTTGCAGGAAGGCATGCTGCAGCGCACACAAAGCAGAGCCCAGGCGGCTGGTTTGAATAATGTGATTCTGATGCAGGGCAACCTTGGTGAGGGGAATTTGCCGCTGCAGCAGTTTGACCGCGCTGTGCTGGTGACGGTGTTAGGTGAGATCCCTGATCAGGTTTCGGCTCTGTTGGAAATTTATGCGGCATTGAAGCCCGATGGGATTTTATCAATCACTGAAACCATCTTTGATCCGCATTTTCAGACGCGTGAGAAAGTGGTGAAACTGGCTAATTTAGCTGGATTCTGGGAAGTAGCCTTCTTTGGCAAACCCTTGGCCTATACCATGCAGTTGGCCAAGCCAAATGCATAACTTGGAAAGTATAGAACCCCTCATTGGAATAATTTGTGAGGGGTTCTTATCAAACTTCATTTGCTATTATAAAAAACTGTATTACAGTTTTTTTGCTTGTTCTTCCATTTGATCCAACAGATTAACAATTTCACGAGAGACCTCTTCAATGATTGCAATGCTTTGGGTAGCCATTTCAATATTGTTTTGATTGAAGAACTGCACAGTTTTCACAACTTCTTTGTGTAGGCGAATATGCGGATCTTCCAGCAGTTGGAACGCTGCTGCTGTACCGAAATCGATACTACCGCGTCCATAATACCATTTACCCAAAATGCAATTGTGATGAGAGCCAAGTTGATCTTCTGTATAGGATACTTTTCCGGCTACCATATCATTCAGTCGGTCAACCCAACGTAAATGAGCTTGTTTAAATAGCTCAACTTTTTGGGAGATATCCTCATTTTCTGAAAGTCGAAATTGATTGACAATGGCCTGTAAGTCGGATGCCATATTATTCAGCTGCTGAACGGAGTTGGCCACATCTTCAACCTGGGAACTCATTTCATATGCCGATGCGTTGATTTCTTCAATGGCGGCGCTGTTCTCTTCACTGATACTGGCGATATTTTCTATTGACCTGGTTATTTCATTCGAACCCGCTGCCATCTGTTCTGTAGCGGCTGTATTTTCTTCTACGATCGCACTTACTGAGTCATTGGCCGCTGTTAGTTCATTTGACAACCCCATCATATCGTCTGCTGAACTTGCAATCTCGTTCACCTGTTGATTTACTTGTTCAGAGGCATTCAAGATTTCAAATAAAGACGCTCCGGCTTGATTGGCTTGCAACACACCTTTTTCAACCTCTGTTGAACCTTCATTCATAGCTACAATGGAATCAGTTACCGTATTTTGGATGAGGGTTACCAGGTCATTGATTTCTTTGGTGGCGGCACTGGAGCGCTCTGCTAGTTTTCGAACCTCATCCGCTACCACAGCGAATCCCTTACCATGTTCACCGGCACGGGCAGCTTCAATAGCCGCATTCAAGGCCAGTAAATTTGTCTGACTGGCAATATCATCAATCGTTTCTACAATGACTCCAATTTCCTTGGAACGGTTTCCCATCTCTTCCACTTTCAATGCAGAGAGTTTCACTTTGGTTTGTATCATATCCATGGCATCAATCGTGGCTTTTACAATCTCGGAACCATTTTGGGCTACTTCAGAAGCTTTTTTCGACCCATCTACTCCGGCTTTGGCATTATCAGCAACTTTTTGAATTGAAGATGACATGTTTGCTGTAATTTCAGCGGTGCGGTTGATCTCCCGATTTTGATTTTGAGCCCCCTGTGCAACACCTTCAATTGCATTGGACATTTGGTCAATGGTGGTCACAGTTTGATTAATGGAGTTTGCTTGCTGAGTTGTTCCATCTGAAATTTGATTGATGGTTTCTGCCATCTGACTCGCCGCTTCCCCCGATTCATTAGCTGCATGTGCCAATTGGCTTGAAGTAGTTGATAATTGGCCTGCATTTTCGTTAATTTGGGATACCATTTTACGAAAAGTAACGATCATTTTTGAGAATACATTACCTAATTCGTCATTTTCTGAATAGGGGGAGACTTCTATAGCAAGATCTCCCTCCGCAAGTTTTTGAGCGATCAGAACCATCTTTGCTAAATATTGCTCAATCCCGCGCAGTCCTTTCGCAACAGCGCCACTTTCATCATTGATACTGGTGTATTTGTCTTTTTCACTTTGATCAATGTGACGATTAAGATCTCCCACAGCCAGATGTAGAGCGGATGATGAAGAAAAGGAAAGCGATCTGGATATGTTCCTGGATATCCATACACCGATTAAAAGAGCAAGTAGGGTAGCACCCAGACTAAATGCAATGAAGGTCAAGATCAATTGGCGATAAGTTTGATTACTGGTTAGGAAAACCAGATTAGCATCGCTCTCATTTTTAACAATAATGGTATTCATGACTGTATCGAGTTCTTTACTGGCAAGATGTGCCTCACCATCAATCAGACTGTTCATTGCCAGTCCCTCATCACCATTTTCTGCCCACTTGATGATATTTTCTATGGCATTTTGATAATCCTTCCATGCATTTGAAAACAGTTCAAAATCAATTTGTTCTTGATTAGTTAATCCATGTTTTATATAGGCATCCATCTCGATGTTTACATCAATAATGTCTTGTGAAATGGCTTCACGGACTTTTTCTCTCTGATCCGGGAGTAGAAGATATTTATAAACATCCCCACGCAATTGATAGAGCGAGGCCAATGATTTCCCCAAATTTTCAATCGGTATTGTATTTTCATTATAGAGGGAGGTTGTATTGTCTTTTAATATGCTGAGATTTCGAATACTTAACCCTGAGAGTAATACGATGACGGTACAAAAAAGGATAAAGCTGCCTAATATTTTCCCCCGAATGGAAAGGTTTATGATGAATTTTTTCATGACATTCTCCTGTAATATACTCTTTTGTGTAACGAAGAGGGGGTAAATGACCAATAAAAATTTGATGGTGATAAATGCATTATTATCTTTCCTTATATTGAAAATTGGAATACACTTTACCGATTGGTTTGATGCCTTCCATAAAAAGAGAAACCTATACATCCAAATCCAATGATTGAAGCCAATAATAATTATGTTATGTAATCATTATTTGAATAAATTGGATAAATAAAGGGAGAATTATTAATAAAAAATAACTAAAAATATAATGAATTGTAAATAAACATGAAAGCTATATTAAAAATTTGGGGAAAATGGGAATAGTTCCTCTGCTATCGGCAGCCAGATGCTAGCAGCGTATATACAATAGTACTTGCCAGACTTTGCTATCCATCAAATGGACTTGGGTGCCGTGAGGATTGGTTCAAATCTATATAAATGAGTTAATATTTTTCATCATAGGTGAGCTTGAAAACGGAAAGAATTTTCGCGTTACCTACATGTACACTGAAAAGCTCATTGGAGAACCATTTCATGG
>JAEKNU010000095.1 GCA_016838895.1 Chloroflexota bacterium
CATGCTGCAGTATTTTGTTATCGCTGCAGTTAATGTTGTTTTACCATGGTCAATGTGACCCATTGTTCCCACATTTAGATGTGGCTTTGATCGATCAAATTTTTCTTTTGCCATTATTCTCTCTCTCCTGGTAAAGAAGACTAACTCTGATTAAAGGTAAAATCGGCAGCCAGAGCCCTCAATGGGATTTGAACCCATGACCTCGTTCTTACCAAGAACGCGCTCTACCTACTGAGCTATGAGGGCATGCCGTTTTTCCAAACCCAGCATTTGGAATCTGGTGGTCAAACGACCAGTGGGCGGTGAAGGATTCGAACCTCCGAAGGCGTCTGCCAGCTGATTTACAGTCAGGCCCCTTTGTCCACTTGGGTAACCGCCCAAATTCAAGCGACAGTTCGCTTGCTTCAACTGTTGACTAACAAGTGCCAGTCCTACAATTCAAGCAAACGTTCTGTAACTTTTATTCTGTTCTTAAATTCCTGTTCCATCTTTACAGCGGGCTGAATTATACCAAAGCCCGTATTTTAAGGCAAGGTATTTTTACTACCCGTTTACATAAAAACTTCTTTCATATTAAGTTATACCATAATTTAGAATTTTTGGATTCTGCGAAAATCACGGATTATAATGTATAATCATACCAGATAATGGAGGTAGCATGGAATTAACTTGGTACGGTCACTCTTGTGTTCGCATTTCAGAAAGAAACATGGCGACAGTAGTATGTGACCCGTTTGATACAGATTCAGTTGGTTTTTCCAGCTTAAAACTTAAAGCAGATATCGTGACGATCAGCCATGATTCCCCAGGACATAATCACCTGGAAGGTGTTAAAGGGGAACCATTTATTATCAAAGGCCCTGGCGAATATGAAATCGGCGGTGTGTTTATTACTGGTGCAACAGACAAACGCCGCAAGAATGCAAGCAATGAAGAAGACAAACCCCGAAATACCATTTATGTCATTGAATACAACGGCATAAATATCGCTCACATGGGTAACATTGATGTTGTTCCCTCCCAAAACGATATTGAATCATTAGGGCCAATTAATATTGCATTAATTCCTGTCGGTGGTAAATCATCAGTTAATGCCGCAAAAGCGGTGGAAATTGTTAGTTTGCTGGACCCACAAATCGTCATCCCTATTCATTACGGAATGGACCAATCAAAAATTGAATTGGATTCTGTAGAGAAATTTTCAAAAGAGATGGGCGTTACCAGTACCCCACCCATTGATGTGTTGAAGCTTAATGGAAGCAAAGACCTTCCACAAGAAACTCAAGTAATTATACTCACCCCGAAGAGTTAAAAAGGAGTGTTTCCTTTGTCTGTCAAACTCATTATGACATGGGATATCATTCCTGAACGAGAACAGGAATATTTTGAATTTGTTGTCCGTGAATTCATTCCTGGTGTTCAACGCCTGGGTTTTCTGGTTGAAGATGCCTGGGCTACCGTATACGGGGATCAACCTCAAATTCAAGTAGGTGCTGCGTATGATTCATACCCTGGCGCCAAGAAACTGCTTCAATCTTCAGAATGGATCAGCCTGCAAAACCAATTATTTGATTATGTGAAGAACTACAAACAAAAGCTGGTCACCACCCATCCCGGATTTCAATTTTAATGACAGCCCAATGACGTTTCACCCTATCACGAAAAATTTACTCTCATGGTATCAAAAAAACGCCCGTCAGCTCCCCTGGCGGGCGATTGCATCCCCTTATCGTACATTTGTTTCAGAGATCATGCTGCAACAGACTCGTGTAGAGACTGTATTGCCATACTTTGAACGCTGGATGCAGACTTTTCCGGATATCAATGCTCTTGCCTCAGCCGATGAACAACTGGTATTAAAAATGTGGGAAGGTCTGGGATATTATAGCCGGGCACGGAATTTACACAAAGCGGCCAAACTCATTGTTGAAAAACACAACGGGCAGTTACCTTCATCCATAGAAGATCTTCAGAAATTACCTGGCATTGGCCCCTATACTGCCGGAGCGATCGCATCCATTGCCTTTGATCAACCGGCAATCGCCATTGATGGCAACATTCGCCGGGTGATCTCACGTCTATCGAAGATTACAAGCACGCTATCCACGCCAGAATTTGAAAATGCCTGTCAGGAAACACTCAAAGATCTTTTGCCAAAAACACATGCGGGGGATTTTAACCAGGCATTGATGGATTTAGGCGCTACGATCTGTACGCCAAAATCTCCTGTTTGTTCAGATTGCCCACTGCGGAAATTTTGTCAGGCATATAGTGCCGGTGTTCAAGCTCAATTACCATATCGGAAAAGAAAAGCTGCTGTCCCGCATCATATCGTCACTGCCGGGGTAATATCGCAGAATCATCAGGTATTACTCTGCCAACGTCCCAATAATGCCCTCCTGGGCGGTTTATGGGAGTTTCCTGGTGGAAAACTTGAAAAGGACGAAACTTTAGCCGAAGCTCTGATGCGTGAGTTAGTGGAAGAGCTGCAAATTCAAGTCGCCGTAAAACAACCTATCGGCGTGTACGATCATGCATTTACCCATTTCAAAATTACCTTACATGCGTTTTTCTGCGATATTCTCAGCGGAGAACCCACACCAACCGAAGCACAAAATATGCAGTGGGTATCCCTGCAAGATATTGAACAATATCCAATGGGAAAAGTGGATCGATTAATCGCAAATCAGCTCAAAAAATTGTAAAATATAATAAATGATACGGGATAAAAGATGCCCTCAACGGATGAAACTTTTTCACAGCAACGCCAAAATATGGTGCAACAGCAGATTAAAGCGCGTGGCATTAAGGATTCGCGCATCCTGTCTGCTTTAACGAACGTCGCACGCCATGCGTATGTACCGCAAAGCCGTCAGAGGTTGGCCTACAATGATGGCCCACTGCCAATCGGGCATCAGCAGACAATTTCGCAACCTTACATCGTGGCTTATATGACTGCCTTGCTTGCCCCCAAAGCCCAGGATACCATACTGGAAATCGGTACTGGTTCCGGGTATCAGACTGCAATCCTTTCCCTTTTATGTAAACATGTTTTCACCATTGAATTTATTCCTCAACTAGCCCTGAAAGCGAAACAAATCAACGATGCATCAGGATACAAGAATATCACCTATCTCAGTGCCGATGGATCCATGGGATGGCCAGCTCAAATTCAATTTGATGCAATTATGGTAACGGCTGCAGCGCCCTTAACACCCCAGCCCTTATTGCAACAACTTAAACCATTTGGCAGAATGCTGATTCCTGTGGGTGAGCGGTTCCAGCAATTACTGCAGTATTGGCAGCACGTTGGGGATGAGTTTGTAAAGCATGAATATCTTTCTGTTATGTTTGTGCCGCTAAAAGGCCAGCAAGGTTGGCAATAATTCATTAAAACAAAAGGTCGATCACATTTAGCGATCAACCTTAATCATATAAAAATATATCAAAAACTTATACTTCGTTGATAAATACTCTTACCCACGGACGGCGGCGTACTTCACTGAAGAAATGTGATTTTGCCGCTTTTTCAATACTGGTTTTCAAATTTCCACGCCCGTTTTTTACCAGGGTCTCAATTTGCTCCACCAATGGCTCAATGACTCCTTCAGCTTCGCTATTTGATATAAAACCAAATGATTCAACTACCGGTGGCTTTCGCAGCTCATTCTTGTTCTGGAAGAGTAGTAAATTGATAATCACAATACCGCCCTGCGATAATTGTTCACGCTCACGCATGACCGGCATACCTACATCACCAACACCGGTTCCATCGACAAAGACATAACCGCCGGGTACACGTTCAGCTAATTTCAATTTCTTATTGGAGAACTCAATAATCTGACCATTTTCAATCACCGGAATATTTTCACGGGGGATGCCCATACGCTCAGCTAACGCGGCATGTTGTTTCAGTAAACGTAATTCACCATGAATGGGAATCAGGTATTTTGGCTTGATCAAATTGATCAGCAGCTTCATATCCTCTTGATTGGCATGTCCGGAGACATGCACCTTCTCAATTGGATCATAAATAACATTCGCACCTCGTCGAATCAGGGCATTGATCGTGTAGTAAAAGCTTTCTTCATTACCCGGAATCGCATGCGATGAAATAATAATTGTATCTTTCGGCTTAATATCAAACTGGCGGTTTGTTCCACGTGCCAGACGCCCCATGATGGACGTCACTTCACCCTGTGAGCCGGTACACATGATCACCACTTTCTTCTCAGGCATATGGGAACCCTGCTCGACAGTGATAAGATTTTTCTCAGGTATCTTCAAATAACCCAATGACATGGCCATTTTCGAGTTATCCACCATGGATGTACCAGCAAAAGCCAGTTTGCGGTCATTGTTGATCGTGGTATTGGCTACCTGCTGCATACGCGAAACCAGCGAGGCAAAACTCGCCACAATGACGCGGCCAGGTGCTTCTTTAAACACCTTGTCCAATGCACCATCAATCAGTGCCTCGGAAGGTGTCCAACCTGCATGATCTGCATTGGTAGAATCTGCCAGTAAAGCCAGCACACCTCGTTTGGAAAATTCTCCCAGTTTCGCAAAATCGGATGTCCAACCATCCACTGGGGTCTGATCGAATTTATAATCTCCGGAATGTACCAGCAATCCGGCCGGGGTTTGAATACCCAGCCCAACTGCATCCGGAATGGAGTGACTCATATGGAAAAACTCCACCTGGAACGGACCAATTTGGGCACGCTCGCCTGCTTGAATGGTACGCAAATCTGCTTTTTCCAGATTGCCTGCCCGAGCCAGTTTTACTTCCAATAATCCACGGGTTAATGGGGTTGCATAAATAGGCACATTGATTTGCTCAATCAGATGATTGATCGCCCCAATATGATCCTCATGACCATGGGTGATCACAATCCCCTTTACCTGTGAAACTTTATCCAATAAATATTGAAAATCCGGGATAATATAATCTACCCCCAACATGTTGTTGAACGGAAACATCAAACCGACATCGACAATCATCATTTCTTTGCCATATTGATATACCGTCATGTTCTTTCCCACTTCCCCTAATCCCCCCAAAGGGATTACTCGTAATTTTTCTTTTGCCATTAAATAATTTCCTCTTTGCACGTTTTAACGGACGTACGACCGTAAGGTTCTAAATAATAAAAAATCCCTGCCAAACCTGGCCGGGACTCTGATACTCTGTAAGATGCCACACTGATGGCTACCGCACTTTTTTCAAACATCGGCCGGAAACCCGGCTGTTTCATACTTCAATGTGTAATTTTAGCATAAAGGATGATATTTGTCAAAAAGGTTAATAATATTGATCGAATTAGCAGAAAAGAATTGCCTCTTGACTTGGAGTTAGCTCCATTTGTTATAGTTTTATATAAAAATGATTTACTAAACAAAATTGTTTTACGAAAGGATGAAATGACATGAATACAAAATTTGTATACTCAGCCCCTACAAAAATATACTTTGGCGAAGACCAATTGGATAACCTTGCCGATGAACTAAAACAATTCGGCACTCGCGTTTTACTAACCTATGGCGGTGGCTCGATTAAGAAAAATGGTCTATATGACAACATCATGGGCGTACTGAAAAATGCTGGACTGGATATATTCGAGTTGGGGGGCATTGAACCCAATCCGCGTCATACTACTGTCAACAAGGGTGCCGACATTTGCAAGAAGGAAAACATTGATGTTCTACTGGCTGTTGGCGGTGGATCAACCATTGATGCCACAAAGGCGATTGGGGCAGCCACTTTCTATGACGGCGATTGTTGGGACCTGGTCACACAAAAAGCACAAGTGACTAACTGTTTACCGATCATCACAATATTGACACTTTCTGCCACAGGGTCTGAAATGAATACCGGTGCTGTAATCTCCAATATGGAAACCAACCAAAAATATGGCATGGGGCATGCGACGATGCTGCCAAAAGTCTCCTTTCTGGACCCTACTACCACCTACACCGTCAATGCATACCAGACCGCCTGCGGCAGTGTGGATATACTCTCCCATATTTTCGATGTCGGTTATTTTACCAATGATGAAGGCCTCTACATGGTGGATTTATTCATTGAAAGCCTGATCAAAACAGTCGTGAAATATGCCCCCATTGCGCTAAATAAACCTGATAATTATGGAACCCGTGCCAACCTCATGTGGGCATCCTCCTGGGCATTGAATGGCTTTATTGCCGCAGGAAAATCACTGTTTCCCATTCTGCATATCATGGAACATGAGCTATCCGCATACTACGATATCACCCATGGACATGGCCTGGCCATCTTAACCCCACGCTGGATGGAATACATCCTTGATGAGCATACCGCTCCAAAAATTCACCATCTGGGTGTGGTTGCCTTTGGTATTGATGAAAATATGCCTGCAATGGATGGCAGCAAAAAAGCTATTGAAAAAGTATCTGATTTCTATTTCAACACCCTCGGATTGCAAAGCAAACTATCCGACCTGGGTATTGATAACAGCAAACTCGCAGAAATGGCCAAAAACATTTGCCGCAATGGTGACCTGTCCGGCTACAAACCATTGACTCAGCAGGACGTGGAGAACATATTCAAAATGTGTTTGTAAATGGTTTTTAATAAACCGAAACCTGCCTGGTTTGAAAACCAGGCAGGTTTGTTTTTCACAAGAACCAAATATCTACCACAATTGATGCACCTGTGGCCTGATCAGGCGATCATATACATCACGCACCGCCAGCATGGTATACGAATCCAACGGTTGCAGCACGGCCGCGGCGGCATTGTCCATCACCTGACCAGGATGCTTGCCGCCCGGAATGGCGCAGCTAACTGCATCGAACATCAGAATCCAGCGCAAGGCAAATTGTGCCATGGTCATATTCTGCGGAACCAGTTTGCGCAGTTCCTCAACCGCTTCTAAACCAATCTCATAATCCACACCCGAGAAAGTTTCACCTTTATCAAAGGCGGCACCATCCCGATTGAATGCACGATGATCATCCTTCTCAAATGTGGTTTCTTTGCGCATTTTACCGGTTAATAATCCGGAGGAGAGTGGCACACGTGCCAGAATACCCACATTATTTAGTTTGGCCTCTGCAAAGAGCAGATCAATAGGACGCTGTCTGAAGATATTAAAGATAATCTGTACCGTTGATACATTGGGATAGTTGATCGCCTTGAGGGCTTCTTCGACTTTCTCGACGCTAACGCCGTAATAGCGCACCTTGCCGGCCTTCACCAGATCATCCATCACATCGAAAAGTTCTGGGTTGTAATATGCTTCCCAGGGCGGGCAGTGCAACTGCACCAAATCCAGCGCTTCCATTTCCAAATTCTTCAAACTGCGCTCAATAAAAGCCGTCAGATTCTTTCGGTTATATCCTTCCGCCACATGTGGGTCCAGCCGTCGGCCGGCTTTGGTGGCAACGGTAAAGGCATCCCCTTTGCGTTCCTTGCGTAAGCGTGCCAACAAGCGCTCACTGCGGCCGTCACCGTATACATCAGCGGTATCAAAAAAGTTGATCCCCTGATCCAGAGCAGAATGCAGCGTTTTGATGGATTCATCATCATCCACAGTTCCCCAGGTACCACCAATGGCCCAGGCACCATAACTCACCGCAGACACTTTATAGCCCGTTTTTCCTAACATCCGATATTGCATGTTTCCCTCCGCAAAATCAATCTATTATTCATTAACAATTTGTCTGATCATTCTTTTTTTATCTTATCATATCCATATAAGATCAATATAATCATATAAAATACTGATTTACATAAGATGCTGTCCAATTGGATCAATTCCCCTTACAATTAAGCCGAGATTATCATCGAAATCAGGAGCGCCACTTATGCCAAAAAATAATCCATACTTAAACGATCAACAACGCATACAGCATGTGTTGCGAACTGCCTACATCATGCGTATTGCCTGTCTGGATGCAGGTGTACCCTATATTGTGCCGTTGAATTTTGGCTACACAGACGGAAAAATATACTTCCATGCTGCCAAAACCGGCAAGAAAATGGATTGTTTCAACGCCAATCCCCAGGTTGGTTTTCAGATGGATAATGATGTTGCCATCATCCCATCCGGCATTCCCTGCAAAAACAGCGTTAAATTCCAGAGCGTAATCGGTAGAGGTACCGTGACAATCGTGGATGATCCTCAAGAAAAACGGTATGGGCTGCTCAGTTTATCGCGCCAATTAGGCAACAATTCTGATGAGATGGATCAGGCTGCCATTGACCAAACCGCAGTGCTGCGCCTGGATATCATCAGCTGTACATACAAACAATCCCCTGTGAAAGGGTATAAGTAAAATAAAGTAAAACCAATATGATTCACTTCGACACAGGTCAGAGAGTGATTAAATAAAAAGCAGCCGATTGCTCCCAATCGGCTGTTCTTTTAAAATTTCAATCTGGTTTACGAATATCTCAATTCAGCACCAATATAACCAACATCTTCCAGTTTTTGCTGGTCTAAAATTACTTCTACATCTCCACCATAGCGCATCACCTGATTCACCACAATCTCTGTAATATCAGGGATGGTTTCCATATCGCCACCACAACTTGCACAGGTCATTGATGTCTGCGCGGTTAGCGCCCGACATTCCTTACATTGATAACCAGTTTGTTGATAGCCATCTGCCATCACCAGCAGTTGCACCTTATGCTGGCTGACTGCTTCCAGTGTATTCTCTAAGCCAACTACTGCGTCCTCTGCTTTGGCAGCTTTGGTCAACAATTGTTGAATCAGATGTTCTTCTTGTTTTCTTTCAGATTGCAATCCAATCTCAATCGCTTTGCTGCGTACTTCTTCGGCTTTGGCCGTCATCTGAATGGCAAAGGTTCCCATTACCAATGACCGCCAAGATTTCGGTAGCAAATGGAGGAAATTTGCAGCATTTTCCTCAGTTGCTCCAATTAAAATTCTACGTACATGATATGTTTCAAAAAAGGCCACCGCACCGTCAACTGCATCACGCATATTACGATCAACAACTTCATCACTGTGTTTTGTTTGTGATACGCCGCCTCTTCTACCTGTCAACGATGATGCACCGCCGGATTTTGTGCGCTTTACTACTTCGCCAAAATAGCCATCCTGCTCTTCCAATTTTCCCAAATGAAAATAGAAATAGCGTGCCCCCTGCTTATCTATTAATATAACTGCATACCCTCCAAAATTATCCAATAGATGCGCTAATGGCCGTACACCAGCTCGATCACCGGCATGTACAGCATTTCGAATCGGTATAGACAATGGATAGCTGCGAAATACATTTTGCTTACTGCAGGAAAAAATCGCAACGCTCTTTCCTGACCAGTCGTATTCTGTATTAAAATACGCCTCTACCGCTTCTTTGTCCTTCGGTAAATTAACCTGTTCCAACATATGTCGTAAGCGGAGTTTGTATGCATCCGCATTGCCTTGAGAAGGTTCCGTATTCAGGTATACACTCAAAACACCGTTTTCCTCATTTAAATCGAGTAATTCCTGAAGGGTACTTTCATCTAGCATGGCAACCTCCTGCATGAACAGTAAATTTTATAATCAGCTATCCAATCTTTATGGACGCTTTCCTAGAACAATCGTGAGCTCCTTTACATCACCATCTCTTAGGATTTTCAACCTAATTTCATCACCGGGACTTTTATGGGTGATCAAATAACTTAATAAATCACCAAAAACCCGTACATCAACATCATCAATGCCTATGATTAAATCGCCCCCACCGTACAGGCCCAAATAATCCGTTTCCTGGGTACCTGCCTGTAATCCGGACGATTCTGCTGGCCCCTCCTCAACAACTGCTACTACGTATGCCCCTGTCAGGTTTTCCAAGCCCAATGCTTCGCGTTCCAGCAAGGTCAATTCATCTCGGGCTGATACGCCAATATAAGGGTAGTCGTACAATCCATTACTGATTAATGCTGGCACTACCTTGCGGATCACATTGCTGGATACCGCAAAACCAATCCCACTGTTAACAGGTTCACCATCACCATTTGTATCCGTGGTGCGGATAGCACGATTCAGGCCAATAATTTGCCCTGACAGATTGATCAGCGGTCCACCAGAATTTCCGGGATTAATGGATGCATCCGTTTGCAGTAAATCACCGGCAGTAAAAGTACCGCCATTGGGGGATTCGCGGAAGGAATCCATGGTACGCCCCTTCGCAGAAACGATGCCCAACGTCATGGTGCTGTTCAAGCCAAAGGGATTGCCAATGGCAACCACTGTCTGTCCTACCTTTACCAGATCAGAATCGGCCAGAGGAATCGGATTAAGAATATCCGCAGATACATCAATCTTAATCACCGCCAGATCAGAATCCAGATCAGTAGCAATTACAGTTCCACGCACTTTGTGCCCGGAAACAAAATCAATCTCCAGGTCTTCTGCCCCTTCTATGACATGGTAATTGGTAACAATATGTCCTTCATGATCATAGACAAACCCTGAACCCAAACCTTCTCCCAGTGAACCGATTGTTTGAATCGCCACGACACCCTGGCTGACGTTTTCATATAGCTGAACCAGCACATCTTCTTGCTGGTAGATGAGATCTTCATCAATTGTAATTAAAGACGGATTAACGACTACGGCAGTTGCTACCTGCAGTGGTTGATCTATAGCATCACTGAAAAGTTCAGATGCATTTGAATTCCCCCATGCGCTTTGGCTGCAAGCCATGCTTGTAACTACCAATAAAACCAATAACATACTAATTATTCTTTTTTTCATTCCAACCTGCCCAATCGCTTTATTCTATTATATAGTTAAATCGTTTATTTTCTCATCGATTCGAATAACTTTCGCTCCGCATCTGATAAGTTTTTCGGTATCTGTACCTGAATTCGGGCATATAGATTTCCAAATTCATCTTTCTTTTTTAATTTTGGCATCCCCTGATTCTTCAGCCGAAATTTCTGACCGGGTTGCGTACCCGCAGGAATCGTAAGTGTTACATTTCCTGTTGGTGTGGGTACTTTCACCTGCCCGCCCAAAACAGCAGTCAATAAATCCGCTTTAACATCCGTGTATAAATTGTATCCCTCACGTTCAAAACGTTTATCCGCTTGTACGTCCATTACTAAATAAACATCCTGCTGATACTGATCCTGTGCCGGTATGCGTACTTTTGTGCCGGTCTTCGCGCCTGCCGGAATTTTTACTGTGAAACTATCACCATTAATTTGAATTTTGCGCTTAGCACCTGTGTAAGCTTCCATAAAGGATATAGGAACTGTGCGTTCAACTTTTTGTGCGGGTACCCGCTGATAGACACTGCGTTGGCCACGCATACCCGGGTTTGAGGTTCTGGTTTGTTGTCCAAACCCCATACCACCAAAGATGGATTGAAAAAAGTCTGAAAAGCCACCCCCGAACATATCCTCAAAATCATTTACATTAACACGTGTACCGCCTGGCTGCCCGGTATTCCAAGCACCCCAGTTAAAATTACTATCACCACCAGCCTGCTGCCATTGATGATACGACGCTCCTAATTGATCGTATTTGGCGCGTTTTTCCGGATCGCCAAGTACTTCATTGGCCTCATTAATATCCTTGAACTTATCCTCGGCACCTGTATTGCCTTGGTTATGGTCCGGGTGATATTTCATGGCCAGCTTGCGATAAGCCTTTTTTATTTCATCCTGGGATGCCTTTTTATCGACACCTAATACCTGATAATAATCCTTATACTCCATGATTTCATTGTATGTGGGCAGGAACATCTATGTCAAGGGGATTAATAGATATCTAATGCAACTCTTATTTCTTATATATGTTGGCGGAAAGGCTGGAAATATTTCGCAAATGAATATACAATTGACATACATAATTCTTTAATCCATGTTTTTATTGCCTATTTTCTTTATCCTTGTGCTATTATTGTAAAAAAGTGTTTGGTAATTCTTTTAACTCGCATTTGCGCGTTAAAAAATCTCATATCACAGGCTGAAACATGGAATCATCCGCAAAGGAACGTGTATTTGTAATCACGCAAGACCCACAGATTAATTACCTGCTGGATAGAATCTTGGCAGGCATGGGTCATGTCGTCATCATCTGCAATACCATTAGCAGTGCCACTGAGAGATTTGAGAAACTTACCCCTACACTGGTTATCATCAGTGAACATGTTGAAAATCAAAGCGGAATGGAATTTTCCAGAGAGATTTTTCGCCGTTTCCCCGCTGTTCCAATTATCGTTTTTGCAGAACACGAGAGTAGAGAGTTTCTTAAAAATGCCATGGATATTGGTATTAGCGGCTATCTTGTGCCGCCATTACGCACAGGGGATATTCAGCGTGTCGTGGATACCTGTATTGAAAAATCCACGATGCAACGTAAGTGGGTACTAAAAGAATCCCGACGAGCTACAGCCAGCTTACAACAAAAATTGGATGAACTGGAAATTATCACCCGTCTTGGACATGCCATCCATGGGTCACTCAATCTGGATAGTGTGCTCACTGCCATTATTGATGCGGCTGTTGAACTGACTGGCGCAGAAGAGGGTAGTCTTCTTCTTTTAGATGAGGATACAGGCGAGCTGTATATGCGGGCTGCCAAAAATTTCCAGGAAGAATTTGTGCGCACTTTCCGTCTGCCCATCAAAGATACACTGGCAGGGTCAGTGCTGCAATCCGGAAAACCTGTATTGCTAGATCCGCGCACCCCTGAAAAAATTAAAACAGAATATCTGGTAAAAAGTCTGGTATATGTACCCATTCAGCTCAACCAGAATATTTTTGGTGTACTGGGTGTGGATAACCGTGTTTCCGGCACACCCTTTAGTGATCGTGACGTCAAATTACTTTCTGCAATTTCGGAGTATGCCGTTATTGCGATTGAAAATGCCCGTCTATATTCCGATACCACACAGGAACGCAACAAACTGGAAACGATTCTGACTCGCATCAAAGATGGCGTGATTGTCCTGGATCAGGAAAATAAAGTTTTATTGGTCAATAAAGTAGCTCAAAAGGCGTTTAACCTGAGCAGTGAGAATCTGATCGGTAAACCCATTCAGAGTATTTTCCGACAGAAAGAGTTGATCAAATTACTCGAAAATAAAATCGCAGAAAACAACTCAGAGTGGGATGAATACACCTCGGATGATGAACACACCTACAGCATACAGGTAAACCCAATTCCGGATGTGGGTATCGCCATTACCATGTCCGATATTACTTACCTCAAGAAATTGGACCGCATTAAAAGCGATTTCGTCAATACCGTATCACATGATCTGCGCTCTCCTTTGACCGCCATTATGGGATATGTAGACCTGATCGAACGTGTCGGGCCGGTCAACAAAATGCAATCCGATTTTATCCGCCGGGTACAGATTAGTGTACAAAACATCACCAGCATGGTGGATGACCTGCTTAATTTGGGACGTATCGAAGCTGGCTTTGATACAGGTCAGGATGTCATCCAACTGGATGCCATGATCAAACGCGAATTGGAAAATCTTGAAAATGAATTAAAGCTTAAGAAACAATCCGTTGATCTTTCACTTGCCAAAAATATTCCCAAAACTTTGGGCAATTCAGTTCAAATTCGGCAGTTGTTGAATAATATTATAAATAATGCCTCGAAATATACGCCTGAAGATGGTACGATCAAGGTTAAACTAGAAATAGAGCAAGACCAATTGATCTTCCAGGTATCTGATAACGGTGTGGGTATTCCGCCTGTGGATTTACCATTCATCTTTGATAAATTCTATCGTGCCAGTAATATCTCCCCTGATATTGGGGGCACCGGGCTGGGGCTTTCCATTGTCAAATCCATTGTAGAGGCGCATAAAGGCCGCGTATGGGTAGATTCCAAAATAGGCAGCGGTAGTACCTTTACCGTCGTTATGCCAATCATATCCCGCAGCGGTATCATCTCAATAAA
>JAEKNU010000011.1 GCA_016838895.1 Chloroflexota bacterium
TCCGGTGTGGTTGTTGTTGGCTCAGGGGTCTGAGTCGTCGGTTCCGGTGTGGTTGTTGTTGGCTCAGGGGTCTGAGTTGTCTGTTCTGGTGTTTCTGTTTCGGTAATTGTTGCAATCTCATCAAGATTTATTTTGAAGGGTGACCAATCCGGTGTGTTGAATTGGAAATCCCACATATCATCCAGACCATTCAATAACTCACAGCCATCCGGCAATGTATTACCCAAAAATTCTCCTGTCGGATACTGCCAATAACCACTGCGGCGATTACTTGGCCTACCTGTTGTTTCAGCGCCAAAGACAACGGGGCCGACTTCACAACCCCAGAAGTTGTTTTGGGCTTCAACAAATTGAACATTATTGTTTTCAATATTATTTACCAGTCCAAAATCTGTATTTCCATAAAGCTGGTTGTAATGGATCTCGGTACCAGGGCTGCCAGTAAATTTACTTACCTGAATACCGGTACTATTTTCCGTAACTGTGTTATTTAAAATATTAATATCATTGTTACCTGAAGCAACACTGACCAATATACCTGTGTCAAATCCTCTGATAATAAATCCGGAAATCGTGACACCTTCAGCATTGATAGTAATACCAGTACCACTTGTGCCCTGTAAAACAGGCGCATAAACTGAGGCACCAGCGATCGACTCATCACCAGGATCGCCCATTAAGGTTAAATCTGCTACTGCAATGGTTATATTTTCTTCATAGTTACCAGGAAGCACATAAATTGTAGCATCCTCACCGGATAGAGGAGTTATGGTGCTGTACATATCAATTGCGTCCTGAATAGGTGTTGAGGATATAAAACAAGTAACGTTCAAATCACCTGCGGGGCAAGTGCCACCAGCCTGGTAGAAATTATAAGTTGCTCCACCACGTGTAAAATAAGGGTCAGCATTCGTTAATACTTCTTTAGCTAAAGTAGATGCCAATGGTATGGATTCATTATTTTCATCCATCAAGACTGCCCCAACTTCTGACAATGCTTCTACTTCATCAATCAATGTACCGTCAATCGGTTCTTCAGTTTCTGATTGCCTATTTTCAACAGTTTGTCCGATTTGCTCATTATCAGTCTTTTGCTCCACATTCGAAGAAATTGATTCCCCAGTTGGATTATCGGATAAAACCGCTTCAGCACCCTGTTCTTCAGGTGTTTGAACAATTGCAGTTGTATTAATACCCTCATCTGTTGGGGGTTCATTCTCATTTGATACAACTGTCTCTATTGATGCTTCGTTTGTTGTTTCATTGGTGGCTTCCAAACTGTTTAGCTGATTGTTTATCTCTTCAGTTGCAACAGAGTCTGTGGTTGTTTGCACTTCATTTACAGTTTCCTCTGTTGATTCAGGATGTAATGTATCTTCTGCACTTACGATGGCTCCAGTAGGGAAAAGGAAGCCAATAACTAAAACGAAGGTTAATAGAAAATGAAATAATTTGAATTTATTTTGATTTGTCATGATTCTACCTCTAAATACGAATAATATTTATAATTATTTGACAAAAATTAATAAAAAATACCGGCCTGCATTACTACAGCCGGTTTCGCAATTTGCTCCCTGAAACTAAATGTCGAGTTATCGACACAAGCGACCAATAAAATCCGTTTCAGATCATCGCATCTGTTTTATTACAAATAAATTGCTCATGCTCATGATGAATAGCTAATATGATTTTTCCTAATGATGTATCTCTCAACTCGCAACAGTGTCTATACCAGTATTAATATTATTATTACCTTTATTGTCTATATTATATCTATTGGATACTTTATTTCAAATAAATTACGCATAAATTATCTTCACACAATACCGCTTGTATCTTTTGTTCTTGCCCCCTTTTTATAAGATTCACATTTGCTGAAATAAAGAAAAAAGGTATGAAAACGAATCACATCACGTGTCCTCCATTTAAAAACATACTCCCCCAGATTATTAATCATTCTGGAGGAGTATATTGTGATTACATTAAGCTATTCTTTTCATTCAGGTAAATGAACAAATACGGGTGTATTACTATCCATGGTGGAATCATTTCCTAATTGTCCATAGGTATTTTCACCCCAGCAATATGCAGTGTAATCATCCCCTTCTAACACACAGGTATGATTGTAGCCCACGGCCAAATCGGCGACTGAATCTAAGTTGGAAACACTCACAGCTTGTTTGCTGTTTTTTGTATTTCCATTTCCAAGTTCACCGTTTAAATTGTTGCCCCAACATGAAACAGTTAGATCTTCATTAATGGAACAAGCATGCTGGTATCCGGTACCTACCAATAGGGAAGATGTTGCACCAACAATCTGTTGTGATGCAAAGTCTTTCTGCCAACATTTTACGTCACCTGATATCGTGGTAACACAACCACCAGGAGCAAAACGGTTTGCAGAAATAAATTGCGGCAAATTCACATTACTGACAAGATCAGTCTGTAGATTTTGCCATGATCCTACATCTCCTTGGGTATCACTCACCAGGTTATTTTGTCCACCCGAGATCATATTTTGACCATCATTGAATAACGCTTTCACTGCTGAATAGCGGGTAAATAATGAGCCATCATTTAATTGACCAAATTCATTATTTCCCCAACACCTAATATCTCCACTCTCAAGTTGGGCACAGGTAAAATCATTTCCGGCGGTAAAATCTAGAACGTTTCCAGTTAATCCTTTCACAAGGACGGGAACAGATTGGTTTATATTTGTACCATTACCCACCTGACCTGATTCATTCTCACCCCAACACCAGACCTCACCATCTGCTGTAAGGGCACAGGTATGATAACTTCCAGCTGTCAAATCAATCACATTGTGTAAATCCTTGACGAAAACGGGTTTCATTTGATCCTGATTCGATCCGTCTCCCAATTGACCTGAACTATTTAAGCCCCAGCAAACGACGCCATCGGCATATGTCATACATGAGTGGCCTAATCCGGCAACAATGATTGGCCGACCACCGCCAGTCTCAGGGATAAAAAATGCTGCCGCAAATGGTGTTCCTTCAGGATCTGGATCACCAACAGAAGGTGGCGTAGTAGTCGTTGTCGTCGTTGTTGTAATCGTCGTAACCGGAGTTACTGTTGTCACAACAGGAGTCGTCTTTGTTACGACAGGGGTTTGTGTCGTTGAAACGGGAGTCGTTTTTGTTACAACGGGGGTCTGTGTTGTTGAAACAGGAGTCGTTTTTGTTACAACGGGGGTTTGTGTTGTTGAAACAGGTGTTGTTTTTGTTACGACGGGCGTTTGTGTCGTGGGTTTGGGCGTTTTTGTTTTGTCGTTGCAAACTTTGGAAATTTCCCTGGTCTTTTCCTGTGTAGGAGCATGATAGTTATCATCACCATCACTATGATTGTCACCCCAATCACCTTGATTGTTTCCATCATCACTATGGTTATTACCACCATCGTTATTATTGTCCCCACCATCGCTATGATTATTGCCACCACGCTGCTCATTATTGTTGTCATCTTGATTGTTGTTTCCATCATGACGATCATTCGTTTGATGATCAGGTGGGCTTTGACGATCTGCAAAAACAATTCCATTTGCCGGAAATAACATACCGGTAATCATAAGTACAGTTAATAAAATTTGAAGGGTTTTCCTTTTTGGAGCAAATAATTGAATCATTCTTCCTCCTGACAATATGAAGAACATCCGTAATCCAAAGGATTCGGTTAATAAAAATATATTTTAGTAACGATAGGAAAATAAAAAATACCGACCTATCAGTTTCACAGTCGGTTTCGCCATTTGCTCCCTGAAGTTGTGTGGATTTCTATCCACAAGCGACCATAAATTCCCTTCAGATCATCGCATCTGTATAATTTTTTGAATAAGGTTCAATAGTTCTCAACTTGACATTTCTTCTTTAATATATCTTATTTAGACTATTTTTATCCTATTTATTAATAGTATAGCACATATTCGCTTTATTCATACCTTTTATGTCTTATTTACGCAAATTTTACGCACATAAATCACTTCACAATACAACCTATTTCCCCCTTGACCAAAGCTGTGCAATTCAGTAAACTTATAGCATCAAACAAATTAGGAGGTACAAAATAATATGGTTACATCTCAAGCAACTATTATTTTCCGTTTGCCACACCTCCTGGATTGCCATTGAATTGATTTAATTTATTTTGATGTCCATTGACAGCCGCAGGTGTGCATACACTGCGGTTTTTTTATTTCAATCAGCAGTATCTTCAAAATGATGTTATTCATTCAAAAGTACAGGATATATAATGCACAAACAATTTCAAGATATGGCATTTGATGATGAGGAATTTCTGATTAATTCCCTGAAGAAAAATAATCGTAAACAAAAACTTTCTGCAGATCATGCGGCAAGGGAAAAAGCAAAACAAAAAACTGTCAAAGCTTTAACAGCAACACGAAACCATGATGTTGAAACAGCAATCAATCACTTCTCATATCAGGCTTCTCGTTATGAAGGACCCTGGTTGATTAAATCATTAACCGAATTTTACGAAAACAATTGGATCAACGACATCACACGTATGATCAAAGGAGGAAAGGAGGCTTCAGTGTATCTATGTGAGACACTGAACAACAGTTGGTTAGCAGCAAAGGTGTATCGCCCGCGCAAGTTTCGCAATTTGCGGAATGACGGTTTATACAGAGAAGGCAGGGAAAACCTTGATGAAGATGGAAATATCATCACCAATGCAGGAAAGATCTATGCCATGCGTAAAAAATCAACTTTTGGCAAGCATCTTTCGCATCAGTCCTGGATTAAGCATGAATTCAATACCATGAAACTGCTGTACGAAGCAGGTTGCGATATTCCCCAACCATTTACATCTGGAACGAATAGTATGTTAATGGAATACATCGGAGATGAATCGGCCAGCGCACCAGTTTTACAATCCGTTAGGCTTACTCATTCAGAGGCCAAAGAACTTGCGCAGCGTGTATTACATAATATTGAAATCATGCTTGCCAACCAACGTATTCATGGCGATCTATCCCCCTTTAATATATTGATCTGGGAAAACAACATCACGTTGATTGATTTTCCGCAGTCAATTCATCCCAATCAAAACCCACAGTCCTATAATATTTTTCGGCGTGATCTGGAAAAAATGGATCAATATTTTCGATTATTTGGCGTTTCGTTGGATGCCGATCAAAACGCGAAAAGACTTTGGCAAAAATACAATTATATGCATGCCAAGGATTTCCTATACGATTTACCAGATCAGTTGGAAGAAGAATGAGGAGAATTGCAGATTGATAAACCTACTTAGTATGTACGTGATTGAGGATTAATGACACAAATACGAAAGTTTATCCCAGTATTATCTGAATATCAGCAGGCCATCGCTATTGAAAACGCAAATTTCCCGGATGAAGATATTACCATACAGTCCTGGAAATGGCATGATCAACATTATGACCCAAACACCATATTCAGCCGCTGGGTCGGTGAAATGGATGGAAAGATCGTATCGCATGGTTTATTTACCCAGGTTCAGCAACAAACCCTGACAAAGAATCGCTATTTCTTATTTCACATCGCAGTTCATCCAGCTTTTCATGGGAAAGGATACGGCACCGAATTGTATCAACATTTGAATCGTAATTTACAACAATACAACCCTTGTACCATTGAAACAATTGCCAGGGAAAATTATCCGCTAGCGAGACAATTTCTGGAACATCGAAAATTCAAACCGACACTGATCAAGCGCACGGCTCGTTTAATGATCTCTTCATCGTCTCAGCCAATTAATCTCCCCATGGATATTGAACGTCTTGCGAAACTGGGTATTGCAATCTCAGCATTGGATTCACTAATACTTGAGGATCATGATTGGAAAAAGAAGCTATATTCAACAGAAAAGAATCTGATGCAGGAAGCACCTGATTTCATGGAGCACTTCCCTGCAACGCAGGCGGAATATGAAATACATCGCATGCAATCTTCATTTTTTAATCCTCAATCTATTTTCATCGCACGATACCACGAACATTGGATTGGCATCGCAGGCATTCAACAATCAGAAATGAACCAATATAAGTGCAATCACACACTCACAGGGGTAACGCGCCCATACCGACGTAATGGGATTGCGACATTGCTCAGGCAACACTGCATCAATGCTGCACTTGAGCTTGGATATAACTGTATTGAAAGCAATTGTGATACAGGAAATCCCCTGTATGGTATTAATCAGAGGCTAGGATACAAACCTCAACCCGCATCAATACATTATCAATTGACTCTACAGTAATAAATCTCTACATAAACTTTCTGAAAACATTTTCAAAAAGGGAAAACGAGGTAAAGAATGATTAAACTGATAAAGCCTACTGCTCGTTTGAAAAATGATTTTCTTAAAATGATTGAGGAATATCGCGCAAAATCAGAATTCTTTGTATATCATGACATTGCCATGATCAGCTTTCAACAATATTTAGATGAGATGACTGATTCAGAACTTGGAAAAGACCTCAAACCTGGCCTCGTCCCGCAAACTACTTTTTGGTTGGTAAAAGAGGATGCCATCATATTGGGAGAAAGCCGCTTACGTCATTACCTCACACCTGACCTGGAATTGGAAGGCGGTCATATCGGTTACGCCATCCGTCCATCTCAACGATTGTACGGTTTTGGTACCGAGATTTTACGCCTAACCTTACCGGAAGCTGGCAAACTTGGTCTGGATCGGGTGCTTGTGACCTGTGATGCGGATAATATCGGCTCAAGTAAAATCATTCTTGCTAATGGCGGTATCTTTGATGGAGAAGGAATATCTAAAAGATCTCAAAAAATAGTGCATCGATATTGGGTGCCTGTTGAGTAAAAAAAATACCGCTGAAAAATCAGCGGTATTTTTATATACAGGAGAATAATTATCGAACTGCAACCGGATTTTCCGGGTTCTGCGAAGGATCAAAGACATGGAAGTTATTCATGTTGAAAACAACTTCAACTTCATCCGCAATTTGGAAACGGGTCCGAGGATCAACACGACCAACAAATATGGTGGAACCACTGACCAAATGCAGGTTAATTTCATTACCCATCAACTCGGAAACATCCACACGAGCTTTCACTGGGGCAGCTTTAATGCTGGGAGGGGCAAATTCAGGATTGTGAACATCTTCAGGACGAATACCGAAGACGATTTCCCTATTGGTTAAAGGAGCCAATAATTTTTTCTTTTCTTCAGGAACCAGCAATTTGATATCGCCACAAACGATATACAGGTCATCGCCTTCTTTTTGAATAACTGAGTTAAAGAAGTTCATGGCAGGTGAGCCAATGAAACCGGCAACAAACAGGTTATCAGGTCTGTCGTACAGGTTCTGTGGGGTATCCAACTGCTGTAAAATACCATGATTCAAAACAGCGATACGGGTAGCCATGGTCATGGCTTCACCCTGGTCATGGGTTACGTAGACAAATGTAGTTTGCAGACGATGATGCAGCTTGCTGATTTCAGAACGCATCTGCACACGCAATTTCGCATCCAGGTTGGAGAGTGGTTCGTCTAAGAGGAAAACCTTTGGTTCACGTACAATGGCACGGCCTAATGCAACACGCTGGTTCTGACCACCAGAGAGTTCCCGTGGCTTTCGTTTCATTAATTTTTCAATGCCCAATGTTTCGGCAGCTTCCATTACGCGACGCTGAATTTCATCTTTCGGCATTTTGCGTAATTTCAAACCGAAGGCCATGTTATCATACACGGTCATATGCGGATACAGAGCATAGGATTGGAATACCATCGCAATATCGCGATCTTTGGCAGGTAAATCATTGACAACTTTTTCGTCAATAATTACCTCGCCGGAAGATACTTCTTCCAGACCAGCCAGGCTACGCAGTGCAGTTGTTTTACCACAACCAGACGGACCAACAAGTACAAGGAACTCTTTGTCATCAATCTCAATATTAAAATCATTGAGTGCGATTACATCCCCAAATTTTTTGAATACGTGTCGATATGCAACATTTGCCATTGCAACATCCTCCTATTGATTCAATGCGGCTAGCGCAATTTTTTGTGAATTACTTCATACATAATACCATAAAGTGAACATTTTGTGTGAAAATTCACTAATCTAATTTTACTTGGTTTCTGTCACTTTAGATATCCAGCGTGGTGTTTCTGTGCTGTAGCCCTTTATTTCTGTCAAATGATAAGCAAAAAGCTGTGCAGGGACAATACATATCAACGGAGAGAGCCACTCCGGCACATCTTCTGGAATAGCAATCGCCGATTGTGCGAGATCCAGGGCTCTCTGATCATTGGATATGACCAACACTTCTGCCAAATGATCTTCACGTAGTTTTTTCACCAGTGTGAGCATATCCTCAAACACTGCTCCTTTGGGATTAATCACCATAACAGGGAAACCTCGATCTACCAGAGCAATGGGACCATGACGAAAATCTGCAGAGGAATAACCATCGGCAACAACATAGGTTAGTTCTTTCAATTTAATCGTCCATTCAAAACTGGTTGCATAATTATAACCGCGACCCAATACCACGCATTGATCCATAAATCGATATCGTTGGGCGATCTGCTCTATTTCAGCATCCTTTTTAAGCACACTTTTCATCCATTTCGGTACTTTCTTCAATTCCGTGAATGCTTGATCGAAATTATCCTGCATGGCAGCAGATAACATAGCAACAACCATTAGTTCAGTTGTGTAGGTTTTGGTGGCTGCAACAGCTTTTTCCTCACCTGCGCAAATATCAATCACCCAATCCGCTTCCTTTGCCAATGGAGAATCTTTTTCATTGGTGATCGCCAGGGTTGGGCAACCTTGTTTACGGGCTTCATGCAGCACACTGACAATATCAGGGGATTGCCCAGATTGAGAAATGCCAACCACAAGGGCACCATTCAAACGTGGCGGCTGTTGATATACCGAATACAAGGATGGGGTTGCCAATCCAACAGTCATCTGATTATGCGCCCCCCACAAATAGCTGGCATATCGACCGGCATTATCTGAGGTACCCCGTGCGGCGATATGTACATAAGGCACATTAGCTTTCTTAATTTCTTTCGCAATCCGTATAATTGCGTCCATCTGACTCTTTAGTAAATTTTCAACTACATCTGGTTGTTCAAATATTTCAGTTTTTAAGCTCATTTGGGTACTCCATTCATCTCTACTATCATGATTTGCTTCAATGTTTAATTTTCTATCACCATGCGAAAATTTTTATAAAGGATTGAAATGGAACTGGTATGATCCCTTTGACCATACCAGTTTGATTCTCTCATTTTTTCAATCTTCTTTAGATTGCCTTCATTCTATTGTAATCCAGACATTGCTCAATTAGTATAAGCTCTGCCAATTAAGAAACATATCCTATCCCATAACCGATTGAGTATAAATCTCCAATCGGAACTGGCAACCTTCCCTTTGTTGTCAGATGCCCGAATACTACATTTACCAATGCCTGCAAGGAAGGCTCCAATATACTGTAAGTACATAGTGCTGTCTTTACCTGCGAGAAGAACAGAACATCATCCGGCAGACGTAATGCCACTGAAATGATTTGATCACTGCCAAAAGTGTTCAAAAGCGTTTTCACCAGCTTTGCCTGTCCGGGATGTTGACGGGCATTGATCGTGCCGATCACAATCAAATCGTCAGCTTGAGTTTGTTGTAGAATTGCGTTTATTTCAACATCATCTGGTTGCATATTGTATTGCATTTCGATCACGTTGGTATGCTCTTTTTTTATTAACGGCAGTAAAGATAGCTTTACATAGGATGAGGTATCCGCCGGGGTTAAATCAACCGGCTTGGGCAGCAAAACAACGATGCGTTTTTGTTTATTGAGTTTCAGCGGTAATAAATTCGCATCGTTCCTCAACAAAGTAATCGATTTTTCAGCGATCTGTCTGGCGATTTGCAGATGCTCATCGCACTTAATCATGCTTAGATCAGGTTGTACAAAATGCTCACGAATGCCTGCGCGCATAGCAAACACTCGCTCAGCTGATTGTTCCAGTTCTTTGACATCCAGAAATCCACGCTTGGCTGCCAGCAGGGTGTTTTCGTACACTAAATTTTGGTCCACCACATCTGGTCCCATTAATAAAATATCAGCCCCGGCCCGGAAAGCAGCCATTGCTTCTACTGCTAATCCATTTCCCTGCTGAATTGCTTTCATATTCATTGCGTCGGTAATGGTTACGCCATTGTAATGAAATGTGCTGCGTAATAAATCTGTCAACAAAATACGGGATAAGGTGGCCGGCGTATCCTCTTCGGGTTCTAATGCAGGTAAGGTCAGATGAGCAGTCATCACCATCTGAACTTCTTCACGGAAGGCAGCCAGGAATGGAGGAAATTCTACGGATTCAAGATGAGTGCGGTCATGCGGTACCGTAGGCAGCATATGATGAGAATCTCCGGCGGTATCACCATGCCCGGGGAAATGTTTGGCACAGGCAACCACACCATGATCCTGCGAACCTGAAATCAGTGCCGCGCCAAATTTTCCAACCAGTAGTGGATCAGCACCAAAGGAGCGCACCCCAATGACTGGATTCTGCGGATTATTATTCACATCCATGCTGGGCGCATAATTCACATTAATGCCCATCGCCGATAGCTCCAGGGCCAGTACTTTGCCGGTTTGATAGGCAAGCTCTTCCGATTGTGTGGCACCTAAAGCCATATTTCCGGGTAGTGGCGTTGTCCCATTGATGGCCATCAACTGTCCACCTTCCTGATCTGCGGCAATTAATAGCGGCAATTGCCCGGCCTGTGCAGCAATGTTCTGCAAGGCAGCGGTTAAGTCCCGTACCTGCTGCGGGGAACTCACATTTAAATCTCGAAATAACGTTACACCAGCAATACCCTGATCACGAATCGCCTGAAGTATTGAATCAGGTAAGGCGCCTTTCCCTTCAAAAGCATAAAGCAATTTTGTACCAATGATTCCCGGATTAATTGTTGCCATGTTTCACTTTATCCTTTTGATCCAGAGATGGTAATGCTCTCTAACAAATAACGTTGTGTGAAGAAGAACACAATGATCAAGGGCAGGGTAGTCAAAACGGAAGCAGTCATCACAATTTGCCAGGGTTGCGCGGTTTGTTGTGGATTGACCAATGCAGTCACATAAACCGGTAAGGTGTATAACGCTGCCTTTTGCAAATAGATCACCGGAGCCAGCAAGCTATTCCATGTTCCAATAAAGAGGAAGGTCGCAATGGTTGCCAGTGCCGGTTTACATAACGGAATGATAATATGCCACCAGATCTGGAAATGACTGGCGCCTTCAATAAAGGCTGCCTCGTCCATCTCGTGCGGAATCTGCATCATAAATTGGCGCAGCAAAAAGATCATTGCCGCACCTCCAGCAAAGAAACCAGGTAACACAATCGGATTAAAAGTGCCCAACCAATCAAATTTACCAAACAAGATATACTGCGGTACAACCAATGCCTGAAAAGGAATCATCATCGTGGAAAGCATAAGAATAAATATCAAGTTTCTGCCTGGCCATTCAATGCGGCTGAATGCATACGAAACTGCCGCGATTGAGATTAAGGCACCACCCACTGCCAGAATGGTTACAAAGGAAGAATTGGCATATGCACGAATAAAACTGCTGTTGGCAAGCATATCCAGATAGTTGCCAATCTGTAATTTCGCCGGAAACCAGACAATTTGCGATGCGTTTACCTCATCATAGGTTTTGAAAGAAGTCAGAATCATCCACAACAATGGCGTCACCATTACAATACTACTGGTAATCAGGAGGATGTATAAAATGACATCATTAATGGTTTTTACAATTTTTCTTTTCATCATTACCTCCTATTTAAGATCGTAGGTGACCCATTTAGATTGAGCCTTGAACTGGATTAGTGTAATTACAAAAATGATAAGCAGTAGCAACCAGGAGATCGCCGATCCATACCCCATCTCATTGAAACGGAAGGTCGCCCTCCACAGGTAATACACCACCGAATACGCCGATTGCGCCACAGTGGGTGTATCCCGAAACAGCACATAAACCTGTTCAAAAATCTGAATGGAGGCGATTGTACCAACGATCAAATTATAGAATGTGTAGGGTGAGATGATCGGTAAAGTAATATAGCGGAATTTTTGCCAGGGGCTGGCGCCATCCACTTCTGCGGCTTCGTAAAATTCTTTGGGCACATTGTATAGTGCTGCCAGATAAATCAGCATCATTGCACCGCAACTCCACACAAGCAGTAAAACAATCGAGGTCTTTGTCCATAAAGGACTTTGCAGCCAAAGCGGAATTCGGTCCGGCGAGGGCATGCCTGCTGCCATGATTTTTTCCAGCATGATAAAGTTTTTGTTTTGTAAACCAAAGAAAAAGGCATTTACAAATTCCACCACATAAATTCCGATACGCATCAACCAATTAAAGGGTGGAAACAGCTCACTTGCCCAGCGCAAAAAAGTATTTACCAATCCATTATTGGCATTTAACATCAGGCGCCAGCATAAAAGCACGGCCGAATTCAACCCCAGGATCACCGGCATATAAAAAGCTGCCCTGAAAATACGCTCCCCTTTTGCCTGACGGTTCAGTAATTGCGCCAAGCCCAGGGCGGCGATCAATTGTAAGGGCAAGCCAAATAAAGTCAGGAACAATGTGTTAAATAATGAGGCTGTGAAATCTTTGTCATTCGTAAGCAAACGAATATAGTTTTGTAAACCCACCCATTGCGGCGGATCCGGCAGACGGTAACGCGTAAAACTCCAGTACAAAGAAGTTAACATGGGAATCATCACAAAAATAATAAATCCAATTAACCAGGGTGAGACAAATGCATATCCTGCAGCAATATCGTTCTGCTTGCGAATGGAAGCCTTGGCAGTTTTGGCAATTCGCTTTGCCCCAAAACCAACCAGAAGACTGGATACCACAATGAAAACGATGGTTCCCAAAGCCCATAGTAGCGTGATACTGTAATCATTAATCATGCCGAAGCTCTCCAGAAAGAGACGTGGATGGAGCAAGTCTCCATCCACGCCGTTTAAAAGTCAATCAAATTACTGAATTCTGCCAGCGTCTTGCAATACCTGGCTGTACTGGGATTGCATATTTGCGACAGTTGTGTCGATATCCTGCATATCTGTGAAGAATGCGGGGAGTTCGGTTTGCAGGATCTGGGTCAATTGGGTGGTCTCACGAACATCAGCGAAGCCAACACCATATTCATCCATCATGCCGCCCAATTCTTGCATGATTACATCATTTTCGATGTAACCAAAACGGGCATCTTTACGAGGAGGAAATGAACCAAAATCACCATTGTATTTGTTCAGGTTTTCGGCGGAACCGAGGAACTTAAGGAATTCGACTGCGAGTGGAATGTTCTGTGAGTAAGCAGGAACAGCTAGCCAGTCATTGAAGACCTGCACAACAGGTTTACTGTTGGGGAAGTTTTCGGTATCAGTCAGGCCAGGAACCAAGGATATATTATCCCAGATTTCATCACTAGTGGCGGGAGCGCCCCACAGGTTGGACCATTGGCAAACGGTGGAACCATCAGCCAGGCGTGAGCCGGTGGCTTCTGGTAAATCAGCTACGTTTTCATCGGGATATACTGCACGGCGGCGGTCATACATGAACTGTAAGGCTGCTTTTGCTTCGGGAGTGTCAAAATTGGGCTCGCCATTATCACGGTATAAAGTGCCGCCTAAACTCCACATAAGGGAGATGTATTCTTGCCAGTCATCCAAACGACCGGTAGTAACAACACCTGCACGAGTTACCGCATTTCCATCAATCACGGTGCCAGCGGCGGCTTCAACAACGGCCTCTGCGAAGGTAGTTGGGGCTGCATCAATGCCAACTTCAGCTAACAGGTCGGTGCGGCACATATAGGTACGCGGAGCAGTCAACCATGGTAAACCACGGATTTCGCCATCCCAGGTTACAGTTTCCAGGGATGCAGGCACGAATTCAGCGATTTCCGGCCAGGCGGCTTCACTCAAATATTCATTCAAAGGGGCCAGGCTGTCGCCATAGACGGCCACAAATTCAGAACCGAGGTTGATGATATCGGCACCTTCACCAGCGGCGAAGTATCCCTGAACGGTCTCGCCCAAAGTACCCCAATTAACATAGATGAACTCAACGTCAACATTTGGATGGGTTTCCTGGAATGCAGGAACAACTTCTTCTTCCAACCAGGTGTCGGTTACATCGGGGATGTAGTCCACCAACATAACACGCAGGGTAACCATATCTGCGCTTGCTTCTTCAGCCACAGGGGCTTCTTCGGCTGCTGGTGCTTCAGCAGCAGGAGCTTCGGCTGCGGGTGCTGCTGGGGTAGCGGCGCTACCACAGGAGGACAGCAGTATGCTCAACAGGACTAAAAGTGTAATCAGTTTCGTGCGCATTAGAAATTTCTCCTTCTCTCTTTTTTACATAGATTTCTCACAGAAAGCAGATTGATTCAGATAGCACATCCCACAGACATATCCAGTCGCTTCATATTAACTGCATCTGTCCAGCATGTGGCCTGTTTTGAATCAAATCGATTGTTTCTGCTTTATCAAAACAATTTCAGAAAATTTTATTTACTTGGTTTACCTGACACCTCTCATGCCATTAATTTTATTGCGCTCTCATCAACATCGTTGATTCAACGCCAAAGCGGCGAATTGTGTATATTTATTGATGCGTAATTCCACACATATCTGCTGAACAAATGTTCATTTTGTCAGCTTATTTAGTAAAATTCAAACCCTGATATTAGGCACCGGTTTTTACAACCAGGTAGACCTTTGCCTGTACGCTACCTCAAATGCTAGCAATAAATCCATTCATCAAAGTTGGAACAGAATTTTTACCTATTACATCGAAGTACTACCTTCAAAGATGCATTACCCTTTTACGGCACCAGCTGTTAACCCTTTAATAAATTCCTTTGAAAGTAAAACATACAACACCAGAATTGGAATTGCAGCCAATGATAAGGTACTTAATGCCGTTGTCCAATCCGTTCGATATTGACCAAATAATAAAGAAACACCTAAAGCTACCGTTCTGGATTCTTCAGCCCGGATGAAAACCAATGGAAACCAGAAATCATTCCATATCTTCACCATATTAAAAATTGCAACTGTAGCCAAGGCAGGTCTGACAAGGGGAACAACAATGCGAAGATAGATCCTAAATCGTGAAGCACCATCTATCCTGGCGGCTTCAAAAATATCCTTCGGGATCTCTCGAATAAATGTGGTTAAAATAAATGTCGCAATCGGCATCCCCATCGCAACATATACCGGAATCAAACTCCAAATTGTATCTTGCAGCTTTAATTGAATCATCAAACGAACCAAATCAATCGTAGCAATACGAATCGGAATCATCAGTCCTGCGATGAAAAATACATATAAAACAGTTGTCACCCATGAATCCCAACTCGCCATTGCATAAGCAGCTAATGATCCAAAGAATAAAATAAGAATTAGGGATATCCCTACAACAATCATTGTGTTGGCAAAATATATAGGGAAATTGCTGTCACCCAAAACTCTTAAATAACCATCAAACGACAATACTTTTGGCAGGCCGAAAGGATCTGCGAAAATACCTTTCTGTGATTTCAAAGAATTTACAATCAATGTCCAAATTGGGAAAAGCACAATCAAAGACCAGATTGAAAGCACAAGGTATGAAAGAAATTCATTAATTCGTGAAGCACGCATATTTCTTCTCCTGCTCAGGATTTACGCACATTGCGACGAGATAGGTACAGCCACGTTAAAACACCAACCATTAATATAGTAAAAATCATCGTGGCAACAGCAGCACCCATACCAAAGTCTGGAATACCTACAGGATGTTCCCCTGCGATACCAGTACGATAAAAGAAGGTCGCCAATACATCCGTTGAATAAGCAGGATCTCCTCTTTGACTTGCCATAGCAAAAATAACATCAAAAGCATTAAAGTTGTCCACAAAAGTTAAGATGGATACAATGCCAACAACCGGCATGAGCAGCGGAAACTTTATTTTCCAGAATATTGTCCATGCAGACGCACCATCAACGCGCGCGGCTTCAATTAAATCGTCTGAAATCCCTAATAATCCTGCCAAAAACATGACGGTCGGCATGCCAACCCATTGCCATGCTGAGGTTAATGAAATTACGATTAGCGCAGTTTCAGCATCGCCAAGCCAGGGTTTTGCCCAGGCACCAAGATTAATGGCTTTAAGAATCTGATTGATGGCTCCCCAATGTGGGTTTAAAATTAAGGTCCATAAAAAGCCAACGATTAAAACTGACAAAGTAGCCGGAGCAAAAATAATGGTTCTGAAAAAATTCATTACTTTACCACCCCGGGAAAGTAACACCGCAAAAAATAATCCCAGCGTGTTTTGAATCAGCATATGAATACCAAAGAATATGAAAGTGTTTTTTAATGCATTGAAAAAACGAAAACTCCAATATTCTTTCGTAAAAAGATCAATATAATTCTGCAGACCAACAAACTTTTCGGGGGTAAAACCACTACCTGTGTATAAACTCAAACGAATGGAGTTAACTAATGGTCCTGCCATGAAAACGGTATAAATGAGCACTGCTGGCAGGAGGAACAGAAACCAGCTCCAATTTCTTTTTAGATTGACTAGGATTGAAGTAGATTTCATTAACTTTACCTAACTGGAAAGGATGTGGCAGAGGTTCCCCTCTGCCACATAGATAAGAAAATTCTTATTTACTGCAATTTTGAGCAGGTTCGTACCAGGTCACCAAAGCAGCTTGCCAGCTATCCGCAGCTTCTTGCGCCGTCAGGTCGCCATTCAACATTGGTGAAAGAACAGCATCTAATGCGGAATAACCATTAGTTTCGCCTGAAGGCGCAACCATCATGGTTTCCCAGGTAAATCGGATATCAGTACCATCAGCAGAGGCATTGTTTGCCAGGAATTGTGCTGCGACAGGATTTGATAATTAGGGAACATTTTTGCTAACAGGGAAAAAGCCAGGAACATTGTTCCCAAATACCTCGCCAAATTTTTCTGTTAATAGCCAGCTCAGGAAAACCTGGGCAGCTTCGGGGTTTTCTGTGGCAGGATTCATACCGATAGCGGCGTCCATATGGAATGTTACATTCTGTGCTTTTCCTTCAGCAGGTGGTACAGCAAAAACACTCCATGCAAATTCTGGTTCATCTGCTTCAAATGCACCAATACTCCATGAACCGTCAAAATACATGGCGGCCAATCCCTGAGTAAATAATTGTTGTCCATCATAGTAGCTGACGGCAGAGAAACCATCCGGTAAATAGGGTGCCAAATCAAGCACCTGTTGGAAGGCCGCGACCATATTCGCGTCATTTACACAGCGGGTACCATTCTGATATGCCATTCTTCCATCATACCCACCAATATTATTAGGGACCAATGCCTGGAAGACAACTTCATTAATATCCCAGACATCTTTGGTGCCATTGGCAAAGGGCATTAAACCAGCATTTTTTATAGTCTCGGCGGCTGCCATCAATTCTTCCCAGGTAGCAGGAACTTCGATACCATTGGCTTCAAAAAGATCCATATTGTAATAAATGCCGTGTGAAACGGCTGCAATCGGTACTGCGAACTTATCACCGGCTGTATTCATCCAGGGACCATTATTCTCATCCGTGACAGCATCGGATAAACCAGGCAAATCATTTAACTTTGCCAAATAGCCACTCTCATACAGTTCCACACCCGTAGCAAATGAACGGGCATAAAACAAATCCGGCCCTGTACCAGTCTCTAATTGAGTACGCAACGCAGCATTATAATCAGGTGGATTTGTTGGATCAAAATTTACTGTGATGTTTGGATATTCCGCGTTGAAAGCAGCAATAATCAAATTCCATTCATCCACATCATCTACACGCCAGGAACCTAAAGTTAAAACGACTTCTTCTGTTCCCTCAGCTGCAGGAGCTTCTTCGGCTGCTGGTGCTTCAGCAGCAGGCGCTTCTTCAACTGCGGGTGCTTCTGTCGGGGTGGCAGCACCACCACAAGAAGCCAGTAAAAAGCTTAACATGACCAAAATTGATACCAGTTTTGTACGCATTAGAAATTTCTCCTTCTCTCTTCATCTACTTATGTTGAAGACAGTGAGCTGATCGATGCTGGTCATGCGTACCGCAGGCAAATCCAGTTGCTTCATACAAACTGCATCTTGCAGAGCTCATCATAATCACGCGTGACCATATCAGGCATATACTGTCCCGTCAGAACAATTTCATTACGCTATTACTTCGGAATTTTTTGATTTTCCTTTACCAGTCACCTCTCTTGCCATAGATTTGTATGCGCTTTAAACACTTTTGATGCAACGCCAGTCCGGCGTGGTATGTACCTCATTGTTTTCTATCATCTGTTTATCCTATAAATGCGGGTTGAACGCACGCATTTTCTGAACCAGGCGCTCGTTATGTGCTGCAGCACCTTCAAAATTCAAACTCTGGTAAATTGGCAAGGGTTTTACAAGCGATACAAGCTTGCTGGTACATTCTGCCACCAGACACTGCCAGATAAACTCATTTATCAAGGTTGAACTGGGGCAAACCTTTCCGGAATCCTGCGGCAAGTTCAATACCGCGTCTCCTTTCTGGCTGCCGTTATCCAATATAAAATCGGCGCTATCCACCAACTTTGCGGATGACTGCCCCCGCCGATTTGCCGATGCATAGGCAAAAGCACATATAGCCACAATTAAGGCACCCCTTTCTTTTGCCAGCCTGGCAATTTCTACCGGAACAGCGTTGACACCGCTGTTAGATACAACAAAGAGCATATCGCCTGTTTGCACCTCATAACGCGCCAATACTTGCGCAGCGATACCGGGTGTCTTTTCCAAAAGGCTGGAAAGCTGAGAATTTTCATGCACCATTAAGTTGGTTACCAAAATCGGCACCACATTTGCCAATCCACCACCGCGCAGTTGCGCACTTTGCGACAGTAAAGCCGAATGCCCGGATCCAAACAAATAGATCTTATGTCCACTTCGAATAGTCTGCACCATTTGATCCGACACGGCACAAATCGCTGCTTCCTGATGAACAACCAGACTTTTCATCAATGCTTTTATAATTTGGTGGTATTTTCCAGCAGCCAATAACATGCTCAAATCTTCCTCTATAAATCGCTATACAATGCCAAGTTCTTTGGCCATCAACATGGCCGCGGCACCCAGGGCAATGGCTTCCGTTTCCAGATTAGCCTCTTCAATGCGTAACCCGTCTAACTGTGCGGGTAAAACACGGGCTTTGACCGTTTTGCGAATCACATCCAGAAATTGTTCTCCAAAACGTGAAACACTGCCGCTGATCAGAAAACGATTTATATTCATCGAACCAATCATATGGGCAATCACCACCCCTAAATAGTGAGCAGCGCGATGCACAATTTCAATCACAGCAGGATCGCCATTGTTATAAATCTGAATAACATCATCCGTTGAGAGTTTATTAATGTCTGCCACCTGATTCAATGGTGAATTCGGATTCATAGCCGCATATTTTTTGCATTGTTTCACAATCGCACGACTGCTGGATACGGTTTCAAGACAACCACAATGACCACAGCGACAAAGATCTCCTTCATCCTTTACAACAACATGACCAATCGCACCCGCATGGCTGCCATCGCCATAATAAATATGATGATCCACCACAATCCCGGCACCGATACCTCGGCCGACTTTCATGACAATCAAATTGCTGTCATCTTTTGGGTCACCAAAAGTGTATTCACCCAGTGCAGCCACCTGGCTGTCGTTCGAGATCAAAACCGGTACTTGATAGCGATCCTTCAGGAGCTGCTGCAGCGGAAACTGTCTCCAATCCAGATTGACAGCTTCAATAACAATCCCATTTTGAGTATCAATAAAGCCTGGCGTACCTACCCCAATACCCATCACCGGCCGCGTGGCATGTTTCATAAGTTGATCAATTAATTGGAAAATCAATGCTTTCGCAGCTTCACCATCAGAATCATGAATGGGAACACATTCCCAATGTTCGATTTCACCACGCAGATTGATCAATCCGCCACGGAACTCATCATTGGCCAGATCGATGCCGATAATGCTGCGCCAATCTTTTACCACGCGGATAATCATCGGCGGCGTACCGCCTGCGGATGGTCCATAGCCTAATTCTTCAACCAGCCCATCTTCAATCAGATTATTAACAACTTCGGATACAGTTGTACGAGTAAGCCGTGTAATTCTGGCGATATCCGCCCGGCTGATTTCCACATGGTCGTAAATTGTTTTCAGCACCAATTCACTGTTATGGCGCTTTAAATATTCTCGAGTGGCTTTCATGATGATCACCTGCTAAATTGTTATGATAATTGGAATTGATTTGTAAGTTTACTGGACTAACAATAAAATTGTAGCAATTTCAGAATAGTTTGTCAAGTAGACTTACAATCTCCTTTACTTACTTTTTCTGTTGTCCGGCGATAAATACGGCTTGCACTTCTAATGCGTCGGATAAAATCGTGATATCAGCATCCATACCGACCTGCAGTTTTCCTTTGCGATGACCCTCGCCAATAATCCGTGCCGGCGTAGCAGTTAACATTTCCAGAATGTCTTCCAGAGCTATACCCTGCCCTGCCAGATTTCGCAGTGCTTTATCTTGAGTAAGCACACTGCCTGCCAAGGTTCCGTCTGCCAGGCGCGCTTCCTCATCCTTCATGAACACATCCTGGCCCCCTAACTGATACGTCCCGGCTTCCAAACCAGCCGCAGACATGGCATCCGTCACCAATGCGATCTGTTGCGAGCCTTTGGCGGCCAGGGTCACCTTGATCACTGCCGGATGCACATGCACCAGATCAGCAATCAATTCTACGGTCACGCGTTCATCTTCCAGAAGAGCCCCCACAACGCCGGGTTCACGGTGATGTAAAGGCGTCATCGCATTATACATATGGGTGGCATGGCGTATCCCCCAGTCAAAACTATCCTTGGCCTGTTGATAAGTTGCCTTGGTATGCCCGATCACCGGTACGATACCTTTTTTGGATAGATAACGGATTAGTGCTTCGGCACCTTCCCGTTCCGGCGCCAGGGTAATGGTCTTGACTAAAGATATATTTGAACCGCACATGGCATCAAACGATTCCACGGAGGGTAACTGGATCTGGTTTTCAATCTGGGCGCCTTTGGCTGCCGGATTGATAAACGGGCCTTCCAGATGTACCCCCAGACAACGTGCACCAGGCTGCTCCATATGCATACATTGATTTACTTCCTCCAGGCTGCGGTTCACCGACGTCGAGGTTGCCGTCATCGTGGTAGGCAAAAAGGATGTTGTGCCGTGCTGCATCAAAAACGCCGACATGGTATTCAGCCCTGCAACGTCCCCATCCATCGTGTCATGACCAAAAGCACCATGGATGTGCATATCCACAAAACCCGGCGAACATATGGCATTTGAAAAATCAATGGCATCCGCAGTTAGCTTGGAATTAGGGATCATTTCCGCAATTTTGCCATCGGTAACTCGGATTAAACAATTTTCAAGCCATTCCCCATTGGCGTATACTTTTCCACAAAACATTGTTTTCATTGTAAGCTCCTTTATCCGATCTCCGGCAGGCTGGCTGCCGCAATGGATTGCCCCACCCGGCGGCTTTTCTCGTCGGGGAGTCGTACATTAATTTGGCGGGCTGTTTCAGGAAATTCATTCAGCAACACCTCATTGGCTTGATCCAGAATAATCTGGCCGCCTAGCCCTGAGGTAACCCTGCCAAGCAGCAGCACCTCATCAATATCATAAAACATCGCATAATAAGGCAAAGCATAACCCAGATAGATACCAATTGTCTGGTATATTTTCCTGGCGCGTTGATCATCCTTTGCCATTAATGACTGTACCACTTTTAACTTTTCGGCGGGTGAATCGATCTCATTTAATGGGATACCCGCAGCCGGACAAAGTTTAATTACTGAGTCCTGTGAAAAATATTTCACACCGCAGCCACGGTCCCCTGACCATTCATCCTGCATCGCATCGGGGTTCAAATCAAACGGAGCAAACGCCAGTTCATTTAACCAGCCGGTAATATTGCCATCCGCATTGACATAGCCAGCCGCCTGGCTGGTCCCCATAGCAATGCCCAACACCCGATTAGTATTCAAGGACATGGCACCCGCCAAGGCAGCTACATCACCATCATTGCGAATCTCAAAGGGGATGTTTTCACCAAATTCGTGAATTAACTCATAAAACAAGTGCTTTACTTTTTCATCAAATACGTTTTCAGGGATTTTGATAAACAGCGAAGCCACCTTTACTTCATTATCGACATAGATCCCTGCGGCGCTGATCCCGATGGCCTCCACCTGCGGTAAATGAGAAGCAGCAGTTTGTAAAGCATGCCGAATGCACTCGGCGTGATAAGCCGGGTCAGTCTGCAATTTGGGATGCCAGGTAATTTCCTCACTAAACACCGCCTCTCCATTACTGACCGCGGAGAATTTGTAATCCGAGCCGCCCAGGTCAATGCCAATACGATGCCCATTCAGATTACGCCCTGCCGGTGTGGCAGTCTGCTTTTCCAATGGTCGATCAGCATAATCCGCGCGGTTTTCTACCAAGAGCGACTTGCCATATACCCGTTTCATGAAATACCAATCAAATGATCGTTCACCTGTTTCGTTGTATCGTTCTGCGATTTGCTCCCCAAGCGGTGCGCATCCGCTGAGAATAATTTTCCAACCACCGCGCAGCCAGAGCATGGCTTTTACCAATCTTTCAATAATCACGAGATTATCCACAAAGTGTTCTGATTCCGGAGAAAACACGGCTAAATCAAATGTTGCTATTTGTTGGTTTTCACGTTCAACGGCTATCGAAAATGGAATGGCACAACCGGAATCATCAACTGTTTTCCGGAATGATTGATAAGCAAGAATCATGGGTTGAAAATCCGGATCTAAAACCGGACGAAATTGAATGGGAATCGACGATAAAGCACTACACAACACACACCTACCTGAGCAATGGATATTTCATAACAACCACAGTCATAGGGCTGTGGTTGTTATGAATTGGGAAAAAAATGAAACAGTAAGGGTTGATCTCAAACAAGGAGAGTGAGACGAAAATAGACAAACCATCAAACTGGGTTATTGTTCATTGACCTTACAAAGTTAGTATACATAAATCGCAAATGATTGTCAAGTTAATTTACAAAGTCATTATAAATTAATTACCAAGGGCTGCCACTAGGGCCGACCAGCACAAAATATTCGTAGGGGAAGGGTTTACCCCTTCCCGAAATAATACATAAGACCTCACAGGTTTTGAAAACAAAAACCTATAACCCTTCGATAAATTAGGCAATAGACCTGATTCAGAGCCTGTTTATTTTCTACACGAAACCCTATCTATATTATCGTAAGGGTAAAGCATTCTTACCAATGCAATTACATATAAACATGCTGATCGGAATGCTTTACCCTTACACGTCTCATCTAAAAAAATATGTGCTACACTTTCATCCAATTGTGTGAACCGTCGGGGATCGCTGCACTATTTCCAAAAATGAAATCTACCTCACCGCTCACCGCCGACCTACATTAGAAAACAAAAAAGGTGCCTGATTTTCGTCAGACACCTTCCAATTCCTCTAAAACACTTCTACAACGAGAAATACTTTTTGATTCTTGCTGCCACATCATCTGGCATAAAGCCGAATTTCTCCTGCAGCGTTTCAGCCTTGGCAGAAGCGCCAAATCGATCAATACCGATTGCCAGACCTTTGCGGCCAATATAGTGTTCCCAACCCAGGGTGACACCAGCTTCAATGGATACGCGCTGATTCACATCATCGGGCAGTACACTTTCCTGATAATCAGCTTCCTGCGTTTCAAACAGTTCCCAGCTGGGCATACTGACCACGCGCACCGCCTGGCCTTCCGCTTCCAGTAATTCAGCAGCATCCAGGGCGACCTTTACCTCGGAACCCGTTGCAATAATGATCATGCCGGGTTTGCCGCCTTTGGCTTCGCGCAGCACATAGGCACCTTTGGCAACGCCCTGCATGGCCTGATCCTTATCTGTAACAACTTCCAACCCCTGACGCGTCAACGCCAGGCCAACCGGGCCCTGTTTACGGGTCACGGCAAGGTACCAGGCAGCCGCCGTTTCATTGGCATCCGCCGGGCGAATCATGGTCATATTGGGGATCAACCGCAAGGACATGATTTGTTCAACCGGTTCATGAGTTGGGCCGTCTTCGCCTACATAAATGGAATCATGAGTCCAGACATATATCACCGGAATGTTCATTATGGCCGCTAAACGAGCGGATGGGCGCATGAAATCGGAGAAGACCATGAAAGTGCCGCCATATACTTTCAAAGCGCCATACAAGGCAATACCATTCATGATTCCGGCAGTACCCAGCTCACGCACACCAAAACGCAAATTACGTCCTTCAGGCGTATCTTTCTGGAAGTCCCCGGCGCCAGTGATGTAAGTTTTATTGGAGGGTTCTAAATCTGCTGAACCGCCAATCAATTCCGGTAAAGCTGCGGCCAATTGATTGAGTGCCTTTCCGGATGCAGCCCGTGTGGCAATCTTCTCACCCATAGCATACGGCAGCAATTTATCAGCCAAGCCAGCCGGTAGCGTCCCAGCCATCATGCGTACCAATTCGGTAGCTTCATCAGCAAACTTTGTTTTGTAGGCCTCAAATAGTTTGTTCCACGCTGCAAACTTCTGCGCACCTGCTTTGCCCGGTTTTGCATACTCATCGTAAATATCTTTGCTAATTTCAAAGGCTTCCTGTGATGGCCAGCCTAAATTTTCTCGGGTTAATTTAACTTCATCCACGCCCAATGGTGCACCATGCGCACTTTCAGTATCCTGTTTATTGGGGCTGCCGTAAGCGATATGCGTATGGCAAATGATCATATGCGGTTTACCATTGCCGACTTTTGCTTTTTCAATGGCATCTTCAATAGCAGCAAAATCATGACCGTCAATTTCCTGCACATCCCAGTGATAGGCCAGGAAACGTGCTTTGACATCTTCGGTAAAGGTGATAGCCGTATCGCCTTCAATGGAGATTTCATTGTCATCATAGAAGAAGATCAGTTTATCCAGACCCAAATGACCAGCCAATGAAGCAATTTCATGCGAGTTACCTTCCATCAACTCACCATCGGAAGTAATCGCGTAAATCCAATGGTCGAATAAATCATAGTCCGGTTTATTGAATTTAGCAGCCAGATGGCTTTGTGCAATTGCCATACCGACTGCATTGCCAATACCCTGCCCTAATGGACCGGTAGTGGTTTCAATCCCTAATGGCAAATCCAATTCAGGGTGCCCGGGGGTGATGCTGCCCCATTGACGAAACTGTTTCAACTGATCCATCGCCATAGGATAGCCAGTCAGATGCAGCAAGCTGTACAACAGCATGGAGCCATGTCCGGCAGATAAGATAAACCGATCGCGATTGATCCAGGTCGGGTTTTGAGGGTCAAACTTTAAATGCTTCAGCCAAAGGGTACTGGCAACATCAGCGATACCCATGGGTAAACCCGGGTGTCCTGAGTTTGCCTTCTGAATCGCATCCATGGCCAAGATGCGCAATGCATTACTGTTCATTCGTTGAGATTGATTAGTTTCCATAATTCTCCAACTTTAATCCGGTAAAACCGGTTATTTTAGTAAACGTTAACCCCATAGATATTTTATTATAGAAATGCGGATCGGCAAACCCATTTTCCATTTAAGTAGAAGAATGTACACTTTTTATGTACAATACCAGAAAGGGCATTTTCTAAAAGGATACAATCACAATGGAAAATACAGAAAATATGATCAAAAAACTGAGCACCACAGAAAAAATTTTACTGTGTTTAGGCGCTGATAGCTGGCGCACGCATGCCATTCCGCGTTTGGGCATTCCCTCAATCAAAATGGCTGATGGTCCGCATGGTGCCAGAGTCATCCCGGACGGCATGACGGAAGAAAATATCAACATGCCTGCCACCTGTTTTCCCACGGCCAGTGCATTGGGCGCCACCTGGAATCCTGAATTAATCAAGGAAGTTGGCGCAGCTATGGCCCGCGAAATGGATGAACGTGGTGTTGCCATTATTCTGGGCCCTGGTGTAAATATCCAACGTATCCCCCATTGTGGTCGTAATTTTGAATTCTTTTCAGAAGATCCGTATCTGTCCGCGGAGCTGGGTGTCGGTTATATTGAAGGTGTGCAAGGCCAGGGTATTGCAGCCTGTGTAAAACATTACGCCGCCAACAATCAGGAATTTGAGCGTATGTCCATCAGTTCCGAGGTGGATGAACGTACCCTGCGCGAAATTTATCTACCAGCATTTGAAGCCTCCATAAAAAAAGCAAATGCCTGGATGGTAATGTGCGCCTACAATAAAATAAACGGCACATACGCCAGTGAACACAAGGAATTATTAACCGACATCCTGCGCGATGAGTGGGGCTTTGATGGTGTGATTGTTTCTGATTGGGGCGCCGTATACAATCGGGTACCCACTGCCAACGCCGGATTGGATCTGGAAATGCCTGGCCCCGGACCAAGTGGTTTGCAGGAGTGGGAAAAGGCCATTAAAAAACGCTGGATTTCAAAAACCGAATTAGACAACAAAGTACGGCGTATGCTCAATTTACTAAAACGGGTAAATGCCATCAGTGTGTCGCGTAAAATCATTCCCTCAGCAGAAATACAAAATCCATATCATGTCACCTTAGCTCATCGGGCAGCCGGGGAAGCCATAACTCTTTTAAAAAACGATGGCCAGATTCTGCCAATCCATACAGATAAAATCAAAAATCTGCTCATCGTTGGCCCAAATGCAACCGAACCAGCCATTCAGGGCAGTGGTAGTTCCCAGGTAAATCCTTTTGCTGTACCCACACCATTAGAGGCAATTAAGAAGCAATTGGGCGAAAAAATAAATGTTGAATATGTGCAGGGCTGTGAAAATACACTCTACATTCCTGCCTTGGAATGCAATCAGGCGATGGTTGGTAATAACGGCAATAACGCTTGTCTGGATGCAGTTTTTTATTCACAACCTGATTTCAGCGGCGACGTGCTGCTAGCACGCAAAGACAGTACGATTTCCTTCCGCGATAACGATTTTAAATTAAAAGAATTGCAGGGTAAAAATTTTTCTGCCCGGTGGCAGGGTAAATTTGTTCCACAAAGCAGCGGAGAATACACCTTTGGACTGGCCAGCTCCGGACTCAGCCGCTTTTGGATCGACGGCGAAATGGTAATTGATAACTGGAGTGACCAGCTACCCAACCTGAATGTCATTGAAAACTGGATCTCCGGAGAAAAACGCAATACCCATGCTTTTGAAGCCGGCCAGGAATACATGTTAATGCTCGAGTACAGCAAGAATAATCAACCCAATCCCGTATTGACACTGGGTATGCGCGCACCGATGAAAGATCAATTGCTCAATGAAGCCATCGCAGCTGCGAAAAAAGCCGATATGATTGTTTTATTTGCCGGTTATGCGAATGGATTCGAAGCTGAAGGATTTGACCGCCTCAATATGCGTGTTCCGGTGGATACTGAAATTTTGCTTAATGAAGTATTGGAAGTGAATCCAAATACTGTAGTTGTTTTGCAAAACGGCGCCCCACTGGTTGTAGAACCCTGGATTCATAAAACCAAAGCTGTTGTAGAAAACTGGTTTGCCGGACAAGAAACGGCTCATGCAATTGCAGATGTACTCACTGGCAAAGTTAATCCATCCGGTAAATTGGCTGTAACTTTTCCCAAAAAATACAAAGACAGTCCGGGGACATTGCGCTACCCGGGCGAGAAAGATCGCACTTATTACAGCGAAGGCATTTTTGTGGGGTATCGTTATTATGATCGCCGGGATATGGACCCACAATTTCCCTTTGGACATGGCTTATCCTATACAACCTTTGATTATAAAAACCTGACTTGTAAAGTGACTGAGGCTGGAAAAACATCCAGGTTGCATGTTACCTTTGCATTAACCAATAGCGGAAAAGTGACTGGGAAAGAAGTTGTCCAATGCTATATTGGCGCACCCACCCAAATCGTTGTGCGTCCGCCCAAAGAATTAAAAGCCTTCCAGAAAATTGAATTAAAACCAGGAGAAACCACCCAGATTGATCTCTCCATTGCCTTGGCTGATCTGGCTTATTTTGATATTGATGATTCATCCTGGATTACGGAAACTGGACTATATCACATCTATGTAGGTGCCTCATCCAGAGATATTCGTCTGCAAGATGCTTTTCGTGTGGAAGAACAGATCACCCGTCCAGTGGGAGACCCAAAGAAAATTGCCGCAAAACAACGTCTCAGTATGGATTCCCGTTTAATGGATGTGCTGGCTGATCCGCAAGGTGAAAAGATAATACGTGAACGTTTCGGTGAGGCCATAGAACATCCCCAGGCAAAACTGGTTATGCGTCTGTCTCTGAAAAATATTATTCAAATGGCAGGCGACCTCATCCCGGATGAAGCGGTTAAAGCCCTGGAAAAAGATTTGCGTAATCTCAAATAAATACAAAAAAATCGCGGATTTTCCTCCGCGATTTTTTTCTTAGTTTAGTGTAATTTCACCCAGCTGAATGGTAGTCTGCATGAATGTGCCTTCTCGCACAAAAACAACTGTTACCGTATCTCCCGGCGAGTAACTGAACAAAATATTCACAAAGGGCATATCTTCACCAATTTCCAGATCACCGATCTGGGTGATGATATCACCAGGCTGAATACCCCCATTCGCTGCGGGGCTGCCGGATCCGACTTCCATCACGTATTCACCATAATCGGTACCCAAATTGTAACGGTAATTAATCGCCGGTGTTACCGATTGGGTGCTGACACCCAGATAGGGTCTGGCAAAATATCCTTTTTCAATAATCTGCGAACTTATTACAAATGCCGTGTTGGATGGCACCGCAAAACCCAATCCTTCTGCAACAGCGGAGGTCGTTCCACTGCCGCGTACCACCAATGTGTTAATCCCAATCACCTCACCGGCAATATTGATCAAAGGTCCGCCGGAATTGCCCTGATTGATAGCCGCATCCGTTTGAATCAATCCTTCCATCTGATAGCCATTGCCAATGTCCAGGCTGCGGTTGGTTGCACTAATCACCCCAGCTGTAACCGTATTGCGAAAATCACCCAGTGGGGACCCGATGGCAATCACCGTTTGACCTGGTTTTAAGTTATCCGAATTTCCCAATGTAGCCGCCACAGGTAACTCAGCATGCGTATCCAACACCGCCAAATCGGCAAAAATATCCGTGTTGATTACATCTGCCGGGAATTCAGTTCCATCATTCAAAATAACAGTGATCTGCTGGGCATTTTCAACCACGTGATTATTTGTCAAAACATACCCTTCGCGGGAAATTACCACACCACTGCCGCTTGATTGCGCACTGGATGTTCGTCCAAAGATGTCCGCCTGACCACTGATTGTTCCCACCACCGTAACAACTGCCGGTCCAACTTGTTCCACTGCTCTGGTAATATCACTTTCAATCCCCGTATTGGAAACATCAATCACCTGCATGGTCTCATTGCTAGGATCAGTAGATTGAACCAAAACCGTTTGTGGTTCTGCTGTTGGCATGATCTGACTGTAGTAAGTAATACCCAATACAGCCCCACCGACCCCACTCAAGCAGGCAACCATCACCAGTACAATTGCGATTAATCCGACTCTTGTTTTCATTTTGCTACCTTATAAAAATAAAACTTTCTTAAATTATAGTCACTTCCCCAACACTCTCAGTAAAATTAATATAACTCTAACAAGCCTTGTACAAAATATACATTTTGTCTACAATTATCTTGTACATTTTGTACATATGAAGGAGATATTATGTCATTCAACATGGATCTGGATCAATTTTTCGATTGGTCAAAACGACTGGCAATCGGTTTTCAGGCGGTTATCGGTCAAAATTGTGAAATCGTTGTGCATGATTTTCGTGATCTGGATCACACAGTTATCGCCATTGAAGGCAATTTAAGCGGCAGACAGACTGGCGCTCCCCTGCCTGATATGAATTTTCTGAATGAGGGCAGCCAACCATATCAAGAGGATCAGATCAACTATCAAATTCAAATCGGTCGAAAAATATATCAGTCCTCTACCATCTGGATTCAGGATCAAGATGGCAAAGCAGTAGGTGCTTTATGCATCAACATGGATTACAGCAAACTGGAGGAAATGCAATCTTTCCTGGAAACCATGCTGGAACCCATCAAACAGGATCCTCAGTTTGTCATCAAAGAATCCCTTGCCCGTGATGTGCAGGATCTGATTCAAAAAACCATTCAGGCCATGCCGAATGCCAGCCTTGATCAATCCCCAGCAGCGCTGCCGGCTTATCGCAAAAAAAGCATTGTGCAAATCCTTCAGCACAACGGAGTCTTTAACCTGCGCGGCTCAGTTGAAGAAGTGTGTACCTTGCTGCAAATCAGCCGTGCCACAGTTTACAACTATCGCAAAGCATAATTAATCAATCAAAGGAGCAGCCATTGCAACCTATTATTTTAAAGGAACAACAAATACGTCAATTGTGCGGCATGACTATTGAGGCAATGCAGGCTGTCGCAGAAGGATTCATTCAGCTTTCCCGCGGAAATACCCAGGTACCGCCCATCATGCGCATCGATTTTCCGCAAGTCGAGGGAGAAATCGATGTAAAAACTGCCGTTGTTCGGGGCTGGGATGATTTCGCTATCAAAATCGCCAGTGGATTTTTTCAAAACCATATTCTTGGCTTGCCAAACAGCAGCGGATTAATGATGGTATTCTCCACGCACAATGGACAATTACAAGCCATACTGCTGGACAACGGCTACCTGACCGATATGCGCACAGCCCTGGCAGGCGCATTGGCTGCCAAAGTACTGGCGCCGATAAATCCCGTTGTAGGTGTGATTGGTTCCGGTATTCAATCCCGCTACCAGATCAGGGGGTTGAAATTAGTACGCGACTTTGATGAAGTACATGTTTACGGCATCGATCCTGAAGGCGTACAAGCCTATGTTCGGGATATCGAAACTGAATCAGGCATCAAAGCCATCATTCATCAGCATCCGCGCGAGGTGGTTCAGGCGTGCAATTTACTGGTTACTACAACGCCAGCCCGTAACGCTTATCTGCAGGCAGATTGGCTGCACCCTGGCTTGCATATTACCTGCATGGGATCAGATGCCCCCCACAAGCAGGAACTTGATACGCAGGTTTTCCAACAGGCAGACCTGATAGCCTGTGACAGCAAATTACAATGTGCCGAAGTTGGCGAATTACATCATGCACTCATCCAGGGAGTGCTGCCTGATCTGGATAGAATAACTGAATTGGGTGATATTCTGGATGGCAAGAAACCCGGCAGAACCACACCCCAGCAAATCACCATCTGTGACTTAACCGGTGTAGGCGTGCAGGACACTGCCATTGCCCGATACGTTCACCAACAATTTATAAATCAGCAATCAGATAATACGAGGTAATGATTATGTATAAAGAATTTGTCCCTTTTGAATTGGAACGTTTCATGTCCATCTGGGAATACCAGGTTGACTACAATCTATCAGAAAGTGGTGTACATCCTATGACCACGCGCGAGCTGGTGCAGGATGAAGATTTCTTGGCGCGTCTGCTAGAGACCGAGTTGAATTACCCTCAAACCAATGGCTTGCATCAACTCCGCGATCAAATCGCTCAATATTATCCTGGATCAAATCGAGATAATGTGGTGGTCACCACCGGCGCTGCACAGGCAAATTTCACCAGCATTCTCTCGCTGATGGATGCCGGTGACGAGATAGCCATCATGCTGCCGAACTACATGCAAATCTGGGGCATTGCCAAAAACCTGGGGCTGAAAATTAACACTTTCTCATTACGTGAAGACAGCGGCTGGCACCTGGATGAAGAAGCTCTACAAAAAGCGATTACCCCAAACACCAAGCTGGTTGCTGTCTGTAATCCGAATAATCCAACAGGACATATCTTTACGAATAATGAACGACAGCTGATAGTCAATGCAACCCAAAAAGCAGGTGCCTGGTTGCTGGCAGATGAAGTTTATAGCGGGGCGGAACACTGGACCGATGAAGTGACCCCTTCATTATGGTTAGACTATGATAAAGTTCTGGCGATTGGCAGCCTTTCTAAAGCATACGGCTTACCCGGATTGCGTATCGGATGGGTGGTTACTCAAAAAGATACCGCAGATGAAATCTGGGCACGACAGGATTACGTGACCATCTGCACCACACAGCTTAGCAATCAACTTGCGGCATACGCCTTATCCCCTGATGTGCGCCATCGCATTTTGCAACGGACGCGCACCCTTACTCGCCAGGGATATCAGAATTTCAAGCAGCAAATGGATGCCTACCCGGAACTATTCAGCTTTACCCCACCCGATGCCGCAGCCATTGGCTTTGTGCGATACAACAAAGAGATTCCATCCAGAACACTGGTAGATAATTTGATCCAAAAACATAAAACCTATGTGGTACCTGGTGCACATTTTGGCCTTGAAAATCATTTGCGCATCAGTTATGGTTTAGAGGAAGCCTATGTCAACGAAGGAATCAAGCGCGTGATTGAGGAATTACTGCAAAACAAGTGACAAAATACCCGATTGATTTGAGATGATATGATTGATATAATTATCTATCATATCATCTCGTGTTTTTAGGTGTTTTTCATGGAAATTGAACTGCTTTTCCCAATAATTGATCGCCTGCGCCTTCAGATGCCATTAAATGACATTACGATGGACATCCTGGCAGCCAAGAGCGGCATATCACGTGCCTCCATCTATCGTAATTTCGGCAGCAAACAGCAAATTATCACCACATACCTGCGAAAAAATGGGGAAATTGCGCTCAATGCAACCTTACCCTCTATTCCACAACGTATCACAAGTGCCGCTGAAACTATCTTTCTAACCCATGGATTTGCCAGCTCTACCATAGAGATGGTCGCGGAAGAAGCCGATCTGGGTACAGCCACCATATACCGCTACTTTGAAACAAAAGAAAATCTCATCTTACAGGTACTGCGAAATTTATCCCCTTCCGATAAAAATATTTTTGCTGTCGTAGATGATGGCATGGATATCGAAGTCGCATTGCCAAAATTCATCCAGGCCGGGCTTGATTTCATGCGCGCAAATCGCCAGCTATTTAAATTGTTATTGTTTGAATCAGAATATTTAGATCCTATCAACCTGCAGGTCGCCCGTATTCAGGAAAGGACCCGTGACAGGCTGGTGACATTTTTCACCAACCATATCCCCAATGGGCCATACCAACATCAGCATGCACAAAATTTAACCGTAAGTTTTATAGGACTCCTATTTGGATTTGCGTTTTCGAATGTCATGCTGGAAGAATTTGAAATCCAGGATGATATCACCGTACAATGGATATCCGATATGATGATCAAGAAAATTGGAGAATTATCTGTATGAAAACAAAAACCATTATTGCATTTACAGAAGGTGCTCGTGAACAACTTAGCTTATTAGGCGGCAAAGGTGCCAATTTGGCTGAGCTTACCCAGGCAGGCTTTCCTGTTCCACAAGGCTTTTTTGTTACCACGCGGGGCTACCAGCAATTTATGGATCAGCATCCGCATAACGCTGAAATTTTCCAATTATTAAGCGATCTGCAAACCGATGATCTCATTGAGGTTCAACACGTCGGCAGCCAGATTCGCACATTATTAACAAAAGGAAGCATACCTGCGGTTGTAGAAGATGAGTTGAAAACAATTTTCCATTCATACGCCCCGGACACACGCTTTGCGGTGCGCTCCAGTGCCACAGCAGAAGATCTGCCGGATGCATCCTTTGCCGGTCAGCAGGATACTTATTTAAACGTTCAGGGACTTGAATCCCTGGCACAACACATCAAAAAGTGCTGGATTTCGCTCTTTACCGATCGCGCCATCGTCTATCGTGTGCAACAGCATTTCAACCATCAGGATGTGCAACTGTCCGTTGTGGTTCAGAAGATGGTCGAATCTGAAAGTTCTGGCATCCTCTTCACCGCCGACCCACTCAGTGGCAATCGCGCTGAAATTGTGATCAATGCCGGTTTTGGCTTAGGCGAAGCGTTGGTGTCCGGGATCATTACCCCGGACACTTATCAGATATCCAAAAGCGATCCAACAGATGTCAAAATAGAAATTGGCAGTAAACATGCTGCCATCCAGTATGCAGTCCAAGGTGGCACCGAAAAAATTTCCCTTCCCGTTGAAAAACAAGAGGCACAGGTATTAAGCAGTTTAGAAATTCAACAGTTGGCAGATATGGGAAAAGACATTGAGTCCCATTATGGTACCCCACAGGATATCGAATGGGCAAAGGTAGACGGTAAATTTTATATTTTACAAACACGCCCAATCACAACCCTTTTCCCTCTCCCTATGCCATATCCAGTAGACGGTAACGAGCATGTTTACTTGAGTTTTGGTCATCTGCAAATGATGACAGACACCATGTCCCCGATGGGGATTTCCATCATCACCTGGATTCTGCCCTTCGGCAAATCAAAAACTGACAAACAACACTCCAAGTACTTTTTACAGGCGGCCGGACGAATTTATGTTGATGTGAGTGAATTAGTCCAAAATCCACTACTGAACAAAAGGATAATCACTGCCTTCAAAATTGCCGACCCCCTGGTTGCTTCCGGCTTTGCAAAAATCAAAGTACCCAAGCGAAAAATCTCCATTGTCGATCTGTTTAATGCGCGGCCTCTGCTGCGCTTCGTTATCCCAACAGTCCTCAAAACAATTCAGCTTATTCTTTTTGCAGATCCGCAAAAGGATATCCGTAACCTTAATCAAAACATGGAACATTGGATAAACACTCTGCAAGTCCAGCTCGCTGATTGCAATACTGCGCTGGATAGACTGCTCTTGTTGAATGTATACAGTTGTCAAAAGATGGTCCTGGCTTTGAAACATTTTCCGCCTCGTATATTGGCAGGAATCCTCTCCTTGAAAATCATTCCATTATTATTACCCGGGGAATCCATTGAAAAAGAATTGCAGGCCATTCAACGCAGTGTCTATGGAAACATCACCACTGAAATGGATTTACAGATCGGTGATCTGGCTGGCCTTGTGAATGAAGACAAAAACACGGTACAAAGACTACTCAAAATGCCCGCTGCGCAAGCCGCTAAGGAGATCCTTGCCACATTAGAAAGACCCGAACATAACTTGCAATGGCAGGCCTTTCTTGACAAATATGGTTTTCGCGGCCCGGGAGAAATTGATATTGCCAATCCGCGCTGGCAGGAAAACCCTTTAGGTTTGACTAATATGCTTTTAGGGAATTTGAGCACACAAAATGGCCTGGTACACCGTGAACGCATTCAAGAAGTACACCTGCAAGGAGATCAGGCGACTGAAACATTGATTCAGCTGGCACTGAAAAAACCCTTCGGCCGATTGCGTGCCTATTGCATACGCCGAAATATCCGTTCCATTCGCCATGGTTTAGGCATACGCGAACACCCCAAGTACTTCATTATGAAAATGATGCGTCAAATAAAATCAGAAATATCAACTTTAGGAAAGCAGTGGGCCGATCAAGGCCTATTGTATGAAAAAAATGATATCTTCTGGTTGTCCTCTGATCAAATGCTTGCCGGGCTACAAAGTGAACTTGAAAATCTACAGCAAGTTGTATCCCAAAACAAATATAAATGGGCACAGTATAAAAAAATGGTCCCGCCACGCGTGATAACCAGTTCAGGTATCATTCCACCCGTTGATTACAGCCATGAGGACCTGCCTACAGGGGCATTACCTGGTAATCCGGTTTCAGCCGGTGAAGTCGTGGGCATTGCCAGAGTTATTCTCGATCCGCATACCGAAACCATTCTTCCCGGCGAAATATTGATTGCGCCCTTCACGGATCCGGGCTGGACACCATTATTTATTCATGCCGCTGGTTTGGTGATGGAATTGGGCGGCAGCATGACGCATGGTTCCGTGGTTGCCCGCGAATATGGCATCCCCGCCGTGGCTGGGGTGATCAATGCCACTCAAAAAATAAAAAGCGGCATGAAAATCCGCGTGGATGGCAACAAAGGCTTTGTGGAAATTTTGGAATAGCAAGGTTATTTTACTGAGAACGAATCAACTGTAGTGACAATTCATGAATTGCCACTACAGTTGATTGCAATAAAAACTTGGCAGATTTACGTATTAACTAAGCCAAACTAAAACTCGAGCTTGATCCCAATCGGACAATGATCCGAGCCTACGATTTCAGGATATATCACTGCGTCTTTCAAATTTCCGCGCAGGTCCTCACTGATGTAAAAATAATCAATACGCCAGCCAACATTGCGCTCCCGGGCGCGTGTTTTCAGGTCCCACCAGGTATAAAGTTCCGGTTCAGAATGGAACTCCCGCAACGTATCAATATATCCAAGCGCCAAAAACTGATCAATCCATTCGCGCTCTTTTGGTAAAAACCCAGAGGTTTTACTATTTTCTGTCGGACGTGCCAGGTCAATTTCCTTATGCGCTGTATTAACATCCCCGCAAATCACCACAGACTTGCCAGACTGGCGGCGCTTCTCTACATGCTCCTGAAAAGCATCATAAAAATCCATCTTGTATTGCAGCCGGTCTTTGTTGGCCTTCCCATTTGGATAATAGATATTGTACAGTTCAAACTCACCAAAATCAGCGACCAACGTACGCCCTTCGCTGTCAAAACGTTCAATGCCAAGGCCTGCTGTCACTGATAACGGTGCTTCTTTGCTGAACAACGCTACGCCACTGTAGCCTTTTCGCTCAGCAGAAACATAATTTGCCTGATACCCATCAGGATTCAATAAGGCTACCGATAGAACATCCGGCTGTGCCTTGGTTTCCTGAACACAAAGCATGTCCGGTTTCAGGGTCTCCATGATATTTGCAAATGCTCCTTTTCGTTCGACAGCGCGAATGCCATTCACATTCCAGGAGACTAAATGTATCGATTTCATATTTCCGTCCTTTATCTATATTTCTGCGTACGTTACCCGCACGGAATCACTTTATGCAATTAAAAACCTAATAATTCTTCAGGCGGCAAGCTTAATACGCTGGGCGCCTGTAATTTACTTAATGATATTTTACTGGCTGGAATCACAATTTGCATTATATTTCCACGCACAAGTGTATCTCCAGGCAGATCAAACTCGTCAAACACTGGTCCCTGCCACATCACTCTTCTTTCTTTCGCCGCCAAACGCAAAAATTGTTCATCAAAATCACTGGCTTGCTTACCCGACCCCACATAGCTGTTCGGTGGATTATATTTCTGATTGAAATAGCGCTCACCTGCTAGGCGGGCATCATAGATATTCATCTGGATGAAGGCAACCAGTGTGTGTACCGTCTCATCATAAACATGATGCTCATGGGTTAACCGGTTGCGCACATTTTCGCTTTGGCCCACATAATCCAGCAAATCGCCAGTAAACAATAAATACACCCCGCTTGTATTTGCAGGCAAATCTTTTGCATTTTGTACGAGTATGGCCTGTAAATCCTTCATCAGTATTTCCTCTTAGGCATCATACCATATTCAATCTATCCATTTCCAGCAGAAACATGTGGAGAAACGATTTTTAATAATTTGCTGATATTTTGTTTGTATTTTTTTTATATCTCAGGATTAATATGAGGTTGGAAAAATTCATTTACAAATTTAAGGAGGTAGACAATGTACCGCAAATTTCAAAACAATTCAATCTGGAATGAAATGGACCGGCTTCAACGGGATATGAACCTGTTTATGAACGCATATATGCCCAGCGCAAGAGCGTCTGCCCATGCATTCCCAGCAGTAAACCTGTGGAACAGTGAAGATCAGGCAGTCGTAACGGTTGAAATCCCTGGCGTAAAACAGGATGACCTGGATATTATGTTGACGGGTGACACCTTAACCATCAAGGGTTCACGAAATCCTGATGATATTGCCGAAAATGCCGTACCTCATCGACAGGAACGTGGCAACGGACAATTTACTCGTACGCTGCGCTTACCTTTTCCGGTTGAATCCGAAAAAGTGGATGCCAAGCTGAAGAGCGGTGTCTTGCAAATTCATCTGCCGCGTGCCAGCCATGACATGCCCAGAAAAATATCCGTAAGCTCCCTTAATTAACTTAAATAATATCGGAGGTGAAACCATGAGTGACAATACCATGCAAATTGAGAAGAAAGAAATAATGGATCAGGAACTGGAACAAACCCGTGATCGACGTGTATTCAGCCCATTCACGGATATTTATGAAAGTGATGAAGAAATCACATTACTAGTAGATTTACCCGGCGTTAATGAAAAAGATATTGATGTCACACTTGAAAAAGATATGCTAACGATTAATGCCAATGTTGAACCAACCGCCATGGATGGCTATTCGCTGGCTTACGCCGAATATGGTGTGGGTGATTTTCATCGCAAATTTCGGCTGACCAAGATGGTCGATCAGGATCACATTAATGCAGTTTTGAAGGATGGCGTACTTACCATTAAGCTTTCAAAAGCAAAATATGCGAAGACAAAGAAGATCGCCATCCAGGCTAAGTAGTTGAAAATTTATGGAGGACCCAATGGCAATTAAAGATATACTGCCCTGGAATCGTTCTTCTGAAAAGGTAGAGATTACGCCCGTAAAAGCAAGCCAAGCTGCTGAGCTTGATCTCTTTGAACCCATCATGGACCACTGGATGAACGATGACTGGCTAAATTCATTTCATATCCCTTCACTTACGCCAACCATCTTCAAGAAAGGCGTTTTTTCACCGAATTTCGATATCATCGAATCAGATAAGGAAATATTGATAAATGTTGATTTACCAGGCATGGAAGCCAAAGATTTTAATATTTCTTATGAATCTGATCAATTGATCATTTCCGGTGAAAAGAAAATCGAGAAGAAAGAATCCGGCACGACCTATACTTGCATCGGAAGATCCTATGGCTCATTCTACCGGCGACTTCCGATACTAAGTGAGAACATTGAAGAGGACAACATTCATGCAAAATATAAAGATGGTGTATTACAAATCATCTGTCCCAAAAAAGCCAATCTCAAGAAAAAACATAAGAAAATACAAATAAAATCAGTATGATCATGTAAAGCAGACCTGCGGGGTCTGCTTTTTTTTGCGAAATCAAAATAAGTCATCCTCATTCCAACCTGCTACTGTTGTTATGTCCGTTCACTAAAGAACTCAGGCAAATCTGCCATACACCTTTGTATGGCGTCATTGCGCTGCAATAGTTTCCACTTTTATACAAGCTTAATAGTATTTACAATTCTGGATACCAATGAAAGCCAACCATATAATGAGACAAATATCACATACTATATCTTGTTTATTCGTTAAACTGAAAGAAAATCATTCAAATGAATGTTTTCTGGGAGGCTCAGATGAGCGAATACATCAACAACACAAATAAAAGAAAAGAACAAATCAAAGGTCTTTTGAAACAAATCCATGCCGGCGCAAAACCGGAGTCGCTTAAGGGCGAGTTCGAAAATATTCTACGGGAAACCAATGCTGCCGAGATCACAGACATTGAACAAATGCTGATTGAAGAAGGCTTACCCAGTGAGGAAATCCAAAATCTTTGTGATGTACATGTTTTACTTTTCAAAGACACATTGGACGAAGCAAGCACACCGGAAACCATGCCCGGTCACCCCGTTCGCTACTATACATTAGAGAATCAGGCCATTCGCTCCCGTTTAGAAGCCTTGAATACCATCATCAAAAACCTTGAAAACAGCCCTTCCGCTGACAAATTACAGGTATTAAAACAACTGGTACAAACCATCACCAGTTTCGAGAAACATTATGCCCGCAAAGAGAATATCCTCTTCCCTTATCTGGAGAAAAAAGGGTTCGGCGGCCCCAGTACGGTCATGTGGGGGATTCACGACAAGATCCGTGCCGGTTGGAAACAAACCTTACAACGCCTGAATGAATCCGACAATCCAGCCGATGCAATTTCCCAAACAAAAGAGATAATTACTTCATTTTCTGAGCAAATGCAGGATATGATTTATAAAGAAGAGAAAATTCTCTTTCCGGCAGCCATTGAGCGATTAACCCCGGCAGAATGGCAGGCGATAGCGCAGCAGGAAACGGAGATCGGGTATAGCTTCATTCAGCCAGAAAACGCCCCCGTCCAGGTAGAAATTCCTGAGACCCATAATAAAGCGGATCGAATTGTTGAAGGACAATTCCCGCTGGATACTGGGGTGTTATCCCTGCAACAAATTAATATGATGATTAAAGCGCTACCCGTTGATATCACCTTTGTTGATGAAAACGACGAAGTGCGTTTCTTCTCCCTCACCAAAGATCGCGTTTTTCAGCGCTCCCCGGCTATCATTGGCCGAAAAGTACAGAACTGCCACCCACCCCAAAGTGTGGATAAAGTGCAGCGTATCCTTGAGGATTTCAAGAGCGGAAAGCGGGATGAAGCGGAATTCTGGATTCAGATGGGTGAGAAATTTGTCGTAATCAGTTACTATGCCCTGCGCGATGAAAAGGGTACCTATCGCGGTACAGTTGAAGTCTCTTTGGATGCTGCACATTATCGAGGATTACAGGGCGAACGCCGTCTACTGGATGATTAATTAAATAAAAATACTCGACGAGGCTGTCTCTCCCCCGGAGGCAGCCTCATTTTTTAATTACGCATGACTTCCTCAAAGTGGTACTATTAACAAGAATTTATCAGCCAAGGAAACCTGCATGCAATCCAGTCAAACTGCAAAACGCACTGACCAATTTCAAGAATCTGTCATTCGCGAAATGACCCGTCTGGGCGAGATTACAAACTCAATCAACCTCTCCCAGGGATTACCTGAAATGGATCCACCGCCCCAGATTCTGCAGGCTGCTTCTCAGGCAATTCTGGATGGCGAAAACCAGTATACTTTCCCATTCGGATTGGCTGATTTTCGTTTGGCACTTGCTGAAAAATATGCGCGCTACAATCAAATTCAATGTGATCCTGAACTGGAAATTACTGTTACTTGCGGTGTGAGCGAAGCGATGATCTCCACCATCCTGGCGCTGACTGATCCCGGTGATGAAGTGCTTATTTTTGAACCCTGGTATGAAAACTACATTCCTGATTGCATCATGGCTGGGGTAACACCCCGTTTTTATAGACTGCAGGAAGCGGATTTTTCGATTGATTTTGTAGCGTTGGAAAAAATAATAACCCCAAAAACACGCCTGCTCATCCTGAATACTCCGCATAACCCAAGTGGAAAAGTGTTTTCAAAAAATGAATTAACTCAAATTGCCAATCTATGTATCCAACACAATTTGATAGCTGTGACGGATGAAATCTATGAGCATATTCTCTATGATCAGGCGCAGCACATTAGCCTGGGCAGTTTACCTGGGATGCAGGAGCGCACCGTGACCATCAGTGGATTAGGCAAAACCTACGCCGTGACAGGCTGGCGGGTTGGTTGGGCGGTAGCCCATACTTCGCTAACTGCCTTAATCCGTAAAGTACACGATTACCTGACGGTTTGCGCCCCGGCACCTTTCCAAAAAGCAGGTATCACCGCCCTGCAACTGCCCGATAGCTACTATGAGGAAATGCAAGCAGCATATGCTGGCAGCCGTTCCATCTTGATGGATGCTTTATCTCAGGCCGGTTTTTCTGCTTTCGCACCCCAAGGTGCGTATTATGTCATGGCAGATTTCCGGAATATTTCCTGGCCAGAAAATCAATACAGTCAACCGCATTGGACGCGTGATCGAGCCTTTGCCGAATTTCTGGCGCGCGAAGTAGGTGTTGCCGTCGTTCCCGGCTCCAGCTTTTATAACAACAAACAGGACGGTGAAAATCTAGTACGCTTTAACTTTGCAAAAAAGAAAGCCACCCTGGCAGAAGCCGCACAAAGATTGGTAAAATATGATTATTAATTTATGGGTATGAAAGAGAAGAATCTATATCATATTTTAGGCGTCTCTTATGATGCCAACAAAAGCGCCATTGAGGTTGCCTACCGGCAATTAGCTTTGCTGTACCATCCGGATCGCAATCACAATCAGGAAGCAGCCGCAGTCATGGCAGAAATCAATCATGCCTTTGCAGTACTACAAAACACTCAAAGGCGTAAGGAATATGACCGTACCCATGTCTTTCGAACTGGCAATGCACCTCCCCCAACACCGGTTGAACCCGTTATCAATCAAACCAATTGGAAACCACGCACTGAAACAAAACAAAACAACCATCAGCCATATCTGATTCTGCAATTACACAATCACCCCTATGCAGTACAGTTGGATACGGTGATTTCCGTAATCCCTCCAAAAACCATTCAATGGACAGAGGAAAAACCATCCTGGATCTCTGGCGTGATCGAACATCAAGGTAACTATTACCCAGCCGCAGATTTGCGAGAACTGCTTGACCTTTCCTTGCCTGAAAACCATATCGCCGAGCCTTTTCTTTTATGCCGTATTCAGGGAGTGGATATTGCGCTGCAAATCGATAAAGCCTTACGAACGCATACGTTATCTACATCCGAGATTAAAGCAGTGCCCAAAATAGATAAAGATTTAACTTTCAGCTTTTTGAATGGACTCTTTCTGGATGGAGAGCAGGTCGTTTTGATACTTAATCCTGAAGGGTTATTGACCGCAGCACAACAAAATGAATTAAATGATTTTCTAACGGTTCTGGCCTTAACCTAGCCAATCATTTCATACAAGCGTGCATACATGCCGTTTTGAGCCAGCAATTCATCATGCGTACCCCGTTCAATAATTTCAGCATGATCCATAACCAGAATCACATCCGCATTGACAATCGTTGAAAGGCGATGTGCAATCGCAAAGGATGTTCTGCCCTCTAGCAATACTTGTAAAGCCTTCTGAATAATTATCTCTGTCTGCGCATCAATACTGGATGTAGCTTCATCAAGGATCAAAATCTTGGGGTCGGCAATCAATGCCCGCGCAAAAGAAATCAACTGGCGCTGCCCAACAGATAGGTTTCCGCCCCCCTCACCCACAGCGGTATCATAGCCCTGATTCAGATTCATAATAAAATCATGCGCGCCGACGGCTTTGGCTGCAATTTCTACTTCATCATCTGTGGCATCCAATTTACCGAAGCGAATATTTTCACGGATATTGTCGGAAAACAAAAACGGATCCTGTAATACAATGCCCATTTGCTTACGCAAACTGTGCTGGGTCACTGTGCGAATATCCATATCATCCAACAATATGCGTCCCTCTACCGGATCGATGAAGCGAGAGAGCAGTTTCACCAGGGTTGATTTCCCGGCACCTGTTTCCCCAACCATGGCAACCATTTGTCCCGGCTTTATATCCAATTGAATATGACTGAGTACATCATCACTGTTTTTCTCATAACGGAAACTGACATCCTCAAAGATAACTTTGCCTTTGATTTCAGCCAATTCAATCGCATTTTCTGCATCCTCTACAGCCACTTTCTGCTGCAGTAGACGAACCACGCGCTCTCCACTGGTCATGGTACGCTCAAAATTATCATAGCGCTGGGTTAAATCACGGATTGGATCAAAGAAGCGGTTGATATATAAAACAAAAGCTGCCAGAATCCCAGGTGTGATGTCATTTCCTATGGCTGCTGCCCCACCAAACCAGATCACCAAGCCCATCGCAACACTGGCCAAAAAGTCCACTGCCGGGAAGAACCACGAGATGGTCTTTACCACATCCATATTGGCATCCAGATTATATTTGTTCACCACCTGATTAAAGTGAGCATAATTGGTGTGTTCCCGAGCAAATGATTGCACAACCCGAACAGCATTGATATTCTCGGCTAGCACAGAGTTTACCCAGGTCATCGCTTCACGGGCTTTTTGATAGCCTTTGCGCGCATGTGCATGGAAGATCACAGCAAAAGCAATCATGATCGGTATAACCGTGAAACTGATCAATGATAAACGAACATTCATTGATAACATGACGATGATAATACCTGCCAGGATAAACAAATCACGGAAAATTGACAACATAGACCAGATAATAAACTCACGCATCACATTAACATCATTAATTACGCGTGTGATGACGCGTCCCACACTAAAGCGATTGAAGAAATCCAGCGAGAGCACCTGTATATGAGCAAACAAGCGCTTGCGGAAATCATAAATCACCGATTGCCCTACCCGTGACATGATATAAAATCGCGAATAAGTGGAAAGCCATTGTGTCAAGGCAACCGCCACATAACCCATCACGGCATATAAAAGCTGCTGTGGATCATTCATGGCGATGCCATCATCCAGCGCCATTTTTACAAAATAAGGACCCGCCACCAAAGCGAGAGCAGTAAGTAGATTGAGGGATAAAGAAACAAAAATCCGCCAGAAATAAGGCCGAATCATACCCCATAGCGTTTGCACAACATCTTTGTTGTACAGCGTACCGTACGCTTCATCCAATTGTTCGGGTGGTTTCATGATGCTGGAATTGGGATCCAGGGTATTGTTTAATTTAATGGCTTGCTGGCTCATAGTTCCTGCTCCCGTAATTGCAGCTCATAAATTTCACGGTATGGGCCATCCTGCTTCAGCAACTGTTCATGCGTTCCGCGCTCCACAATGGCGCCATCCTGCATAACCAGAATCAAATCTGCACGTCGAACCGTGCTCAAGCGCTGTGCGATCACAAACGTGGTTCTGCCTTCCATTAACTTCATCAGGGCTTCCTGAATACATTTTTCTGTTTTCATATCCACACTGGAAGTCGAATCATCCAAAATGAGAATACGTGGGTTGAGCAAAATGGCTCGTGCAATCGCAATACGCTGACGCTGTCCACCGGACAATGTTGTACCGCGCTCACCCACAATCGTATCGTATTGCTCCGGCATCTCCATAATAAAATCATGTGCCTGGGCTGCTTTTGCTGCATTAATAATGTCATCCATTGTCAGATTTGGTTTGCCGTAGGCAATATTCTCACGAATAGTGGCAGAGAACAGCAAAGAGGTTTGTAAAACAATACCGATTTGCTTGCGCAAGGTTACCAAATCCAAAAGACGTGTATCAACACCATCAATTCGTACAGAACCTTTGTCTACATCATAAAAGCGGGGAATCAGATTAATTAATGAGGTTTTACCAGATCCTGTTGGACCAATTAAGGCCACAACCTGATTCGGTTCAACAACCAGATTGATATGCTGCAAAGCTGGCATCGGTTCACTGGCATAACGGAAGGAAACATTCTCAAATGCTACTTTTCCGCGTACATCTGGTAAGGGTACTGCATTATGGGGAGAATGAATTTCTGGCCGGGTTTGCAGTACTTCGAAGGTACGCTTGACGCCGGCTGCCGCTTCCCCTGCCTGATTGACCAGCCAGGATAGTTGCTGTGCCGGTTGAGCGAAAAGCAATAAATAACTGTTAAAAGCAACCAGTTCACCTATAGTCAATTGACTGGCCATGACCATCTTTCCACCAAACCATAAAATTAAAATGGTCGAGAGTGCTACCAGAAAATTGGTAGTAGGCACAACCTTGGTAAATTCACGCAGCGCATCCAGATGGGAATCGGTTAGTTTCTGATTCGCCCCATCAAAACGCTTATTCTCAAATTCTTCTCTGGCAAAAGCACGTACAACCTGGGCGCCAATTACATTTTCCTGCAAACGGGAAGATACGTCGCCCATATTATCATCTATCACATAAAACAATTGTCCAATTTTCCGGCCAAAGGATACAGTAATAAACAGCAATGGGATAATAGGCAGCATACCAATGAAAGCCAGCTTCCAATTGCTAATGAACAGCATGATCATGACCCCAATCATCAGGGTAAACACTTGCATCAAATGCAAAAAACCACTGGCAGCGAAGTTCTGTACTGAGCGTACATCTTCGATACAGCGGCTGATTAACTGTCCACTCTGAATGGAATCATGATAGCTGAAAGGCAAATGTTGGATATGGTTATACAAGCGGTTGCGCAGGTCATAAGCAATTTTATGTGCAAACCCATGCGATAAATAGATGCGCCTATTAATCAGGAAAGCTTTTACTAACCCTAAACCAACTACGATTATGGCAGCCTGCAACAACAGTTTCCGATCCTGATTTAATAATCCACGGTCAATCACTTGCTCAATGATTTGTGGAAATACCATATCAATGGCTGTGTAAAAAAACAATAAGAGTATGGTGATCAGAATGGGGGTCTGATATGGACGAATTAACTCCCGCAATTTTTTGGATACGAACATAATGTACTCGCTACAGTGTTTGGATTTCCATAATTAGTGGAAATTTGGGGTAAGACCCATTATACTGTACTTTTCTAATTGTCTATTTGTCGACAATATTAATTGTAACAAATTTAGTAGAGGTGCATCATTAACACAGCAAATTTCATTGGCGCTTTCAGCACAGTATTTTTCATAATCACTGTCGGCTTTATTTTCCAGAAAAAAAGCCCCTTCAGTCCTGAGGCCTTGTCACAGCTTTCTAATCTGGTGGTTAGTTTTGTTATGCCGTTCTATATTTTTTATACAACGGCTACGAATAGTACGCTTACATTGTTAACGAAAGCGCCCATCATTGTTCTAATTGGCGCAGCAGTTCCCTTTTTTGCTTTTATGATTACCCCGCTCTTGGTAAAAGTATTAAAGGTTCCCCTGCAGCAGCAATCCGTTTTTCGCTTTTGTATCATGTATGGCAACACTGCATTTTTAGGGATTCCCATTAGTGGTTTTCTGTTTGGTTCAGAAGGTGCTTTTTTTGCTGTGATGTACAACTTCGGCGTCATGCTGGTTATCTTTTCAATCGGTATCTGGGTATTATCTAGCGGCAACAGTAAATCAATACGCTCTCTTCTTCAAAATCCAATTTTATGGAGCATGCTGGCTGGCATTGTTTTTGCCGTTCTGGGTGTTCATTTTCCACAGTGGATTGATCAACCTCTAGCCACAATCAGCAATCTCACCCTACCCATTGCCCTGCTCGTCGCAGGTGCTCAAATTGGCAGTATACGTCTGGAAAAAAATGGATATACCCCGCATATCATCGCTGTCACCCTCAGCCGTCTGGTGTTCATACCGGGTTTATTGATCTTGATTTTTTCTTTGCTGGCATGGCATAATCCAGAACACAAAGTGATGATCCTGCAAGCCGCCATGCCGGTTGGCATATCCTCCACCATATTCGCGAAGAATTACGGTGCCGACGCGGACTTTTCCGCAATCGCGACTTTATGGACCACCGTTCTGGCGCTCATTTCCTTGCCGTTGATCACCTGGTTATTTCTTAATTAAGGATTGTTCAGCATTCATTCTTCATAAGGTACAAACGTATCTTTTGACAAGCCGCATTGTGGACAAACCCAATCATCCGGGATATCTTCAAATGCTGTACCCGGTTGAATACCGCTGTCCGGATCACCAATTTCCGGATCATACAGATAATCACAACCTATACAGACCCATTTTTGCATCGTAACGCCTCCTGATAATACTATGTTATTAATGTTATAGATCATTTTGATGTCGTCTGCAACTTATTGTCCTTAATTCATCTCCACTGCCTTACAAAATTAATAATCCGTTTACTGCTTTTTATCCAATATTTTAGTTATAATAAAAAACAAGTTATTATCTTTTTTGCATTAAGGAGTCCATTGTGGAGTATTCGGTTCCATTCCATCAACCTATCGTTCGATCCATCATTAAAACCCTGGTTGCAGCAGCTTTTGGCGCTATAACTGATTTCCGCGTGATTGGAAAAGAGAATATTCCCACTACGGGACCTGCACTGATCATTGCCAATCATTTCAACTATGCAGATCCAGTTGCCTTGATTAACGCTTTTCCACGTAAACTGGATTTTATTGGCGGCACTGAATTACCCAACTCACCACAATACCTGCGTGCATTGCCGCGCTGGTGGGGAATTTTCAATGTACATCGTGGACGCAGTTCTCGTGATGCGCTGATGAAAGGGATTAATAGCCTCAATCATGGCCGTTTTTTGGCCATCTTCCCTGAAGCTGGCAGTTGGGCAACCGTATTACGTCCCGCTCGGCCCGGTAGTTCTTTGCTCATTACCCGCTCGGCCGCACCCATTATCCCGGTAGGGTTAGATGGCTTGCCAGATATCTTCCCAGTTGATTTACGCAAACGACAAACTGTTACAGTGAATATTGGTAAACCATTCCAACCCATCCAACCAGGAAATAAAAAACGCTATGATCGTGAAGAACTGGATGAACTGGGTCATTTGATGATGAGAAAGATTGCCGAGCTACTTCCCCCGGAAACCCGTGGATTCTATTCCGATGATCCCGCCATCCGCGAAGCTGCCAAAGGCACTGAGATTTATCCATGGGATGATATGGAAGAAAAATAGTAAATTATTTTCCGTATTGCAATTCATTTCGACTGCAGCAGGCCAATTGGCCTGCTTTTTTATCCCTTCCCATTCAATATGATAGAAAGTGCCGCTGTACCTTCTACCCTATCTAATTGTATAATTATGATGAAATAACTATTATAAAAGTAACAATTGTTTACCAGTTATCCAAACTGGCAAATAGGGAGAAATAATGGACAATTTTCTAGATTTTATCAACAGCGCCGAGCTTTCTGACTTAATCAAACTATCCGGAATTGATAAAGCTATGGCGGAACGCATTATTAATGCACGTCCTTTTGAATCAGAAGAGGATGTAATGAGCGTGAGTGGATTTGGCGAAAAAAGCCTGGAGAAATTAAAGGAAGCCTTTGAAAAGCTGGATCAAATCATATTGGTAGGTAACCAGACGCCAGCCCGTATCTCTGATAAAGCAACCAACGCCACCATTACCATTAAGACAGATATGCCTAAGGATAAGCAACCCAAAAAAGAATCACGTGGATTCTGGTTCTATCTCAAACGCTTTTTCCAAACACTGATCATTATTCTGTTTATCCTGATTATTGTTGGCGGATTTGGTTATGCAGTTTATCTTGGCATTCCATACTTCTATGAAAAAGTTGTCAAACCCATCGAAGTAAACACCGGTCAAATTAGTGTGATCGCTACCCAGCAAGCCGGTGACCTGACCAATATGCAGAGTGAGATGATCATCCTGCAAAACAGTATGGATGAATTGCAGGTGCAAAGCGATGCGAATATGGTATCCATTGAATCTCATTCGGAAACCATTGCATCCCTGGAATCAATGCAGGCCGATTTAGATGCTTTTGTTTTGACACAAGGTGAAGAATTATCAGGTAGATTGGATGATCAGGAAGCGCTCTTTATGAGTACTCTCGAATATAATCTGATGACCAATCGTGCCATCCAGTTATTATCTCGGGCAAATTTGTATCTTTCGCAAAGCAATTACGGGTTGGCTCGCCAGGATGCCTTAACCGCCTATTCTTTATTGGATGGTTATATTGAGCAAGCCCCCGTAGATAAGCAATTGTTCCTGGAAATGGTGGTTGATCGAATTGAAATGGCGATCTATAACTTACCCAGTTACCCAGTCATAGCTGCTAATGATGTGTTAATCGCCTGGCAGTATTTGGTTGAAGGCGAAGAGCCTGTGGAGATCGTCAACAGACCGGTATTCAACAACACCTATACACCTACCCCGACGCCAACACCGTATATTCCAGTAGATGTAACGTATACACCTTATCCACCCATCACACCCTCAGCCACACCCATAGCCAATTAACCATTTCGGGCAGCCTCACGGCTGCCCTTTTATTTTTTATGACATAAACATTGTCCTATGGGCTGCTATTCCAGGTCAGATAATCAAAAGTAATGCCATTGTTATTGTACGAGGTAGGTCTGAACCAGCCAGTATATCCCACCATACCGGGCACATACTGATAACAGTAGTATTTTGTCTCGTCAATCGGCCAGATTACTACCGCAGAAGTGCTTGCCAGCAAACTCTCACATTCGGATTTGGTCGGTTCATCTGCCAACGCCACTGAAAACACCAGGGGTGCCTGCCCCAATCCGCGTACCTGCTTGACTTGCAAACTCTTCTTGGTGACTTGTTCGTATGTCAAGAGTGCGTAAGGTTCACTGCAATCAATTTCAGTGCCGTGATGAACATCAAAGCACTCATCCAGCATGATAGTGACCTGGTCTTCCTCTTCCAGTACAAATGGATTATTAATGCCAGCCACTACCGCGGGTGTCGTTGAGAACAAATCATAATCAAAACTCACACCGTTTTCATCAAAGCGCACAATGTATATCCAACCATAACGAGGACTCACCAGAGATTCATCTTTGAAGCAGAAGAATTTTCCTTCAATCAGCGAATGATGCAGACTCAAATAACTCATTGATTCACAGTCACTCTTGCCGGGTTCAGCATTCTGATTATCAGCAAAACCGATCTTATTTACATTGAATAACTTTGCCCCCAACAGCGTGCTGTATTGATATTTAATATCTGCGCTGCTGTCATTGCAATCCACAACCTGCCCGGTAGCAAGATCAAAACACTCATCATCCAGCAGTGTAAAATCAGACATAGGCGCTGGCGACTGCATCGTGGGAGTCGATGTAGGAACAGGGGCATTTGAATTTCCAGAAATTACTTTCACTGCTACACGCAATGGCATTTCACCATGCGGTTCGATGCCAACCAGGACGCCATTATCAGCTTCCAGTTTCCATATTGCCTGATATTTTCCATCTTGCGCTGGAGCAATGAAACTACCAATTAGGGCAATTGTTTCTCCGGGTAACACTGCCTGCCCAAGAGGAATTCGCTCAAACGTTGCCGGCAAGTCGCCGTCAATCATGACCAGCGCATCATCTGCCTGCCAGGCACAATCGCCAGTATTGGTCAATATCCAATTGACATCAAAATTTTCTTCAGTGGAAAAAATCTGCCCAATACTGATATCTGCCGTACTGCTGAATGAATAATTACATTGAGCATTATGTGCAGGTTGTGTTGTTGGCGTAGATTGAATTACAACAACATTATCGGTTTGCCCGGCATTTTGCGTTGTTAGTATTTCTGCATCTGTACCATTTGTATTCTCACCACCATTGAATCCGGGCAATGCACAAGCTAATTGCACTAAAGCAATTGTAAGAACGATAATCATGATTCGTAAATATTTCGTGTTCATAATAAATCTCCTTCATCAAAATCAAATCCAATAATACACGCTTCATCCTCGTTTTCGTATTTCATCAATTGAGGCTGCATATACCTCAATCGCAATTCTCTGCGCACGGGCATCTTCATCCGGATGAGCTGCTTCCCAATCCACAAAAGCATCTGCCATTTCTGCAAAGGTTGCCCAGCGCACTTGTCCGCTGGTAACCAACGGATCAATCACTTCAGTCAGCCAACGATTCAGTAATTCATACGGCTGATCAGGATCGCCAACGAATTCACCGGCATGTACTGTAAAATGGAATACATTTACTTTATCTACACTGGCAACAGCCAGTGAATCCAATAATGCGCTTTCCAGATAGTCAAAATAGGCTTCTTCACCGCCCATTTCAATGGTTCTGCTCTTTCCTGCGAAATTCTCCCGATCATAATTCCCTTCAGGCAGAAAGATCACCTGCCCGTTTACATCATGCTGTGCAAACAAGGTCACATCTGCTCCCAGTGAGTTACCGGCTGGCCGCCACGGATTAACACCCACCAATGCCAGATCAGTGGTTTGTGTTTGCGGATTCTTCCAGTCACTGTTGATATCCAGCCCAGCGCAGGCTGCGGCTTCCAGTAAATGGGGATATAAATTACCGCCACTCCAGTAGCGAATCTCGGAAACATCCACAGTACTGGCTTGAGATATCCAGAGCATTTCTTCCTGCATGACATTACACCATGTCAATGCATCTAACTCATTGGCCATTTTTCCTAAATGGGGTTCTTCGTGAAAATGTAATGCCATCTCATGTCCATTGGCTGCCAGTTCCGCTAGCACTGAGTTGCCCCACTGACTGCTCAATGTTGTAAATGGACTTTGCACCTGAATCGTCATTCGCCCAGCATGGGATTCTACCATCGCAGCCAGGACGCTCAGGTTCTCTGCATGGCGCTCATATAATGGACGATTATGATAATTCAATTGAGTGGAGGTATTAACCGCAGGAGATTCCTCGCCCACCAGTTCACTTTTTTGCACACCAAAAGGTTCAACATGTACACCGATCGTAAACAGTACAACAGGTTGTACGGGCTCATCCGTAGGCTGTAAGCTTGTTGGGGTTTGCTCTGTAGTCCAGGGCAGCGCGGAAACAGAACAGGCCAGGCTGAAAATTAATAAGGTATTGATTAAAAATAGGATTCGTTTCTTCATCTGAATCTCCAATAAGGACTTTTTCTACCTTTAGTATGTAGTCCACGGATCATCAGATTATCACTATTTTGTAAATTCATTGTAAAATGATTTGCGTACCAACCATTAACAAATGCCACAAAACGACATTTGCAAGGAGGTTCTTATGCAGAACAATTCGCTCCAAACCGGGCAACAAGCCAATCCCCAAAAGCCAGAATTTACGATTTGGAAAATCATCCCAGGAATTATCATCTCGATTCTTATGCCTACATTGTGTTTAATAATGATCTCAGGAAATTGGAATTGGTGGGAAGGCTGGACACTGATCCTTGTTACCAGCCTGATTACAGTAGCAGGACGCTATATTTTGATCAGAAAACACCCCGGTCTTGCCAATGAACGTGCAAATTACAAAGAAAAAGAGGGTACTCAAGAATGGGATAAAAAATTGATGCCCCTAATTGCCATTTATGGACCCATTGCCGTTTGGGCTGTAGCCGGGTTGGATAAACGATTTTCGCTCAGCACAGTATTACCGCCTGAAATCGAAATCGCTGCATTTTTGATCATTACAATTGCATACCTGTTCAGCACCTGGGCGATGTTGGAAAATCAATTCTTTGCTGCCATCGTGCGCATCCAGCATGATCGTGATCACAAAGTCATTGATAGCGGTCCATATGCTATTGTTCGCCATCCTGGTTATGCGGGCAGCTTTATTGCCTCATTATTCATTCCCCTGGCACTTAGCACCTTTTGGGTTTACATCCCCGTTCTGCTGGCAAACCTAATTGTATTTGTCCGTACCGCCAAGGAGGATCAATTTTTACAGGCTGAATTGCCAGGTTATGCAGACTATACCCAAAAAACACGCTATCGCCTTATTCCTGGCATCTGGTAAACAAAAAAGTTCCTGATGAATGATCAGGAACTTTTTATTTTCTTTTTTTACTACCAATCACAAGGTTGATAGCCACATTCAATCGTATCCAATCGTGCATTAATATCTGTAATCATATAACCTGGTTCCACCCATAAGCCATACACTGCGCTGGTGGCTTTATCTACAACATTTGGGCGCGCCACATTGAAGTTTACAAAATTGGATAACAATACCAGGGCTAACATAACATATAAAACCCGTGGTTTATTCTCAAATGCCAAAGCAGCCAAAATCAGCCAAAACCCGATCGTTGGCAATAAATAAGATGGTTCCGTTGGAATATACAAATAAAAAGCTTCCATAACCAGAACCACTGCAATTGAAGCAATTGGCAGCCAACCATGATCAGGGGAGACCAATTCTTTTTTCTTGCTAAATAATCGCACTGCAGCCCAGGTAAAAATAGCAAAAACCAACGGACTCCAAAAATAAATATTCTTGTACCCAAAACGACCTAATCGCAAATAGGTTGTCCAATATTCTTGCCCACCCACCGAAGCGGATAAGAAAGTCATTTTCCATTCCGCAAAATCAGCAGAGGGCAGATAAAACATCAATCCAAAGAATGCCCCAACCAATCCTGTTTGTAATATTTTCAGGCGATTCTCTTTTTGACTGAAAAAGAACCAGATCAATATCACAGCAGCGATTAAGGAAACTGTCAATCGGGAACCAACCGCTAATGAAAAAGCGATCCCGGCGGTAAAGTATTTGCCACGCAGCACCTGCAAAATCCCCAGGAAAATAAACCCAGTCGCAAAGAAATAATCCATGGTACAGGTGGCGTTCACCCAAAAATAAGGCTGCACCATCATAATCAGGGCCAGAATGCGATAATGCGGAATCTGATATATTTTACACAGGCGCATAAAAACATACAGCACCAGGACAGCCATCCCCATACTGGACAGATTGGTTAATAAACTGCCGCCTATGGAATCAATAAAGAATGTTATTGTTTCATACGCAAAAAAGCCTGGTACTCTGGATGGCACATAATCAAAATGTTGGGCAAAATACTGCCCGGTCCAAAGCACATTGTATGAATCATAATCGCTTCCGTACCCAAAAAATATTAATGGAAAATATAACAATACCGCTAAAAGAAGGATGTGATGATCAGAAAATTTTTGCTTCATAAAGAATAATGTACCCGCTTCAAGGATTTTAGATCATGGCATTCGAGAACCATAGGTAGATTATATCTGGATTTTCAATGAAAAGAGTGAATTTCACTCAATCTGTCTAAAAAAAAATTCTAATTTTTCAATCATTCTTGTGAAATCGTATTGCAGATATTATTAAGGGAAAAATGGGGGGAACCCCCTAGATCAGGTATGGGCTGTGTTAACGTAGAACATGTTACACTGATAGTAGAAAGTGCTTTTCCAAAGAACAGGATATGAACTTAGATAACCCCGTCATTAATCTATGCCAACAAGGCGCTGAAGACGAATACCACGGAAAATTAGATCAAGCCTGTATGAAGTATCATCGAGCCTGGGATATTGCTCAAGATGACTACGACGCCTGCATTGCAGCCCACTATATGGCTCGTTGTCAGAAAAGCGATCAAGAAATTCTACATTGGAATCTTGTAGCTTTAATGCATGCCAATCAGTGTATTGATGAGCGCATTGCTCATTTCTGGGGTTCACTTTACGTCAATCTGGGTCAATCTTATGAGAACCTCGGTGAACAACAAGAAGCAAAGCTCTATTTTAAACGCGCAGCAGATCACGGTATTCAACATTAATCAAGATAACCTAACATTTCATTTCATCAGCAAACGATAAGGGGCTCATAGTTTGAAAGGAGATATTGATATGTCTACCAATGGTCAGAAAAATTCACAACTCATGACAGGTGCAGCCCAAACCATGTTAACCTGGTCACGGGTAATAAACTCAATCGATGAAATGCCGGAAATTTACCATGCTAACTTCCAGGAAATCCGGAAAGAGCAGATTGATTTCCCTTATATTGTCCTGAACCCGGCACTAAAAAATCAACGAAACAAGCCCACAGAACGCTTATTAATATTAATAGATCAAACGTTATATGTGCTTGAGAAAAGAGGCAAAAAAGTCATTCAGGATCATATGCTGCTCCATCCGCAAATCGACCTCGAAATGGGCAATGCTTTGTTGTACTCCTGGATGACATTTCGTGATCTTACTGAAACTCATGAAACCCATAAAATTACCATTACCTTTAACGCTGCAACTGTACGACATCTTGAACCAATACTTTTCAAGGTACGTAAAATAACTTCAATGCTCAATGAAAAAGCCACTTTGCCTAATCAACAGGCCGTGTTGTTAGCCGATTTTAAATTCAACCATTTTGCAAAAGAGAGTCTGCCTGCAAATGCAGATGTACGCAGCAGTCTCTGGCAGCCAACCATTTTAAAACAAATCTTTAAGATTTTTGGCAGGGTGTTTTATCAACATATCACCCTCGCACACAATTTATTTCTTACAGATCAGGAACTCATTATCATCTGGGACGATGAACAAAGTGTGGAAAATCGCGGTGTGCGTTATGGCGGCATTCGCCGATTTATCCCCTTGTCCATGATTTCATCAATGTCTGTTGAAAATGCAAATCAACAATACTGCACACTTGTCATTCAATTGATCGGCACCGAAACCATTGAACATTTATTTGCAATAGTACAAATCGATCAACTGCATGCTTTTGTTAAAGCCTATCAAGGTTAAAAAGATACAAGAAAAATTTAATTTCATAATATGTGATTATTTTGGAGCAAAGAAAAACAGAATGAAACTCCGTCTTCTGCTGTTCCTTCAACCCATACTTTTCCCTGATATCGATCCAATATTCTGGTCACAATTGCCAGGCCTAATTCTGTGTTACCAAATGGGTTCTCCTGATTCTGTATATTCATCAAAGTGATAATATTCTTTGCATCCAGACAATTTATACAAATCCGATACAGCAGCATATTTGCATCAGATTCTGATGTAATCGTAATTTGCGATTGTTCGTTTTGTAACACGTAAAACACTGCCTTGGAAAGCAAACTTGACCATACCTGTTGAATCAGTTTTGGATCTCCAGTACAGGGAGATAAATCTTTGATCTCGATATTGATTTTTTTCTGTTCCTCAGCTAATGCGACACTCTTGAATACATCCATTGCCATTGACTGCATATCGATTGATATAGTCGAGAGCACATCAGATTTTGACCTGGAAAGCGTCAATAAATCATTAATCAACTGTCCCATTTTTCTGGCATTGGCATGAATGATACTCAACATCCCAGTTTCTTCAGGCATCATTTTTTCTTTGCAGGTATCTTCCAATAGTCGTGAATACCCTTCAATTGCTCGCAGGGGTACACGCAAATCATAGGTGACTGATTGTGCAAAGGCTTCCAGTTCCCGATTGGAATGTTCCAATTGTGATGTTCGTTCAGAGATACGATTTTCCAGCTGTAAATTAATGCGATGGACTTCTTCTTGCTGCATTCGGTTTTCAAATGTAATTGCCATACTGTTTACCAATGCTAAAATATTTTTCTCATCCTCTTCATTAAAGGCATTTTTATGCTGACTGAAAAGCGAAATCACACCAAACAAATTCTCATTAAAATACACCGGGGCAAATAAAGCAGAATTTACCGATGTATCCAATGTAATCCAGTTCTCCTCTTGCTCGACATCAGGAATATTCAGACACTCTTTCTTTTCTGCAACAAGTCCAACAATACCCTTGGATTCTCCTAAATTAAAAATCAGATCTTCTCTGTATGTGGTCATCGTTTCAGTAGAAAATCCAACCGCATCAAGTAATTTCAATTTCTGATCGCGATGATCATAAAAGAAATAATTTGCTTCAGGATAACCCGCAGTATCTACAATCGTTTGCAATACATTTTTGATAATATCCCCATGGGTTTTCAGTGTAACCAACTCACAACTCGCCTGATAAAGTGATGTTAATCGTTTATTTGCTTGCTGCAGCTGTTGCATTTTCCCTTCTAGTTTACGAACCAATACTTCACTATATTCTTTGTAATAATGTACTTGCTCCTGAACCAGTTTCGTTGACCCTGCTCTGATTTCACTTTCCGGGCTGGACAACATCTCGTTGACAATTGCCAACATTTCATCGGGAGCAATTGGCTTTATCACAAAACGGTCTGCACCTAAGCTTAATGCGAATACCTCATCTTTTTCATCTGTATATGTGGCAGTGTAAAATACAAACGGGATTTTTCTTAATTGTTCATCCGCTTTCCATTCCCTACACAAACTGAATCCATCCATTTCCGGCATTAAAATATCTGAAACAATCAAATCAATTGGCAGTTTACGAGCAATATTCAATGCTTCAACGCCTGATTTTGCCATTAATACTTCATAGCCATTTGTTTTTAATAATACTTCCAGCATATATAAGTTTTGAAAATCATCATCTACAATCAATATTTTTTTCATTGTTTCACCCTTGCCACGATTGTTACATAAATTGTTCAATCTGGGTAATAAAATTGTCAGGATTTATCGGTTTCTCGATATGTCCTACGCATCCGGCTGCCAATACATTTTCCCGATCTCCGGGCATAGCATAAGATGTCACTGCTATAATGGGTACTTTATCAATTGACTCACGCTTACGGAGCTCACGTGCCACAGTATATCCATCCATGACAGGTAATTGAATATCCAGTAAGATTAAATCAGGCTCGTGTTCGACTGCAAGGTTAATACCATCACTCCCATTCTTTGCTTCAAGAACCTCATATCCATGTGCTTCCAGGATAAAGCGCACAAGATACATATTCTGATCATTGTCTTCAATGACTAGTATTTTCTTTTTCATCATTCTTTCCTCGGATATGGTAACGTAAAACTGAATGTACTTCCTTCACCTGGCACACTCACCACCCAGATTTCTCCACCCATTAAATCAACCAACCGTTTGCAAATTGAGAGCCCCAATCCAGTTCCTTCATATTGGCGGGTAATTCCCGAATCTACTTGTCGAAATGGCATAAACAAAGTGGATATGGCATCCTCTGATATACCAATACCCGTATCCATGATTTTGGTAATCAACCAGTTCCCATTTATCTCACATTGCAGGGTAATTATGCCTTGCTCTGTAAATTTCACAGCATTGTTCAATAAATTTATCAGCACCTGTTCAACCCTCCGCTGATCACTATGAATCCGCAACTTCTCTTCAGGCAAGATGACATCTATCTGCAAACTTTTTTGGTTGGACATAGGTGTAATTTTCTCCAAGCTGTTTTGCACTGCTGTGTTCATATCGAAATCATCGTAATGAATCTGAATTTGCCCGGCTTCGATCTTAGAAATATCAAGAACATCATTTATCAAATTTAGTAGATGATAGGCACTTCCCTGAACCATCTTTAGCTGCTTTTCCTGTTCTGTATTTAATTCGCCCACTAGTTTTTGCAATAGAATCCCTGTAAATCCAATGATTGAATTCAAAGGTGTGCGCAGCTCATGCGACATGGTTGCCAGGAAAGCTGATTTCAATCGATCTGCACTTTCCGCTTTTTGAACCGCCGCAGATAGATTTTCCATCAGTTCGCTCATTACTGCATTCAAATTTTCTACTTCAATTACGCGTTTCTCAAGTTCTGTGGTTCTCTCCTGCACGTGGTCTTCCAATTCAGCGGCACGTTCTTGCAGTTCATCATGCAACTGCCCGTTTTGAATCGCAATCGCTGCCTGAGCGGCCAGAGCATCCGCCAACATTAAATCATCATCAGAAAAAATGTTGTGCCCATTTCTAAACAATGCAAAAATACCAATCACCTGACCAATTGCAATTAATGGAATCCCAATCCAACTGCCCCCATCCTCATCCGAAATTGGACAGAACCAATCACCCATTTCCTTTGTGTTACGAACCAATACTGATTTTTGATTATGGATCATGGAAACCATGGTCGGGTTACTTTGTAAATCAAATAAATCAGGGCAATTTTCTTTCAGTATTGCGTTGCCTGATGCATCCCGTATCATCAAAGCAACCAATTTTTCATCCTCTTCAATCAACATCACTGCTGAACGATCATATGGCACTAACTGGTTCAAATAATCCAGCAGCACACCCAATACCTCATCTATTTCCAAATATCGAGATAAAGCCAGATTTGCTTCCTGAATGGTGCGAGCAACATCTAAAGCTTTCCGCTCAGCTGACATAGCACGCTGCAGGGCAACTTCATTTTCCTTGCGCTCCGTTATATCCGTGATTGTGCCAACATAACCCACAATCTGATCGTTATCATCCAATTCGGGAACTGCCTGACCAATCACCCAGGTAAGCGAACCATCCTGATGTACAAAGCGATAATCTGCATTTGATTTTTTTTGCAATTCGGCTGATTTCTGCCAACCCTTTGATAATTGATCCCTATCTTCTGGGTGCACAACACTTAACCAAGCATCCCCCATGGCATTTTTGGCAGAAACACCTGATATTTGAGACCAAGTAGGATTAACATATGTTGTTGCGCCGAACTTATCAGTACGAAAAATACCTACTGGAGATACATTTGCCAGCATTTGATAACGTTTTTCGCTGGCTTCTAAATCGGCTGTTTGTCGGCGCACCTGCAATTTTGCCAAAACATAAACAGCCACCAAAAAGAAAATGATCAAACCAGCAGCCAATAACAAGTTATGTACCCAATCTGGGGTAACTTCAATTATGTTGCGGTATTGGCTGTCACCCAAGTATTGTTCCTGGAACAGATAATATATGGAATCAGCCTGGTCTTTATAAGCCCGCAAATGGTTATCAATACGCTCTTTTAAATCCATGGTCATAGGTGCATTCTTTGGAAATGCGAATTTTATTTGGGTAGGTTGAAAAATAATGGCAGTTCTTTGTATCTCATACCGTTGTTCATTCAGGTTACCGAAGTCCTTATTGGTCACCCCTGCGTTCACTGCTCCGGATTGGACCGCAGCGAATACTTCAGAATAACTATCCAACCCAATAAATGAACTTTGTACCCCAAAGGTATCGGTTAATCGCTTTATTCCGTCCGGACCATCAAAGTTCAGGCTGCCGTTTAAGCCAGCAATTGTCAGGCCTTCCAGATCAAGGATATTTTCAATAGTCGAATCTTTGGATACATAAACTCTGGCCCAACTTGTTAATACTATTTCTTCAGAAAACGTATAGCGATTGCTGCGTTCTTCTGTCCAACCCACATCAGGCAACAGGTCAATCTGACCCGTCATCAAGCGGTCCATACACTCATCCCAACTGCCGTGTACCCAAACGATTTCCCAGTTTTCATCATCGGCAATTGCCTGAATCAACGCTGGCCAAAAACCGGTTACCTTTCCATTTGCATCTGTATATATCTTTGGCGCATTTTCATAAACCCCCACCCTGATTACCTGTGGTTCTGATGTATTCCCCCAACCAGCGACCAACATACCAACAAACAAACTCAGCATAATCCAACAGGCACGTTGAACATACCTTACTTTTTTTTCATGACCACAAGTACACACCAACTTTTTCATGGAAAAACATTTCCCCTATCAACAATAATATATACCACTAACATTTGGTGAATCTTATTTTATTGTCAAATATTGTCTACAATGTGTTCCGCCATAGTAATTTTGACGATAAGATCCAATTTATGGAATAACGTCGATTTTTTTCCAAAATGCACAACCAGATTAATATAATTTATATTTCTAGTATATAGCTACCTCAAATATTAGCAAGTATAGAATATATAAATAACTGCCTGGTTTTTTTTGAATTGTTAGCGAATATCATGCAAGGCATACGTAGCCCCAAATTCTTCTTGGGCTGCCGGTAAGTCATTTACAAATACCTGCAAAGCCTCCAATGTTTCACGATTTCGATCGTTAATCCAATGCTCAACTGCAAAATTAATGCCTGAATGATATACCATTACGTGTGTAATGCCTTTGTTGCGCCAGGCTTGTAAAATATCCTCATTATTACCATACGTTTGCCAATCCCTTTTCCAACGGTCCAGAATCTCATCCGGCTGACAATTTGGCAAACAATGATAGCTGCGTGTGTCATAAAGCAGCAATGTATGCGTATCCTCAGGTAAATTCGTAATCGCTCGCATCGCAGGCATATACCAACCCAATTGCGTATCTAAAAACTCGTCACGGCTGATTTGACCGCTAAGTACTGAAAAAACCTGCAGGTTAATGGCATTTGTAACAAATTGCAGCATGGTAAAACCCATCACCATCACAATCACTGCCTGAAAGATTTTTGACAAACGAATTTCAGGGATATTTAATCCCTGTACCCCATGAAATCCGGCTGCACTTAAAAGAATAAATAACGGGAATAATCCATAATGCATGCGTGTCTGTACTAAAAAGCCGCTCATCTGATTTGCTGTTGCCCACACCAAAATACCTGTCATTGCCATCCAGATCACGGCTTTCAATAATAGGCGCTGTTGATAATGGAAAAACTGCCAACCCACCCAGGCTAAGGCACCCAGGCCCAATAGAAGCGGCCCGATGGCATTCCCAAAACCATCCGCACGATGGAACCCAGTAATTGTTGCCATAACTGGTAAAAATACAAAATCCAACCAATTGCCCCAGACCGCTCCAGATTGGTATGTGTCAATCCGAATGGGTGTCATATTACCGGACACAAAAAACAATGGATAAACAGGATTGCCAGTAAAGGCCAGGTTTTTAATCAGCCATGGAGAAAACACAAGTAACAGCGGCACATTGTACAAAAGCATGGTTTTCCACCATGATTTCTTTGTTCGCAAACAGAATAAGGTAATAGCAACTTCAATGCTAATTTGAATGGACCCAGAGGTATATTTGCTGCCCATTAATAGGCCGCCTAGTACGCCGGCAATAATCAGCCACTCGGATTTTTGGTGAATCAGCCAGGTAAAAAATGCCAACAGCATGGCACTGCTGAAGAAAAAGGTAACCCAATCCACGTATCCCCAGGTTAATGAACTGAGCACAGTGTAACCACACATGAATGAAGTGATCCCTACGATCGCGCTTCGTCGATTGAACTGCTCTGTGATAAAACCTGCTAAACCCAACAAAGCAGTTACACCCAAAAACCAGACGATCAGCAAAGCTGTGGCTTCATTGAGCAGACTTATCCCCCACAGATACAGCATTTCGCCGTTTTGCGGCATACCGGATTGGATCTGCCAGGTCAGATCAGAAATTCGGCCATCCAGCAAATAAGCTTTTGGCAGCATAACATGATACATTAATGCATCAAAATGGAATATGGGTAACCAGTTGGTTAAGAAGGAAAAGAAAAGGCTGATTCCCAACAAAATCATTAACACCCCTTCAAAGCGGGAAAATTTCAACGGTGTAGTAAAAAGGCTTTGCAATTGTACGAACCATTCAGGGATTAAACGTGCATGCAAACCCAGCACCAGCAGCAATATGGCCCAGGAAATCCAGCGGCTGACGCCTAGACTCAATCCAATAATCAAGATGGCTACTGCCAGCAAACCGCTTCCTAAAATAATTTGCAATGCAAGCATAACCAGTTTTGCCGGGCCTTGCCGGTTTCGCAAAATTCGATAACCCAGCAATGCTCCTGCAAACAAAAACAATAACGCACAAATCAGGGGGGCCAAAAATTGCCCTACCTGAATAATCCAATTACCGTCAAAAGGTTTATGCCCCCAATAATAACCAGCCAAAACCAATAGGATCCAGATAAAGCAGATACCTATCTTCACAGATATATTATCAAACCAATCTCTTAGATTTTTCATCTACACCCTTGCGTTAACTTATCTATTAATTTGTCAGAGAAACGTAAATACGCTTATTTATTTTGCCTTTACTTTTATAATCATCTACTTTGATTTGACCTACCTCACGTGTATTCGCTACATGTGTGCCGCCATCTGCCTGTAAATCGAGACCTTCGATTTCAATTGTGCGGATTTCCTTGATCTGCGGGGGTAACAAATTTATCTTGGTGCGGATCAAATCCGGAATCTGAAAGGCCTCTTCACGTGGTAATACAGCAACCTTTATATCTCGAGTGTTTTGTACTTCTGCATTCACAGCGGCATTAATCACACTGATCAGTTCAGCCGACATATGTTCAAATTCAAAATCCATACGGCCTTTTAAGGGCTGCATATCCCCGCCTGTCACATGTGCTCCATAATCACGATAAATTACGCCGCACAAAATGTGCATCATGGTATGGGTGCGCATGATATTATAACGACGGTCCCAATCCAATACACCGTGTACTTCCTTGCCAACCGCAGGCAATCCATCAAAGGCAGCCAAAATATGCCAGATATCGGCACCAATCTTTTTCACTTTCTCTACCGAATAAACCGTGTTACCCACATGCAGTGTACCCATATCATAGGGCTGACCACCACCACCAGGAAAGAAAGCTGTCCTGTCAAGCGTAACAGCATGCAGTTCTTCATTATGAGTCAGTACTGAGGCATCAAATTCTTTTAGGTAACTATCATGATGATACAACGCTTCTGTCATGTTTTACCCTCCAATAACAATATTGTGATATTAAAATTATAACGTACATCGCAAGAATCATTTTTAGCATTTGATATGCAATTCTGATAAAAAAAAGACTCCTGCCAAAATGCAGGAGTCTTGAGATTATGCGTATGCCGGTTCCTTTACCGGATTCTTCTCTCGAGCCTCCAGGAATTGATCCGCATTTTGCCCCAAAAGATGATGCAATAATAAATCTTTCTGATCATGGATAAAGGGCAGATCTATCTCATCCTCAAGTATTGGGTGCAAATAGGAAGCCACCCGATATTTCATCGGCTCTTCACCTTCAGCCAACACCTGATTGACCAGTTCCTGGTTACAGGGAGCCGGGGTTTGACCGAACTCACCGCGCAAAATCATTTTGAATTCATTGGAGACAAACGAATAACGCTTGCCGGATAATACATTGAAAGTCGCTTGTGATCCAACAATCTGGCTGGTTGGGGTAACTAACGGCACATAACCCACATCTTTGCGCACATGGGGGATCTCTTGCATAATCTGATCCAATTTATCCAATTGTCCCATCTGCTTTAACTGATTCTGCAAATTGGTCAGCATACCACCCGGTATTTGGGAATCAAATAATGCATCATCAAAGGGTGGGTATTTTAAGTCATCCAGTAATTTGCGGGAAAGCTGCATGCCCATTTCAATGGTTTCTTCAGTACCGTCCGCTGCTGCCTTGATAATTTGCTGCACCAGATTTCGATCCACATCTTCATAGCGCACAGGTTGGTAATATTTTCCATAGTATGGATTCATGTCCTGCAGTTCATCTGAGATTTTGAATAAATCTTGCTGAATTTGCAGAATCAACTCTTTATCCAGTCCGTGTTCCAATCCCATCTCTTCAGCAAAGACAATCAAAACTTCCACCGGTGTGTGTGAGGTACCGCCCGCAAAAGGAGTGATTGCTGAGTCAATAGAATATACCCCTGCCTGCATGGCAATCACAGAGTTAAACAATGAAACACCTGTCGTTGCATGCGTATGCAATGCAATCGGTACTGGCAGTTCATTCACCAGACTGTTAATCAACTGAATCGCATCCCTTGGGTGTAATAAACCGGCCATATCCTTGATGGCAATCGCGTCTACACCCTGTTCAACCAGTTTTTTCCCATAATCAATAAAATACTGTGTGGTATGAACCGGGCTGACTGTATAGGAGATGGCACCTTCGGCTTTTGCACCAAAGGCCTTCACTGCCAGGATTGAGGTTTGCAAATTGCGCCAATCATTTAAGGCATCAAATATGCGCATATAACCAACACCGGAACTGATGGCTTGTTTGATAAAAGCAATCACCAGATCATCCGGGTATGGTTGATAAGCAAACAAATTTTGCCCGCGCAAAAGTGCCTGTATCTTTTGAGTACCACCTAATACCTCAGCAAAATCTTCCAGTCGATCCCAGGGATTTTCATTCAAAAAGCGAATACAGCTATCCAATGTAGCCCCGCCCCATAATTCCATACGATGAAAACCAGCCTGATCAATCTTTTTTAATACTTTTAATGCCTGTGGGGTTGTCATACGCGTGGCAGTTAAACTTTGCTGCCCGTCCCGCAGTGTTACATCAGTAAAGTGTATTTTTTTAGCCATAAAATTTTTACTCCCGAGCAAAAGCACAGTCCCGATCTGAATTACCGGTCCGTCTTCTCTATGAATCAATTGTGGGGCTTTTGAGAGGAAACATTGTCGGGTTTTCCCCAACCGACTCAGGTATTCTCACAAAATTTATTGAAGACCCAAGCCCGCACCATTATGTAAACTTATTTTTAAATAATCAGGTGATCTGACTGTAATGCTGCAATTCATCTATCAATGAACCTGATTAAGTCAAAGAAAGTGTAACAAAGGAAATTTTTCTGGTCAATACCCACAATTTTGATTCGTATATTTTATCCATTGACAGGTAAAACACCAATTCTTTGATTTGGTTACATAAAAACTGCCGATTGTATACACAACCGGCAGTTAGCATCAATTTTATTTTTGCATCACTCAACTGGCAACTGATTAGCATCCCCTTCAATAGAGATAAACTGTACAGAAACCCACCCGGTTATTTCACTGGGCTGTGCTCTGGAAATTTTCACCCACATCCCGTCTGCAGAGCGGCTGATGATGTTGGCTTCCTGACCTGTCAGGAAAGTATCTACAGCTGTAAAAGTATCTCCAGGACCATTCAGGATATAGCTATCCTGCACCCCGAAAGCTCGTACCGGAGCAGCCGTAAATGTTGGCGTATCATCAGCTTGAACAATGGTAGGAGCTGGCGTAGAAGTAATATATGTCATCCCCAATAAACTGGCTAATTCTGCATCGTACTGCGTGCGCAATTCACGTGTTTCATTGATTCTCTCTTCTAGTATCGTTGCTGAAACTCCACTAAGGAAGTTGGTCATGGTGATAATGACTCCATTCATAAAATTAACTTGTGTGCTTTGCAAATTACTGAAGCAAGGCTGTACTTCCTCAAAGGCTGCATCCTGGCGTATCCTTTGCATCTCAAGGATGATCTCGGCTAATTGTTCACGAGGTGTGGCTTGTGCCAATACAGATATATCATCAAAGCGAATCATATATCGATTTAATCGACGTGTTTCGGTAATTTTACTATCACCTGTGCACAAATTCTCAGTTGGGGCAACATCAGAACTGGCAACCGCTTCTTCAACGATTGGAGCTGCTGGATCATTTGCACAACTTGCCAGTGAAGTCCCAATGATGGTCAAAAGTATAAGTATCGATATCCATTTTACGGATTGTATTTTTTTCATAATGCATCCCTTTGTAGCCGAATTGGCAAATTATTATCCACCATTATTTTAATCTTGTTTTCAAAAATCATGTTTAAAACATGCCCGAGTATTTCCATAAAAATGCGACTTGCAGGTTAATCCTTCTCGACGAAAATGGTTTGTGTAGGATAGGCAAACTCAATTTTGTTGTCTTCAAATATCTGGAATACAGCCAGATTAATTTCTTGTTGTTTATCCATGTAATTTGCATAATCAGATGACTCAATCCAATACACCACTTCAAACATCAGGGCAGAATCACCGTATCCTTGAAAATGAGCTCTATCAAAGGAAACACCTTCTTTGGGGTCAATAATATTTTTCAACATACCAGGAATTTCAGCTAATATTTCATACGCTGTCTGATAGGTAACCCCAAATTCGAAAACAATACGACGCCGGTCCATGCGCTGAAAATTCCTTATACGGCTGGACAGTAAATCGGAATTGGAAAATATTAATTGTTCACCGGTTAAACTTCGCAAACGAGTACTTTTGATACCAATGTGTTCCACAGTCCCCTTTAAATCACCCACTAAGATGAAGTCTCCAATCACAAAGGGACGATCCATGACAATAGACAGGGAGGCCAGTAAATCACCTAAAATATTCTGTACTGCCAGACCAATGGCAATACCGCCAATACCCAGTCCTGTAATCAGCGTACTTACTTCCACACCCGGAATATTATCCAGTGTCATAATTACTAATACGGCCCAGACCACTGCTTTCGCTACTGTACCTAATGCGCTAAGCGTAGTTGCTTCCGCTGCATTTTCTTTTAGCTGTTTACTTACCTGACGATGAACCAGATACGAAATAACAGCGTTAAGCCAAAATCCGATTTGCATTAATAACACAATCATCGTAAAGACACCAATAGAGTTTACAATGTCATCATTTAAGACTACTGTGTTAGAAGCAAAAAAAAGTGCAAAGATGAGCAGTAAAATATTTTTTGTATTGGCAATTAATTTCACCAAAAAATCATCAAACTGCGTGACTGTTTTGGCTGCCCATTTTGCAATTCGCCATTGAAATATTTTTTTTACCAACAGGAATGCAAAATAGATTAATAATGTCAGGCCAATTGCAATCAGCCAGTCATATATTGAATTTTCAAAAATGGTATACTCTAACATAATAAATCATTCTCCCGTGCATATGATATGTTCGGAATGATATTTGACAAAAACCTATTCTAAAAATTATACTTGAGAATAATTCATATCTGTCTTTATTGCCACTATTGTTTCACAGTAAATGTGGAATTTGAATAAAATTGCGGAGGTCGCATGAGTAAGAACGGAAATCACAGCAAAAAACCTGCTCAAAAACAAAAGAAAAATCCAATTCCCTGGCAGCAAATCTTGTTTGCTGGTTTTGCTTTGTTAATCGTTATTTCGATGATATTGTCAGCTTTTATGTAATTTTGTAAATTTGTAATCTAATAGGAGGATTTAAATGCCGGAAAATCAATGGACATCTTTTCGTGATCGAGCGCTTCAAAAGATGCTTAACATCCCTCAAAATGAAGTTCTCAATCAAGATCTCCGGCAGCATACCATTCCTGTTCGTACATCCAATTTCTCATCCGGATTGCAGAGTCTGCTTAAAAAAATGGTATCTGTTGATCGAATCACGCCCAGCGGGATGATTGATTATCAAGCCATTAAAGAAGATAAACTCTTTCAATTTGATTTCGTTCCGCTTACCAATCAATTGATCTATTTTGACCCGCAAACACTTTCCACAAACGAAGAACGCCTGGCATTCTGGCTAAATTTATACAATGCAATGATTATCAATGCGGTGCTTGAATATGATATTCAAGAATCTGTCACAGAGGGTAAATGGGGCGCTGCTGCCTTCTTTCAAAAAGCGGCTTATTTGGTTAATCAGCAACGTGTCTCTGCAGACGATATTGAACACGGTATATTGCGCGCCAACCAGGGACATACCTTAATGCCTGGCAAACAATTTGCCCAGGATGATCACCGCCATAACTGGGTCATTTTTCCTATGGAACCGCGTATCCATTTTGCATTACATTGTGCCAGCGTTAGTTCTCCCCGCATGGCAGTATATCAACCTGAAAAACTGGATGCGCAATTGAATACCGCGGTAATGCGCTTATTGCAAAAAGAAACCATCATTGATGCCAATGAATTCAGCATCACCTTGCCGGATATGATGAAATGGGTTGAACGAGATATGGGTGGTCAGAAAAACACTATGCAGCTGTTGATTGATGCTTTGCCAGAAAAAGCAGATGAACTTCGTCAACATTTTGAACGCTGGAAATTCAAATACAATGACCATGATTGGGCTTTGAACCAAAAAAAATAATCCCAAGTCGCATGACTTGACATTCAAACACCACATCTCTATCATGAAAGATGATGGTGTTTTTTATTATTCAGTTTATTAGCAAGTAAGGAGTGGAAAATGATTCATCAAACCGTAAAATCAATAGCAAAATATATCCCCATCCAGGAAGCTCATGCCCATTGCGATATTCCCTGCGGCATTTACGATCCCCATCAGGCCCAGGTTGCAGCATTAACCATCATCCGCATGATCGATTTAATGACCAAATTATATGATGATCACAAAGAAAGAGACCTGGAATTCAAAAATAGCCTTAGCCGTTATATTGCCGTAAAAGAAGAACACGCAGAATTATGCAAGCACGAAATACGTGTAATTTGGGGTGATTACATCAAACCAGCTCATCTGGAGAAATATCCCCAACTGCATGAACTAAGCCACAAAATTATGCAATTAGGTTCCAAATGCCGCCAAAGTGCCAATCGAGAGAGTGCGCTTGAATTATTAAAAGCTGTCAATGAGTTTGCCGGTATCTTCTGGGCAAGCAAAGGTATTGAAACCAAAACCGTAAAAGCTCCCTATGCCCCGGCAGAAGATGTGGTTTACCCTGCCCTTTAATGTTGAAATTGCTGCGTATTTCGGGAAATAGCATTGCACCTTATCTTCATGATGGGGATTTTGCAATTATAAGAAAGCAACATCGCAAGCTGTCCCTGAACCCAGGTGATTATGTTGTATTCAAGGAAAAAAGTTACGGCAGGTTGATTAAGCAAATTGAATCTATTGATTCACAGCATCAAAAGATATTTGTGCGCGGATCAGATGATTTCAGTACCGATTCACGCCTGTTCGGTGCCATCACACCTGAGCAAATTATAGGAAAAGTGATTTTCAGAATTAAAGCATAAAAATGCCGCTGGTTTTCCCAGCGGCATTTTTGTTTAGTCTTCATTATTTGTCGGCTTGTTTCTTCTGCCATACTTGAATTTGCCATGCCACCAACGCAACTGCGGCTCAGGCATGGGCTGTGAAGCCGGTTTTTCTGAAAATGGTTCTATTTCCACCAGATGTGCATACACGTACCGGCCGATCACCCTCAATGAAGCAATCGTTGGTGCAGCTAATACCACACCCAGCACGCCAGCAGTGGTTGCACCCACCACAATCCCCATAATAACCACCATAGGTGGCAAATTTACACTGCGCCCAATGATTTTTGGAATCAGGTAGTTTAAATCAAATTGCGTAAATAGAATATAAACGACAAATACAAGAATCAGAAACGCCCAATTCGGAATCGCCAACCAGGTCGAGCCGCCGAAAAACGCCACAGCTGAAGCCAATATCAGCCAGACCATATGTCCAATACTGGGGAAGAACTCTAATAAACCTGCAATAATACCCAATACCAAAGCAAATTTCAAACCGATAATCAATCCCACTGCCGAGATAATCACCATCACCAGCAGCACCAAAATAATCTGGCCTCGGAAAAACGCGCTCCAGATCTGGTGAATTTCATTGAGCAGGTATTCAAAATCCTCACGATAATTATCCGGTACCAGATGTCGAAACCAATTTACGATTTTGTCACTGTCCTTGATCATATAAAAGGATATAATCACAATGAAAATAATCCAGATCAGCATGGAAAATATAACAGCTACAATATCCAATGTCTGACCGATAATCGGTTCAAATACGCCTTGCAAGGCATCCACTGCTCTGTTCAATAATTCCTGACCATCAATCACAAATCCAGCAAACTCATATCTGTTACCGAACCAGCCGCTGGCTTGTTCCATGGTTTCATTCAAGCCCAGATCAAGATTACTCATCTGCGTAATCAACATAGGAATGGCAGTTGAAAGAATGGCGTAAATTAAGAATGTAATTACCAAATACAATAATAAAATAGCCAATGCGCGTGGCATTTTTGTTTTCGCTTGCAACCAATTGACTGCCGGGGTAAGCACATATGCCAGAATGATAGCCAATACCATCGGGGCAATAATTTCCCAAAACCGAAAAAGCGCATAGCCCATTAATACCAATATTGTGGATATCACTACAGTTTTTGTCTGTATAGACCACGGATTGCCGGTTATTTTTTCTTTCATAGATTTTTCTACTCCTGGTAAGTTTTCCTCTAAATCGTTGAATGAAAGGCAGAAATTTTGCCTGCTGAGTCACAACCAGCCAATCATATTTCCACCCCGATAATACATTATGCAGGATCCTCTCTGAAGGCAAATGATCTCATGTACAAACTGTACTTAAAATGTGCCCTGCTAGATGAGTGAACAAAATATTTATTCTTAATTAATAACATACTTAATGTACGCAAAACAATCAATTGTGTTTCATCTTCATTCTTTTACACAAATCACTCCTACCGCTTTCGGCCCTACATGCACACCTATTGCCGGGGTGATTTCACTAAAATAAAAACTGCCATTATTCCTGGGGATAAAACCATCAATTGACTTAAGTACACTTTTTGCAGCATCCAGGGCATGTCCATGTACCAATGAAATCTTGCGTAAATTACCCAGATCCGCGATTTTTTTACAAACCATATTAACCGCTTTGCTTTTGGTTCGCACCATCTCAACCAATACTTCACCCTGATGAACGACGATGATTGGCTTTATCTTTAACAAATATCCCAACCCTGATTTTAAGCTGGATATTCTACCGCTGCGCCGCAGGTATTCTAAAGTATCCAATACGGCATACAGGAAAACATCTTTAATCTTTTCCTGAATCATATTCACAATACTGATGGATTGCATGCCGGCCTTTACCGCCCTTGCGGCTTCTTCGACCAAATAACCTAAACCCAAAGAGAGTTGACCAGAGTCAATCACTTCAATGATATTTTCATGTACATTTTGCGCAGCCACTTTGGCATTTTCCATCACTGAACTTAGCGTACTGGAAACATGGATAGATAGTATTTTTGTCGCGCCGTTCTCGATTAATTTGCGATAGACTTCCTCAAATAATCCCACACCCGGGGCAGCGGTGGTGGCTGGTATCGCTAAATTTGGCAAACGTTCAAAAAATTCTGCTCGTGAGATTTCCACACCATCCAGATAAGAGCTACCATCCATATTGACATAACATGGAACCACGTGAATATTCAATGCATTAACGACTTCTGGGGGTAAATCACAGGTACTGTCTGTCACGATACAAATATTTGCGCTTTCATTGTTGCTGTCTGTCATGTTTACCATCCTGTGCGATATTTTGTGGTCTGGTGTGCAGAAACCTCATTAATGTATTGTACCTGTTCACAAATCAAATTTCAAAAAACCGGACATCAGAGAGAAAAAATGATTCAAATCTAAGATTTATAACCCGCTTCACGGTATAATGATTTGCATGAAGAGTTGGAAATTCTGGTTAGGTGTATTGATCAGCATCGTATTCTTATACTTTGCTTTCCGAGGCCAACATTTTGAAGATGTATGGGCGGCCATACAAAACTCAAAATTGATTTGGTTAATTCCTGCTGTCGCTGTTTATTTTATCGGCGTTTGGGTACGTGCCTGGCGCTGGCATTATTTGCTGAAGCCCCTAAAATCTATTTCCACCCGCAAGATGTTCCCTATCGTCACCATTGGATACTTTGGTAATAATGTATACCCCGCCCGGGCTGGTGAAGTGTTACGTGCCGTGGTGCTTAAAAGACACGAGGGAATTCCCATTTCTGCTTCATTGGCTACCATTATTGTGGAACGTATCTTTGACGGCGTAGTCATGTTGACCTTTGTGTTTTTCAATTTACCTGAACTAGCAAAATTAACCACCGATTCCGGATATGTGGGTGATATTCAAAGCCTGGCTTTCTGGGGTGCAATTGCCTTTTTAGGTGTTTTATTAATATTTCTTTTAGCGGCCATGTTCCCGCATATTACTCTGGCGGTTACAGACAAAGTCCTTTCCTGGATGCCGAAGAAATTCGCAGAAAAAGTTCGCCCTCTAGCCATGAAATTCATGCAGGGCCTGGAATGCCTGCGCAGCCCCAAAGAAGCAATCATGATCTTTTTTACATCGGCCATCATCTGGCTGCTGGAAACGGGCAAGTACTGGTTCATCATGTTAGCTTTCCCCTTCCAGGTCAGTTTTTTCGCTTTGATGTTAATGAACGGCATTGTCAATCTGGCAACAACCATTCCATCTGCGCCCGGATATATTGGCACATTTGATGGACCCGGTATCGCCTTGCTCCAGGCATATCAAGTGCCAGGAGAGCTAGCAACTGCGTACACTCTGGTGCTTCATGCAGCTTTATGGCTGCCCATCACGCTACTGGGGGCATACTACTTCACTCGTGAAGGGCTTAAATGGGGTAAAAAATACGAATCAGAAATGGTGGAGGAATCATGAAAATTGCAATAATTGGTGCCGGTATCAGCGGTATGGCTGCCGCGCATGATCTGCAAAAAGCAGGGCATGATGTTACCATCTTTGAAGCCAACGATCACGTCGGGGGTCTGGCATCCGGATTTAAAAAGGCCAATTGGAATTCCTCGGTGGAATATTTTTACCATCACTGGTTTCAAACTGATGCAGATATGTTTGGACTGATGGATGAATTAAAACTCAAAGATCAGGTTATCTTCCCGCGTCCAAAAACAGTTGCCTATTACAAAGACAAATTTTACCCATTGGATTCTGCACTTGCAGCGTTGATTTTTCCTGGGTTTCGCTTCATTGATATGGTCCGTTTTGGTTTTGTCACAGTCTACCTGCGTTTCCTGGCTCGCTGGCAAACCATGGAGAAATATCACGCCAATGCCTGGATGGAACGCTGGTACGGCAAACGATTACATGAAGTGCTATTTCAACCCTTATTGGTTGGAAAATTTGATAAACATTATCAGGAAGTAAACATGGCCTGGATGTGGGCACGTTTGAAGGTACGTTCCACCAGATTGGGTACATTCCGCGGTGGTTTTCAACGATTTTGTGATCTCCTTGCCGAACAACTTCAGCAACGTGGTGTTAACATCCTGCTAAACACACCTGTGCAGGAAATCAATAGTCTTCCACATGGCCAAGTTCAGATCAAAACAAATTCACTTACTGAAGAATATGACCAGTGTTTGAGTACAACTTCACCAGCTTTAATGGCAAAAAGCGCTCCTCAGCTCCCTCAAGAATACTTACAGGGATTGCTTTCATTGAAAAGTATGGGCGCAGTTGTCATGGTTGTTTCTATTAAACAACAACTCTCTACGGAAGGATATTACTGGTTTAATTTGCCTAAATCAGCTGGATACCCTTACCTGGCTTTGGTAGAGCATACGAATTTCCTGCCTTCAGAAGAATTCGGCGGTGAACATATCCTTTATATGGGTGATTATCTGAATACAGACCATCCGCATTTCTCGTTAAACAAAGAAGAATTATTGGAAAAATTTTTACCTAGTCTGAAACGAATCAATGCGGATTTCAATGAAGACTGGGTCATTGATTCCTGGTTGTTCAAAACAGCCTATGCACAACCCATCCCATTACTGGAACATTCCAAAAATATACCTGCGATTAAGACCCCATTAGCCGGTCTGTTTTTTGCCAGCATGAGCCAGGTCTATCCATGGGATCGTGGCACAAATTTTGCTGTTCGCATTGGTAGACAGGCAGCAAAACTCATGCTGGAAAACGAAAAATAAGTCAAAAAATCGCCTGATCTAATTTCAGGCTATTTTTCTATATTATTTCACACTTTTTAACAAACAGTAAAAACACAAATCTTAACGGATGAATAGACATGTGTGTTTCCAATTCTGGATTGATTTTCAAAAAATGGAAATCGGACATTGCAAACCTTTTTTTTGCACTTCATTCCCATATATGCTAATATTCCGTTAATTTTCCGTTAATGACGTATATATAGGGGGTTTGTTGATAGTCTGCCCCACCAGTATGGCCATTTTTAACGAAAACCTATACGATGGAACATCAGTTCTGACAGAGCTTTCTTTAAGGTTAACAACCTTAAAGATTGATATTCTTTTAGATAGGATACATCAAATCCGCTTGTGCTATTTTTCTCCATCAGTTAAAATCGGGCTTAGGTAAAGGTTATGAAATACATCGTAGACACACCTTACCCGCCCTTTTAGGCATTACTTGTAGAAACTTAAAATCACCTTTTTGAACCCACTGAACCTCCAGCGGGCTATGTTTAACTTTACTGTTACCTTACCAGTATACCAAGAGTATCTACTTTATAAATTCACCATCAAATTCAGGTACTGACTTCAATGAAAGGAGGGGCTCGTAACAATATGGAAGCACAACAAGCATGGCACGCAACGATCGGCCAATTACAAATGGAAATGCCCAAAGCATCTTTTGATACATGGGTAAAAAATGCTTTATTTGTAAAACATGAGGGGAATAAATTTATTATTAGCGTACAAAACGCCTATGCTCGTGATTGGCTTGACAGCCGATTGAATACGAAAATAGCGCGATTATTAAGCGGCGCATTAAATATAGAACAGAATGTGGAATTTATTGTTGGACAAAAAGAAGAGAAAGCACTGGAGGATACAATCCCCGCAGAACCGGATCAAAAGGGTTATGTATCAGTAACACGCTCTGCTACCTCTGCTTTTAATTCTCGCTATACCTTCGAAAATTTTGTGGTTGGTGCCAGCAATCGATTGGCACATGCCGCCAGTCTGGCCGTTGCAGAGAGTCCTTCCCGGGCGTATAATCCACTCTTCTTATATGGTGGAGTCGGATTGGGCAAAACACACTTGCTGCAAGCGATTGGCGCAAGTGTCTTGGAAAGCGGATTGAATGTTCTGTATGTCTCATCCGAAGAATTCACCAATGACCTGATCAATTCCATCCGCACGCACACCACCTCAGCATTTCGTGAGCGTTATCGGCAAATTGATGTGCTCCTGATTGATGATATTCAATTCATTGCTGGTAAGGAATCTACGCAGGAAGAATTTTTCCATACATTCAACACCTTACATGGTCAGGATAAACAAATCGTTATCACCTCAGACCGCCCACCCAAGGCAATGTTAACCTTGGAAACACGCCTGCGCTCTCGTTTTGAAGGCGGCCTGATCGTTGATGTTCAACTCCCGGATGTTGAAACCCGTATCGCCATTCTCAAATCCAAAGCAGATCGTGCCCGTCGAAATGTTGACCAGCACATTATGGAATTGATCGCCCAAAAAGTGCAGTCTAATATTCGCGAGCTGGAAGGTGCCTTAACCCGCGTGTTGGCATTCGCTGATCTAAGCGGTATGCCTCTGGATGATAAACTTGTGGCAATAGCACTGGCAGATATGCTCCCGGATCATGAAAACTTTGACCCTGAAAGCATTGTTCGTGAAGTTTCTCGTTCGTTCAATATCCCCATTGATCGCTTAATCAGTCGTGACCGCTCTCGCGAAGTTGCCTTACCGCGTCAGGTCGCAATGTACCTGATCCGTGAAGAAGGTAATTATTCCTTACCACAAATTGGTAAAGCGCTAGGCGGTAGAGATCATACAACCATTATGTATGGTTGCGAAAAAGTAGCAGATTTAATGGAGCGTGATGATCGTCTACGGCGTCAGGTCTATCAAATCCGTGAAAAACTTTACGGCAGCAGTATCGTAGTCTAATTTACAGGTTTGTTTAATATCAAAAAAGTAGCGGTATTCATGCCGCTATTTTTTTTCTAAATAATCAATGTGTCATCTTCCTGTAAATACCAGTTTACGGCTTCAGTGATGATTTCTTCAGCATCCCGATACGGCGGCAGCTTTAACTCTTTGATCGATTTGGCTGCATTGTAATAAAAATGGTAGCCAGCCAAACGCAGCATCTCAACATCCATGGGAAGGTTAACCAGAGAATGAATCAGACGCATCAACCAGATACTATTTCGCGCCAATCCGGTAGGGATCAAAAAGCGCGGTGGTTCATGTCCGCTGGCTTTGGCAATCAACTCCTGAAAATAACGAATTTGCACATTCTGACCAGCCAACAAATAGCGCTCGCCGATATTGCCAAAAGAGAGTGCCGACATATGCGCCCTTACTACATCGCCAATATGTACAATATTGATGCCGCCAGGCAAATAATATGGGATTCTACGCTGACATAAAAATGACATCATTGAATGACCTTTTCGATAATAATCTCCCGGACCAAGCACATACGTTGGATTAAGAATAATTACCGGTAGTCCTTTGCCCAACGCCCGCTGAACGGCCATCTCGGCCATATATTTACAATATCCGAACGGCCAATCAACAGTTGAAAGATTCCAGACATGATTTTCATCCAAAACTTCCGGTGGTTGATCATCAGCGATCAGCGGTCCAACACCTACGGTTGCCGCTGCACTGGTGAATATTACCCGTTGTACTCCTGCCTCAAGGGCCGCATCCAAAACGTAGCGCGTTCCTTCTACGATCGTGGCATACATTTTGCCATACCCGCCCTGTGCAGAATGCGGCGCAGCCAGGTGGTAAACAACTTCAACGCCCTGCATGGCTTTTGCCAAATCGTCCGGAGAGGTGATCTCCCCCATTCTGTGCTCCACGGGCATACCAGATAAGGCTTTGCTTGGGCTTGTTGCCCGATGAAATGCAATTACATCATGGTCTCTTCCGACCAGTCCGCGACATAAACGCCTGCCAATAAAACCGGTTGCACCGGTTACCAAAATTCGCATGCGGATTCCTCCTTAAGAACCGATCCATTCCACCAGAGTGCTCTCACCCTGGCCCACCCCCACACACAAAGACGCCAATCCTAAAAATGGTTTTTTGCTGTGTGCTTGTCTACGCTTCATCTCATGAATTAACGTTGTAAAAATACGTGCCCCGGAACATCCCAAAGGATGCCCCAATGCAATCGCCCCCCCATTTACATTCGTAATTTCTTCGGACAAGTCCAGTGCCTGTAAAACAGCCAGTGACTGAACGGCAAATGCTTCGTTTATTTCGGCTAATTGAATATCGGAAATGCTTAATCCCAGACGTTGCAGTAATTTTTGAGTAGCAGGAACTGGTCCCAATCCCATAATACGAGGTGCTATACCCTCTGTACTGGAACCCAAATAGCGTACCATGCCCTGCAAACCCAATGATTCTTTCTTACTCTTGCTCATCAACAAAACAGCGCTGGCACCATCATTCATGCCAGATGAATTGCCAGCGGTTACTGTTCCATTTTTTAAAAAGGCTGCACGAAGTTTCGAGAGTTTTTCTAAGCTGGTATCTCGCCTGGGGCGCTCGTCTTTTTCAAACAACAAATCTTCCCCTTTACGTTGAGGAATTTGTACTGAAATGATCTCATCATCAAAACGACCCTCATCCTGTGCAGCAATCGCTCGCTGATGGCTTTGCAAAGCAAAACGATCTTGTGCTGTACGGGTGATGCCAGTCATTTCGGCAATATTTTCTGCGGTAATGCCCAATGGATCTGTTCCATATAAATCTTGCATTGCAGGGTTTGGGTAGCGCCATCCTAATGCAGTATTCCAAGCCGTCATATTACCAACCCCAAATCCAGCCTGATCTTTCGGCAGAGAGTATGGTGCCCGAGACATGCTTTCCACGCCGCCGGCGATAATCAAATCTGCTTCGCCTGCAGCAATGGTTCGCGCGGCCATGTTTATGGAAGATAAACCTGACGCACACAATCGATTCAAGGTAATCCCCGGTACTCGTTCAGGAAAGCCAGCCAACAAGGCGGCCATTCGGGCAATATCACGGTTATCCTCACCGGCCTGATTGGCACAACCCAGATAAACATCATCTACTTCAGCTGCATCAACTGCATTACGTTTTACAATCTCGCGTAATACCAGAGCTGCCAAATCATCCGGACGTATTGAGGATAGCCCACCACCTAAAGCTCCGATTGGTGTGCGTAACGCATCAATAATGAAGACTTCCTGCATGTTACCTCCACAAGAATGGGTTATCTTCATTCTACCCGAACAATGCAATTCTGATACATCCAAATGCAATATAAAACCAGTACTCTCCTTGCGTATATATTTTCGATCATGTAAAATCAAATCAGTAGGGAATGGATTGTTAAAGAAACCCCATTTCCAATACATTTATACGGCAGGATTTTAAGAACGCTTAAAAAGTCTGCCATTGTTTGATTTAAAGGAAATAATGGTAATCAATACCCTCATGCAGAGCAATACACTCAATTGCGCCACATCATGCCAATTGCGAGGCCAACAGTGAAAATGAATTCATTCCATTTTCGCCAGTTGTTTTTTGTATGCTTGAGTTTTTTTCTGCTACTCAATAGCAGCGCATGTACCAGTACAACAAATACAAAATTTAGCGATGATACACCCGGCACCTACGTGGTACATACTTTGTTTCGTGAATATTATCAAGATTTAGGCGGAAAAGAGCGCTTCGGACCGGCGATCTCACAAATTTTTGACCGTGATAAATATGAATGTCAATATACGGTTAATGCTTTGTTATGCCACAATCCGTTGGCCACCGGGTCAGCACGCTTTTTCATGGCACCCCTGGGAACAAATCTGATTTTATCGAGTGATTCCACCGCGGATACCAGCGCCATCTATCCGGATTTCTTGCCGCTATACAAAGAACTTACAAAATACAATGCCGTTGGACAAACACTCACCGGCGTTCATTACAATTATGAACAGCAGCGCGTAGAGCAATATTTTGAAAATATTGGGTTGTACCACCGTTTTGATGATGCCCATGGAAATGTAAAGCTGCTGCCTTATGGCGAATATTTCTGTGGGAATGACTGCACCTATGCTGGTGTTGCCGCCCAAGATCAAATCACCCCGCAATATCCTGAAATCTCCTCCCCATTTGGGACTAGTTTGGAACGTATCGGCGGCATGCAAACCTTTGGCCGTCCGCTTACGCACCCTTATGACACATCGGAAGGTTATCTGGAACAAGTTTATGAAAATGTAGTTGTGTATGCCCCGCAAAATAATTTAAGCGATATTCATTTACGTCCTTTGCCTGAACTGCTGGATCTAAAAAGCAATCCACCTGGCACAAAAGTATACGGGGTTGAACAAAACATGGTTTTTTATACCACTAGTGGTGAATTAGGCTATCATGTTCCGGTTATCTTTGATAATTTCATTACATTGCATGGTGGTTTGGAAATCTCTGGTGATCCAATCAATGATCCATTTTCTGATCCTCTCACCGGCATTCCCCGCCAATGCTTTACCAATTATTGTCTGGATTATCATAGTGAAGCCGAAAAGGAATACCAGACGCGCATGGCCCCGCTGGGCACCCAATATTTACAAGAAACCCAGGGTACAAATGACTTGATTTCTCGCTATGTGTACGCCAATGAGAATGTGCATATGCAGCTTAGTGAGCAAAAACCACAGATCACCTCCAGTGAAGAACTGATTGTTGATTTGTTATTAGTGCAAAGTGAAGATCAATCACCTATTTCGAATGTCGAATCAAAAGTCACACTCACGTTTCCAGATGGCGAACAAGAGAGTTTCGTCTCCTCTTCCACAAATCCACAAGGGCATGCGACGATCACTATACCAGCCCAAACCCAACTTAAAACTGGCGATCTGGTCAGCTATAAAGTATGCCTCAATGTCCCCTCTGAAACACCTATCTGTATTTATGATTCTTATCTGATTTGGAATCTTCAAGAATAATCATGGCATTGCTTCAACCAGCAATTCCACATGATTGATACTCCCCCCGGCAATATATACATCAAACTCAAATGGAATGTCAGTTCCTGGTGCTGCCTGTACCTGCATCTCTAAGCGCCGCACACCAATGATCTGATTGCCCGCATCATACGCCACTGCCAACAACCACACTTCAGCGGCTGTTTTTGTTGATTCTGCTAATACTTTTACGGTACCGGAAGCATTGGCCGTCGCTCGCGAAATGATCTGAATTTGCACATCATTCAATTCCACGGGTAAATAACGATCTGTGGATTCACTAAGGGGCAAAGCGGATGAAAGATCCACATTGCTGCTGTACGATCCACCCAGATCTTCAGCGATATAAACCATCAGCGGTAATTTTCCCTGCGCAGGGATTGTATTCAGTCCCGGAAACATGGTATAGGATTGTTGATGCTCCTGGCCTGCTTTTTGAATACGCAGGATGGCTGTTACATTTTCGACACTTTGCTCGAAAGGATTAAAAGCGTTGCTGAAACACCAGGTGCCGGCACCCTCAGATGAATAGCAAACCGGATTTTCAATTTGCACACCAACAGGCGTAGGCTGAATTTCCTCATCATTTGCATTTTCAATTGTCGGAGGAATATTTAAAACAGTACCAATACTCATGGCATAAGCATTTACATCCGGATTAACAGCCAATAAATCACTCAGGCTAACCTGGTACACAAATGCGATGCCACCCAGATCATCTCCTGATTTGACTTCATAAACCCTGTAGGTTGGCGTCGGGGATGGCAACGGTTGTGCTGTTGGAGGCTGCGGAGTCTCCGTGGCCAAAATGGGCGTTGGCGTAGCACTATGATACGGTATCAATGTCGTTGTCTGTTCAGGTTCTTCACTCACGGCTGCCTCATTCTGGGCTTGACAGGCCGTCAGAACAATCAGCAGAAATAGCAAACCATATACACCAAAAAATCGCCGCTTATCAGTCGTTAACATGTCAAAATTATAACGCATGCAGCGCTAGAGTGATATTCCTTTCCCACTTGCCGATGAACATTGGCTGTGCTAAACTCTAGGCATGAATGTTGATGAGCAGATGTTTCAAGAAGCCAAAGATGCCTTCAATGAGAGGGATTTTAAACGCTGCAAGGATTTGCTTAGTCGACTTATTCGCGACAATCCTCAAGAAGCAGAATTATGGATCTGGCTTAGTGCTGTTGTAGGCAGTAAAAAAGAACGCACATTTTGTTTGAAAAAAGCCCTTGAAATTGATCCCGATTACCTGCCTGCCAAACAGGGTTTAACCTTCAGCGGTGAATATATACCCGATGAAAGCATGCAGATTCCACTGGATGCGCAAACCCAAAATTGGACTGTACAATTAAAAGAAGAAACAACTGAACAGACTGTTGGCAGACGTTTGCACCGTCGTATGCGCCTGTCATTAGGCGGTTTAACCCCCATCCTTGGTGCAATCGGATTTGTGGCAATTGCCATGTTTTTTATTCTTAATCCCGGTAAAGCACGCTCTGTTATTTCATGGTTTGGTGGTCCAACCGCCACTCCACGCCCCAAGCCAACCTTGCTACCCACCGCTGAACCCTGGAGTGGACTGGCCGAGACCATTACACGGGGGCCTGAACCGCTTTGGAAATCCCTCAGTGCAACTTATACGCCCACACCTCTCTATGTAAACACGCCGCACCCCAGCACAGAAGCGTATCGCAGTGGCATTTTCGCATACGAACGCGAGGAATGGGATAAAGTTATCCTCTATATGGAACAAGCGCTTCAGGTTGACCCCGAAGCCGTTGATATCCAATATTATATTGCCGAAGCCACCTATCATATCGGTCAAAACAGTAGAGCAATCGGTATATACGACAATATCATCGAAACCTACCCTGAATTTGCACCTGCCTATTTGGGCAAAGCCATTGTATTGCTCAATTCGGAACCTATAAAATACGAAGTTGCCAAAACATTATTGGATAGTGCCATTTATCGAGATCCGGAATATATCATGCCCTATTTTGAACTGGCTAATATGCACCTCGAGTTAGATAATCCGGACGCTGCGTTAGCTACATTGCGCCAAGCAGAACCCTATGCAGAAAATGCCTATTTGTTGCCCTATCTACGAGCAAAAGCCTATTTCCGTATGGATGAGCTGGATGACGCTTTGGATGAAATAAAATTGGCGCTGGAGATTGACCAGACTGCAGTTGAGACCTATCGTTTGCTGGGACAAATTTACATGCAACGCGAAGAATATGCGTTGGCCCAGGAACCACTGGAGATCTCTGCCACATATCTAACACAGGATGCCGAAGTACTGGCCTGGCTAGGATCAATTTACGCAAACAATGGTGCTTATGATTCCGCCCTTTCTGCATTTGATAAAGCAGAAGATATAGACGATACCATCGCAGAAATATATTATCAAAAAGGTGCTGTTTATTTCCTTCAGGAACAATATGAAAGAGCCCAAACCGCATTGGAAAAAGCATTCCTCCTGGATAAAGATTCCTTTGAAGGCAATATATTGCTGGGCAGAACATATTTATATTTGGAATCACCAGGGAAAGCATATCAACAATTCAGTACAGCCGAAGCATTTGCTACATCAAATACAGATTGGGTAACCATTTACTATTGGCGCGCAAAATCACTTGATGAATTAGGTGAAATAAAATATGCATTACGTGACCGAAAATGGCTTATTGCCCGGCCACGTGAAGCGGCATACGCAGAAATATGGGATGAAACCCGTTCCCTTTTGGATGATATCTTTACGCCTACTTCTACACCGATAACCCCCAGCGTTACCTATACACGTATGCCAACCAAAACACCGCGTCCAACCATTACCCGGCTGCCAACCCAGACCCATACGGTAGTCCCTTAATCCGTAACCTATTCCATTAACTAATGAGGATGCTATTTTGAGTACCTATCGGGTTTACCAGTGGGTAAAACTTCAGCAAAAACATCGCCAACAAAAGCTACAACAACAGACCCATAAACGTAAACACACCATGTGGGTTGTGCTTGCATTCATAACGATTCTATTTGCTTTAGCGATCCTTTTTAGCGGATATCAACTATCAGGCTATCTGAAAGACAGTCCGGATATCTCGGTTATCCCGGCTTTATTTGAGTCCACGAATGGTGCTTTTTTTCATCCCACAAAACTTTATGATCGCACTGGTTCACAGGTCATTTACCAGCACAGCCACAATGGCGAAGCACGTGTGTATCGTTCAGTGGATATCAGCATTTCAGATAGTATCTCCCCATATCTCCTCCTCAGTATGATTACACTCAATGAACCCGATTTCTGGGAAGATGAACAAATTAATTTTAATACACTCTTCAGTAATCAACCGCAAACGTTGGCCGAACGATTAATTAATCGCTTTGTTCTGCCTCTGGAAATTCAGGGGATGCGGCGCACAATTTTATTACGATCCTTGGGGCAAGAATTAATTCATACCTATGGAAAAGCACAGGTATTGGAATGGTATCTAAATTCCGCTTATTTCGGTCAAAAAGCCTATGGTGTGGAAAGTGCCGCGCAATTGTACTTCGCGAAAACAGCATCTCAATTGAATTTTTCCGAAGCGGTATTACTGGCAGCCGTTGAACAGGCACCCGTATTAAACCCCATCGATTCTCCTGCCGCATCAGAAGCCCTCTACCAGGAGTCTCTGATCCGCATGTACGAACGCGGTGCCCTTAATCTGGATGAATTTTCAGCAGCAAGGAATAATGTACCCGTTTTTCCAGAGATTAAACAGGATACCAGGCAACCATATCAAGCCTTTTCCAATCACGTCATGCAGCAATTAACCCAACGTTTTGGACAATGGCAGGCTGCTTTTGGCGGACTGAGCGTACAAACTACACTGGACCTGGATTTACAACAGCAAGCCACTTGTGTAATTGATTTACAACTCGCCCGCTTGCAAAAAACCGGTGATATTGCTATCAATGCTGATTTGAAAACCTGCCCGGCTGCCTATTATTTGCCTTCTTTACCGGCGTATCAGGAGCCGCTCGTGCAAGGGCTGAACAGCAGTATCATCATTATGGATGTTAAAACGGGTGAAATTCTGGCCTATATCGGTGACACAATAAACGGGATAGAGAGCCCACAAGAAACCAGGCATCAAGCCGCCTCCTTGTTGACCCCAATATTGAGTACTGCCGCGATTTCACGCGGGTTTAGTCCATCCAACGTGGTCTGGGATATCCCTCCAGCAGAGGAAAGTGCCTGGGCTGCATATGACACAGATGCCATCTCTTACCACGGACCACAGCGCCTGCGTAACGCAATTGCCAATGATTATATGTTTCCATTACTGGATTTATTTGATGCCATAGGAAGTGAAGTAGTCTGGAATACTGCCGCCACTTTGGGCCTGGACAATGCCTCTTTACGCAGCAGCCAGGCGGAAATATTCCTGCATGGCAATAGTGCCACTTTGTTAGAAATTACACGTGCCTACCAGGCATTCGCCGGATTAGGCACGCAAAGCGCAGTACAATTAAGCAACAGCAATACATATGATGCTGTTTTTACCCTGAACATCGAAAAATCAGACGGCAGTGCACTGGGTGTGCCACCCACACAGAAACGCTCCGTTTTGAGCCCAGGACTGGCATATCTGGTTCATCATATGCTGCAAGATGAAACTGCACGTCGTCCCAGTCTGGGGTCCCCCAATTTGACAGAAATTGGACGACCCAGCGGTGTAAAAATCGGGCGCACAATCAATCGTGATGAGAGCTGGACCGTCGGGTATACCACGCAGCGCATGATCACCGTTTGGCTCGGACAGGCAGATAATGAAAACATGCAAACGATTGATTGGCAGCTCACTTCCGGTATCTGGAATGCCTTAATGAAATATGCCGGTAAAAACATCAACGCTGAACAATGGCAAACGCCAATTGATATTTCAGCTCTTGAGGTTTGTGATCCATCCGGAAAACTTCCCACTGTAGATTGTCCAAATCTGGTCAATGAGCTATTCATCAGCGGCAACGAACCCATCACCTACGATGATCTCTATCGCTCTGTACAGATTAATAAGGAAACAGGATTGCTGGCAACGGTTTACACACCACTTGAATTAGTGGAAGAAAAAACCTTTTTAATCATTCCTGAATTTGCCAAAGAGTGGGTTCAAGACCAAAAGATCGAACAACCCCCTGAAATGTACGATACGTTGACTACCTCCAATGGCACAGCAAATGTCAATATCAGCAGCCCTGAAGCCTATCAGGTAATTAATAACAGCGTGGATATCCAGGGATCGGCAAGCGGCGAGAATTTCAAATTCTATCGACTGCAAGTTGGCGAAGGACTGAATCCGCGTACCTGGCTGCAAATCAGTGAAGAACAAACCCAACCCATCGAAGATGGCCTTCTGGGTACTTGGAGCACAGATAAAGATGGTCTGTTTGCCATTCGGCTGTCGGTAGTACAGGAAGATCAGAGTCTGCAAACGCATATTGTGCAGGTCACCGTTGATAACACTGTTCCACTGGTGCAGATTCTTTACCCGGCAGATGACAGCCAATTGAGCTATGATGCGGACAAGCACACCTATTTCCAGGTACAAACCAGTGACAATGTCGGCATTCAACGTGCGGCATGGTATCTGGATGGTCAATGGATCGCCGACAGCAATGAGGCACCATACGGCATTCTCTGGCAAACCAAACCCGGCAAGCATACCCTGGTGGTCAAAGTATATGATCTGGCTGATAATCTTGGTATCAGTGAAGTAGTTAACTTTGAAGTAAAAAGATAAAAGCGCAGGAAAACCTGCGCTTTATTATGCTTCGTTTTGAAAGCCTTTGCTTTTCATTTTCTCCAGCATCGCATCCACCGGATCAACCCCCATTTGCATGGCAAATACGGTTAACATCATCAGCACATCCCCGATCTCGGGTTCGATTTTGCGTTCACGATCCGGGTTATTACGCACCCACTCTGCCTGATTGGCTACCAGTGCATCTGCCAGTTCGCCGACCTCTGATACCAAAAACAAGTATGCCTGATTGGCGTCCGGTGTGGTTAACCCGCGAAATTCATAATAAGCATTTACAATATCACTTAGTTTCTGCTGCATCAATTCCTGTTGACCATTTCCTTACAAGATTTCAGCCCAAGGGAAAGGCATCGCCCCATTGTACCATCATCTTTCCCCTTACCAACTTTGAACCAGATGGGTTCTTTTTCCTTCTGTCAAGTGGTCAGAATATCATAATTTGGCGAGGTGTTTTGCAAAAAATGAAACAAGGTAATTCCACCGGAGATCAGGAACGTTGCGCTGAATCCCAATAAAATCACCAGTTGATTACTTAATGATCCAGGCCGCCCAACATAGGTAAACAAGACGGCTATGGCAATCAATACGGTACCAACAATCATAAAACGCTTAAATTGATTGATCACGCCAAGAACAAAGACGATCAGACCGGCAATAATCCCCAACCCACCCAACACCCAGGCGATGATCTGTTCATCGTAGGACACAACAGGCCAAACAATGGGTGCTGAGAGTAATAACACCAACATCAAAAGGGTGACCCATAGCATGGGAGATTCCAGGGGAATTTCTTTGACACCGGCTCGGCTGGCAAGTAATACATGACGCAGATAACGTATCAGATAAACACCCCCCGAGAATATCACCAGCGACAAAAACGGTTGTACAAAGATAAGGATTCTGGTTATTTCTACATCTTGAGTAAAATGTTCTGACTGATTCAATAAACTGAGCAGCAAAATGATGCAGCCAATACCTATTTCAACCACGCCGTCCTGATAGCGAATACGAAAACGCTTCTTAATCCGCGCCGCTTCCGATATTGTTTTGCTTTTGACTGTCTTTTTTGCCATTCATCAGCCCCAATGATTCAATCCGCTGGTGTGGTTAATTCTTCCACAGGAACAAGCATACAACTTCTTCTCTGCCAAAGTTTCTTTATAATCAGGCTCACCCGCCAGAAGGCGACTGCCGCCAACCCATGGGCCAACACGGCAAATAACGGCGGCGTTTCCAGGGTGTAATACGTCCAGCATTGACGGGTGGTGCCCCATACCTCCAGAAAATACCCCAACGCACTACCGGCAATGAAGGTTTGCACAGCAAATTTGTAATCCGTTGGCGAAAGAATGATCAACGCGCAACTAAGCAAGGCCAATATCGTCAGGGATTTATCAATGGTCGGCAAAACAAACGGAATCATCAATGCATAAAGACCCGAAAATAATATCCAATACAGCACCTTGTATGCTTTCAGAGAAATACCGCGGTCCAACACGCGGAAGAAGCGTACCAGACGGTCGATGGACAAACTGGCAATCGGCCAGGCCGGGATAATCCACAATGGCGGTCGTTCCAATGTGTAATACGTCCAGATATGGGTTTGGGTGCCCCAGCCTTCAATCGCCAATCCGCCGCATAAACCCACAAATACAATCCATAGGTCAGTGCGCAAGTCTGTACCCGCCATAATCAGCATGGACATGACCAGGAAAATCGCGATTAACAGCCAGTCAATTTGCATCCACATCGGATAGCGTGGATCAAAATAAGAAATGTATTCTTCCACCAAAGGCCACCAGACCACAATAATAAGAGCAATGATTGCGATAAAAGCACTCATGATGTGATAGCTATCCCGTGTCCAGCGAAAGAAATTGCGAATCTGATCACGAAAACTTGTTTTTTGAAGTTCAGGCATAACGAAAAGGATTCTCCTTATTTAACGAGTACGTGCCAATTTTTCCAGGAAACGTTGTGCTTCATTATATTTTACAAATTGTTTTTCCATCTGGCGAAATTTGCTTGTGTGGGCAATTTGCCTTTTGGCTGTGTCCTTCATCCCCAGCTGCTTATGCAATAATTCATGGTATAAAATAAATGCCACCACATAACGCGGCACGTATTGTTGATCCAGGCTGAGGCTGACCACCACCGTGTCCGATGTTGGCAGGTACATACCAAATTTCCGACGTGTGATGCGGGAACCCCACTTAATTTTGGGTCTTTCGCAGCGATTCCGAAAATATTGTTGATTAACATCCTCAAACAATTCATTCAAATCATGGAACTGTCCTACCGCATCATCCGGGCGAATCTCGCCTTCCAGCATTTTGGCAATTTCCATGAAAGCGGTACTGGAAGAAAACTGTCTGATTTTCAAGGCATTTTTGCTGTTCCGTCGTAATATGGCAGAGGAAATAATAATCTCAAATATTTCTTTATTTGCACAAATAAATCCGGGATGAAAACTCATCTGACCCAGACCATCTTTGACCCGCCAGCGATACAGGGCAGACATTGGCAAGAACTCAAAACTCATATGTTTTAATACCGGGATGCGTTTGCTCGCTCGGCTTTTCTTCCGAAAATCCTCATAGATTTCACAACAGGTAACGAGTTGATCTATCACCGTTTGATAGTTTTCATCATCGCTGAGATAATTCAGCCACAACGCCGAACTGGCTGAACGAGGCGGTAAATCCACGATTTCAGCCTTCTTTTTCTTTAACATTAATTGCAGATAAGCATTCTGTTGAGCAACGGTATTTTGCACTTCACGCATATGCTTGCGCGCACCCGGTGTGCCATGATATATCTCACGGGTAACTTCCATGACGCGCTGTTGTATATGACGCACTGCCGCATTTAAATTGCTGATACGTATGCGTTGAACGGGTGCTGAGGCTTTATCCACGATGGGGATTTGAGACAAATTAATCTGCTTCAAATATTGGTAGGCGCGATAAGAAGGTGCTGGTAAATCCTGTGGCTTGATCAAATGAGTCCGGCATATCTGATCCGTGTTTGCCAGGGTTTGCGTTACAAAATGACGGAATTCCTCCACACCATTTTCGGGAATCCCGCTGGTCAATTGTTCACGTGCCAGCGACATGGCTTTCACCAATCCGCTCACGCGAATATTGGTTTTTGTTTTGGGTTTGCTGCCCAATAATTTGGAAAGCAATCGTGATGATGCCATGCTATTTTCTAACGCTCCTGAATCGTTTCTACAACTAAAATTACAAACTTTACCGCTGCGCCTGATGAATCGCCATCACGCCCATCATCTTACGCTCAACCTGCGCCTGCTGCCAGCCATTTTCCGCAATGGTTTGAGAAAGCTGTTCAGCCGGTAGAAATTGCAGCGAAGATGATGGTAAATATTGATAGGCCCGCGGATTTCCTGCAACCAGCCAACCCAGTAAAGGAATCACGCTATGGAAATACAACCAGACAAAGGGATATAAAAATGAACTGCGCGGCGGTGTGGTTTCCAACGTCAAAAACATACCTTGTGCTTTGGTAATGCGCGCCTGCTCCTGTATCACTGCCGCTAAATCCAGTACATTGCGCAATAAAAATGCGGACACACAGCCATCCATGCTGGCCGGTTCAAAGGGCATTTGGGTACTGTCACAAACCATCCAATGAATGGCGGAATGCTGTGTGCGTTCCTTTCCAACCCTGATCATCTCTAAAGTCATATCACACGCTAGAATCAAACTATGCGGGTAAGCTTGGGCTAAAAGTATCGAAACATCGCCTGTGCCGCAGCCGATATCTACAATCCGCTTGATTGATTTTCCATTCAAACGGGAGATCATCTTGCGCCGCAATGTTTGGTCAAAGCCAAGCGAAATCAACCGATTCAACAGATCATAACGCCTGGCGATTCTGGTAAACATGCCGCGAATCGCTGCAGGCGATTTATCCAGTTCAACCTGGCTCATTTACCTGCATCCATACCTGCTGAGTCAATCTCCTGAAAAGCCTCAATCAATTCTCCTTGCGGGCCCTTGAAGAAACCAATAATGGCATGTAGATCTCCGGAATGAATGGTCTTTGTATCCAGCGTGATTTCGTATCCCGCTGCACGTACTTTCTTCATCAGGCCTGCCGTATCCGTCACCCGCAAAGCCAGATGGGCAAAATGTGGCGGATTCAAATCTGTCTGATCCGCACGAGCTTCCGTCATTTCTGTCAGTTCAATGTACACCTGGCGGCCAGCATTCAATAACTGCATACGGTTTGAGCCAGCTTCATTTTTTGCACCAGGCGCGAACCCTAAAACATCACCATAGAAACGCATACTCTCGTCCCAGGTATTTGTTTTCATGGAGATATGATGAATGCCGCTAATCAAGGTTTTGTTATTTTCCATTCCGAATCTCTCTTATTGATTTATTTTGAATTCTTTATATTTTATCATGTCTGATTGATTCAAAATTTACTTGCCCTTCCCCTCAGGTTGTTCTCAGCATACCAGCAAGCTGGTGGAGATTCGTCCATGGGTTCGTTGGTTTGATGTTGTGTTTTAGGGGTTGGGTTTCCTCCGCTAAGGTCGGGTATTGGTGTTCCGTTTAGAGATAATCCTAGTATTGATTTGACATTATATTATGTTTTCTGTAAGATGTATTTTGATAATTAACACAACCATAAAACGCCATTGCATCAATGAAGCCATCTTTTCCTTTAGATGGCTTTTTTAATGGGGATATCTTTCAAGTTCATCAATTGCTAAGACAAACAATGTATAACGAAAAAAATACAGGAGGAAAATATGGGACAGAATGATGCAAATGAAACAAATGGGAATAATAACAATAAAACAGAAAAAACCGGGGGTAAAGGCGTTGCCGTAATCATTATTGGTGCGCTGGCATTGGCCGGCTTCGCCTGGTTTATCATCTATCTTACCGGCTTCGCAACAGATCCTAAGCTGGATGATGTTGTATGGCTTCGCCTAACCTATTTATTAACCGGCGTTGAAGCCATTGCATTCTCTGCGGCTGGGTATTTCTTTGGCAAGGAAGTCAACCGCCAGCACGCCGAATCTGCGGATGAACGTGCCAACAATTCAGAACATGAAGCCGGCGAAGCCAAAAAGGATGCTGTTAAGAAAGATACCCAACTCAAAGCACTGGCAAAAGGTGTACTGAACGCTGAAAATAAGAAACGGGAAGATCCAACCTGGAATATAGATGAGCGCCGAGGAACGGATGCGGATTTATCCGCCCTCGCAGATATGGCCAGAGGATTCCTGACGGAATAATAAAGGTTTTCAATACCAAAACGCTCTTCATTCCGTGGGATTAATCGAATCTTGACCGGACCTCGCAAGGTTTACAACCTGTGAGGTCTGTTGCTCCCAGGTGAAATGTAGGATATAGCGTGCTGAAACCCAAACCCGATATTTCATATCCCATCAGATTTGAACTGTCTCTCCGCCTGCTCATAGATTCAATTCCATTCAGGCACCTTATTCCTTTTCTGACAATACTTCTTTCAACAAATTCAAGGCATTAATCGCCGTCGGAAAACCGGCATATGATACCGTATGGATGATGATTTCCTCCAGCTCATCGGCGCTCAGACCCACATTCAGCGCTGCTCGAAAATGCACCTTCAACTGCGGCTCGCGGCCGCCCATGGCGGTTAGCATGGCTATCGTGGCAATGGAACGGTCGCGTAAGCTCAAGCCCTCGCGGCTGTAAATATCCCCGTAGGCAAACTCGGCAATATAGCGTCCCAATTCGCCCAACCCGGAAACGATCTCAATCGCCTCACGTCCATCCACCTCGTGTAATTTTTTTAATCCGCGTTCGTAGCGGCTTTCTTCTGTCATATTTCACTTCTCCCAGCTCAAAAGACCGTTTATATGAGTTTACATGATTATCAATTTTGTGAAAGGCTTTGTTGAAAATCAGATATTTAACCCCGTTTTTACGTAATATCGTAAAAGATTACATTCTCAAACAATGTATAATTTAATATCTAAATTAGTGGAGAATCTCATGCATAAGAAGTTCGTTCCAGTTTTAATGTTGATTTTAGTATTATTAACCATGTTAGCTTGCAGCTCATCCAACAATAACAATGAAAGCTTGCAACAAACCCAAATAGCGATTGGTGTTGCACAAACCAGTATTGCTGAAGGGGAAACGCAATCCAAAACACAAGATGCCATGAATCTGGAATCCACCCAGGTGGCCATGCAAATGACGCAGACTGCAATGGCTGCACCGCAGAACAATGATCAGGACAGTGGGGCTGCAGATAATACTGATAGCGGCGCAACACAACCCACGAATACGCCAATTCCACAAAAAGCTGCTGCCACTCGTTTTGGTCCCGCGGTAAAATGGTCCGGCGGTGGCTGCAATATCGCCTGTTATTTTGCAGATGTGACCGGGGACGGTAAGGCCGATTTCATCGCTCATGATAATGATGGTATTTATGTGTTACCTTCCGAAGGCAACACATTTGGCACGCATACAAAGTGGACTGGGGGGCCGGTATCCTGTAATAATGGATGCTATTTTGAAGATGTAACCGGTGATGGTAAAGCAGATTTTATTGCCCATGATAATGATGGCATAAATGTATCCGTGTCTACTGGTACTGGCTTTGCTCAGTATACCAATTGGACAGGTGGCCCAGTCAGTTGTCATAAATCATGTCATTTTACGGATGTAACCGGGGATAGCAAAGCCGATTTCGTTGCTGTGGATAATGATGGGATCTATGTCCTTCCCTCAAATGGCAGCAAGTTTACAGCTCCGGAAAAATGGTCTGGCGGTGGTTGTAATATTGCCTGCTATTTTGCTGATGCCACAGGTGACGGTAAATCCGATTTTATTGCTCACGATAACGATGGTGTTTATGTTTTACCTTCCACTGGTACTACCTTTGGTCAACATACCAATTGGACTGGTGGTCCAGGTAGTTGCAATGTTGCCTGTTATTTCGAGGACATGACCGGGGATGGAAAGGCTGATTCTGTTGCGCATGATAATGATGGGATTTATGTAATGCCTTCAACAGGAACCAATTTTGGTCCCTATTCCAATTGGACGGGGGGAGCGATTGGTTGCAATAAATCCTGTCATATGGCTGATGCAACTGGCGACGGGCGTATGGATTTTATTGCGGTTGATAATGATGGCATTTATGTAGTACCTGCAATTGAATGAATCTCAATAATTTACAGATCAGACGTAGATGCGAGGTATACCTCGCATCTACAGATCAATTAATATCATAATATACCAGGTAATAATGACGGCATTTACATGATACCTGTGCGGTAATAACATTACGAATTATTTAATTATTCACCGCCTACCGATATTCTTGATGACGTTTTCTATTTATAATAATTGCTGAGTTCATGGCATCATTCAAATTATTGACAGACCAAACGTAGCGGCGAGGTATACCTCGCATTTACAGATCAATCAATATCATAATATACCAGGTAATAATGACGGCATTTACATGATACCTGTGCGGTAATAACATTACGAATTATTTAAT
>JAEKNU010000096.1 GCA_016838895.1 Chloroflexota bacterium
TAACAGCCTATGATAAAAATTAATAGGCTTCAGTTCTTTTTCGTTTGCCCCGCTTTATTGAGATGATACCTTTTTTTACCCCAAAAATAATCGATTTCTGCCTTGCAAACTCGTAAACTCACATAAAGCTACCCAAGAATTTACTGTATACTTACAATACTATGGATTTATTTGATTATGATATGAACCAGCAATTGAATAATCAGGCGCCTTTGGCTGCAAAAATGCGCCCTAAAAAACTGGATGAGTATATTGGACAGAAATCAATTATTGGTGAAGGAAAATTGCTTCGTCGTGCCATTGAATCTGACCGATTGTTTTCGTCTATCATCTTCTTTGGTCCTCCTGGCACAGGCAAAACGACGCTGGCCAAGATCATTGCACAGTATACGGATGCACATTTTGAAACAATTTCCGCGGTTTTAGCCGGTGTGGCAGATTTACGCAAAGTAATCGCCGAGGCGACTGAACGGCGCAAGATGTATCGCCAGCGGACGATTCTTTTTGTGGATGAGGTTCATCGCTGGAATAAAGCCCAACAGGATGCTTTATTGCCACATGTAGAAACCGGGTTAATATTGCTGATTGGTGCTACAACTGAGAATCCATATTTTCAGGTGATTCCCGCGCTGGTATCCCGTTCCAGAATATTTGAATTAAAACCATTGCACGATGATGAGTTAGCTGTTTTACTGGACCGGGCAATTCATGACAAAGAACGAGGGTATGGTTCACGTAATATCCTGCTTGATAAGGATGCTCGGGATCATTTATTACGTTTAGCGAACGGTGATGCCCGGAACTTGTATAATGCTTTAGAATTGGCCGTGGAATCGACCGATCCCAATGTTGAGGGCGTCATTCATATTGATGCACAAACTGCTCAGGATTCAATTCAGAAGCGAGTCGTTGTTTATGGGAAAAATGGCGACGCTCATTATGATACGGTATCTGCTTTTATAAAATCAGTTCGCGGGTCGGATGTGGATGCTGCCTTATACTGGCTGGCAAAAATGATTAAAGCCGGTGAAGATTCACGTTTCATCTTACGGCGTTTACTGGTATTAGCCAGTGAAGATATTGGAATGGCGGATCCTCAGGCGTTGGTTGTGGTAAGTGCTGCATTGCAATCCTTTGAGTTTATCGGGATGCCGGAAGGTGTATTCCCATTGACTCAAGCCACGATTTATCTGGCTACTGCGCCAAAATCAAACTCTACTTTATGTATATATGATGTAATGGCCATGTTGGAGGAAGAGGGGGATGATGAAATCCCGATTCATTTAATGGATTCCAATCGCGATAGCAAAGGATTAGGACATGGCAAGGGATATCAATACCCGCATAGTTTTGAAGGACACTTTACACCACAGCAATATATGCCAAATTCTGTTGCTGGCAAGCAGTTTTATAAACCTTCAGATCAAGGATATGAAAATCAAGTTGTATCTCGGGTAGAAAGAATACGGGAAATGCAGCAAGCTTATCTGGCGCGTAAAAATGGGAAGGACAAATGACACACATTTTCCTTGTTAGACATGGAACAAATGATTGCGTTGGCAAATGCCTTGCCGGACGAAATATGGATGTGCATTTGAATCAATTCGGACAGGAACAAGCTAAAAAGGCAGCCGAATGGCTGGTAGACAAGGGCATTAAACGTATCATATCCAGCCCCATTAGCAGAGCAGTTGAAACCGCTCAGCCCTTGGCGGTATTGCTTCATCAGCCGGTGATTGAAAATAAACTGATTCAGGAAGTGGATTATGGTGATTGGGCGGGAACCAGTTTCGACATATTAAAGAAAGATAAGCAATGGAAAAAAGCGATTCATAATCCTGAAACCATGCATTTTCCTAATGGGGAAAATATTGCTGAAATCACGGATCGAGTAAAGAAATTCATCTCATATTTGGAGAATGAATTTGCCGAAGAAGATATTGTGGCATGTTTTTCGCATGGAGATATTATTTGTATGTTGATCACGCATCTGATGAATTGGCCGCTCTCGGAATATCGTAATTTCTCTGTTCAACCTGCTGGCATATCTGCCTTGACCTACACGCCACAATACCAACATATTCATTTTTTGAATATGTCGGTAAGTGAAAAATTTCCATTTCCTAAAAGGGAAATCCAGAAGAAAACGAATATCTAGAACTTTGCGCGTGCTTCAGTGGTTTCGATTTTGATCCAATTGGGAAGCGATTGAGAAGCCTGAATTTTTGACAGGCGCCGTAAAGTCCACAACAAGATATTGCTATTCTCAGTACAGGAAGTGACTTCCCAACCATCATTAGATAAGTGATTTAGCGCAACGACTGCTTCGGATACTCCCCTTCTGCGGTAGCTGATTTTTTCTCCGCTGGGCGGGAAAAAAACAGGTGCTGATATTTCAACTGCGTATGTTAAGATTGCATATTCCAATTTTTGATCTGACATAATATACCCCGATAAAGATAAATAAATATTTGATTTGCTCATAACGATAATGAAAAAATAATAATATTGTGATGTAATATATTTATAACAAAATTTGTCCAATTAAACAATATCGAGGGAGGCTTCAGAGCAATAAAATAGGATAAAAATGGTCTTATTAACTAAAAAACGATGGTATTTAGGTAAAATTTACGCAAATACAGCGTTGAAATAAAAACAAAGGCAAGAATTCTAATTGCCTTTGTTTTTATAAATGCTTTGGTTTATTATTTTTTTGATTTGTAAAAATGGAAATAACTGATAAATGCGATTGCTACATATGCCAGTGTTTTTGGAATCATCAGCATACCTAATAACGGAAAACGATGCACTAAAAAAATAACGGGTGTGTAAAATAGAAATGATAGAAAAATCATCCATCCTATCCAGAAGAAAGTTTTGTCGTTTTCTTTTTTTGCATCTACCAAAATCAGAACCATGATGCCAATACCCAAAATCATTAGTGGAATATTGCGAATAATCCCAATGGGTTGAGGTGCAGGTACGATTCCCCATTGGTTTACTGGAAAAGACATTATAATCATACGAAAAACACCAACAATGAGCAATGTCCAGGTGAACCAATTGTGTGGTTTGTTAAATCGTTTGCGCCAAACTTCTACCAATATCATGTAAAAAATTGTAATGGTATATGCTGTTGCCAATGATCCAATACCCATTAAAGTAGTGTTGTCCTGCAGCGAGTCTCTTGCGTAGGCAATAACCCGAAAACCGACATGGCCAGTATCGCCCAAAGCCAACAAAAAGAACATCCAGCGAATTAAGCGTGCCACTGTTTCATTTTTTGGTATTACAGACTTCCGTTTGGTAAACATTAAATACACCAGCACCCAAATGGTAATGAGATAGGCAATATCGAATGCAATTTCCATCCAGATTGTTAAATTTCCTGACATGTTAACTCCTCAATGCTTATGAAAGGTTTGTTGATTATGAACAAATTTGATTATTCCCAAATAAATCCTGTGCTAAACGATTTAAGTCATCCAGGGACTGTGAAATTTCATTATGTTTCGTTTGAGGGATGTTTTTTGCTAATTCATATATCCAGTCCTCACGGGCAAGAATACTTTGGGCAACCAATTCCTTTCCAGCCGATGTTAACACAACGATACGGGATCGTTTATCCTCAATAGAAATTTCTCTGGATATCCAACCGCTATGCAGCATGCGGTCAATTAATTGGCCTGCACCGGCCTTGGATATTTGCAGTTCGCGGCTGATGGTGATTATGTCCGCAGGGCCATGATGATGCAGACGGGTAAGCACGCTGATTTGTGAGAACGATAGATTGTTCTCGCGCATGAAGTGCATAAAACCGGTCATAGCCTGCTGTACGGACAGGTCTGACCATTGATGTAGCATTTCAATGAGTGGGGCTAAATTCTCCATATAGTAAACCGACGTTTACTATATCATTGTTTTTTTGTATAGTCAACGTTCTTTTTTATTTTAGGTGTCTGTAATATATTAAATTTGACAATAATGATTTGTAGGATTATAATAAATTAGAAAATATATTCTATAATATGAGGGCTGATATGGATACATTTGCTGCTATTGCTGCAAGACGGACGATTCGTGATTTTACTGAGCAGGAGATCTCTGCTGAAATATTGGATAAATTATTCACTGCCGGATTACAGGCACCGACCAATAATCACATGCGCGAATGGGAATTTATCCTTCTACAGGATCGCGAGAAACGACATCAGTTATTGGATATGGTGATTCATCCATTGGATGAAAAAGGCGCATTGCAGGTAATTGATCAATGGGGCCTTAAAAATGAGGATCAGCGTAATATGTATTTGAAAGGGATACCCAGGCAATACAGCATGTTAGCGCAAGCTGCCTGTCTGATTTTGCCATGTTTCCGTCAGGATAGCCCACTTTTACATCCGCAAACCTTATCCGATCTGAATCCTTTTGCATCCATCTGGCTATGTATAGAGAATATATTAATTGCTGCTGCGGATCAGGGCATATTGGGCGTCGTACGCATTCCAATGGAAGATGAAATTCGCATCCTAAAGCAGCAATTGCATATTCCAACCAATTATGAGATTCCTTGTTTCCTGGCTTTGGGTTACCCTACAGAAAATGCGCATCGGGCAAAACAAATTGAAATCAACACAATAGACAAAATTCATTATGATAAATGGTAAGATTTCTTGATTAATACAAAAACAGCCACCGACTTGTCGGTGGCTGTTTTTTCTTTAAGATTTTTCTACTCTATGACAACAATGCTACTGGCACTTCTACCGAAAACCTCAGGGGTATACATTTCTTCGGCTTTGGTAGGAGGTGCCACAAATCGTCCAGGTGTGGTGGCGCGGGTCAGGTAACTGTACTGATAGGTACCTTCCCACAATAGACTGGTAAAGGCTTCAGCACGTTCATCGCGCATGTTTTGATGTTCGTACCAGGGTCCCCACCACCAGTAACTGCGATATGAAGGATCCGCTATGGTTTCGGAATCCGAGCTGGAGACAGCCAGATCAGGATTGACGATTTCCAGGCCTGCCGGGAGTGGATCAGCCAGGGCGACATGATAGCGGCGGTTATCGGCGGTCAGGGTTATTCTCACCCGCACCTCCGCACCGGCTTTGATGTGCCAGACGCCGTCACTGTTCTGATAGACGTCCTCAGGATCATCCACCGCTTCATATTGGCGGTCAACCACGAAGCCCATGTCAATGGGGGGCATTTCCAGATCGGTTGGTGCATAGCGCAAGCCCATACGATAGTACAGGCGTCCAACACCTTCTTTGCTGATGATCAGGTCTTTTATATCGTCTCCCTCAACCAGGTATTGCATCGGAATGAGGGTTTCCTGACGTTCGGTACTGTAGCCTTGATAAGTGTGGCTGCCGGCATAAGTTTCACCCAGCCACATGCGGGCAACAAAGTCAGGCGTTTCTGATTCGTAGGTATTGAAATAATTATCCAATGCCAGCAAAACGAAAACGTTTTCCTGGGTGTTACCCCAACGTCCGGCTTTACGATGTGCCAGCAAGCCTGTGACGATCTTGGGAATCAGATCACTATCCGGATTGTCCATGATCATGGCATCCAGTAGAATGGCATCAGTGCGCCGGTCGGATTCCAGCAGCAGATAGGATTGTTCATCATAATTGGTGGTGAAGTTGGCTGCTGAAGGAGTTTCCACAACGCGGTTGGCAATCAATGTGCGGATTTCATTCAGGGTTTCGGTAAAGCCATCGGCTTGCAGGAACACCTGATATAACCAACCTACGGATGAAAGATTGAAAGTGTCCAATCCGTATTGATCCACAAGGGATTGGGCTTTATAGCCGTCCACATCACCCATCAGGGCTCGCACATAAATAGCATAGCTTGATAAGTTTTTACGGGTGGACTCACTGTACCAGCTTGGATAGTGGCTTTCAATATTGACCAGGTAATCAAGAACGCTGTCCTGCATACTTTGCGGAACATCAAAGCCTTTCATTTCAGCCCTTTGCAAAGCGTGGGCGACATGAATGGTATTGAACGGAATGGAAGGATCACTGCGCTTCCAGGTGGGGAAACCACCATCCCAGTTTTGCATGCCTTGTAAACGTTTAATATCGATTGCCACGGAGGCTTCCATTTCTTCTGGTGACGGGAGCCCTTCCGCTTCAAAAGCGGTGAGCACATCACGTAAGGCTGCAATTCCCAAAATACGGGAGGAGACTTGCTCCGAGCAATTGTATGGATATTTCACCAGATACATAACTGCATCGGTGAGGGCTTGTAATGCCGTTGAAGAGGTGTTGATTTCTAGTCCGCCGTATTGCGGGAAGACATCTTCCGGTGAAGCCAACGGCTGGATGATACTGCCGCTGTCAATGACACCATAGGTGGCAAAGGCTTCCGTTGTAGCCGGGGTATAAACCGGCAAATCGATAGTTGCAGCATCACTAAATCGTCCTGAGACGGCGGCAATCTGGAAGCTGGCAGTACCAGCCATATCGGCTTTACTGGGGAACCGAATCTCAATGCGATCATTGGCCGGAATGGTAACCTGCAGCCCTTCATAATCGGTCAGGCTTAAGTTGGCAGTGCGTAATGCCACCTGAACACTGAGGTCATCATCGGTTTGATTTTGCAACACGATTGGCAATTCAAACTCGTCGCCAAAATTGAGGAATCGTGGAGCGGATGGACGAACCATCAATGGCAGACGGGCAGTAATGCTGGATTCAGCCGTACCGAATTTTGTGCCGCTATCATCTACAGCGATTGCAATCACACGATAACGAGTGAGATTATCCGGTAATTTCACCCTGACAGTGGCTTCCCCACGCGCATCTGTTGTGACAGTGGGGCTAAAATTTGCCAATGGGTTGAAATCAGAACGTATGGCAATGGCCTGCGTGCTGCTGCCTTCGACTGCCATTGCTGAATCCATGTCCATAGCAGGTTCTTCGGCTGCCATTTCCATCATGACGGATTCTTCCATTTCAGCACCCGTTGCCATAGGAGCTAATATGCCGCCGATTGCATCACGCGTATTAAGGGATTTCTGTTGGTTTTCTGCAACCAGATTTTGAACATCCACTAACAAAATATGACTGCGGCTGTAATACACGCTCAAATCGGCATAGCGATTGGCGTAGAAAATACTCATGGGATCAGTGATTTGGTAATTGGTGAGCGCCAAAATGGATTCATCAACCACTACCAGGGCAACTTCCGTATTCGCAACCGGTTCACCGCTGGCATCTACTACTTTCACATCCACTTTTGTATCGCCGCCTGGTTCCATTTCTTCATCTTGTGGTACGGCTTCCACGGTCAGTTCCCGTTTTGTCGGCGGGATGGAGAGGCTGATTGTGCCGCTGGCATAGGCGGGCCGTGGTTCAACATCCGTGATTTCATTTCCGCTTTCATCGGTTCGTACCGCCGAGCCAACCAGGTCCACCTGCACGTTTAAATTGGGATAGAGTCCTTCTTCAATGGGAATTTCCAAAATGATGGTATCTTCTGTAATTTCAAAGGATTCCGTATACAAGATACCATTGCGAGCCACTGTCATCAGACCACTGGCTGTACCGAAAGGAGATTGAACCAAAATCTCAGCGGTATCACCAGGCTGGTAATCGTCTTTGTCAGGAATCAAGGTTACTTGCTCTTGTTCGACTTTGTTGGCACTGGGACGTTTGCCACCGCTAACCCAGCGGGTCATGCGGGTTTGATTGATGCGCCCCATTTCATCAGTGATGTGCGCCGTAATCTGGTATGTGCCGCCAACGGGTGTTTCAAAGGTGCATAAACCGGGTTCTTCAGTGGAACCGGTTTTACAGGTTTGAACATCCACTTCTTCCTGATGCCAGCCTGATGTACCTGATTTCCATTCCAGACGTGCGGCTTCAATTTCCACGACACGGTCCGTAACCGGATTGCCGTCAATATCTGTGACGATAAATTCCACATCCAGCGGTTGGCCTTGTTTGACAAAATAACGTTCTGTGCGCATTCCGATATATAGATCTGCGGGATGTACCAACAGGTTGGTGGAACTTGTCCAGGCCTGGCGGTTGACATCCATGACGGTGGCTTCCGCAGTTACACTGAGAGGTCGGGCGTTCAAATCCGGGCCGAAGGTCAGGTTGAGGTAATGCGTTCCGGCAGCATCGGTTTTACCGCTGAAAGTCTCATAAACACTACCATTATTATATGAATCGTACTCAACATCATAGCGATAGAACCACCAGGGCGTCCAACTGCCAAAAGTAAAATCGGACCAGTTTGGCGGTGAATAGCTGGAGGGTGTTGAGCTTACATTCCAGGTGGTATCCGCATTAGGCAAGGCACCGCCGGCGTAATAATTGGCATCCACTGCAATAACAGCTTCATCTCCCGCAAAATAGGGCGCACTAGTTTCATTGCGTGCAGTCACTTCAAATTCCGGACGGCGGAATTCCTGAATCTGGAATTCGTGATATGCATTGGAAGACCTGGAACCATTTGCACTAAATTCAATAGACGCATTTCCAAGATTTACCTGTTCTGGAATGGTATACACAAAATCAAAACCACCAAGCGTATTGACTTTTGCAGTGCCGGTTCCTAGCTCATTCCCCTGGGGTCCTCGAATAGAATAATCAATTAGGGTAATACCGAGACCAACCAGGGACACGTCGCCATGTTGTTTACCTCCGATTCTTCGTATCCACCCTTTGATGTGAACTTCTTCGCCAGGTTTGTACATGGCCCGATCATCGAAGATGTACCAGCGCAACTGATCGGGTGATAGATGGTTTTGCCAACCGCTGTCATCCCATGGATAGGTGCTTTGCGGCAAGATGGCTGTATCGTTTCCCAGGGTTCCTAATAAGTATTGAGCGCCGTTGGGGATAGCGAATTTAGCGAGGCCATCCTGATCGGTGGTTTCCAAATTGTTATATTTATCGGCTTCAATTTTCACGTTGGCAAGTGGGCTGCCGTCTTTTAAGTTGGTAGCCCAAGCGATCATATCGCTGTGATCCAAAAAAGCATCTAGGCCAATTTGGGTGACCTGCACCCAGGCTTGAATGGTTTGCCATTGATTATCTGGACTGAACAGAGATTTGGGAGGTTTGATAATCACAATAAATTGCCCGCTGCTGCCATCCAGATGAGATGACAGATCAATGTCAACCTGGTGTAGCGCATTTGCCGAACCTTCTACGGCAACATCATTATTAAACACCCGTTCACCGGGAATGGTTGGGGGATCATCGGTGTAATTGTACTCTTCCAGATAAGTCAGGAAATCTGGCCAATCATTGGGCTGCACTTTATAAATTTCCACATCCAGCTTGCTGTAATTCATAGCATAAACGGATACAGCCGGATTTTTGGAGGATGGATCAATAGTGATGAAATTTTCGTTGGGACCAACCAGGGTGGGTGTGGCTTTACCGATGCGGAATTTCAACGTTTGGTTTCTACCCAGGGTTTGACCGAAAATATCTTTCACATCCTTACTGACTACGATGGTGTAAGTGGTTTGCGCACTGGTTGAACCCTGGATGGAAATGGTATTGCCATAAATATTAGCGTTCACATTTTCAATAGCTGGTTCGATGGTTAACCAACCCTCTTCATATGCACTCATATCCAAAGCATTATTGAAGCGGATATATAAGGGTGCAAATGGCTGGCAGGGTGAATCCGACCAGGAACAGCCGTATTCATCAATTTTCAAAGGGGCGTAGGTGGAGAATCCAAAAGACAGATCACTTTGGGTGAGTAAGGGTCCTTCTGCAGAAGGTGCACCACGACGAACGACCAGGGAATAATAAGTGTCCAATGCTAACACTTTGGCAGGTTTTAGCACCAGATAACGATCTTCAAGTGCATTTTCCACATATCTTTGGATGTTTTTGTTTTCTTTATATTCTTCCTCGCTGACTAATTTGAGATCATAGGTTTTGTTATTTCCAGTCAGAGATAGATACGACATCAGCGCATCGGCGTTTACGCGCTGATTAAAACTGACGAAAATCAAAGGATTTTCGGATTGCTGATCATTGGTTGGATAATAACGATAGAGTTGCAGCGGGGGGGTACTGAATTGGAAACTGACTTCATTTGCCAGAACGCCGCCAGTTTGTGAGGTAGTACCTGCCGGTATGGTAACGGTAAATTCGGTTGCCTTTGGCAGGCGATCATATAAATCAGAATCACTTTGGAAAGTGAGGGTTTTAGTGCCCAGCCAACGCCAGGTGCCATCTAGTTCAGGTTCAACCTGTACTGGCATATCCATCTGATTCAATTGTTCCAATGTGGTTAACGGCACCATAGGTTGATTGAATGTAATACTGATAAATGGTGCAACGGGTATCTCACCTTCAGGGGAATAGCGTAATACTTCCAGTGGGCCGCTTTCGCCTGTTGTTGGCTGCACTGCATCCGCTTCAGGCGGGAAAGGATGCTCAATGGTTTCTCCTGTACGCGGTGGTGGGATAGGATCTCCGGGTAATTTGAAATCTTCTTGCAGAATTTCCTCAACCGTCATGGCAGGCAGACGAGCCAGGATGGCCTGTACTTCATCCTCACTGAGGGGGACGCCATCGGTACTGGGTAGGGTTTCACTTTGATAAGGCACCGATTGACCCTCACTGAGTGTAACCGGTCCTTGTGTGCTGTCAGTATCTGTCACGGTGTCTTCACCTCCATCTGACGTAACGCCTGTGGTGGTTGAACCACTGGTGTTTACCGCAATGGGTTGAGCCGGACCGATTGTTTGCCATGGTTTTAACCATATCAAGGCAACACAGGTAACTACCAGCAAAGCGATGACTAGTAATAATAGCCACCAGTATTTGGCGATAAACGACTTTTCTTTGGACATAAAACTTCCCTCCATCCGTTTTTGCGGTATACGGGTTGAATTTAATCGTACTGTTATTGTATACCGTAATGCGAAAACGAATGAAAGGGAGAATTTGTTCCGGGAATATCAGATTTTGTGAAAATGTTTGGATGGTTTACCTGCGCACAGCTTGAAAACTCTGAAAAGCCAGATAACCAAAGAGAAAAGCAATATAAAGCTGCCCCCATACCAGACTTGCAAAGGCAACCAGTGCACCGCAGATCACGGATACCCATAAGGTTTTGCGATAGCCATTTACAGGATCGAAGTGCTGCAAAATGTGACGCATGACCGTGCTGCCATCCAGAGGATTCACCGGCAGCAGGTTGAATACCCCCCAGAAAATATTTACCGATACAAAAGCACCAAGAAAAATAGAAAGGATGGAGCCGCCTAAGGGAAAGAAAAGCTGTGGAAATGGGATAAAGCCGAATAAAAATGCCATGCTTACTGTGCCGCCAAAGAAATAAACAATAATGGTGAGTAACAGGACCATCAGAAAGCCAGCTCCCGCACCGGATACAGCGACTAGTACATCCTGTGCCGGGCTAAGGCCAACGCGGGCTACGGAATATCCCCAGGAGCGCTCTTCCGGAATGGTGAGACCACCGCCCTGGTAAAGTACAATTTGTGATTCCTGCTCCATGCTTCGCAAGGTGAAGGCATGACCCAACTCATGCAAAAGAATCGAGAGGAAGATGACGATAATTAATAATAAGATGTGCAGCAGATTGCGGCTACCGGAAGCGAACAACAGTGCGATCAGCCAGAAAAACGGCGAAACGCGTACCTGAAAGCCAAATAGTGAAAAGTTTAGATCAAATCTTGTGATAGGGGGTGCCTGAAATAGCTGCATGAGTATTAATCCTTTTAGGGAAAACAAAATATATTATTGAAATAATATGATACCAGAGATATATGAGTCATTTCAGGAATTTATATATTTCTGATAATTGAGAAATTTGAAACAATAGGTCAAGAAAAAAACCTGCCAGATTTTGAAACCTGGCAGATTTGTTGAAAATTGTTATATCAAACGATTATTCTTTAGCCAATTGGGGCACTTCGTCTTCAATCAATACCGGTAACGCGACAAGCTCACGATAGGTCAGCGTCCAGACGCTTGAAGTGAAGATCTGTTGCCAGGCTGTCAACAAAGTAAGTGGTGAGAATGCCAGGGTAACAAAGAGCGGCAGAACAAATACACCGGCCATGATCCAGGGCAGCCAGCCGTGCAAGAAGAGACTGAATATGCCTGCAAACATCAATCCTGGAATGCTTACGATCACTGCTGCTACCGCGGCGGTTAGTATCATAACTGGGATGAGGATGAAGAAGGCGATCATACCAACAATAGCCCAGGCAATGCCCAATCCGATCATAATCAGCCACATGAGACCGACAGATTTCCAGTTCTGGCGAACCATGGAAAAGCCCCGGCGCAGAGATTCCATCACGCCCACATTTTCCAGGGCACACACACGCCAGAAGAAATTGCGCAGTAAACTGAGGAAGATACCAATAATCACAACACCGATGATCGCTAATACTGCGATGATGATGATACCGAAAATCGTAGTATCCGCGACGAATGAAGGATTTGTGTTATAAGCGGCATACACACTAATGCCGGTGACGAATAAAGCGGTCAATAATAAGAGAATCGGTAGCGAAACCAGAAAATCAATTAGAAATAATCTCCAGGATGTTCGCGACCATCCAATACGAAACCCTTGACGAACACTCATTTTTGTATCGGTGGCTTCATATTCATCAACCATGCGCAGTACTGCGGTTTCCGAGACGTATCGCAAAATTGTAAATCCAAATCCGACGACCAGCATCAGCAGTACGAAGCCAATGATTGTCCACATGACACCTGTCCATTCTTCTTGAATGGGAATGGATGGCGGAACGCTTTCGAGAATTGACTCTTCAATCTCTTCACCAGCTTGTGTAAAAAAGTCAACGATGTTATCAGGCATGGGTGAACTTTTTTGATAATCGAAGCTGTCAGATTGAACATTTGAATTTGAATTGCCACCTGAAGAGCTGCCGGCAGTTAGCGCCAGAATCAAGCCAAAAATCCATAAGGCACGGTATTGCCAAAGAATGTGCCAGGAACGTTTTAAAATTTTAATGGGGTCCATAATTATTCTCCTTAATTTAGTGGTTCAGATAACGTTGTGAACTTGCATTAGCGCTTAAGAGAATGGCCATTTCTCTGCTGCGTTTGATTTGTCCACCATATTGCAATCCAACATAGGTAAAGAATTGCAATAGAAATATGTAATAACGAGTTGGTAATAAATAATCTGAAAAACATTTCAGAATTTTGCAGCCATGCCATGTTAGCGGGAATCGCAAAGCCGAATCGATCAAGTACAATGGAAAAGAGGATTTCATTAATCGACTGACTGGTAAACAGGTCAGCGTTAATGGTAATCAATTCAAATTGATTGGCCGCCAGCAATATATTTCCAAATATGTTTGTTATAAAAAGTAAAATCCAAATAGCCAAGAGGATGATAGGGATCAACCACCAACCGATTTTGAA
>JAEKNU010000097.1 GCA_016838895.1 Chloroflexota bacterium
ATCGTTCTTTGTCTTTTTGTGTCATGGTTTTTTCCTTCCTTATTTTTACCATTTACACATTTTTTCTTACACCCTCAAAATAAACGGCTGTCAAAATAATTGACAGCCGTTTTTCTTATTCTGGCTTCTTTTCATCTTTGGGTTTGCTTTTCTTTCTTTTTGGTTTCTCATCAGGAAGTAAGGCATATTCAAACACTTCATCCACATGCGAAACAAATCGGACATCAATATCAGATAAAATTTTCTTTGGAATATCAATCAATTCCTTCTTGTTTTTATCCGGCAATAAAATTGTCTTGATTCCGCCACGGTGGGCTGCCAATACTTTCTCTTTTACTCCGCCAATCGGCAATATATTTCCGCGCAATGTAATTTCGCCAGTCATACCGATTTGCTTTTTAATTTTTCGTTCAGTCAGCGCTGAAAGGATTGCCGTAGCAATGGTAATGCCTGCACTGGGACCATCCTTGGGAATGGCTCCCTCGGGTACATGTAAATGTAAGTCAATATTCTCGAAACGAGCCGCTTCAATGTCAAAATCATCCGCAATATATTTTATGTACGAGAAAGCTGCCTGAGCAGATTCCTGCATGATATCCCCAATTTGCCCGGTGATTTGAATATTGCCTTTCCCTTCATAAACCAGTACTTCAATGGGCATGATATCACCCCCATTTTCTGTCCAGGCGATGGCGGTTGCCACACCAACTTCATCTTCCATTTCAGCTTTGGCCTGAAATACTTGTTGCGGTCCCAATAACTTTTCGACAAGCTCTGGTGAAATGCGATGCACTGTTGATTTTTTCTCTGCTTTTCTTCTGGCAATTTTCCGACATACATTGCCAATTTCCCGTTCCAGATTACGCACACCGGCTTCGTAGGTATATTCATGAATCAGTTTCGAAATTGCAGAATCCATAAATTGCACTTCGCCTTCAAGCAATCCATTCCGTACAATCTGGCGCGGCAGTAAATGTTCTTTGGCTATACGTATTTTTTCTTCTTCGGTATAGCCGGAAAATTCAACAATTTCCATTCTATCCAGCAAAGCTGCTGGTATGGTGCCTAATTGATTGGCCGTGGTGATAAACATCACTTTGGAAAGATCAAACGGAACTTCTAAATAATGATCCGAAAAGGCGTTGTTCTGTTCTGGATCCAATACTTCCAGCAATGCGGATGCCGGATCACCCCGATAATCGTTGCCCAGCTTATCAATCTCATCCAACATAAACAGTGGATTACGTGAATCCGCTCTACGCATGGTCTGCAAGATACGTCCTGGTAAAGCACCAATATACGTACGCCGGTGTCCACGGATCTCAGCTTCGTCCCGAACACCGCCCAATGACAAACGCACAAATTGCTTTTTCATTGCTTCGGCAATCGATTTGCCAATCGATGTTTTTCCGGTACCGGGAGGTCCAACAAAACATAAAATCGGCTGGCGCTCTTCTTTGGGTTTCAATGATTGCACAGCGATATGTTCCAAAATGCGGTCTTTGACTTTTTTCAACCCATAATGATCTCGATCCAGTATCTCAGCCGCATTCTTTACATCCAGGACATCCCGTGTATATTTCTTCCACGGTAATGCAATAATCCAATCCAGATAGGCACGAATAATACCCACTTCCGGGGCAAAGCTGGATACCTGTCCCAGGCGTTCCAATTCGCGTTCTGCGGCTTGCTTGGCTTCTGCGGGCAGTTTCAATGCTGCGATTTTTGCAGAGAGCTCCCCGATCTCCTTCATCCAGATATCTTCTTCACCTAATTCTTTCTGGATCGCACGCATCTGCTCCCGCAGATAATGCTCACGCTGACTGCGATCGACTTCACTTTGAACTCGGGTTTGGATTTCCTTCTCTAATTCCAGTACATCCAGTTCTTTTGCCAACAGCCAGTTAATGTTCTTCAGGCGCTCTTCAACATCCGTTGTGGATAGCAATATCAAACGATCCTCAAATGGCAAGGAAATTGCCGTGGCAATCATATCTGCCAACCAGCCGGGTTCGTTGATATTCATTGAATACAAATAAGCTTCATCTGGCAAACTGCGATTATGCTGCACACAACGATCAAATAGATCCTTTACCGAGCGCATAATTGCATCCAGATTGCGGTCTGTTTCAATCGGATCCTCTATCGGTCGCACCTTGACCATATAATATGGATCTGTCTGCAATACTTCTATTATCTCTACCCGCCGGCGTCCTTGTACCAATGCGCTGCTATTGCCATCTGGCATGCCTAATAAGCGCCCTACGGCAACTTCAATCCCGATGGAGAGCAGGCTATCTTTGTCCGGTATATCCACTTCTGGGTTTGTCACAACCAACCCAATCGCTGTTTGAAAATTGTGTTGTGCTTCTTGAATAGCAAATAAATTTTGACCCGGCACCACAAAGATAGGTGAGATCATACGCGGAAAGACAACCACCTCGCGAAAAATAATTGCCGGCGCAATGATGACGCCATCCTGATCTACTTCAGTATCCGGAATATTGTAAAGTTCTTCCGTTCGCTGCTGTAATATGGAGGGTAGACGCCCTTCATCAGCTTCGCCCGGAAATGAATCATCATATTTCATGTATTCGTCCTGTTAATTCTCTATTGGTTTCAAAGTAATATTTATCATTTCTTCTTTTACAGCACCAGCCATAAAAATGCTGCCGGTCACGATACAAACTTCATTCGGTTTTAAATTCATCTGCTGTGATGATACCGCATTTTCGACCGGCAAACAAACTTCATGGGAAATACCCATTTTATCGCCAATTTCAGCCAGTTTTGCAGCGCTTATTGCTCGTGGATGGATGGATTCACTGAATATAAAATGTTGAACGCTGTCTTTTAATACTTGCAGCATCTCTTCGATGTTTTTATCCTCTGAAGCGCCAAAGATCATCTTTACATATTTTCCAACCAGCAATTCGTCAATAGTCTCTTTCAAACGCTGTACAGAATCCGGACTATGGGCTGAATCTGCAATCATTAATGGCGATAAACTGAGTATCTCAAAGCGCCCGGGCCATTTCGAATGAGCAAAACCATCCCGGATTTGTTGAAGGGTCAGCGGCACACCATGATCTGCCAACCATAGTGCGATAAGGAGTACTGTTGAGGCATTCTGAATCTGGTGTCTGCCAACCAATGGCAAATCAATTTTGATTGGCTGATCTATAGAGATATCTGTATCCCAGGGCAAAGTCCCGGCAAGTTCAAATTGAATTTCCTGATGGGTGATCTCTGTGTGCTGCAAAGTCGCCTGAATGAATTGATCAACATCAAATACATCACAACCTTTTTCGATTGCAATACCTTTAATATGTTCATTCACAGATGGAACCTGATGAGCAAGAATTAAGGGGATCTCTTTTTTAAGAATACCTGCCTTTTCGGCAGCAATTTTTTCCAGGGTATCCCCCAAAATCGCTGTATGGTCCAGCGAAATCGAGGTGATGACAGTCAACAAAGGCTGCACCAGGTTGGTCGCATCCAGCCTGCCGCCCAAACCAACTTCAACCACGGCGATATCAATCTGTTGCTGGCTGAAATACGTAAAGGCCAGGGCTGTGGCCACTTCAAAGGTTGTGATTTTCTCAATCGATTCAATCACTGGTTTGCTTTCATTCAAAAGCGCTACAAAATCCTCATGCCGGATGGACACTCCATTGATTTGGATGCGCTCATTAAAATCAATCAAATGCGGTGAAGTATAAAGCCCGACATGATAACCCGCTTCCCGCAATATGGAAGCCAGCATGGCAGCCGTGGAACCCTTGCCTTTGCTGCCGGCGATATGGATCACCGGATAGTCAAATTGTGGATTCCCCAACGCTTCCAGCAAGGCTTTCATGCGTGAGAGATCAAACGTCTCCGGGGTAAATACCTGCCCTCTTGTCATACTGAAATCAACATAGCTGAACAGATAATCCAGTGCAGCTTGATATTCGGCGGAAAGTTTCATATAGTTAACCCTGATAATGGATTCATACCCCCGAGATTGTACCCTTCGCTTGTATGAAAAGCAAGCCCGCAAAAAAGGGTGAGTTGAGGTAGAAATGATCATCAGTGGCTGCTTGATTCTTAAACTGTATCTCCCTGAATGTCATTCGCTGAAGCAAAAACGCAGCATTCTGAAATCAATCTTGCTGAAAACACGCAATCAATACAATGTTGCTTCGGCAGAACTGGATTTTCAGGATGTCTGGCAATCCGCATTGCTGGGCTTCAGTACCATCGGCAGTGATGCAGTCATCATCCGTAATGCCCTGCACGCTGTGGAAGCCTATATTGAGAGTAATTGGCCGGATGTACAAATCCTGGATACACAAATTGATCTATTGTAGATGAGGTGAAAAATGAATTTACAGTTAGTACAAAAAATTGTTCTAGTGACCGGGGCCAGCAAAGGGCTGGGTTACGCAGCGGCTCTGCAATTTGCCAAAGAAAAAGCCACAGTATTTATCAACAGCCGCAACGCAGAAGCCCTCACCCAGGCGGCCAATCAGATCATCAAAGAAACAAATGCTTCGGTCTTCCCTATTGCCGGAGATATTACCCTGCCAGAGACTGTCAGCAAAATTCGTGCTGACATAAATGAAAATTTCGGCAAACTGGATGTGTTGATCTGCAATGCCGGCGGCCCGCCTGCCGGAACCTTTGAGTCTTTCTCCGATGCGCAATGGCAATCCGCCATTGATCTTTCCCTGATGAGCCAGGTGCGCCTGATCCGTGAAGCACTACCCTTGCTGCGTAAATCCGAGAGTGCCAGTGTTGTCACGGTAACATCCGTTTCCATCAAACAGCCCATCGAAAACCTGATTCTCTCCAACAGCGTGCGCGCCGCCACGGCCGCCATGACCAAATCCCTGGCTATCGAATTGGGTCCTGAAAATATTCGCTTCAACTCCATCCTGCCTGGCTGGACCAAAACCGAACGCGTAGAAAATCTACTGCAATCTCGTGTACAGCAAAACAACAGCACGATGCAAGAAGAGCTGGCTAAAATAGCTGAGGCAATCCCATTAAAACGCCTGGCAGAGCCCACTGAATTTGCCAATGCGCTGGTCTTTCTGGCTTCACCTGCCGCTTCTTACATCACAGGCGTGATGCTTCCTGTAGATGGCAGTTTTTATCGCGGTACAGCCTGAGATTGGAATATTAAGGCACTTGTGCGGTAAAATTACTGGATTACGCTACAGGAGTATTTAATGGTTTATTCGCGCACTGAGATCGAAGATTTTCTTAACCGCAAGCTGTATCAGGTGGAAAAACCTGGCAGATATATTGGGGGAGAACTCAATCAAATTGAAAAGGACTGGGACAGCGTACAAACGCATGTGGCGCTGGTCTTCCCTGATATTTATGATATCGGCACCTCCAACCTGGGGCTGCCCATTTTGTATGAATCCCTCAATCAGCGTGATGATGTGCTAGCCGAACGCTCCTTTGCGCCCTGGTCGGACATGGAAGCATTGATGCGCGAGCATAAGTTGCCCCTTTATTCGCTGGAGAGCAAAAGCGCGTTATCAGCATTTGATATTGTCGGGCTTTCCATCCCTTACGAAACACTGTACACCAATACGCTCAATGTGCTGGATCTGGCAAACATTCCCCTGCGAAGCGCCGAGCGTACCCGCCAACATCCCCTGATCATTGCCGGTGGACAATCCACATACAATCCTGAGCCGCTGGCACCTTTCATTGACGCCTTCATCATCGGCGAAGGCGAGGACCTCATTCATGAGATCGTGGATATCGTGCAGGTCTGGCGCAAAACCGATCAGGATCGTACAGCATTATTACGCCAGCTTTCCAGCCTGTGGGGCTTATATGTGCCGGCGTTTTACGAACCAGAATACGCCGCAGATGGAACCCTTACGAAAATTCAAAAAACAGAACCCACCGCTGCGGACATCATCAAAAAACGTTTTGTCCCGGAACTTCCCGGCGGACCCACCCATCCTATCGTGCCCTCCGTGGATGTGGTGCATAACCGTATCGCCGTGGAGATCATGCGCGGCTGCAGCCGCGGCTGTCGCTTCTGCCATGCCGGCGCGGTCAATCGGCCGGTACGTGAGAAAAGTGTGGATCAGATTGTGGAGACGATCGATGCCGCCCTGCAGAACACCGGTTATGAGGAAGTCTCCCTGCTCTCCCTTTCTTCTTCTGACTACACGCATATTGTCGAACTGGTTGACAGACTCAGCCAGAAATTCGAAGGCAAAAACCTGACCATCTCCCTGCCCTCCCTGCGCATTGAGTCGCTCTCTATTGATTTGCTGGAAAAACTGAAAACCGGCCGTAAATCCGGCTTTACCATTGCCCCTGAAGCCGCCACGGAACGCATGCGCCGTGTGATCAACAAACCCATATCCAGCGAGATGCTCCTGGAAACCGTACGGGAGATCTTCTCGCGTGGTTGGCTGACCATTAAACTGTATTTCATGATCGGTCATCCGCTGGAAACTATCGAGGACGTACAGGCCATCGCCGATTTATGTAAAGCCGTACGCGCTGAGGGGCGTAAAATCGCCGGTAAACGCATTATGGTTAAAGCCGGTGTAAGTACGTTTATCCCCAAACCGCAGACCCCTTTTCAGTGGGCTGCCATTGACGATCCCGAGCAGGTCAAACTCAAGCAGGATTTACTACGCAAGCAAGTCTCCGGTTCCGGCTTGAAACTAAACTGGAGCAACCCCCAGGAAACCCAACTGGAATCCTGGCTCTCACGTGGTGACCGCCGCATGGCAGACGTCATCGAAATTGCCTGGCGCAACGGCGCCAAGTTTGATGCCTGGAAAGAGTTTTTCAATTTCGAGATCTGGCAAAAGGCCTTTGCCGAAGCCGGATTGGACCCTGATTTTTATGCCAGCCGCCAGCGCGGGAAAGATGAGATCTTCCCCTGGGATCATATTCACAGCGGAGTGCGTAAATCGTATTTATGGACCGAATTTGAGAAAAGCCAGCGCGGTGAGTACCGCGAGGACTGCCGTAAGCAATGTTACGCCTGCGGTGTCCTGCCCATGTTCAATGACTTGCGCGCACAACACCCCGGTGACAAATGGAAATGCCCCGAAGTACAGGCGGAGGCCATCGAATGAGACGTTTTCGCATTCAATATCACAAAGAAAACAGTATCCGCTACACCAGCAATCTGGATGTGCATAAAATCTGGGAGCGCTGGCTGCGGCGTGCCCAATTGCCGATCAGCTACTCGCAGGGCTTTCATCCGCAGCCCAAAATCAATCAGGCCGCACCCCTACCGCTGGGTATGATTAGCAGTTATGAATTGATTGACATCTGGTTGGATGAGGATTTGACCTGCGAAGCCGTGCTGCTGCGCCTGCAAGGCGCCCAACAGCCCGGTATGCCCATCACCTATATTCAAATCGTGGAGCAAAAACTGCCCGCTATGCAATCCGCCTTGCTTTCCTCTACCTATCAGATTCATTTGCTCAGTGATTTCAGCAGTGAAGCGCTCCAGCAAAAAGTGACTGATCTGCTGGCACAGGAACACATTCAACGCGAACGGCGCGGCAAATTTTATGATCTGCGTCCCTTGATCCTGGATTTACAATCACAGAAAAGCGCTGCCGGCGAAGACCTGCTGGTGGTTGAGCTTTGCATGCAGCCCGGCAAAACCGGCCGCCCGGATGAATTGGTCAATGCGCTGAATATCTCCCAGGAAGATGTGCTCATCGAACGGATTGCGCTGAACTTGCCGGCCTGATCCGTGCATACGTCAATCTGGTCAGCGTTTGCCGATCATGGTAAAATTTTTCAGGGCGTCCCTGTAGCGCAGCTGGATAGCGTACTGGCCTCCGAAGCCAGGGGCCTGGGTTCGAATCCCAGCAGGGATACTACTAAAAAAAGATCGTCGAGTGAAATCGAGGCGATCTTTTTTTATATTTAAGACCCTAAGGGTTTTAAAAACCCTTAGGGTCTCGTGATCATAGCCACTGTCTTCAATATCCTTCAACCGCCGATAAACGCCTCAAACACTGCATTAAACGCCTGCGGCATTTCCATGTTGGCGCAATGCCCGGCCCCTTTGATAATCTCCAACCTGGCCTTGGGTTCCAACTTGACCCACTCCTGACCGTGATCCAGCGCAATTTGCAAATCATGTTCGCCATATACAATCAACAGTGGATAATCCACCAGGGCATCCATATCCACAAACAACTTGCCCATACCCGGCATGTATTTTAATGATTTGCGCGTATAAGCCTGCGTATAACTGTACATGCGCTGATAGGCCGCCTCGCTGTACGTAGCTTCCCTGGCGATGTACTGGCGAAAACCGTCCATGTTGAAAAGCAGTTTCAATATCCAGGAGCCGATGGCCTTGTTTTGCGCCTTTTGCAGGGCTTTATTGTGCTTATGGATGCTGTAACCGCCCACGGCTGTTACAGAGGCCGTACGTGCCCCATATCGATGCGCAAATCCCTGAACCACCAACGAACCCAACGAGACGCCCAATAAATGCGCCTGCTGCACCTGATAATGATCCAGGATCAAGCGCACATGTTCCACCGTCTCATCCAACATGTCATTTGTCTTCTCGGGCTGTGTTTGCCCATGCCCCAGCATGTCCAGTGTAATCAGGAAATAGCGCTCCTGCAAAGCTACAAACTGATCCTCAAACACGCAACCGTCCCCAAACGCCGGATGCAGGCAAACCACACACGGATTGGCCGGGTTGCCTGCTATTCGGTAGGCAACTTCATATCCATGATAGTGTAAAGTTTCCATGAGAATTTTCCTTTTCTATCCCAATTGAATTTTTCTATACAATTATAGGTCATTCTGTTTGATATCCAGAAGTGGGGCGCCACCACAGCACGCATTGCGAAATCCGTCGGATGGTATGAGATTGCTAAGCTTGACGAACTGTGGTTGCGTAAGAGGTTGTTGATACTGCCATCAATTTTCCCAATCCATGGGGGAAGTATAGTAGAAGCTGTCACACACACCAATCCGATGCTCTATGCCACAAAAGATACCGGACACTATAGAGTAGTGTTTAGTATAAGATTTTTTTTCAGATTGTATCTATGATGCAAATATAGAAACTTTGTAATACAAGTCAATCTAATAACAATATTTCTTCAGAATATGCATCAAGATAAAAACTTTCATAATACAAGTTGCTATCAAAATCTTTTGTTAATATCCAGACTAATCGTCTTTGATTATTGATTGTTTTATATGTAAGACTCAATCTTGCCCTTCTATCATTCATAATAGAGCGGAGAATTCTATCATCTGACAATTTCCCAAAAGCATCAATGCTATCAATAAGATTTTCATCAATAACTATTTGTTCATTATGTGAAATTCTTTCCTGCTGGTTAATTGTTGTCGATGTAATAGTTCCATCCCGATTTATTTTAATCCAAAGACTTTCTTTTGATTTATTTTTTGAAAAATAAAATGCATCTAAATACCTATCGTTTCCATTATTTGTATTTGAATATACATACATATCCACATTATCTAAGTATGCTTCACTATCCCAATCTTCTGCCTTACCTTGTAAAATATCACTATACTCCTTTAGAGATATTGTATTTACTTGCAAGTTATTTGTTTCCAAATTATTACTTGACTGTGAACAACCGGAAATATCCAAAATTAATAATAGCATTATGAAATAGAATTTGATTTTTTTCATATAATATCTCCTATCCACTGAAATCTGCACCATCTGGTGTTGCACTATCTGGTAAACCTTGCATTTTTCTTTCAACAAGTCTTTTTACAAGATTATATGTCGCTGAAATTAGCTGATTCTGATTTGCCTTCATACAAGCGTCTAAATAATTTGGCTCGTAATTAAATTGACCAATTGAATTATTTGCATCTGATTCTACTTTCATAACTTTTAGGAATTCAGTCAATGCCTCATTGTTTCCATTTATCTTAAATAATCGCCAAGTTACGTGAAAATCATTTGCCAAAACAACTGAACCTGAATCTCTGGTATCTTTAGCTGTAATTGGATTGTTTTTTCCACTTTTGCAAATATCAACTAAATCAATACCAAGGTTTTCATATAACCACTCAAATTCAAGATCAAGGTCATGATGAGAGTAACCGAAAGCATCAGATTCCGAATTATATAATTCGGAATTGGTTTTATCAAAATAGATATCATTGTCAAATGAACCAATGAATGGATTCATACGTTCATTTACAACCCTAAGCTCATATACAATCAAATTCAAATTATCTAAAGTTTTATCAAGTTTCAAGTCAGAAAAAATTTCATCTACAATATTTTCACGTAAATCATCATTCCAACACCACCATTCACCAATTGTACATTCTTGATTATACCCGGTTGGATCATTGTATTGAATTGGATTATTGATTACATATGAATATGTATTCCAATTACTAATCATAGATTTATTTGGCACAATACTATCCGGCGTGATAAACCTGCCCAGCAGCGGATCATAGAACCTGGCGTTGTAGTCCATCAGGCCAATCTCGCTCAGGGAGCGCTGACCTGTGTAGCTGTAGTCGGTCGGTGAGGTGCCCTCCGCCCATAATACCTCCCCAAACGGCAAATAACGTGACTGGCTGACAATTACGCCACTGGCATTCACCACGGTAGAAACTGAACCGAGATGGTCGCCCATCAAGTAGTTAATGGAACCGTCGTGGTTCCTCATCGCAGGTCGCTGACCAGCGATACTGTAGTAGCGCGTGGTCTCCACACTGCTGTCCGCGGCGATCTCGACGTGGTAGCGCCCGCCGTTGAGTAACAAGGTCTGCGAGCCGTCCGGGTTGATCTGACGGATGCGTGTGCCGTTCCCGTCGTAATCAAAGCTCCAGGTCTGGCTGGCGGCGGTGTCGGTGACCGTTTCGATGCGGTTCTCCGCGTCATAGCCGAGGGTGTAATTCACCCCATCCACCAGACGCGTGATCTGGTTGCCGTTGGCATCATAGCTGAAATGGTCCTGCCTGAACTCACGATCCACATGCGTCACCGCATGCGGCTGGCTGGTGTCGTAGTGGTAGTCCTGGGTGAACATGCCCGTGGTTGGTAAAGCGGTAGGTGCATCCGGGGTTAGGGTCGGGGTCGGTGAATCGCCCGGTGTGGGGGTTATCGTAGGGGTCGAGGTCACGTTGGTTGGGTTGTATTTCCGCAGGGATAGGATCGTTATGTTTGTATCATACAAACTATGATCCCAGGAGTATTCCATGTAAGTATAGCCCTGCCCTGGTTTGGTTGCCATGGCCAAACAGGTACCACTGCCGTTGGAGAGAATTTCAGTCATATCCAATCCGGCAGCCGGATGCGCGTCATTATCCGAGTAACAGGTAGTACGGTTAAAAAATGCAAGGGCAACATCCCCAGTTGGAGATGTTACTGATGTAAAAGATCGACGATTAACATCATGTTTAGTGCTTATCGCGCTGAAAGGTTCTGCCTGATCAACACCGGTAAAAACGGCGGAGCCAAAGCGAATACCCATTACACCATTGAAAGTTATTTCCAAATCGTGCCACCCCACAGATGGATTGAGTAAATACCAGACCTGTGAAACTTGATGAGCCGTATTTTGTGCAGCTAATTGCATTTGCTGACCATTGAAGGTGATTGACAATAAATCTTCGGGCAAAGCCATAACAGCGGTACTTTTCGCATAATATACGCCAACAATCAGAATACGATTATTTCCTTCCTCTGGAACATTTACAAGTATAGAGCTGCTTGCTGTAGTATTACTAAAATTATTGGCTGTATGTTTTAACGAAATCCCTAATGGCACCACTGTGGATGTGCTGGTTAAAGGCATATTGGTTGGTGACCTGGTTGGGGCCAACGTAATTTCTGCTTCTGTGCCAATGCTCACAGCATCCAGATTAATTTTATAGCCGGAACTATCCGGGTTATTACGATCACCACGCCGGATAATTAACATGCGCGCCTGTGCGCTTTCCGGTAACGTCAACACTGAAGTTTGCGCAGCCTGAACACTGGCGTTGTACTGGTCGATACTGGCAATCTTGATTGGTGTACCACTGCCATCTGCCGGCGCCACATAGACTTCCGCAATGCCGTATTCCGGCCCTTTGCGATAAGTATAGGTAATTTGATTGCCTGTAAAGCTCAATTGTGCCGAAGCCCAGGGCAGCGTACCATCCATGCGCGCCCCACCTGAATCGGCACTGTCGGTGATATTTTCCCATAAGCCGGTATACTGCCAGGCCGGATCACTTTCCTGATAAACTCCCGCTGTTTGCGGGGTTTGCTGTATTGGCGTCGGCCAGTCCAGCGGGGTTGGCGTGGGTGTCAGCGTGGGCGTACTGGTCGGTGAACTGGTATTCGTTGGCGTCAGGGTCGGCGTGGGTGTCGCATATCCCATGGGGTGGATTACAAGAGCGTGATGAATCCATCTGATTGCCCCAGTCCATGACCAGGACATTTCAGATGCTTCCACCTTGCTTGATACAAGAGCCTGATTTCTCCCAGAAATATTACTATTTAGAACAAGTGTCTGGCCTGATCCTGAAGTAACTGGACTTGCGTAATACTTATTGACAAAATCAATTGCCAAATCATTTGAATTCGATGGAACTGTTTGCTGCATGTTTAATCCAGTGCCGGTCACAATGTTTTGATATCCAAATGTATCTGTTTGATTTACGTCACTCAATAATATTGTATCGAAAATCACATCCCATCTAGAATTTCTAGTGTAATTAACGCTGTGTATTCCAGTCGGCGGATTTTTAAGATACCAGATTTCGCTTTTTATTCTTCCTGTCGTTGTAGTGGAAAGTTTGGTTAATGCGATGCCATTATAATTTAACGAATTAACTAAACAATTATAA
>JAEKNU010000098.1 GCA_016838895.1 Chloroflexota bacterium
TCATCACTTGACTCCTGACTAGTTATCTATTTCTACCAGCCTTTTCAGGTGTCTACAAGTTCGGGGTAAGTTCAATTTAATGGTGCGGCGGTGGTGGTTAGGTGGGGGGGGGGTGGACGGTGTTGGTATTGGTGGGTCAGCGGCCCCCCCTACTAGCTTTGGGTTAAAAGTATGGAAATTTAAGGCGTGAAATTTGGATGAAAAGATATATTGACGCGCGTAAGGGTGTGAGGGATAGGCGATATGTCTGGATATATTGAATAAATTAACCACAAAACACACGAAAATGGTGGTGTGTTTTATGAGATGTGGGTTGATTCGGGCACAGAGCCCTGTGCCGTTACCATTTAATGAGGGTGGATTTACGGGTGTGAGGGGGATTCTATGCGGCGCTGTGGGCGTATTGCCATACGCCCCTACCCTTTTCGAAGGATGACTTTTTGGGAGTGGGTCACATCTTTTTAAATTCACACCCAAAATTAATATTCATCGCCTATAATAGACATATCTTATCAAGAGAGAAAAGACATTGAAAAACATTACAGATCCATCCTATCATTTCGATTCTTATCCCCTGATCTATAGCCTGTGTTTCCTCTATCGGGAAAATGACATACTGATGCTACTGCGTAAGAAGCCGCCTAATGCGGGGCTGTGGAATGGCGTTGGTGGTCATATTGAGCAAGGCGAAAGCGCGCATTCCGGATGCCTGCGGGAAGTGCAGGAAGAAACCGGTTACTGCCTCAATAAATTAAAATTCCGCGGGGTACTGACCTGGCAGAGTTATGAAGTGCCTGATGGCGGATTATATATTTTTAGCGCCCGTGCCCCCGAATACGAACCCATTCAAACCGAAGAAGGAACCCTGACCTGGAAAAAGCGGGATTGGGTCTTCTCCTCGGATGAAGTGGTTAAGAATATCCATTATTTTGGTCCTTATGTCTTTGAGGATCATCTGCCTTGTATTCATCATTTTTCATACGAACAAGGTGAAATTCAATCGTATCAGCGCTTTCAATTACCTGAGGCATTGGTTTGGAATCGGGCTGTCAACGTTTAAATCATTGTGCATCGATTGCCTGCCTTTCGTGTTTGATTGATAAGCTGCAAGAAATACGGTATCATTTCGGACAGAAAGACCGCATATCATCACAGTCCTGCTGTGTGTTTATTAACCAAAAGGAAATCCATTATGTATAAAATTGTTTGCGCCGATTTCTTGGCGCCGGATATCAAGAGATTCGAAATTGAAGCCCCACTGATTGCCAAAAAACGCAAGGCCGGACAATTTATTGTTTTACGATTGACCGAAAAAGGCGAGCGTATCCCACTGACGATTGTGGATTCCGATCCCCAAAATGGTACCATTACGCTGATCGTGCAGGGTATTGGCAAATCCACACGACACTTCCTGACCATGGAAGCCGGTGACAGCATTCTGGATCTGGTTGGCCCGTTGGGTAAAGCCTCTGACATTGAATATTTCGGTACCGTTGTCGTGGTGGGCGGGGGTGTGGGTACTGCGGTGGCCTTCCCCACCGCCAAGGCGCTCAAGGAAGCCGGCAACAAAACCATCTCTATCGTGGGTGCGCGCAACAAGGAATTGATTATCCTTGAAAAAGAACTCGAAGAAATTTGCGATATCTGTTACATCACCACCGATGATGGCAGCTATGGCATTAAAGGCTTTGTGACCCAGAAACTGCAATCGCTGATTGATGCCGGCGAGAAGATCGACTTTGTATTGGCTATTGGACCGATCCCGATGATGAAAGCCATCGCCGACCTGACCGAAGCATACGGGATTCATACCGTGGTCAGCCTGAACCCGATCATGGTGGACGGCATCGGTATGTGCGGCGGCTGCCGTGCCGAAGTTGGCGGCAAAACCGTCTTCGTCTGCGTGGACGGCCCCGAATTTGACGGCCATAAAGTGGATTTTGTATCGCTGATGAATCGCAATCGATCCTATGTTGAGGAAGAACAAACCGCCAAAGCAGATCATGACTGCCGTCTGGAACAGGAAATCGACGAATTCAGCGAAAAAGCATAAAGGACATCCCGAATGAACACATTATCAAACAAAGAACGCATGCAAATTCAACGGCAGGAGATGCCCGAGCAGGACCCCGCGGTGCGCAAGGATAACTTCAATGAAGTGACCCTGGGGTATACCGAGGAAATGGCCCGTATTGAAGCCATGCGCTGTCTGAATTGTGCCACGCAGAACTGTATCAAAGGTTGTCCGGTTAATATCAAAATTCCGATTTTTATCGAAAAATTGATCGATGGTGATTATATCGCCGCATCCAAAACGATCAAGGAAGATAATGTGCTGCCGCGCATCTGCAGCAGGGTTTGCCCGCAGGAAGTACAATGCGAAAGCGCATGTGTACTGGCCAAACGCGGTGAAGCCGTGGCCATCGGGCGCCTGGCGCGTTTCGTGACCGAATATGAAACATCCCACACCAATGGCACAGAGAAGCAGCAAACCTATCAGAGCAACGGCAAAAAGATCGCCATTGTGGGTTCCGGACCGGCCGGGTTGAGCTGCGCCGGTGACCTGATCCGTTACGGGTATGAAGTGACCGTCTTTGAAGCGCTGCACGAATTCGGCGGCGTGCTGACCTACGGCATCCCCGAATTTCGTCTGCCCAAGGCCATCGTCAAGGATGAAGTGGAAAACCTGAAAAAGATGGGCGTCGATTTCCAGAACAACGTGGTGATCGGCATGAGTGAAACCATCGATGAACTGATGGCAAGCGGATACGCCGCCGTCTTCATCGCGGTGGGTGCCGGACTGCCCTATTTCCTCAACATCCCCGGCGAGAACCTGATCGGGATCTATTCCGCCAATGAGTTCCTGACGCGCGTGAACCTGATGAAAGCTTATCGAGATGATTATGACACTTCCGTCTTTGATTTCAAGGGCAAGGTCACGGCGGTATTCGGCGGCGGCAACACCGCCCTGGATTCCGCGCGCACGGCCTTGCGGTTGGGATCCAAAGCCGTCTATATCATTTACCGGCGTTCCGAAGCCGAGATCCCTGCCCGCAAAGAGGAAATTCATCACGCCCAGCAGGAAGGCATCCAGTTCCTCTTCCTCAACAGCCCGCTGGAGTTTTTGGCGGATGGGAAGATGTGGCTGAACGGCGTCAGGCTGCAGAAGATGGAACTCGGTGAACCCGACAGCTCCGGACGCCGTCGTCCGTTGCCCATCGAAGGCTCGGAGTATGTGCTGGATATCGACTATGCCATCGTGGCGATTGGGAATGGCTCCAACCCCATCATCCAGCAGACCACACCGAACCTCAGTTTCAACAAGTGGGGCAACATCGTGGCTGACCCTGAAACGATGCAGACGAACCTGGAAGGCGTTTACGCCGGCGGGGATATCGTTAGCGGGGGTGCGACGGTTATCCGGGCCATGGGTGCCGGACGTCAGGCTGCACAGGCCATGCATAAGTATTTATTGAGCAAGTAGCCACCCTCAGTCCCCCATGTGATGGGGTGAGATAAAGTAAGGAAGGCCACCCAATCGGGTGGCTTTTTTGTTGGGTGATGTAACCAAAATACTGCAGGTTTGGGGTGTTATCGTAGGTGCTGGCTATGGGCGGGTTCGGGGGTATGCCATACGCCCCTACTGGTTGGTTGGCAAGCTCGACATGGCATCTTGACCCTTCGACAAACTCAGGGCAGACAAGAGGATTGTGCTTATCATTGCAATTTTGCCTGATACTCGTCCTTTCAAAAACAATTCAAGGTTATCGGGGTTGCAGATCACTGAGGTGCCGTGGATCGTCGGCTGTTTGGGCAATGTCGCATTGATATGCACTGCCATTCTAATAGGTAAGTCTACCCTGGTAACTGGTATCTGTGAGAAGGGTTGCACTTGATCGACAGACATGCCGGGCTGCTGCTCAACGGCAGCCACGCAGGTATTCCAGGCACTTTCGCGTGAACTAGGCAGGTAGTCAGTGGTTTTGGCCGGTATCCGGGTGATTGCCAGAAGAATTATTTCCGATATGACAACAATTGCGATGTAAAAATAAATGCTTCGTCCGTAAATAAAGTTTCGCCAACTATCAGGGTGGGCAGACTGGTATCCAAAGCCTGTTTTATTGCTGCCTTTGCCCGAGGCAGTTTTTGCATGCGCCAGGCAGATAAATTTGCGTGCTGCAATGGGGATAACCTGTCTGTTGGGATTAATTATATTGCGCTTTAGCGGGGTGTCAAGATTGTATCATTGTATACTGGGAGGTTAGAGGTTATTTTCCGGCCTGCCTGACAGGGATGAGATCAATCAGCAGGTCGTACTGGTCTTCGTTGAAGCCAAAGAGCAGGATTTTTTTTTCCTTATGAATTGGTTTAATGACATAAAAGCCAATAATGGCAAAGGTGCTGTTAATGGTTTGCAAATCAAGGTTTCGGATAGGTGTTTTTACCTTCGGGCTCCACCAACTGGGGCCGCTGAGGGTTTCATTTGTCAATTCTACTTTTATCCAGGGGGGGACAAAGAAAATGATTGTGATGAAAAAAGAGCGTACAAGCATGAGAAGAATAAGAATAAAAAACACACCAATATCCAGCAACAGCTCCGAACCGGTCACCAGCAAGGAGAGAATGCCAAAGATGCTGGTGATCAGCCAGACAAGTATGATCTTAGACCAGTTGGGTTTTAGGGTAATTTTGCCAGTGGGAAGGTGCTTGTCTGAGGATGGCTGGGGCGCAGGCGCCTGTTGGGGCTGCCATTTTTGCGGAGGTGTAGGCGGTTTTAGTTTATCAAGATATGTGCGGGCTTTCTCGTTCTGCGGGTTGATCGCCAGCGCCTTCTGCAAACCATAAATGCGCTGCTCCCCGCTCGTCACGGATGCCAGCCAGAGCCAGGCGTTTTCGTTGTACGGGTCGGTTTTGACCAGTTTAATGAGCAGGTTTTTGCCGGCTTCTTTGTTGCCGGATTTGATGAGGGATACGGCCTGGGAAAGTGGATCAGATGTCATGGATTTTTCCCTAGGGTGTATGAGATGTGTATGGGTATTATACGGGGAAGTTGGCAGATGTGGGGACACCCCCTCCTAACCTCCCCCAAAATCCTGAAAAGCGGATTTTAGGGGAGGAAGAATTTACGGATATGGATTGATTTCGGCACAGTGTACTGTGCAGTGGCACAGTACCGAGGGCTGCATAAATCAAACACCTCATCTCCACCGAAAAATCAACCAATATTCCCTCTTGCTATTGCGTAGGTGTTATGCTACGATTGTAGCGTAGTTCTTTAGCTACGCGGAGTGTGTCAATGAAAGGAAATTTTGACTTTTTGAAGCGACGAGAGATATTGATACTGGGATTTTCCAGTATTGTGAGCGGGCTGGGGAATTGGATCACGATGATGGCGATATTGTCATTGGTGATTTTCAAGGGGGACGGCGGGGTGGCGGAGAGCAGTGGGATCTTCATGGCGGGTCTGCTGCCGGTGATGATTTTTTCGCCTTTGGCAGGTAAGCTGGCGGACCGCTATAACCGTAAGGTGTTGATGATGATCAGTGAGTTTGGGGCGGGGGCGGCGATTGTGATTATCATTTTCACGGATAAGTTATGGTTGATTTATCTGTCGATGGCGTTGCAGGCGGTGTTTGTGGCGCTGATGAACCCTGCGCGGCAGTCGGCTTTGCCGCAATTGGTGGATGATCCGGCTGAGCTGGAAAAGGTGAATGCTTTTTTCCAGCAGTTGAACAGTGTGCTGAAAATTGTGGCGCCGATGTTTGCGGGTTTTCTGTTGACGATTATGAATGCGCATCAGGCGATTATTATTGATATTGTCTCGTTTATGATTTCGGTAGTGATTTTATGGCGTTTACCGGCGTTGTTACCGGTGGCAGTACATGATCGTGCGGGCGTAGGGGCAGGTTCTGTAGGGGCGGGTTTGAAACCCGCCCCTACAGACCGTACGGGACATGCGCAGGCGAATGATCGGGCAGGGATAAACCCCGCCCCTACAACCACGCTGGAACCGAATCAGAATGATGCGCTGGGGTATTTGTGGGGGTCGGTGCCGCTGCGCTTGTTGTTTTTGTCGTCCTTCTTTACAATTTTGATTATCGTGAGTTTTGATATTCTGGGCTCGGTTTATATCCGGGATGTGCTGGATGGGGACGAATCGTTTATGGGGCTGGTGATCGGGCTCATCGGGGTGGGCTCGTTTGTGACCTCAATTTGGATTGTAATGCGCAAGGCGAAGGCGAATTACTGGCGGGATATCGCCTGGGGTAATTTCCTGCTGGCCATGCTGCCGCTGTGTATGGTGCTGGGCTATTTCGTTGATGATCCGCTTTGGCTGCCGGTGTTGATTGTGGCGGGTGCTTTTGTGGGTGGTCTGGGGAACGGGTTATTGATCATCCAAATTATGACGCTGCTGCAGGTGACTTCACCAGGGGAGATGTTGGGGCGCTTATCGGGGTATCTGGAGTTCACGCTGATCGGCGCGCAGATGCTTTCGGTGATCATTTTACCGCTGCTGATTCCGGGTGTGATTGAAACCTATGTGTATTTCGGGGGTGTGACGATTGCCTTATGGCTGATGGCGTTTACGGTTCAGGTGCAGAGTAAGCGAATACTGGGTGCTGCCGGGCAGGTCAAGGGATCTGCTGCAGTTGTGATGGAGGGTGAATGATGAGCGTGAAGAATAATCAAGCGATTGACTATAGCATTAAGGAAATGGTACTGCTGGAGCTGGATTATGCGATCGGCTCTTTTGTTCTGGAACGCATGCGGCGCTATTTGAATGAGGAGCAGATCAAGATTTATCTACGGATTCCCAAGGATTGGTTTGCATTGGCCAAGTATCTGATTCCGGATACGGGGGATACGTTGATGATGTTCGAGATGCTGGCTTATGTGTGTCCGGATGATTTGCTGACGATGGAGTATGAGGTGGTTTTGGCCTATCTGAGCGGGTTAAAGGCTGCGGATTGGCAGGGTTGGTGTGAGGAAGCGGGGGTTGATTCGATATCGGCTTTGTTGATTCAAAAGGTGCAGGTGGCTCAGAAGGATCTTACAGAATCGTATTTCAGTATCCCGCGCATGAAAGATGCGATTGAAAAGACAGCCGCGCATATTGAGAAGGTCTATTCGAATCCGTTGTATCAGGAATCGTTTTGGAAGTGGCTGGATGTGTTTGTGCAGCGCCATTATCTGCCGTGGCGCCAGGCGCAGCATATGGTGATGCTATCGACTCGCGGTCGTTATGAAGGGGTTGAGATGAAGGGCGGGCGGGCTTCGCTGGGCAAGCTGTTGACGATGCTGCCAAAGACGAATGCGCTGCATTACCGCACGTCATTGCATGCGCCGATTATGAATGGGGATTTGAAACTGACCTTATGGGTGGAGCCGTTTGGACTGTTTGATTCCTGGGCGGTGATCGGGGATGAACTGGTTATTAGTGTTTCAGAACCGGGCGAGTTATTCAGTTATGCCAAGGATGAGATCACGGAGATTGCGGAGCGCTGCAAGGCGTTGAGTGATCCGACACGCCTGGGGATTTTGCGCATCATCCGCCATTTTGATATGGATATTTCGGAGATTGCGGAATATTTCGGGATATCGCGTCCGACGGTGAGTGTGCATATCAAGAAGCTGCGCGAGGCAGGGCTGGTGAATTCGATCGATGATGGGCGCTCGACACGGCATATTGTGAATATGAAGCGTATGCAGGCGATGTTTGCGGAGATCGGCGATTTTTTGGAGGTGGAGCCCAATCGACTACCTCCAAAATCCTGATGCAGATTTTTGGGGAGGTAATTTTGAGTATGGATGATCGGCGATTATCAGGCATTAACCCTGAAGGGCACACGTCGAAACGGCCCAGCTGGATTGAGTGAACTGTCGGGTTTCGCTTATTTGTTGACAGTATCAGCAGATTGGAATAATTCGCTCAGCCCGAGATGCATTGAAAGAATCTGCTCAGTGTGGGCACTGAGTCCGGGGCAAACAGTGTTGTGAATCGTTTGAGTTGAACTTACTAGCTAGCACATCACCCCCACCTAGCCTCCCCCAAATCTATCGATTTAGGGGAGGGATTTTTTAATTCAGGTACAGATTCACAGATGGCATATCCGTTAAGTGCAAGCACTTCATCAGAGCATGTTGGAGAAAAAACTGGTGGGTATCTCATCCAGCGCTGGGCACAGTGCACTGTGCCGCTACATGTGGAGGGTGAACTCAGTGCAGGCACTTCAACCCTACAGGGCACACGTCGGCTTGGTTCGAGGTGGATTTAATAGCTAGCGTATCACCCCCACTTAGCCTCCCCCAAATCTATCGATTTAGGGGAGGGATTTTTATTCAGGTACAGATTCACAGGTAATAGTGCACTTCGATCCTTCGGCTGGGCATGTTGGAGAGTAAGCTGGTGGTTATCCCATATAGCGCTGGGCACAGCGCACTGTGCCGCTACATGTGGAGGGTGAATTCGGGATAGCGCTTGTCGGGTTCGCAATGACATGGTGTGGGCGGTTGCCTGTTCCGGTTGGGCGTTAATTTTCCTGATTTTCGAGAAGACGGCCTTCCAAGTAGCGGGTAACATGCTTTTGCAGGTCTAATGGGGGAATGTGCACATTGGGCATGGCGCTTTGCATCATGGATGTATAGATTAGGGGGCCAAATAATGCTGACATGGCATGCACCGGATTCTCTTGCTGCAAGATGCCTGCGGATTGATATTTTGCAAATAGATTCCTGATATTATTGAAGACTTCTAATGGGGGATCCAAAAGGGATAATACTTCAGGGAAACTCGACATTTCTGAAAACATCATGAAAAGTAATCGGCTATACTTAACTGCTGAATCTTGATACGCCTGCACAACATGCAATAAGTCTGCGTTCACATTGCCACTGAATTGTGTTGCGGCCAGAAAATCCGTTTGTTTGATGATGTTCAGGAGGGCTTGTTTTACCAATTGCAGCTTGTTTTTATATTTACGGAATAAGGTCACTTCACTGACATTAGCAGCTTCTGCCATTAATTTTGTTGTTGCACCGGCATAGCCGTTCTCGCTGATAACTTTCAATACTGCTTGATATATTTTTTCATCTTCAACAATTTTAGGCATTTTCTGCTCCCAGAACCAGCGATCAGTGCTAAAATCATTCTATCATATGTTAGTGTTGACTTACAATAAAGATTCTGCTATTATTTTAATAAGTGGTCGCTAACAATAAACTATGGCGATTCAAGGAGTGACAATTGTTTTCGGTACTCATTCAAGCGTTGGTGCTGGCTTCAGCGGGTTTGCTCTCGGTTGGCTCAATGACCTTCGTCATTTTAATGCTGCTATCCGATCGAGGTTGGCGGAATGCCCTGGGCTATGCGCTGGGATACATCAGTGCTTACAGCCTGATTGGTATTGCGGCGGTTGCTATTGGATACCGATCAGCGCAAAGCAATACCGGCGAGACCAGCATTGTACGCTCCATCTTGTTGATCGTCCTGGGTAGCGTGCTCGTCTGGCTGGCCCTACGCAATTGGCGCAAGCCTGTAGCTGAAAAAAAAGACGAACCGCGCTTTTTTTCACTTGTTGACAATATCACGCCGCTAAAGGCATATGGTTTCGGTGCAATGGTCTCGGTGGTTAATTTCAAGAATCTGGCCCTTTTCCTGACGGCAATGTCGGTTGTCGTCCTGAGTGATTTGATCATCGCGGAAAAAATTGTGATTACCTTGCTGGTTGTACTGGTATTTTGTCTGTCGGTGACGATCCCTATCCTGATCTATTTCCTTTTCCCAAAACGCGCGAAAGATTTGCTGCAATCGATCAAACAATTCATTAACCAGCACAGCCGAATGATTGGCATTCTATTGCCGCTAGTCTTCGGACTGCTGTTACTCATTAAAGGAATTACAGACTTATTATGACCACTAACAGTAGATTTATTCTTACATTTTCAGAGATTCGCGCAAATGATATCGCGCGGGTGGGTGGAAAAGGGGCTAATCTTGGTGAAATGAGCCATGCCGGTTTCCCTGTGCCGCCCGGATTTTGTCTGACCACCGCTGCGTTTGAACAATTCATGGCGAGCTGTGCTGATGCTGAAGGACTTTATGCATTATTAGGCAGGGTAACCACTGATGATGTGGAATCTGTGCGCCAGGTGGGTCAAAGTGTACGCAAGGTGTTGCTGGATGTGGCAATGCCTGACGAAATTGGCGAGGCGGTCAGGCAATCCTGGTTGGCGATTGGCGCCGAGCATGCCTACGCGGTACGCTCCAGTGCCACAGCAGAAGATTTACCGGATGCCTCCTTTGCCGGTCAGCAGGATACTTATTTGAACATCATCGGTGAAGAGGCCATGCTGGATGCGGTGCGGCGCTGCTGGGTCTCGCTTTTCACGGATCGGGCTATTCTTTATCGGGTGCAAAACAGGTTCAATCATCGGGATGTACAACTATCGGTGGTAATCCAGCAGATGGTAATGGCGGAAAAATCGGGCATCCTTTTTACGGCTGATCCGCTGAGCGGGCAGCGCCATACGCTATGCATCGATGCCAGCTTTGGCCTGGGTGAAGCGCTAGTGAGCGGCCTGGTTACGCCGGATGCATATAAGGTAGATAAACGCAACAACACGATTATTGATCGTCAGATTGCGGATAAAAAGATGGCCATTTACCCAGAAGTGGATGGCGGTACGCGTCAGGAAAACCTGAGCGATGTGTACCGCAAAGAAAAAGTATTAAGCGACCCCCAAATTTTGGATTTAGCCAGGATGGCGGCGAATGTTGAGGATCATTACGGTAGCCCGCAGGATATTGAATGGGCATTTGCCGAGGACAAGTTTTATTTATTGCAATCCAGGCCGATCACCTCGCTTTATCCAATGGATGGTTTGCACTCTGCTGATGGCAGCCTGCACATTTTTTTCAGCATGGGGCATCAACAAAGTATGACCCTGCCCATGTCACCGCTCGGTATTTCAAACATCGAAGTCGTATTGCCTGTGGGGCATACGGATAATCCATTTGATAATGATTTCATACGCAGCAGCGGCGGACGCATATTTGCTGACCTGAGTGTGATATTACTGCATCCCGTGTTGCATCGCGTGATCCTGAGGTCTATTGTGTTAATGGATGCGCTGGCACCCCAGGCACTCAGACAAGCCATGCGACGGCCTGAATTTAAGGGACCCCATGGTTTGCGCTTTAGCTTTTCTGCATTCAAAGCTTTGTCAAAGTACGGGCGGCGCATGTTTGCTACAATGTGGTACAGAGACCTGAACGGCTTTGTTACGCAAATCAATATACTGATGGATGATTATGTGGCAGAGGTGGATCAATCCCTTAATGCAGCAGCGCCTGGCAAGGCGCAGATGCAAGGTATCGTGGATACCTTACCCGATTTCTTCCCCTTTTTCCTGCATTGGGTTCCGGAAGCCGGTGCCGGAATTGGCGCCACAAAATTACTGACATACCTGGCCAAGCGCTGGTTGACGCCGGATGAACTGGAAGCATTGACATTGGGTGTTCCCGGAAACGTGGTGAATGAAATGAATTTGGCGATTGGTGGCCTGGCTGATAAGGCACGCCAATCCGCGCAACTTGTGGATTCGTTCGAACGTCTGGGGGATGATGCACAGGCCTGGCTGAAGCAAGCCGAAAAACTGGAGGGCAGTGCCGCATTCATGAGCGCCTGGGAAGATTTTCTTGAGCGCTATGGGTCACGCGGGCCCTCGGAAATTGACATCAGCAAAGCGCGTTGGTATGAAGATGGGCTGCCAGTACTGCGTGTTGTTGCTGAATTTCTGAAAAACGAAGTAGGACGTCACAGCGCCCAACACCAATCCCTGATTGAGGGTCGCCAATCCGCGATGCAAAAACTGCACGCTACTGCGGGAAGCGGTTTGTTTGGCAAGCTCCGTTTAGGTATGTTTAATCGACTGTATTATGTGATGAATGAAGTGGGTGGGATGCGTGAACATCATAAATTCCTGATGGTACGCATGCTGAGAGTAATCAAGGAAATCCTGAAAAGCAATGCTGTGCAGTTACTAGCAAAAAATAAACTAGGGCAAATCGATGACATTTGGTTCCTGACCTGGAGAGAATTGGTCTCGATTTGGGATGACAGCGCTACTGATTGGGGCAGCCTGATTGCGCAGCGACGTGCGGATATGGCATATTTTGAAAAGCTCAAACCTCCACTGATTATCACCAGCGACGGTGAGGTGCCGGCGGTGCATTATCAAATTGATGATGCGCCGGAAGGGGCACTGCTGGGAAATCCGGTTTCACCTGGTGTGATCGAAGGCATCGTGCATGTCATCCGCGATCCGCAGCGTGAAACGCTGGCGCCGGGTGAAATCCTGGTGGCTGAATTCACCGATCCGGGCTGGACGCCATTGTTCATCAACGCAGGCGGATTAATTCTGGAAATTGGCGGGGCGTTGACGCATGGCGCGGTGATTGCCAGGGAATACAGCATTCCGGCGATTGTGGGTGTGCGGGATGCGATGAGCAAGTTAAAAAGTGGTCAGCGGGTGCGGGTGGATGGTAATCGCGGGATTATTGAAATTCTTTGAGTGCAGAGGGTGGTTTAGGTAGATTTTGTGACTGGCGCTGGGCACAGCGTGCTGTGCCGCTACGCTTGTACTGATTAATGCTGTGCCGCTACGCTTGTACTGATTAATGCTGT
>JAEKNU010000099.1 GCA_016838895.1 Chloroflexota bacterium
CCAATATTTGTTGTAATACATAAAGCGTAATCGGAAAAACAATACCATCCTGTCTCCTCCCAAGGGTAGTGATTACTTCTGTGTCTTTCCTGGAGATGGCATCATACACATACTGCTGCGCTTCTTTAGCTAAAATATCTTTTAAAAAGAGTTCCCTTGTATTCTTCGGGAATTTAAAAAGTTCATAAAAATTTATATCCGCATCAATAATGCGATATTCCTCGCAAATCAACACACCATCGTAAACAAGCTTCAGCATACGCACATATTGAGTTTCCCAAATCTCTTGTGCTTTTTTCATTAATTGAATGGATGGATTTTGCAAAAATGAGGCAAATAAAATCATCAAAAAGCTAAACACGACAAGGATTGCATTCCATATCTGACTCAAATCTGCCAGGATTAAATATCCTGCCAGAATCACTAAACAAGTGATCGATATATACCATAGTGAAAATTTCCGTTCATAGAAAACTGCTACAAACAATGTAGGTGCCAGGGTTAATAAAACGAATGAATTTACCGGAAAAAATGAAGTGAATAATGCCAGATATATAATACTGGTATTCATAATAAAAGCGATTGAGAACAATATTAATGAATACTTTTTACGGAAATATAGCCCCAAATGTCCAATCACCAATAAAGCTGTGATTTGCCGGAACCAAAATGGACCATCCATTTCCAGATTATCAGTTGTATACTGATAAATATCAATAATCCAAAAATGAATAATCATTACAATAGATACCAGCAGCACAATAAAGATAAATCTTTTTTGCTGTTCCTCATTTGGAAACAGAACACGATTTACAGGAAGTATCGTTTTTTTACTTCTGGTTAAATCATTAATTTCCAAAGTTATTACCTCTTTTCCAATGTATCCTACTACTATTTTATCCTTTACCGATCAATATTAGTTTCCAAAAAAGCAAGCAAATTTGCAAGTAAATTCGCATAAATAATATCCACTTTACAAATTTATTGACAAATCTAGACAATACTGATATATTAGCAACCAATGAGAACAATAATTGCTTTTTTGCATCATCATTATGGAGTGACTCACACCAGCGGTTAACCGTCGGAGTTCTGTTTGCGTTTTGATGAGCTTATCCAACCCCCGGTTTTCCGGGGGTTTTTTTTATTTGGAGGAATATGCAAGATCAAAAAGAATTAAAACAAAAAATCCGCTTCTCATTACCTTCAAAAGGTGTATTAGCGGAAAAAAGTTTAGGTTTGTTGGCGAAATGCGGTCTGGAAATTTATAAACCCAATCCACGTCAATATCGTGCCAGTATTCCCAGTGTACCCGGATTGGAAATTTTATTCCAGCGCCCCGGAGATATCGTTTCAAGTATTCGCAATGGCAGTGTTGATATTGGTTTAACAGGATTGGATATTGTCAAGGAACACAGTATAGCAGAAGACCCCATTTTGATCTTGCACGATGAACTCGGGTTCGGTCATTGTACGCTCGCCCTGGCTGTGCCAGAGAATATGGTAGACGTTCAATCTGTAAATGATTTGCAAAAATTCTCCAAATCATTGTCGCATCCTTTGCGCATTGCGACGAAATACCCTGTGTCAACTGAAAAATTCCTCAAACCATTCGGTTTGGAATATGAGATGATTACCTCTGAAGGTACGCTGGAACTTGCTCCCAGTATCGGCTATGCTGATATGATATCGGACCTGGTATCTTCTGGTAAAACATTGCAGGAAAATCGTCTGCGTATGTTACCGGATGGCGAAATACTACACTCCCAGGCAGCTTTGATCGCCAATTATGATTCGCTGCTAGATAAACCGGAAGCCATGCAAATTGTGCGGCTACTCCTGGAGTATATTGAAGCTTACTTGCGTGGTAAAGAATACACCGCATTGTTCGCCAATGTGCGTGGTGCGTCGCGAGAGGATATTGCCGCACGAATTCGTGACCATAAAATCATTCGCGGCCTGGATGGTCCTACCATATCCGATATCATCAACCGGGATGGGGACACTAATTGGTATGCGATCAATATCGTGGTACGCAAATCTGATCTATTCCAGGCTGTCAATGAGCTGCGCGATATCGGCGGCAGTGGCGTAGTGGTTACGCCGGTCAATTACATTTTTGAAGAAGAGCCCCCCAGATACAGTGCCATGCTCAAAGCAGTACAAGAAAGAAAAATCCAAAGGACATAGGAGGAAATAATGCAATTAAAAAGATTTACTGCAAAACAAGCCCGAGAAACCATCTTGAAACGAGTTCCTATCGATGCCGTTCAGGTGCCTGGCAGTGTCCTATCCCGATTAAAAACCATGTTCGGACAGCCAACCACGCCTTCTCAGGCTGTAGACTTTATTCTTGAGGATATACGCCAAAAAGGTGACCCTGCCCTCATCCGTTGGGCTGAAAGAATTGATGGCCCTTTACCTCCCGAAGGACTGCGTGTTCCCCAACAAACCCTGCAAGATGCACATGATCAGCTCGACCTCGACTTAAAACAATCCCTACAAATATCAATTGATCGCGTACGCGCATTTCATCAGGCGCAACCCATCACCTCCTGGATTACTAGTCAAAGTGGAGGAACCTTGGGCCAGTTTGTACGTCCCATTCAGCGTGTCGGATTATACATTCCGGCAGGCACAGCACCTCTGCCGTCTTCAATTATCATGACAGCCGTCATCGCTCAAGTTGCTGGGGTTTCCGAAATCGCCCTTGCAACACCCATCCCATCTAAAACAGGCAAAATATCCCCTGTCATTCTGGCAACTGCCGCCATGTTAGGCATCACAGAAGTGTATTGCGTGGGTGGCGCACAAGCCATCGCAGGTTTGGCATATGGCACAAAAAGCATTCCAAAAGTGGACAAAATTTTTGGCCCAGGTAATTTGTTTGTTACTTTAGCCAAGAAAAAAGTATATGGCAGCGTCGGTATTGATAGTATTGCCGGCCCTACCGAGACCGTAGTCATCGCCGATGAAACTGCCAATCCGGCCTGGGTGGCTGCTGATCTACTGGCTCAGGCTGAACATGATGTGTTGGCCAGCGCAATTCTTCTCACACCATCTTTGGCCGTAATCAAAGCCGTTCAAAAAGAAGTTGAACGCCAGATCAAGCAGCGCAGCCGCAAATCCGAAATCCAGGCTTCTATGGCCAACCGCAGCGGAGCCGTATTAACCAAGGATCTGGATGAAGCCCTCGCTTTAGCCAATGAATACGCTCCAGAGCACATGTGCATTTCAACCGAAAGCCCCTGGCAATTGGCCGAGAAAGTTACTTGTGCGGGCGGTGTTTTCCTGGGTGAATATTCCTGTGAAGTATTAGGTGATTATGTCGCCGGACCCAGCCATGTCATGCCCACCAGTGGATCAGCGCGCTATGCATCTCCGGTCAACATCACTGATTTCATCCACTTCATCAGCATTATCGCCCTGGATCAAAAAACCGCTCAGGAAATTGCACCCATCGCCAACAAAATCGCATTATCAGAAGACTTGGATGCCCACGCCTACGCCGCTGAGGTACGCATATGATAAAAGTAGCCAAACATTACGATGCCATTCAAGGCTATATACCTGCAGTGCCTGTTGAGGTGTTAGCAAAAAGCCTGGGATTCTCCCCACAGGAGATGATCAAAGCAGATGCCAATGAAAATCCTTACGGAGCATCCGGTAAAGTGGCCGATGCATTGGTCAAAGCCTGTTATCCGCATTTGTACCCGGACCCTGGTGCGGTCAATTTATGCAGTAAGCTGGCTGATTTTGTTGCTGCGCCCGCTGACCAAATCATGGTTAGCAATGGTGCCGATGAACTCATCCTTATGCTTATCCGCCTCTTCCTGGAACCAGGCGATACCCTGATCAATTTGCCGCCTACTTTTGATATGTACGACCTGCATGCAAAACTAAGTGCTGCCAACGTCCTGGAAATTCCGCGTAAAGCTGATTTTTCCATTGATTATGCCGCCTTACGTAAAGCTGCCATGCAGCCGGAATGCAAACTGGTTTTCCTGACCACACCCAACAACCCGGATGGACAATTGATGCCCAAAGCGGAAATTGAAGCCCTGCTGGATTTGCCAATCATGATTGTTGTAGATGAGGCATATATTGAATTCTCATCCAACGACAATTTCGGACGGGAAAACAGTATCATCTCACGCGTCCCTGAGGTGCAGAATTTGATCGTGCTGCGCACTTTCAGTAAATGGGCTGGTTTGGCCGGGTTACGGGTTGGCTATGGTATCTTCCCTGCCTGGTTAATGCCGCATCTGTGGAAAATCAAACAACCGTATAATGTAAACTGTGCAGCACAGGCTGCCGCGGCAGCTTGCCTGGATGATCTGGATTATTATCAGGATACGATTCAAAGCATCATCGCTGAACGGGAGCGCATGTACAAAGCTTTTTCAGCGCTGCCCAATCTAAAAGTACTGCCCTCGCAGACCAATTTCCTGCTTTGCCAATTGCAAGGACATACAACAGAGGATGTTTGCGATAAACTAAAAAAAGAAGGTATTCTAATACGTGGATACAACAAACCCTCATGCCCCAATGCCTTACGCATTAGCATCATGAAACCCGAACAAAATGACCGTATTCTTCAAGGACTAGAAAAAATCCTCAAAGGAGGAACTCCATCATGAAAATAGGCATACTCCTTTATGAAGGCTTTTCAGCCATGGACGTGGCTGCCATGCAGGAGATATTGCGTCTGGCTGCTGCTGAGCAGCAGAATGAGCAATTAATTCCTGTGCTGGTTGCACAACAAGCGCAGGTGAAAGATCGCAGCGGCTTCGTTACCACCGCTGATGAAACTGCTGATCTTACAGCCTATGATGTACTACTCCTCCCGGGCTGTTCCACACAAGCGTTAATCAAAGCCCTGCAACAATCAGACTTCATCAACTGGCTCTCCGGCATTAGCTCTTCTGCAATTTTAGCCTCTGCTGATTCCGAGGCAAGATTATGGTCAGCTGCTGGCAAAAAGCCTGATGCCTGGCTGCTCATGGTGCAAACAGAGAAAACTTTCTTCACGGCTGCCAATGGAAACGTCATGGGGATGTTACTGAAACTCATTGCACGAATCAGTACAGCAGAAACCCAAAAAGCTGTACAAAGCACACTGAGCCTGCCTTCAGCAATGGAACGCACGGCACAAATGCAGCGCCGTACCGCTGAAACCAATATCAGTGCCATGCTCAATCTGGATGGTACCGGCAAAAGCCAACTCAATAGCGGCATCCCTTTTCTGGACCATATGCTACATCAGATTGCTGTTCACGGCATGATGGATCTGGTCGTTGAAGCACAGGGTGATCTGGAAGTGGATGTGCATCATACATTGGAAGATATCGGTATTGTCCTTGGAAAACTCACCCTGGAAGCCTTAGGCAACCGTAAAGGCATACAGCGCTGCGCATCCACACGTGTGCCAATGGATGAGAGCCTGGCCGAAGTAACCATCGATTTTTCCGGGCGTGCCTATTGCATCTTTGAAGTGGAATGGCATCAACCCGAGATCGGCGGTATTCCGGCATCTTTATTCAAACATTTCTTTGAATCATTCAGTGTACAGGCTGCCTGCAACCTGCATATCCGTGTACCTTATGGCGCAGATGATCATCATCAGATTGAAGCCATCTTCAAGTCTTTCGCGCGGGCTGTGGATGCAGCCAGTCAGCGTGATCCTCGCCGCCAGCAGCAGATTCCGTCCTCCAAGGGAGTGCTATAAGCCATGCCATCAACAACAAACACCTATGATGCTGTCATCGTTAATGGCGACACCGGTAATCTCTATTCCGTTTATAACGCCCTGACCTATTTAGGATTCAATGTGAAAATCTCGCGCGATGCCGATGAAATTTTATCCTGCAAACGCGTCGTGATGCCCGGTGTAGGTGCCTTCGCTGGCTTCATGCATGGTTTAGAGCAAGCCAATCTACTGGATGTTGTTCAACAGCGCATCAGCAAACAATACCCCATGTTAGGTATTTGTGTAGGCATGCAGGTGCTTTTCGAGGTTAGCGAGGAAAATGGCATTCACCCGGGGTTGAGCACCATCAAGGGTGCTGTCAAACGCTTCCCAGAAAATGGTAACCTGACCATTCCGCAAACTGGCTGGAACACCTTGCAGATTGAAGAGGAGAACGACATCCTTTTCCGCGGATTACCTCAGGAATCCTATGTTTACTTTAATCATGCCTATTATTGCGCACCCGATCAAACTCGGGATACGATTAGTAGCACAGCATATGGCATCCGATACGCCAGTGCGGTACGCAAGGGCAACATTGCCGGGGTACAATTTCACCCCGAAAAAAGCCACAAAGTCGGTTTAAAACTTTTATCTAACTTCATGACGTTGTAAAATGATTCGTATGAAAACAATTTCTCTGTTCGTATCCTTTTTTCTACTGATCTTCGGATTGGCAGCTTGTGTCATGCCGGCCAATACAAACATTCAGTATCAGGTGCAGGAATATACTGAAGAAGTCTGGCATACCGACACACCTACGCTGACAAGCACTGTCCAGGCGACTGCGACAGCGCAACCCAGTCAAACGGTCACCGTCAGCCCGACAAGCACTATAACGGTACAATATGCCACCGCGACACCCTTTATCCTGTCGGAGATGAATGCATCCCGCACAGACCGAATCATGGTGCTGGAGGACATTAATTATCCGGACGCAACGGTGCTCAAACCGGCTCAGTTAATTATGAAAACCTGGCGTGTACAAAACACAGGCACGGATACATGGAACAGGAATTATCGCATGACCTACGTACAGGAAGATAACACCTACAATGGGCCTGTTTTCTCCCGCGTGATGTTCTTCCCACCCGATACCACCCTGGGCTGGAATATCGGCTCCTGGCCGGAGCCGTTGGAAGAAGTACAACCTGGTGAAATCGTGGATTTGACCATCCTGCTGCAGTTGCCCAATAAACACGGATACAAATTTGGCAGCTGGCATATACTGAATGATAAAGGTGAGTTTTTGGGTACCCCGCTCTGGTCCCAATTGCAGGTCAATGGTTCAATTGCGGAAGATCAATTGGGTTGGAATGGTTCCTGGTTAATGAATGATCCTTTTTTCAACAATCCTTTTCAACCGGTTACGCTGGTGCTGGAAACCAACGATCAATGGGTACACGGTTACTTTTATAACAATCTGGGTGACATCATCCTGATCAGCGGGTTAACCGGCAATGACCGTCTGATTATGGATGGCATGTACGGCAGCCCCAATCAGCGCGTGGGTGGTACGGCCATCTTGTTGCAAATTGATGAAAACGGGCATACCTTATCAGGCACTGTCTGGCATGAGAATTCTGTTCTGGGCAGCCTGTGTGCTGATCGAGATGAGAAGCGTTATGCCCGAGCGTGTCTGCCCGAGGTAGAAGAAACAAAGGAACCCACCGAAGAAGGAACTAAGGAACCAACATTAGAAGAAACCATAGAGGCAGAAAATGAATAGCTCCTTTAATGTATATCCAGCCATTGATCTGCACCTGGGTCAGGTTGTACGCCTGATGCAAGGCGATTTAGGACGCCAAACACAATACAAAAACACCCCCGCAGATACAGCAACCCGCTGGATATCCAGCGGTACGAAATGGCTGCATGTCATCAACCTGGATGGCGCCTTTGGCACCACCGATCAGGCCAATTTGCAGGCATTGAAATCCATTCTAGCGGTTACCCAACCTGCCGGCGTCAAAGTACAATTTGGCGGCGGTATCCGCTCCATGCAGCATGCCGAAAACGCCTTCAACGCAGGTGTGGAACGCGTCATTCTGGGCACTGTGGTTACGCAACAGCCGGAATTCCTGGCACAGGCACTAAAAAAATGGGGACATGAGTGTGTTGCGGTCAGTCTGGATACAGAAGACGGTTTTGTGAAAACCCACGGCTGGCAGGAAGGCACCACATTACAAGCCATTCCCTTTGCCAAACAATTGGCAGAGCAGGGCTTAAAATGGTTGATCTATACCGATATCGCCCGTGACGGCTTGTTGCAGGGTTTGAACCTGGCAGCCACAAGTGAACTATCCCAAGCCACCGGATTATCCGTTATTGCTTCGGGCGGTGTGGAAAAACTGAGCGATGTAGAGGAAGCCAAAGCAGAGAATCTGGCCGGCGCCATCATCGGCAAAGCCTTATATGAACAGAAAATTCAATTGGATGAATTGACCCAATTCATTCAGACACTTTGAGGAGAAGGACCATGCACGCAAAACGTATTATCCCTTGCATGGATATCGCCAATGGGCGTATTGTTAAAGGGATACATTTTCAAAACCTGCGCGACGCCGGTGATCCGGTCACTCAGGCCAAGATTTATATGGACGCCGGCGCAGATGAACTGGTCTTTCTGGATATTTCAGCCACGCAGGAAGCCAGAGATACTTCATTATCAATGGTCGAAAAAGTTGCCCGCGAGGTTTTCATCCCCCTGACGGTTGGCGGCGGTATCCGCAAGGTAACTGATGTGCAGCAAACCCTCTCGGCTGGAGCCGACAAGGTCAGCATCAACACCTCGGCAGTACAAAATCCGCAATTATTGAAGGAAGCCTCGGATCAGTATGGAAATCAGTGCATTCTCATCGCCATTGATGCCAAACGTATCGCCGATGGCAAATGGGAAGTCTACACCCACGGCGGTAGAACACCCACCGGACTGGACGCCCTGAAATGGGCTGTTGATGCACAACAAGCAGGTGCAGGCGAAATCCTGCTGACCAGTATTGATGCCGACGGTACCATGGCAGGCTTTGACCTGCCGCTGACCGGTGCGATCGCTTCTGCGGTACATATCCCTGTGATCGCCTCCGGCGGAGCTGGCACAATGAAGGACTTTCTGGATGTCTTCACTGACACCAAAGCAGATGCCGCTCTAGCTGCATCATTGTTCCATGATGGTAAAATGGCGATTGGCGATTTGAAAGACTATCTGATAGAAGAAAAAGTACCCATCAGGGCTTTACTTGCAGTGTTTTAAGAAAGATCATTTGCTCTTTGATACATTCGTAGCCCAAACGCTCATAAAAGGCATGTGCCGAGATGCGTTGCATACGGGAACGGACACGAACAGCCTTTATATCATGTGTCATCGCCCAGTCTTCTCCCGCCTGCATCAATGCCCGACCCAGGCCCTGTCTGTGACAAGCCTGATCCACAACAAGACCACCAACTTCAATGTAAGGCAGGGAAGTGATCAGGTCAACGAGATAAAAATGTGCCCAACCACGCACTTCACCATCTTGCAAAGCAGCGATTAAAAAGTGATCATTATTGAAGTAAATTTTTTCTACTTGAGTGGATATGTCATCCGCGGATCGTTCATAACCCAATTGTGCACTTAGTTTCAGCAGTGCGGGAACCATGGGTAGATCAGCTTTGACAATTTTAATATCACTCATCATGACCTCCTGAGAAGGAATTTCATATGAATCAAGAAGAATTTATAACACAATTGAAATACAATGAACAAGGACTCATCCCGGCCATTGTGCAGGATGCACAGAGCAAAGACGTGCTGATGATGGCCTATATGGATAAAAAGTCGCTATCCAAGAGCCTGCAAAGCGGCGAGACTGTTTTCTGGTCACGCAGTCGCCAGACCTATTGGCATAAAGGCGAAACCTCAGGGAATACCCAGCGCATCCTCAGCATCAGCGCGGATTGCGATTTCGACACCCTGCTGGTACTCGTGGAACCCAAAGGCCCCGCCTGCCATACCGGCGCCATAACCTGTTTTTTTGCCCCACCCCAACAACCTGATAATAATAGCGGAGAATAACGCATGCAATTACAAGAACTATATGACATTATCGCAGATCGAAAAGTCAATCCTGTGCCCGATTCTTATACCTGCTTCCTCTTTGAAAAAGGCATGGAAGAAATCAGCAAAAAACTAGGCGAAGAATCCATTGAAGTCATTCTGGCTGCCAATCAACAGACAGAGCAACGTACTGTGGAAGAAATCTCCGACCTGCTCTATCACTTATTGGTTCTGATGGTCGCCAGAAACATCCCCTTATCCGCCATTGAGAATGAATTAGCACAACGCCACCAACCCAAATCATAAAGTGACGCCACATCGCAGACTGTTCCTAATCCATCATACAAAGAGGATTTCAACACATCACTGAACGCGTATCTCTATCCACAGGAAACGTGCTGCCTGGAAAAATAGGCTAGCACCTTTTGCATGTCCTCGATGGAATGCGCATTTAAATCACACAATAATCAGTACAGTACCCAATATTATGTCTAAGATGTAAGGGGGGAAACAAATTAAATGGATGCTCTCCTTGTTTGAACAAGCACCTTTACGTATAATGATTTTAATCTGTTGATGTTATTGTAAAATATACACAAATATAAAAGTAGACCCGCCTCAAATATACGCTATGGAAACCTATACCCAGCACATTACACGCACCCGCATTGCCATTCCAAGGAAGCGCGCTGACCTGATTTCCAGGCAGCGCTTGTTGGATGCCCTCGACGAACTGCTGGACAAAAAAATTATCATCATCGCCGCGCCAGCCGGTTATGGAAAAACATCCCTATTGATTGATCTGGCAGATGATCTTGCCCTGCCAGTCTGCTGGTATTCACTGGATGCGCTCGACCAGAACATCTCCCGATTTCTGGAATATTTTGTAGCCGCTGTCCAGGTACGCTTCCCGACGTTTAAAACCAACGCGATCAATATATTGCATTCCTCTTTCCAGAAGGAAGTGGATATTGACGCCATGGTGACCATGCTGGTCAATGATATCTATGACCAGATCACCGAACACTTCATCATCATGCTGGATGACTATCATCTGGTGGTGGAAGACGTACAGATCAATCAATTTCTCAGCCGCTTTGTACAAAATGTGGAAGAAAATTGCCACATTGTTTTTGCTTCACGCACCCTGCTCTCCCTGCCTGATCTACCTTTGCTGGTTGCACGCGGTATGGTGGGTGGCATGGGCTTTGAGGAATTGGCTTTTAATACCAATGAAACCCGGGAACTCTTTTTCAACAACCATAAAATTGTCCTTTCCGAAACTGAAGCTGAGGATCTCTGCAAGCAAACCGAAGGCTGGATCACCGGTCTGTTACTGACCGCGCAGACCTCAATCTCCCGTCTGCAAGCCCATGAAAAAAGCCTGCGCGCTACCGGCGTCAATATCAACGACTATTTCGAACTGATCTACAACGCCCAACCCGAACATATTCAACAATTTTTACTCTATACCTCATTGCTGGAAGATTTCGATTTCAACACCGTCAACCAGACCATTGCCAAATTATTCCCTGAACTGGGCAAACAATACAAAGCCTGCGCGGATCATATTTTTAAAGACAATTTATTTGTACAATCCGTAGGATTAGATGGCCAATCACTGCGCTATCATCATCTCTTTTTGGACTATTTACAGCAGAAAGTCAGACTGGAGCAAGCAGACACCTATAACCAGTTGCAAAACATCATCGCAGCCTATTTTCAGCAAACCCAGCAGTGGGAAAAAGCTTATCAGATCTATAAGAAAGAAGGACAACTGGATAAACAGATCGCCTTACTGGAAGAAGCAGGGGCTTCAATGATGCTTGCTGGTCAACTGAGCATATTACAATTGTGGTTAAAAGATATGCCAGAAGAAATAATACTCACTAAACCAGTATTATCATCCCTCATGGGTACTGTATTAAGTAATAGTGATAATTTACAAAACAGCTTGGCATATTTGTCAAATGCATTTGATAAAATAGACTCAAAAAAGCAACCCGGATTAATGGCTCGGACTTCAATTAGGATGGCTGTTGCCCACAAATCAATAGGGCACTATCAGGACGCACTAAGAATTGCAAACGAAACTCTTGATATTATTAATGATGACTTATCATTTCGCGAGATTCGTGCAGAATCTTATCGAATTATTGGAACTTGCTACACTGAAATGGGTAATCCGATTGATAGTCTCAAATTTCTAGAACTAGCTTTCGATGATTATTCATACTTACAAAAAGAAAACGAAATAGCAATTACTTCTTTCAATCTGGGTACAGCGTATTATATGCTAAGTGAATACCCCATAGCGAAAAAATTCTTTCTCCAAAATATTGGGTTCTGGGAAAAAACCGGAAATCATGTTTGGTTAGCTACAGTGTTAAACAACATGGGTGTTCTTCAACACAGTTGCGGTGAAATAGAAGATGCTGTTATGAATCTTGAAAAATCATTACACTACAGTCAACTTACAAACAATAAACGATTAGAGGCAATTGTTTTAAACGGGATTGGTGATATTTATACAGACTTAGGAGCTTATGAGGAGGCAAATTCACTTTATCAACAAAGTGTGGATATATCAAAAAAAATAAATTCAAAATATATGATTATATATGCTTTTAATGCCATCTCTCTCGTTTCAATTTATCAGTATCAACATATTGCATCTCAAAAGTATCTTGATGATGCAAAAAAAATCAGTTCTGAATTGAAATCTGAATATGA
>JAEKNU010000100.1 GCA_016838895.1 Chloroflexota bacterium
AGTGGCTCAATTTATTTTCGTTATACCGCATTACACCAGAATATTTACGAGAAGGTTTATACAGATGATCGGGATGTGATTCTTTTTTGGAAAACACACATGCTTTATTATGTGAAGACAGACCGAATTTTTAATAGTGTAAAGATCGAAGTAGATGGTTTCAAATTCTTTTTCGATGCCAGCCATATGGAATTAAAAAAATCAAATGAGAAGCGAGAAACAATTTATACTTTCCGAAAAGTGAATGCAGAAGATAATACACTGGTGTTTGATGTAGCTTATTCCGAAAAAGGTCGCAAAACAAAAGAAGATGATATTTTAAAAGCCTTCCGAAAACAAGATATTGAACTTGCCCCCGAAACCCTTACAAAAGCTTTTCGTGTTTTTGAGAAACAAAGTGAAATTGATTACTTCATAAACAAGGATGCCAGGGCATTTCTAAAGGAACAATATGAATTATGGATGTATCAATATTTGTTTGCAGGACAAAATATTTGGGACAAGGAAAGATTGGCACAATTGCAAGCATTGAAAGCAATTGCATATAAGGTTATTGATTTCATCAGCCAATTTGAGGATGAATTGGTAAAAATATGGAACAAACCAAAGTTTGTGCGAAATAGCCACTACATCATCACACTTGATAAATTATTTAATACTCCGATATATGAAAAATTACTAAACCATGTAAATATGGCTGAACAAATCAAAGAATGGCATGACCTGGGCATGATTGATACTGAATTTAAGTTGGAAATGCTTGCTGAGAAAGATTTAACAGGAGAATTAAATTAATTCAAAATATAAATACTTACCCTTTGATACTAAATATTTTATGGATTTCGAACTCAATATTATATCAACGTTCAATAATCTTGATAAATCATTAGATGGATGGCTAATACACAGTGAAAATTATCAAGCATTGAATACAATACTACTTAAATTTTTTGGAAGGGTGAGATGCATTCATATTGATCCACCATATAATACAGATACAAGTGGTTTTCTTTACACAAATGCATATCAACATTCTAGTTGGTTAACCATGATTGAGAATAGAGCAGAAATTGCATGTAAATTTTTGGACAGCGATGGCAGCTTCTTAACCCATATTGATGAGAATGAATTTGATTTTCTTTATAGTTATTTTAGAACATTGAACTTTCCTTATTTAGGTACTGTAGTATGGGACAAAAAAAATCCAATGATGGGTGGAAAGGGATTAGCCATACAACATGAATACATTTTTTTTGCATCGATGAATGTAAAAAAATTCCAAGCGACTAGCAAAAATATCCAAAAAATGTATGAAAAAGCTCGATTAATAATAAAACAAAATGGTAAGGTAAATAGTACTGCTAGAGCAGAATATAAAAAATGGGTATTAAAAGAAGTGGGATTATCCGGCGGCGAGAGAGCATATACATATCTTGAAGACAATGGCCGAATTTATCGTCTAGTTGCAATGGGATGGCCTAATCCCACTCCACCCCCACCTCAATTTTTTATCCCGCTTATCCATCCAATTACTGGAAAACCTTGTCCTGTTCCTGCAAGTGGTTGGTCAAGATCTCCTGAGAAAATGCAAGAACTCATAGAGAAAAATGAATTAGTATTTGGTGATGATGAAACGACGCAGCCACAAAGAAAGATTTATCTACCTGAACATGCTCATGCCCCTCTTTCATCCATTTTATATAACGGTAAGAGAGGAAAGCAAGATTTATTGAGGTTAGGTTTTAATTTTTCCTACGCACATCCTATCTCCCTTTACAAAAAACTAATCGATAGCGTTTTTGAATCCAATACCGATATAACTCTTGACTATTTTGCTGGTTCAGGCACAACCGCACATGCTGTGATGGATCTTAACCGTACAGATGGCGGAAAAAGAAAATACATTTTAGTGGAGATGGGTGAACATTTTCATAATATAATTCTCCCGCGTATAAAAAAAGTTGCCTTCTGTAGTAAATGGAAAGACGGAAATCCAATTTTTATAAAAGGCGAAAGCGGCATATCACATTTAGTGAAATATTATGACTTTGAACAATATGAAGATGTATTACAACACGCACATTATAATGATGCGGACTTGTTTGATAATCCTTATGAAGACCCCTATCATAGTTATGTTTTCCTAAACGACAGGAAAATGTTGCATACTGTGGAAATTGATAAAAAGGAAAATAGTACACATTTTCATCCCGAGAAATTATACGGTGACATTGATCTGGCAGAAACTCTTTCACAATTGAGAGGAAAATGGATTAAACGAATTACGGCCGAATATGTAGAATTCGAAGATGGTGAACAAATGAGTTTGACGGACCCTGATTGGCAGGTCATTAAGCCGCTGGTGTGGTGGCAATAAAATGGGTGGTATCTACCTGCAACGTATGGTTGAAAATATATCTGCGAGTTTGTTGCCACCAAACTGGAACAGTTTTGAGCTGTCTAATTTTTCACATGGTAAAACTCTGTGGGATTACCAACAAGAGGCCCTGGAAAATGCACTATTGGCTTTATGGAAATACTACCAGGAACCCCAGCTTTCTGAAAAAGAACGAAAAAAAGCATATATGCGCTGGTATGAGGATTTTGGATTGGAAATCAATCTTGATTTATCAATTGATCGCTCCTCTTCTGCCAAACGCAAGGTAGCTAGCTTATTGGATCAGTATTATGAAGTTGATGAAGATTCAATTTCATACGACCATTTTATTAACCGGATGTGTTTCTGGATGGCAACTGGTTCAGGTAAAACATTGGTTATCGTTAAACTCATCGAATTATTACATCGACTTATACAATACGATGAAATTCCCAAAAAAGATATTTTGGTGTTAACCCATCGCGATGATCTACTTGAACAATTAAAAGTCCATGTTCAAGAGTTCAATTTAGATGGCAAATTATATATTCGATTACATGAATTGCGCGACTATGCAGAAATAAAGCGCCAGGTTCCGTCTTTGTTACATGAACAAGAAATCAACATTTTTTATTATCGTTCTGATAATTTAAGTGATGAAAGAAAAGAAAAGATCATAAATTTCCACAGTTTTGATAATGATGGTAACTGGTATATTTTGTTAGATGAAGCCCATAAAGGGGATAAAGACGACTCAAAAAGACAGCATATCTATTCCATCCTTTCTAGGAATGGGTTTCTTTTTAATTTTTCCGCTACTTTTACCGATTCACGAGACATTGTAACAACCGTTGCCAATTTCAATCTCAGTGAATTTATTAAAAGAGGATTTGGAAAACATATTGCTGTTTTAAAACAAGAAGTGCATGGCTTCAATAATGGTGATGAATATACGGATGAAGAGAAACAGAAAATTGTTTTAAAAGCTTTAATATTGCTTGCCTATACCCGCTCCTTTGAAGAACGTGTCCGCCAGGTACATTCAGGCCTTTATCATCGCCCGTTAATGATGACATTGGTAAATTCAGTAAATACACAAGATGCTGATTTAAAACTATTTTTCCGCGAATTGGTTCGAATTGGAAATGGTGAGGTCGATGAAAACACATGGCAAAGTGCCAAAAAAGAATTATTACAAGAATTTCTTGAAAAACCTGTGTTTCTATTTGAAAATGAGAGAAAGATTCCAATTGAACAAGAATCTTTAAATTCACTCGAACAGGCAGATATTTTAAATTATGTATTTAATGCCACATCAAATGGGGAAATCGAAGTATTGGTTCGTCCCTCAAATAAACAAGAAGTGGCTTTAAAATTAAAAACCAGTGAAGAACCTTTTGCATTAATACGTATTGGGGATATATCCGACTGGATTAAACAAGAATTATCTGGTTATGAAATCAATCAACATTTTGCTGATGAAAGTTTCTTTGAACGATTGAATCAACCCAATTCAGACATTAATATTTTGCTTGGATCACGTAGTTTTTACGAAGGTTGGGATTCCAATCGGCCCAATATTATCATGTATATCAATATCGGAATTGCAAAAGATGCAAAGAAATTTATTTTACAATCCGTTGGTAGAGGCGTTCGTATTGAGCCATTAAAAAACCAGAGGAAACGATTGCAAGAATTAATCACCGGTAATTTGATTGATGATGCTGAGAAAACAATTCTTGAGCAAGTAAAACACCTGGTTTTGCCTTTAGAAAGCGTTTTTATTTTTGGCACAAATCGAGAAGCTTTGAATTTTGTAATTAGTGAATTGGACCAGGAAGAAAAACAATCCGGTATGCAAGAATTGGCGTTAACGTTAAATCAGGAAGCTATTAGTGAAAAACTATTATTAATTCCGACATATAAAATCAGCGATACGCCACTGCATAAAGAACGGAATCTGGCGAAATTTTCTTTGACATCAGAAAATCTTGATTTATTACAAAGGTATATGGAATATGTAGATGATGATCGCGTTTTCCATGCTATACATAATGTGGCCCCTGCACAGATAAAACAGTTAAGAAACAGTTTGGAAGATACGAATGAATTCTATCGAACAGATAACCCCCGATCATTCAAAAATATTCCTGTTTTAATTCACCAGGCAACAAAATATTTTAATTTAAAAAACAAGGATTTTTCAGGTTTCAAAATTTTAGAAGATGAAATAAATCATTATAAACATATAAAAGTTTCAGTAGAAGAATATGAAAATTTAGAACGGGACATAAGAAATGTATTGCAATCCATTGAAGGTATTCGACATTTGAGAGAACAATTTAAGAGCGAGCAAATATCCTTTGAGGAATATGAAACCCAAACTGCGTATTTAAATTTGAATCAAAGCAAAACTTTTTTTGCAAATAATGCACAATTAGAAATTCGAAAAATTGCAAATCATTACTATATCCCAGTTCTGTTAACAGAAAATGAGCGTATTGATTATATTCGCAGTGTAATACATATTAGAAGTGAAGTTAATTTTATCCGGAAATTGGAACAATATTTAATTAAACCCGAACAAAAATTTAAATCCTTTGACTGGTGGTTATTTAGTCGAGTTGATGAAAATTTGGATAATATTTCAATACCCTATTATTTTCCAATTGAGAATCGGATTGCCAATTTCAAACCTGATTTTATCTTTTGGCTGAAAAAAGGGAATCAATACCATATTGTTTTTATTGATCCAAAAGGTATTGGACGGACTGAATATGAACACAAAGTAGAAGGTTATCGTACATTGTTCGAAGAAAATGGAAAACCAAAAAAATTCCATTATGATGGATTAGAAGTAATGGTTCATGTATTTCTATTTACCAATGATGCTCAGGATGTTGCTGAAGGTTATCGAAATTATTGGTTTGATAGTATTGACCAAATTGTTGAAAAATTTTAGATAAATTTTTTTCCTGGGATATTGCGTTAGTCGCAAGGGGTTTATAAAATTGGGAGTATTGCACTCACCAGTGTATACCATACGCCCCTACGGGGGTTGGATCAATGCGTTTGCAAATCAAGCAATCGCCAGGTATCCTCGGGGGTGTGCTGTATGGTGCAGCGGAAGTCGATGCCGTTGGGGTAGGAGATGTTGGCGAGATAGCCCTGATGCGGGAGGAGGGAGATGGTCGCGCCAACTATCGGGGCCGGCTCCACCTATACTGAAGAACGACATGCGATGCCAGCGATCCTTTGTGCGGTCGATGATGCGGACCTGATGGATACATTATATATGCGTTGGGAGGGTTGTATCATTGTATACGATGGGGGGTGTGGGCAGGTCATTGTAGGGGGGGGGGCAGGTCTGAGACCTGCCCCTACGGGAAATAATTATTTGGGTTGTTTATGTTGCTTGGTGACCGGTGCGAAAGGCTTTGAGATTGATCTGCAATAATTTGGCCGGCAGGCGCTGCTCAATGACGGCTTCATAATCCGCGGTATGCATATCCATGAGCCTGCATAAGGCTCCCAAAAGCACGACATTGGCGACTTTGGGATTACCGATTTGATCAGCGATTTTGGCGCCCTGCACCCAATGGTGATTATCGGTAGCGGCCGCGAAAATGGCTTCCATTTTATCGCGTTCAGGGTAGGTTTGCTTGCCGTTGGTGACGGAGGCCGGTTTCATGACAAAATCGTTGATCAGCAATAATCCACCTGGCCGCAGATAGTCAATATAGCGGGCGGCCTCAAGCTGCTCAAAGGCCAGCAGAATATCCACTTGCCCTTTGGAGACGATCGGGGCAAAGACCTGCCTGCCCAAACGCAAATGAGATACGACGCTGCCGCCGCGCTGTGACATGCCGTGTACTTCGGCTTTTTTGACATCATAGCCGAGCTGTACACCCAGTTCCGCCAAGAGATTACTGGCTAATATGGTTCCCTGACCGCCCACTCCGACCAGCATAAAGTTGGTTGTTTTCATTGTTTCTTGTGTCATTGATGCCTCCTTTATGCCTTGCCCGATTGGCTTAATACCTGATCGCGAAACAGAATGGCGTCGCGCGGGCAAACCTGGGCGCAAATTTCACAGCCGGTGCATTGCTGCGGATCAATCTCGGCCAGCGGACGATTGTATTTGGGGTCCATCTGCCCGGATTGGGTGATCGCGGGGCAGCCAATACGGAAGCAGGCTGTACAACCGTTGCATTTATCGGTGACTTGCAGCGGCAAATAGGCTTTCTTGCGTTCCGGCAGCAAGGCGCAGGGTTCTTCGGTGATTAATACCGACGGTTCATCTATTTCCAGATATTCCTTGAGGATCTTCTCGATCTCTTTGACTTTCAGGGCCGGTACGGTCTTGACATGCTTGATGCCCAGCTCGCGCACCAACTGTTCCAGATCAATGCGATAGGTTTCCTTGCCCTGCAGGGTAAACCCTGTGCCGGGATTCTCCTGATGGCCGGTCATGCCGGTGGTGCGGTTGTCCATGATGATGGTGATCACGTTGGACTGGTTGTAAACCACATCAATCAGGGCCGGGATGCCGGTGTGGAAGAAGGTCGAATCTCCGATGATGGCCACATGGCGCTCGGTGTCACCGGCGACCATGGCGCCGTGGGCGGTGGCAATACTGGCGCCCATACAGCCGACGGTATGCACCGAGTTCATCGGATCGGCCATGCCGAGGGCATAACAACCGATATCGCCGTTGACAGGGACTTTCAATTTGCTGAGGACATAGGCTGTCGTACGATGCGGGCAGCCCGGGCAGAGCACCGAATGGCGCTGGGGAATCAGCTGAACATCGTTGAGGGGTTCCGGTTGAGCGACTTGCTCGTCCTTGGGTAACAGGCCGGCTTCAATCGCACTTTGGCGAACAAGCGACTGATTGAATTCATAACAAATGGGGAAGATGGCTTTGCCGCCATTGTGTTCGATCTCTTCGCCACGGAAGAGCTCGACACCCATGAGGCGTACCTGCTCTTCGATGACCGGGTCCAGTTCTTCCATGATGATGACCTTTTTCATCTGCGCGGCAAAGGCTTTGATTTTCTTCTCTGGCAGGGGATAGACCAGTCCCAGTTTGAAAATGCTGGCATCGGGGAACACTTCACGGGCATATTGATAGGCGACACCGCCGGTGATAATGCCCAAATCGCTGCTGCGCAGCTCGACACGGTTGAGGATGGTTTCCTCTGCAAAGGTTTTCATCAAGGAAACACGCTGCTCAATGATGGGATGGCGTGCTCTGGCAAAGGCCGGTGCCATACAATATTTAGGAATATTGCGGACATACTTGCCGGGTTCATTTAAGCTTTGGCGCTCTTCGGCGACTTCCACCAGGCCGCTGGTATGGCAGACGCGGGTGGTCATGCGCAGCATGGCGATTGTATCAAACTGTTCACTGATCTCAAATGCGGCAATGGTGTAGTCTTTGGCTTCCTGACTGTCCGCCGGGTCCAGGCAAGGCACGCGTGCAAACATGGCCAGGCGGCGGTTGTCCTGCTCGTTTTGAGAGGAATGCATGGAGGGGTCATCCGCGGAGACCACCACCAATCCAGCTTCCGCGCCGGTGTTGGCGCCTACATAAAAAGAATCCATGGCAACATTGAGTCCGACATGTTTCATCGTGGCAAAGGCACGGCGGCCGGCATAGGCCGCCCCGGTGGCTACATCCACGGCTACTTTTTCGTTGGGTGCCCATTCCGCATAGACATGCGGATATTTGGCATAGGTTTCCAGAATTTCTGTGCTGGGTGTGCCCGGATAGCCGGAGCCTACATTACAGCCGGCTTCCCAGGCGCCGCGCGCCACAGCTTCATTTCCTGATAAGATTCGTTTCACGTTCAATCCTCCAATAAATTTTTGCAGACCATTGTCAGCTTAAAATGACACGGCCGTCCAGCGCCAAAACGCCGGCGCCTTGCCCGGCTACCGATAACGGGTTAATTTCAATTTCATTAATTTGCGGAAAGTCCAAAGCCAGTTGGCTGAGTTTGAGCAGTGTGTCTACCACGGCATCAATATCGGCTGGCTGTGCGCCGCGCAACCCTTGCAGCAATTTGCCTGCCTTGGTTTCCATGATCATCTCCGTGGCGTCCTGGCGGGTTAAAGGGGCGACACGGAAGCTGACGTCCGTGAGTAATTCGACGTAAATGCCGCCCATGCCAAACATCAATAATGGCCCGAATTGGACGTCGCGCTGCATGCCGATGATCACTTCAATGCCGGGCCTTGCCATTTGCTCGATCAGCACACCCTCCAGTCGGGCATCGGGTTTGGCTTTACTGACCTGCCGGATTAACTGCTCGTAGGCCTGGCTGGCCGCATCGGCACCTTCAATATTCAGCAAGATGCCGCCCACATCCGATTTATGCAGAATATGCGGGGAGACGATCTTCATGGCCAATTTACCGGCGAACTGTTGGGCCATCTGAGCAGCCTGTGCTGCGGATGTCGCCACAGCGCCATGCACCACCGGAATGCCATAGGCTTTCAGCAGTGGACGGGTGTCGGCTTCGCCCAGGGAGGTCTTGCCTTTCAGAATCGCTGCAGCAGCGGTTTGATTGGCCTTAATCTTCGCCGTTGCCGACTCATCAGCGGTGGAAATGCGTTTTGCATAGCGCAGCAAAGCGCCCAACGCCGGACCGATGCGTTCGGGATAGGCATAGGTGGGAATGCCGGCATCATGCAAAATCTTGCGGCCTTGCTGAATACTGTGATCGCCCATCAGGAAAGCAATGACGGGTTTATCAGAAGTGCCGGCCGCTTCAATGATGTTACGTGCCACGTCTTCAACTGAAACCAGCGATTGAGGAACCAGTACCGGAATGGCGATGTCCACGTTGGGGTCCTGCAACACCGTGCTAACGGCCAGCTTGTACTCCGCCGGTGAAGCGCCGCCCAGCATATCGACAGGGTTCTGCACCTGTGCGCTGGGGACCAGCCCGGCGCGCAGTGTCTGGCGGGTTTCTTCACTTAAGTCCGGGATGGTTAACCCATTGACAGACAAGCTGTCCGCCAGCAATGCCGCCGGACCACCGGCATTGGTCAGGATGGCAACGCGGTTGCCTTTGGGTAGTTTTCCACTGCCCAAAACCATGGCGATATCAAATAATTCCGAAATCGTATTGGCCTCTATGACGGCGCTTTGTTTGAAAGCCGCTTGATAGGCGGCATGTGCCCCGGCCATGGAACCGGTATGTGATGAGACCGAACGCGCACCATCCTGCGTGCGTCCGGATTTTAAAATCACAATCGGTTTCTTGCGGGTTACCTTTTTGGCCACCTCGATAAAGCGCGGGCCGTCATTGATGGCTTCCACGTAGGCGGCAATCACTTTGGTGTTGGGGTCATCTGCCAGATATGCAATCATGTCAGTTTCGGTGATATCGGCTTCATTGCCCAGGCTGGCAAAAACGGAAAAGCCGACACCCTTGCCGATCACGTAATCCACCACCCCGCCGCAAACTGCCCCGGATTGCGAGACAAAGCCAATCGAGCCCACATCGGGTAGGCCATTAATGAAAGTGGAATTGAATCCGCTGTGCAGACCGACAGTGCCCACACAATTTGGACCAATGATGCGCATGTCGTATTGATCAGCTATGCGCAGCACCTCAGCTTCGAGGGATATGCCTTCGCCACCCACCTCGCGGAATCCGCCGGAGATGATGATAACGAATTTGATGCCGCGTTCGCCGCAGGCCTGCAGCACTGCCGGGGTGGCAGGTGCCGGTAAAACAATAACAGCCAGGTCGACGGGGTCGGGGACCTGGCTGATATCCGGGTAACATGTATGTCCGAGAATTTCATGCGCTTTGGGATTGACCGGATAGATGGCACCGCTAAATCCATAGCGGCCCATATTTTCGAGAATGCCATAACTCAATTTTTGTGCATTGCTGGAAGCGCCAATCAGCGCTGCACCTTTGGGAGAAAAAAAAGGTTGAAGTTCGTTGGACATGATCATCTCCAATATACAATTTTCTGTACAACTATTCTGTACACCTATTGTAGGCGATTTTTACAAATAGAACAACTATACTTAGACAATTAGTGCTTTTTGTCATACTTTTTGGTGCTTCTGGTGAAAATTGTCATCATTCATTTGTGAGGGGGAATGGCCTATGGCTTTTTGTAGGCGGGGGTAGTTTGTTTAACTGGCGCTGTTGAGGATTATAGGCCGTTAAAATATGGAATCATCTACCCTGACGGGCACACGTCGACACTTCGACTCCGCTCAGTACAAGCTTCGCTCGATACAGGCATCTACCCTGACGGGCAAAGTGCCCTTTGGGTACACGTCGACACTTCGACTCCGCTCAGTACAAGCTTCGCTCGATACAGGCATCTACCCTGACGGGCAAAGTGCCCTTTGGGTACACGTCGACACTTCGACTCCGCTCAGTACAAGCTTCGCTCGATACAGGCTAAGTTGGACAGTGTTGGTATTGGTGGGTCAGCGACCCACCCTACTAGCTACTAGCTCCGCTCAGTACAGGCTCCGCTCGATACAGGCTAAGTTGGACGGTGTTGTTAGTGGTGGGTCAGCGACCCACCCTACTAGCTACTAGCTCCGCTCAGTACAGGCTCCGCTCGATACAGGCTAAGTTGGACGGTGTTGTTAGTGGTGGGTCAGCGACCTACCCTACTAACTATGGGTACACGTCGGCTGGGCTCGATACAGGCTGGATGTCCGTTTACCGAAGGGAATGCCCCAAAATGGGGCACATGCCGCACCCCATTCGGAGGTGCGCAATGACGTATCCGATACGGTCCTTACTCAGAGCTGATAGTATACGGGGTGCATTTCATGTATTATATGAATATGCGACGAACACAGTTTCGTAATTTCATGTTGGGTCTGATGATCTTTCTGGCGGTGCCAACGTTGCTGGTGTTAGTGGTCTGTAGTTTTGGGGTGCAGCAGGCTGGTACACCGCTCTCAGGGGAGTTTACCATTCAGAACAACTACCGCTACATTTCTGCAGAGGACGGGCGTTCCTGGCGGGTGATTTTTCAATCGCCGTGGAACAACACGTTCAGCGGGACGGTACGGCATGTTTCGCGCTGGGAGGATGCCAGTGCGCCGTTTATGTCGCATGATGTTCTGGTGACGAGCGGTGCGTTTACGGATCCGGCGCTAGTGAAAACGTCGGTGATGGATCATCGGATTATTTACCGCTTTAGAGGAGATAGGCCGCAGGGGGAGATCAGTCTGCTGCATGTATTTCCTGCTTCGGCGGAGGTGCTGGCTGCGCTGGAGAAAATTCATAACGGGGATCAGGTACGCATCAGCGGTCGAGAGATTTTCGTAATCAATTTTTACAATGCACGCGGAAATGGGGCGGGGCATATTTTTGATCGGGGATGCTACACCATTCTGGTGACAAAGGTGGAGATTATCCCGTAGGGTATGGAAAATCTATCGCATGGGCAGCAGGTATGCGCCGTTGCCTCCCTCATTTCCCGCTATTGATATAAAGCATGGCCTGGTACGCCCGTTCCGGGCTGAGGCGTTTCATCAAGCGCAGGGTTTGCTTATTCTTCGGGTTAATATGCAAAGCCCTTTCCAGGCAATCCAGGCGCTGCTTGCCTTTTACCAGTCCCGCTAAACGCAGCCAGAGGATTTCACTTGGCCTGTTTTCAAGCTTGGTTTGCATGGGCAGGTGCCTGCCGCATGTGCTGCGCGTACCTGTTTTTATGTTTGCTGCCTGGTACCCTGAATTATGCATGCTATATCCCCACATTTCCCCTGCAAAAGCATTTAAATAGTAATTTTGTTCTATATATATCATACCGCTTCGATGAATAATTTCCTACCGAAGGGCGCGGAAATCCCCATTAAATCCCCTGGATGGGAAGATGGGGGATTTTAAGGGAGGAAAAAAGGAAGTTGATTTTGAGCTTTCCCCAGAAAAATAGACACAAGAAATGGCTTACAAAAAATCATACTCGAACTGGGAAGGAGTACGAT
>JAEKNU010000101.1 GCA_016838895.1 Chloroflexota bacterium
CGCTTCTCAAATTAATTTGGGTTGGTCTTTTCCTAAATCTTAGCTCTACCCCGTTTTATTGAGATGATACGAATTTTGTCTAATTTTTCTTTGTGATATTTGTATAGATAGGAATAACTCGGAGCTTTATTATTAATAAAACCTATAATTTTTGTTTCTTTCTCTAATCTTGCTTTTTCTAGATAAGGATTTAAAAACTTTGCTATTGATAAATGTACACTATCCTCGATGCTTTTCCAATCAATGCCAGAAATTTGTAAAGTATCTTCGTTGCTTTTTGGAATATCGAAATCAAATCTTGATTGATTTACATTTTGGTTTAAATATTCAGATTCAATATATCCTATATATACATAATCATCTTCATCTACTTGAATTTTAGGTGGTAAATTTAGGACTTTTTCAGATGTAATAATTTTACTTTCAACTACTCTACCATGAGCAACATAATACACTTTATGATTTTTATATTTTTGAGAATCATATTTTGTTTTTGTATGGACAACATCAAAAATATTTCCAGATATTTCAAATTTGTCTCGAATTGCTTTTTCGGAAATAAATAATTCGTATATGTTATCTAAATTGATATCATCAGCATCGTTTTCGATTAATACTATTTTTGGAATGTTTGTCATCACAAAATAAGGAAGGAAATGTGTAACAATTTCTTCAGCAATAGTCATTCCCCGTTTTGGAATTGAATCTTGATATGCGGCTTTACAATTAATTAAACGAACTAATGTGCGATCTTTTAATAAAGATTCTTCAATCCTGTCATCGATTGGATGAATGGTTGTGTTATCACATCTAAATTCGAAGTGCCTATATTTTTTGTTGCCATTTTCACTATAAGTACTTTCAATTTCTGCGTATTCAAAGGCCTTTAACCATGATACTCTACCAACACCTCTACCGCCCCGAGATTTCTTTATTGCAGTGTTTATCTTAGAAAATGCTTTGAAATTTGTATCTCTAAAACCAACACCATCATCTTCTATAGAAATATTTTTAATAGGTAGTAATTCGTGGCTATCTTCAATTGCATCAACTGTGGTTTGATTTTCCCGTTCAATAATTACTTTTATATAACCATTACCATTACTATTTTTTTCTTGAATAGCATCAATAGAATTAGAAATAGCTTCAAATAATGGATACAAGGCTTTTGAAGATGGCAACTTAAATAAACCTACGTAATTTGGAAAATCAACTTCCATGAAATTCTCCCTGGATCAAAATTGGAATAACCAAAATAACATTCTTTACTATAGTCACCAAAAAAAATATTAATACCTCAATAGGATAATTCATTTTATCATGTTGGATTTTTGTTTACAAAGTAATTCACCAATTAATACCAAATAATTTGATAAAATTATCAGTAGATTGCTCAAAAAGGATTTTATATGGATCTATATGAAAGGAACTATAGTGAATTAACTCCAGATGAAGAAGCTAATTGGAGTTTGCTGCAAGAAGATAGTGTGGTAAAAACAGCGAAAAATATTATGATTTACAAACCGTTCTTCCGTAAATTGCCAAAAGCTGTTAGGCACTATCAATCTATTTTTCCAAACAATTATTTAGATCCAGTTGATTTAGAAAATGTAGATTTGTTGTCAGATCAAATTAATCAATTTGTTGATGTTTTAGATTCAACGGCAGCATCCGAAAGGGAAATTTTAAATTATATTAAAGATAAAAGAACGTATCCTATAATCGCATCAATACTAAATGAATATTTTCATTTTGGGCATCATGAAGCATACATATTTCCAGAATTTCAACTTGGTAATTCATATCAAGTTGATTACTTGTTAGTTGGAAATGCTTCTGGTGGGTGGAATTTTGTATATGTCGAACTAGAAGCACCAATTGGAAGAATAACGGTTAAATCCGGTGATTTTGGTAATGTTTTCCAAAAAGGATTTCGGCAAGTAAGAGATTGGGATAGTTGGCTTGAACAAAATTATTCTTCTTTAAGGGAAACATTTTGTAAATCAAAAAAAAATGATGTAAGTCTACCAGATGAATTTATTAGATTAGACAAATCACGAATTAGTTATGTAGTGGTCGCAGGTCGTCGTAACGATTTCAGTAGTAAAACTTACCGAGAACAAAGATTGTTAGAAAATGATTCCATTTATATGTTGCATTATGATAATTTAATTGATTCAGCAACAAATATTATTGGGCAAGCAACTTATTAATTTGATTCCGGTTGTGACCGGTTCAATCCTATATCTCTGGCTTTTTTGTTTAATTTAGGCGTAGGGGTTTAGCATTCTCACCAACACGTATATTTCTACCTGCTGGTTGGAATGCTAAACCCCTACATTTGTATGGAAGACACGTTGGATATTTCAAATAACATTTGTCGGGGATTGCTTTGTCGGGTTGGAGTGGCGTTGAGATTTCCACGATTTTTGGGGCAAGAAGCGCCCCAAAAATCTCGCAATGACAGGATGAAGATATTGTTGCTATCGAAAACCGTGCCAGGTAGACCTGCCAGGTTTTAAAAACCTGGCAGGTCTTGGCATTATTTTATTTTATGAATTCCTGTAAAATTTTAATCAAGCGGGGAACATAGTGGGTCCGCATAGGAGTTACATGAAATCAAACACATGGTTCATTGTTGTTATAATCATCGCTCTACTCATGATGTTGCTGTTTGCCTGCAGGTCGGCTGCACCACAACCAACCCCCGTGCCTGCAAGCGATACGCCCTCGCCGAGTCCCAGCCTGACGATGACGCAATCCAAAACACCTCGGCCAACCAGGACCCTAAAACCAACATCAACCCCAAAACCGACAGAGAATCGTCCACAACCCGTTGACCTGTTGGCCGATTTCTTCGCCGAACCATCTCCCACGTTTGATGCCGAACTGGCTGTCACCAAAACGCCTTCTGCACCCCAGCAATGTCCGGCAGGCAACCCCGAACTTGTTTTTGATCCCGAGCTGATCTTCCCCAGTTATGATGAATTTCGCTCGGAGGATTCGGGACTGAATATGCGCGAAAAACAAAAATATTTGCTGGATTATCTGAACAACGGCGGAGATGTTGAACCGGTACTGCAAATGTGCCAGAAATATGAGTCAAATGGCAGTACCTATTGTGGTGATTTGACAGGCGACGGCTTGCCGGAAATCATGCTGCGCATTGACGACTTTGCTTTCCAGGGTGATTATTATATCTTCGGTTGTTTAGATGGAGCCTACGAAGAAATATATACCGCGGAAGAATTCTCTGTATTTCGGGAAATATTACGTGTGGTTGATATGAATCTGGATGGCATACCGGAAGTGGTATTGAAGATGGTACCGGATCACGGGTTTTCCTACTGGGCAAACTATGAAATTCTAAGCTGGAACGCACGAACCATGATCAGCCAGGTTTCGCAAAGCGGATTCGAGCAAATCCATTTGAATGCAGATGTATATCCGGATGGCATTTCCGTTTCAGGGCTGGGCGAGGGTTATGATGCCACTGTTGATCAATGGCAAATTAAGGATATTGACCATAACGGAACATTGGAATTTATTGTACAGGGCGGGCTGGAAACCCATTATTATTACGATTTGTTCGAACCCTCATTGCCCTATATATTGACCATGATGTGGAACGGGGAGGGGTTTGTGGTGCAGGATGTTGAAATTGGTGTGCCGCAATATCGCTTTCAGGCCGTGCAAAACGGTGATGCCTACACCCTGCTGCACCAATATGATCAGGCACGCCAATCCTATATGGCGGCTGTCAATGATCCTTCTCTGGAATGGTGGACGGCGGAGAAAAGCGAGCAAGTTGTCATTATCAATGGATATCATGACGAAGATTTCATCACCCCCACGCCTTCGCCGGAAGATACCGATGAGCGTCCCAACCTGGCAGCCTATGCACAATACCGCCTGATCCTGCTGGACGTGCTGGAGGGTGATTTGGAGCGTGCAGAGCAGGATTATGCAGCCATGCAAGAGGCTTACACTGCAGGGCAGGCAGGATCTGTGTATGTTGATTTTGCAGGCGTCTTTCTGGAGGAATATCAACAGAGCCGGGATGTTACGCAGGCCTGTCAGGTGGCGTTGGATGATGGCGCCGATCACAAAAAAGAGTTGCTACGTTATTTTGGTAAGGAGCAGGCGTTTGTATCCAGGTTGGTGTATGAATTAGAAGATTTGTGTCCGTTTGAATAGAAAAGTGTTGTTATATGGTTTTTAAACATTGTATCCACGCGGGAAAACAGCGAAGAAGGAAATTTTAGAATGAACCCATCAATGAATATGCAACCCTATTTCTGCTCATGGAGCGGCGGGAAAGACTCCTGCATGTCGTTATATCGGGCCATGCAGGAAGGCAGCAAACCTGAATACCTGCTGACCATGCTGACCGAGGACGGTCTGCGTTCGCGCTCGCATTGGCTGCCCAAGGTTTTTCTTGAAGCACAGGCGCGCAGTTTGGGTATCCCGATTGTGTTTCGCTCAGCATCCTGGCAGGACTATGAATCAGAGTTTGTGGCTGCCCTGCGGGCATTCAGAAAAGAGGGCATTACCGCCGGCGTGTTTGGCGATATTGATGGGGAATCGAATCGGGCATGGGTACACAAGGTTTGCGCCGAAACGGATATCAGTCCGCTGCAACCGTTGTGGAAAGAGGATCGTCAAAAATTGCTGGATGAGTTTATTGGCCTGGACTTCAAAAGCACCATCGTTGTGTTGAATGATAAAAAGTTAGGCAAGGAATTCCTGGGGAAGGTGATTAACGCTGAAACAGTTGCCGAACTTGAGCAAGCCGGCGTGGATGTATGCGGGGAATTGGGGGAGTATCATACGGTCGTCACGGCGGGTCCGATTTTTTCTGAGGAGCTTGTCATTCAGGCGAAACGGAAAGTGCATCACGCGGGCTATTGGTTTTTGGATATAGATGGTTCGTAGGGCAAATACTTGGTATGAGTTGTTTCACAGAAGCTATTTTAAATTGAGGTGTAGGGGTAAAGCATCCTCACCAAGGCAATTATAGATAAATCTGTTGGTCGGGATGCTTTACCCCTACATTTGCGTATATAAAACAATTGAATTGTTGGGACACATGCTAAGTCTATTTACATCTTTCCAATCCGTATATAATCATTAATATGAATTCACAACAAAACCCCAATCCCAACCTGGCCGCCCCCTGCGGATTTTACTGCGGTACGTGCAGTCATTATTTGGCGCGGGCGAAGGGGAAGTTACTGAAAAAGAAGCTCAAGCATGGCTGTAAGGGCTGTCGGGAGCAGGACAAGAAATGCGCTGGAGTGAAACGCGATTGTGTTTTATTACGAAAGCATCAGATCACGTTTTGTTTTGAATGTGATGATTTCCCCTGCGAGAACCTGAAGAAGCTGGATGCCCGGCATGTGCGGGATGATGGCATCAGCATGATTAGCAATTTGAAACGTATTCAGGAAATTGGAGCGGAGCAATGGCTGGCGGAACAGGCGGCATTGTGGCACTGTGCGGAATGTGGGGGTCAGGTGTGTGTGATGAATGGTGAATGTTATGACTGTGGAATGTCGTAGGGACAATTCACGAATTGTCCCATGCGTATTATTTGAGCAAATTCGCGTACTGATGTTGTTTCTACTCTGGCGTTACGCCCCCCTCAATCCCCCCATCATTCGATGGAGGGAAGTTTTTTTCTATTTGTTGGAATTCATTACTCCGGGCCGATCAGACGTACGGTTTTTTCGTAGAAGAGATAATCCCAGGCCCAATTGATCAGCACCATGATGCGGTTGCGGAAACCGACCAGCTGCATGAGATGCACAAACAGCCAGATCAGCCAGGCCAGCAGGCCCTTGAAGGCCACGCCGTTCAATAGGGCGACTGCTTTTCTGCGCCCGATGGTGGCCATCATACCGGGGTTTTTATAAGTGAAGTTGAACAGGGGTTCATGGTTCAGCAGGCGCTGGATATTGGCGGCAGCAAGTTTGCCCTGCTGCATGGCGACCGGAGCTACCATGGGCAGCGGCTGTCCGTTTTTGTCCAGGAGAAAAGCACCATCACCGATGGCGAACACTTCAGGATGATTGGGAATCTGCAGGGTGTTTTGCACTTTCAGGCGTCCGATGCGGTCTTTTTCGGCGGGGAATTGCTGCAGCACCTGGGCTGCCTGAATGCCGGTCTGCCAGATGAGGGTTTCCGCGGCGATGCTGCTGCCGTCCGCCAGGGTCAGGGTGAGGCCGTTATAGGTCTCCACCATCTTGCCAAAACGAACCTGAATACCTTTCTCTTGCAGTGTTTTGACGGTAAATTCACCCAATTGCTGGGGTAGATTTGCCAGAAGCCGATCTGTGGCTTCCAGGAGGATGATTTCAACATCGGATTTGTCCATGCAGCGGAATTCCTTGCGCAATAACAGTTGCACCAATTCGGACAGTGCACCAGAGCTTTCCACGCCGGAAGGTCCGCCGCCCACGATCGCAAAGGTCAGGGCGGCTTTCTTTTTGACGGGGTTGCTTTCCTGGCAGGCTTTTTCAAACTGACGCAGGACATGGTTGCGCAGACGCACGGCGTCATCCAGGGTTTTCAATCCAAAGGAATGTCGGGCAATTTGACCATTGCCAAAATGATTGGTCACGCCGCCGGCAGCCATGATCAGATAATCATAGTGGAGTATAGTATGGGGGAGCTGCACGGTTCTGGTTTGGGGGTCGATGGATTGTACTTCACCCAACTGAAATTCGAGGTTGTCTTGTTTCTGGAAAATGGCGCGAATGGGATAAGCGATTTCATCGGCTGATAACCCTGCTGTGGCAACCTGATAGAGTAGAGGTTGGAATAAATGATAATTCTGGCGATCCAGCAAAGTAACCTGAACAGGTGCCTTAGCCAGAGCTTGCGCCGCCTGAATACCGCCGAATCCGGCACCAATAATAATGACATGTTTGTGAGGATTTATTACGCGTTTGTTGTTCATCCTGAACCTCCAGGTAGTTTGTGAAAAAAAGCACATATCGTTATATGAATAATACCAATACTGTCCGAAATTATTTATCAGCAAATGATTAACATTTTGGGAAAATTTTATGGGATTGGAACCAATCTTGCATTAATATCGTATATAAAGAAGCACATCATTAAGATCATCGGCTTAAATTTTAAGACATATGGCATCAATAAATTATCCGTAAAGAACACAGCAGCCGCGCATCTTAATGAAAACAGTTGGGTTATAGCTTGTACGAATGTTAAATTGATAAGGAGGTTAGCATGGCGGCAGTAATTTATGTAGTAGTGAGTTTGATTGGACTGTTGTTTGCCGCGATATCGCTGTTGGGTTTGCAAGGCGAGCAATAACAGGAACAGAATAGGATTGAAAATCTGAGCAAGTTTCTATCAGTTAGCTTATTGGTGTGATTTATTTGTAGAGTTGCGAAGAATTCGGGCGGTAAGAAATATCTACGGCATGCAATGTTGCAGGGTGGTAAAATGCGGCTCATTCACAAATTCAAACGATAAAGAGAAAAAAAAAGCATATAATGAGAAAATACGACGCTATATGTGTCTGATTTGTTGATTTAGTGGGCGCAGAAAAACCAATATCAACGAATATTGAATTTGCCCTTGACATATTTTTAGATAGGACTATAATTGCGTTCGTTGCCTAAAAACAACAACGATTTCGCCGAGAGGCAAATCACTAACAACTGATCGGATGAAGATGCGTCATTCAAACAAAGTGAGACAAGAAATTGATCAAAACGAGTTTGGAAATTGCCCTTGACAAGTAATTCAAGTAGCGATAAAATACAAATCTCAAACGACAAAAGATTTCGCTGCTTTGCAGCAAATCAGTAAAAAGAAAATGCCTCCCTGAAACAAAGCAATAAGGGAATTCAAGAGCGACCGATGTGGATAATGCAAAATCGAAACATCGGTAGTTTTTTCTCTATGAGTAGTGAAGGACAAGGCAGCACCTTAACAATTGAAAAGTGATAGAAAGAAAGACAGTTTACCCCTGTTGAATTATATATAACCGTAAACTAACGTCTGAAATATGACGTATAAATATTACGGAGAGTTTGATCCTGGCTCAGGATGAACGCTGGCGGCGTGCCTAATACATGCAAGTCGAACGAGGTCCTTTTTCTTCGGAAAAGGGTGTCCTAGTGGCGAACGGGTGAGTAACGCGTTGGTGACCTGCCCCAAAGAGGGGGATACCAGTTCGAAAGGACTGTTAATACCCCATAATGTTGTCGTGATTGAATACGTGACAAAGAAAGGAGAAATCCGCTTTGGGAGGGGCCTGCGTCCCATCAGCTAGTTGGTAAGGTAATAGCTTACCAAGGCAATGACGGGTAGGGGACCTGAGAGGGTGGCCCCCCACAATGGAACTGAAACACGGTCCATACATCTACGGATGGCAGCAGTAGGGAATATTGCTTAATGGGCGAAAGCCTGAAGCAGCAACGCCGCGTGCACGATGAATGTCTTCGGATTGTAAAGTGCTTTTTGAGGGGATGAGGAAGGACGGTACCCTCAGAATAAGCCTCGGCTAACTACGTGCCAGCAGCCGCGGTAAAACGTAGGAGGCGAGCGTTATTCGGATTTACTGGGCGTAAAGCGTGTGTAGGTGGTGCGGTAAGTTGGATGTGAAAGCTCCTGGCTTAACTGGGAGAGGTCGTTCAATACTGCCGTGCTAGAGAATGAGAGAGGGAAGTGGAATTCCGGGTGTAGTGGTGAAATGCGTAGATATCCGGAGGAACACCAGTGGCGAAAGCGACTTCCTGGCTCATTTCTGACACTCAGACACGAAAGCTAGGGTAGCAAACGGGATTAGAGACCCCGGTAGTCCTAGCCGTAAACGATGTAGACTTGGCGTTGGTGGTGTTAAATCCATCAGTGCCGAAGCTAACGCGATAAGTCTACCGCCTGGGGATTACGGCCGCAAGGCTAAAACTCAAAGGAATTGACGGGGGCCCGCACAAGCAGCGGAGCGTGTGGTTTAATTCGATGTTACACGAAGAACCTTACCAAGGCTTGACATGTTGGTTGTAGGGATCCGAAAGGTGACCGACCCTTCGGGGAGCCATCACAGGTGCTGCATGGCTGTCGTCAGCTCGTGTCGTGAGATGTTCGGTTAAGTCCGCTAACGAGCGCAACCCTCGCTGTGTGTTACAAGTGTCACACGGGACTGCCGGTTTTAAGCCGGAGGAAGGTGGGGATGACGTCAAGTCAGCATGGCCTTTATGTCTTGGGCTACACACACGCTACAATGGCCAAAACAATAGGTAGCCAAACCGCAAGGTGGAGCCAATCCCAAAATTTGGTCTCAGTTCAGATTGTAGGCTGCAACCCGCCTGCATGAAGATGGAGTTGCTAGTAACCGCAGGTCAGCTATACTGCGGTGAATACGTTCCCGGGCCTTGTACACACCGCCCGTCACGTCATGGAAGCTGGCAACACCTGAAGCCGGTATCCCAACCCGCAAGGGAGGGAGCCGTCGAAGGTGGGGTCGGTAACTGGGACGAAGTCGTAACAAGGTAGGTGTACCGGAAGGTGCGCCTGGATCACCTCCTTTCTATGGAGTACCGAACAAACATCTATGGATGGGCGTTCTACTCAGTAAGAAAACCAAAAGTAAGAAAATTTTCTCCGCGGTGGAGAAGTCTCAACAGGTAAAACACTCTTTCTATCACTTCTCAGTTGTTAAGATGCAAATAAGTATGTACAGTATGGGCCTTTAGCTCAGCTGGTTAGAGCGCGCCTCTGATAAGGGCGAGGTCTCAGGTTCGAGTCCTGAAAGGCCCACCTCCGAGAACGCCGGGGATGTAGCTCAGTTGGGAGAGCATCGCCTTTGCAAGGCGGGGGCCAGGGGTTCGAGTCCCCTCATCTCCACTGAGTCTTTAGTGAATAAAGAGGAAGTTTGGTAGAGATAACAACGGCGAACAAATAAAAAAAATCGGTAACCACAGGTAGAATATGATTCGGCCCGGTGGTAAGCCGGGTCGAAATGTCTCTAATAATAAACGAATATGTGAAACAGGATTGTAAGGTCCTGACCCAATTGGGTGAGAGTCTTATGAAGCTGTTTGACAGCGACAGCAGAAATGCTGGTGAACTTTAATAATTGAATAGAATGAATGTAGGTCATGATCTTAATAAGATCATTTCAATTAATAACCTAAAAAGTATTGAATTCTCCGTATCACGTGGAGAAGTTACTAAGGGCTATTGGTGGATGCCTTGGCGTCAAATGCCGATGAAGGACGTGGGTCACTGCGATAAGCCTCGACGAGCCGTGAACAGGCGATATCAGTCGGGGATTTCCGAATGAGGAAACTCACCGTTGCGAACCAACGGTATCACTAGCTGAACACATAGGCTAGTAGAAGGGAACCTGGGGAACTGAAACATCTAAGTACCCAGAGGAAAAGAGATTATTCCCAAAGTAGTGGCGAGCGAAATGGGAGAAGCCCAAACCAGTATGGCTTGCTGTACTGGGGTTGTAGGATCTGCTATTGTGAAGTTACCAAATGATTTGTTAGTAAAATGGTGTGGGAAAGCCTACCAAAGAGGGTAATAGTCCCGTATGCGAAAACAAATCATCTTCCAGCAGACACCTGAGTACTGCCGGGCACGCTAATCCGGCAGGAAGCTGGGGAGTCCACTCCCCAAGGCTAAATACATTTGACGACCGATAGTGAACAAGTACCGTGAGGGAAAGGTGAAAAGTACCCCGTTGAGGGGAGTGAAATAGAACCTGAAACCAATAGCCTACAAGCAGTCGAAGGGCTAATGGCTGGTCCGTGTCCCGATGAAAGTCGGTGCCGCGCAGCTATGCCTGACGGCGTGCCTCTTGGAGAATGAGCATGCGAGTTAATTTTTGTAGCGAGGTTAAGGGAGTGACACCCGTAGCCGTAGGGAAACCGAGTCTGAATAGGGCGTTTAGTTGCAGGAATTAGACACGAAACCGGGTGAGCTAACCATGGCCAGGGTGAAACGAGTTTAAACGCTCGTGGAGGCCCGAACCTACTAATGTTGCAAAATTAGGGGATGAGCTGTGGTTAGAGGTGATATGCCAAACGAACTCGGAGATAGCTTGTTCTCCCCGAAATAGCTTTAGGGCTAGCGTCATATGTTTAGTACCGGAGGTAGAGCACTGAATGGGCTAGGGGGCTTAGAGCTTACCGAACTCAATCAAACTCCGAATGCCGGTACTCCAAAGTATGGCAGTCGGACTACGGGTGATGAGATCCGTGGTCAAAAGGGAAAGAGCCCAGATCATCGGCTAAGGTCCCCAAATCTATACTAAGTGGGAAACGATGTGGAGTTACTCAAACAACCAGGAGGTTGGCTTAGAAGCAGCCATCCTTTAAAGAAAGCGTAACAGCTCACTGGTCAAGTGATTCTGCGCGGAAAATGTAACGGGGCTAAGTATAGTACCGAAGCCATGGGATTCAACGTATGTTGGATCGGTAGGGGAGCGTTCTGTCAGCGGTGAAGGTCGATCGTGAGGACGGCTGGAGCGGACAGAAGTGAGAATGCATGCATAAGTAGCGTAAAACACGTGAGAACCGTGTTCACCGTAAATCTAAGGTTTCCGACGCCAGGTCAATCCGCGTCGGGTTAGTCGAGACCTTAGCCGAGGCCGGAAGGCGTAGGCGATGGATATCCGGTCAACATTCCGGAACTACTTGAAGGGAGCGATGGGGGGACGGAGCGAGGTAGGCCAGCCTGCGATTGGTTGTGCAGGTGTATGTAGTGTCAGACGTTGAGGTTTGTAGGAAAATCCGCAGACTGAGTTGAGACTATGTAGCGAGCCATATAGGCATAAGTGAGTTGAGCCTTGCTTCCCAGAAAAGCCTCTAAGTGATGAACTTCAAGTACTCGTACCGCAAACCGACACAGGTAGATGGGTAGAGTATACCAAGGTGAACGGGAGAACCTTCGTTAAGGAACTCGGCAAATTAACCCCGTAACTTCGGGAGAAGGGGTGCCCCTATGAGTGATAGTTTACTAGAGCTCTCGGGGGTCGCAGTGACCAGGCTCTGATGACTGGTTAACAAAACCACAGGTCTCTGCTAAGTCGAAAGACGATGTATAGGGGCTGACACCTGCCCAGTGCCGGAAGGTTAAAGGGAGAGGTTAGACGCAAGTCGAAGCTTTGAACTGAAGCCCCGGTGAACGGCGGCCGTAACTATAACGGTCCTAAGGTAGCGAAATTCCTTGTCGGGTAAGTTCC
>JAEKNU010000102.1 GCA_016838895.1 Chloroflexota bacterium
ATACTCTTTGCGCGCATAATTAATCACAACCCAATGCCGATCGGTTAATTCTATATCAATGGACTTTGCAATTGCATTGGCGACATCAGTAGTCCAATCTGAGGAATTTACCAGAAAACCATCATCATCTACTTCAATTTTTTCAAAACCAGCTATTTTTTCAGCCATTATTCTCTCCTTTACTTATTCAGTAAATGTATTCAATAAAATTTTGCATTCATCCATTGATGAATTGATAGATTTGACTTGCCAGGGAATTGAAGAAAACTATTTTCAACAACACCTTCTATTTTTTCTTTCCAACCATGCTCATCTTGTTGGAGACTGGCATAAAGCCATCTTTGAGCAGGAGATTCCAATACATCCAGCGGAAAACTAATTTTCCAAGATGATTAATATAAGATTCTTTTAACAAAGAAAATGGTCCCAGAACAGGCATTGGATACGTGCCTGGCAGAGGTTCAACGTCATAGTTGAAGTCGATCAGGATGGCTTTGTTATGACCACTTTCAATATAGCAATTGGCATGACCATCAAATTTGGCCTGCATTGGTTGTCCTTTCATGTGGCTGAGCATATTCTCTGTGACAGCTTCGGCCATGAAATGGACTACAGATCCCGCTTTGGAGGTTGGGATATTACTGGCATCGCCAATTACAAACACGTTTTCCCATTTATTGGATTGCAGGGTGAATTTGTCAGTGGGCACATAATTTAATTCATCGCCCATACCGGATCGTTCGATTACATCAGCGCCCATATTTACTGGAATGCTGACCAGCACATCATAGGCCAGCTCACGCCCATCATAGGAAGTGATGGTTTGTGCTGAATTGTTTACTTCACTGATATTAAAGTCGGTTTCGATGAGGATATTTTTCTCTTCCATCATACCGCCTAAAACGGCAGCTGATCGGGCTTTTGTGAAAGCACCGGGCAATGGTGTTGCATAGATAATTTCTACTTTGTCGCGCATGCCCCGTTGCTTGAAATACCAATCAGCCAGGAAGACAAATTCAAGAGGGGCAACCGGACATTTGATAGGCATCTCAGCCAGACTAACAACCATTTTGCCGCCTTCCCATTTGCTGAGGAACTCATGTAATGCTACAGCACCTTCAATGGTGTAAAAATCAAAAATGTTTTTATGCCAACCCTCTTCCATCAGACCAGGGGTTTCTTCAGGTGCCAATCTTGTGCCGGTAGCTACGATCAAATAATCGTACTTAATTTCTTGTTGATTATTAACAAGCATTACTGTGTTGTTATCTGGCTCAATGATTTCAATGTCAGAGTATATGATTTCCACGTTGGACGGAATAAATCTCTTTTTGGGTTTAATCACGTCTTTGGCTTTATATGTGCCAAATGGAATAAATAGAAAACCAGGTTGATAATAGTGAGTTTCTTCTTTATCTACAACAATGATTTTCCATGTTTTTAAATCCAGGTGTTTGGACATTTTCTGGGCCATAATTGTTCCAGCAGTTCCACCACCTAAAATAAGCAAAGTTTTCATACGAGTACGACCTCCGATATTTCAACAAATAAATTCAAAATCTGCAATTATCTTGCAGGTATAACCATTTTCAGGATGTGATTTGACTGATCTGTGCGATTTGTTGCAGTCGCTTTAGTAAATCCGTCCTTTCAATAAATATTTCTTCTAAAGCAACCGCAGCGCTATGTACCCATTTTTCAATTTGTTTCTGACTGGCTGCATCCAATACTGGTACATCTTCTACCAAGGCTGATATTTGATGTTCATCTATTTCAAGCATATTAGTCAGATAATCCTTTAGGTGGGAATGTTGATCATCAGCTGCAATCTTGAATTGTCCAGCTAATAAATAAGCAATGGACTTTCCATTTTCTTGTAATTCATGAAAATAATATGCCATACCCGCGTGACAATGCATCCAACCGGCTTGTTTCTTTACGGCAGCAACCCGTTTCCAACTCGCCAGACAGGCTAATTCACCTTCGTCTTCATCTTTAATGACCTGACAAAATTTACAATAGTTTTTTGTATCTGTGAGGGGATTTCCGTCTGTATCAATGATCAGAGTCGCAATTTCGCGAAGGTCAGAAATCAGATTCTGAATGGTTTGCATACAATGTACAGGGAAAGGGGAAAGGGTATTCGGCGGCATAATTGCTGTTGAAGGTTTATCCAGCGATTGCATGTTTTCAAATTGACTGGCAGGAAAACGCCATTGCTTGCCAATTTTGATCCCCTGAAGGCGATGATCATTAAGCATGCGATAAACAGTTATGCGTTCTATTTTTAATAAATCCTGTACTTGTTTTGAAGTCAGTAAATCGTCCATAGCACCTTTAAGATAATGAATGTTATCTATAGATATAATAAGATATGACATGATATAACAATAGTGACAAATTTCACAATTAGGAGGACAAATGTCATAATAAAGAGGTATTATTTGGAAATTTAATGCAAACGGATTAAAATCCTACCAGCCTGTGTTTTTCTTCATCATACAAGGCAAGTTTCATGCAGCGTAGTGAGCTGCGAAGATCAAGCTTTTGAATATTATTTTGAAATAGCAAGGTGGATTGGTAACATTTATCCAACAGGTAGTTGGGTATGCGCGGCCGTAGATGATGAATGTGATGAAAGCCAATATTGCCGGTGAACCATTGTAAAACTTTAGGCAGATGATAATAGGATGCACCTTTGTATGCCGCTGCAACATAGTCCCATTGATTATTTCTGGCCCAATAGACCTCGGGGAATTGATGCTGAACGTAAAATAACCAAATCCCGGCAATACCAGTAATGTATAGTGTAACGGATTGAATCATAATAAATGGCAAGATGCCAATTGTATTATGACTGATGATTAATGCCAGAACAATCAACAGATCTACCAGTATGACTGAAAAGCCTGCTTTTTTATTTAGCCAGGGAATGGGAACGCGCTGGCGCAGAAAAAAAACAAAAAATGGACCCAACAGGAACATAACGATTGGATGACGATACAGCCTGTATTGTAATTTTCCAAAAGAAGTACGCCGACGATATTCATTCAAAGTGATTGTTTCCACATCGCCGATGCCGCGTTTATCAAGGTTACCCATGGTGGAATGGTGAATTGCATGGGATTTCCACCAGTGTTCTGATGGGGTCAGGGTAAGTAGACCAAGAAAGAATCCCACGATTTGATTGGCTTTTTGTGAATTAAAGAAGGATTGATGACCACAATCATGAAAAAAAATAAAGATACGGGCCAGAAATCCGGCAGCGATGAAGGCCACAGGGATGACCAGCCAGGGATTAATCTGATATAAACGCAACATGACCCACCATAAAAAAAAATAGGGGATCAAAGTGTTTAGTAACTGCCAAAGCGCTTTCTTGATTTGGGAATGTTCAAATTGGCGTAAAAAGGGTTTCAGCGTTGAAAGGGAAGGGATTACAGTAGACATACACATGTCCTTTCTTTCAAACAAAAAAAAGATTTATCTATATTTATGATAAATCTTTTTGGTCAAAATTCAAAATTTAGTTTTACACTAAGGATTTAAAAAGTAGTAATCCGCAAACCACTAAAAGCATGATTAAAGCAACACGAATACTGGTATTACGGTTTGACTTAAGTCGAATCTGTATTTCACTTTCCATGCGATCAATGGTTACCATGGGGCCTGCAAACCAGGCAAAGACAATCCCCATCATCATGCCGCCAACATGACCCCAATTATCAATGCCAGGCGACAAACCAATGAAGAGATTAACCGCAATAATCATAATTGAGCGCTGCAGCATGTTTTTTGCACTGGGGCCAAGGATTTCTTTATTTCTATAAAGCAAAATCGCATCAGCGGCGATCAAACCAAAGATTGCCCCGGAAGCCCCTAATGAGGGAGAGGGTGTCAGGAAATATGAAAATAATGAGCCGCCAATACCTGAAAGGAAGTAAAGTAAAGCAAACTCTACATGTCCATAATAAAGTTCAATACCTCTGCCAATAATATATAGCGCATACATATTAAACAAAATATGAGTAATGCTGCCATGCAGGAAAACCGGGGTGATCAAGCGCCAGTATTGGCCTTGATCAATGAGCTCATTGATTTTTCCACCAAAGATAAAGGCATAATCATATCCAAGTAAATTTTCCGATAGTAATTGAATCACAAAAATAATAACTGTGATGCTAAGAATCGTGTAGGTTAGGTAAGGTTTTTTGGCTCGAAAAATGAAGCGGGCGCGTGGCCGTGTTGGTGCGGCTGGCTCCTGTTGATTAAGGGATTCAGGAGATTCCAGATGATTTTGTCCTTGGGGTTCATACGTCATAATTAATTTTCCTGTGATCTACTGCCAGATGTTCAGTACGAATGATGGTGCGAATATCCTGCACTGCTTTGCTGACATCAGCATCAGGATTAATGACAATATAATCAAATAGTTTCAATTTTTTTAACTCTGCTTTTACTGTTTCGATACGAATTTTTAAATCTTGTTCAGAATCTGTACCGCGGTGGCGTAAACGTGCCAGCCATTCGTCGGTAGAAGAAGGTGTCAGGAAGATGAGAATGGCTTCGGGAAAGAGTTGGCGAACTTTCTCTGCTCCCTGTACGTCCAAACGCATAATAACATCCTTGCCGCTGAGCATGGCATTGCGAACATTGCTTTTTGGAACGCCTTTATATTGTTGATATACCCAGGCATATTCTATCAATTCGTCTTGTTCAATCATCTGTTCAAATTCTTCAATACTTGTAAAGATATAATCCACGCCTTCCACTTCCCCTTCACGAGGAGCACGCGATGTGGCAGTAACGACAAAGTGCAAATTAGGATCGGCTTTGGTCAAATCCTGAATGACTGTGTCTTTGCCTGCACCGGAGGGTCCGGATATTACAATTAATAGCGGGCTGGGGTGTAATAAATCTAATGATGGGAGAGATTGATCCATAGGGTTTCCCTGGTTGATTTCGTTGCGGTAAAATTGTGTTGTAGCGTTTAATAACACCGACAGCTAGATTATAACGGAAAGTAGATAAAACTGGAGAACAATTATGCCGACCTATCGATATCGATGTTTATCCTGTAAAATGCCTTTTGAATTGGCCATGCGATATCAGGATTATGGGGTTATCCCTGTGAAATGTACACATTGTGGAAATGAGAATGTAGAACGTAGAATTGAACGGATCAGGGTGTTAAAAGATGATGCAGTTCGTTTGCAAAATATGGCTGATCCACAAAATTTAGCAAATATTGAAGATGACCCCAGAGCATTGGGCAAAATGATGCGCAATATGGAGTCACAAATAGGGGAAAATATGGGTTCCGAATTTGATGAGGTTGTTGGTAGGCTGGAATCCGGGCAATCAGCCCAGAATATTGAACGAGAGCTGCCCGATCTGGCAGAGGAGTAAATCTTTTTTTAATTTTCCAGTATGGATTGCAGTTGTTCAAAACTGGTGACCCAGGAAATTTTATTAATAAATTGCTGTAAACTGGCAGATTGTTGGCGCAGTGCTCGTACGGCTTCACCTACCGGATCATTGCCGGCTGCACCGCCAGGTTGATCGGCATATGCACCGTAAAATGCATAATATGCCTGATTGATTTTGCGTATTTGATACCCGTTTTCCCAAAACAACAAGCGGCGGTTTTCCATGTATGCTTCAGCTTCGTCGATTTTTCCTTCTGATAACAATTGATCAGTACCTAAACGGGTGGTGTGCATCTCTGCCCGGAAATCAAAAATAATTTCTTCTGGCACAATTTGCTCAACTGCCTGGGGTTCACTAGTTTCTGTTTCATCTGCTGGCGGAGGTGTGGGTTCTGGGAGGAATTCAGGGTAATATGCTGCAAGTAAATTATTTCCTAATTCTTTTCCGCTAATAGAGGCACTGGTTTCGTTGATGGTTCTTAATTGTGGGGTTGTTTCGTAGTTCAATCCTAATGGACGTAAAGTAAGGTAATTATGTATCCATTCGTGTTGAATGACTTCTGCGGTGTAGGTGAAATTGGTGGTGCGCATGATCATGGTGGGGTAGGTGCCAATACCACCCACAGGCACAACCAACGCCGAAACCTGCAATTGAGATTCAATGCGCTCTTCAAGCACAATCATCTGCTCCAGAGAAAGATCTGGTAGCAATGATAAGTTTACAATCTGTTCAATATGGTCGCGTGGTGAAAGAATCAAGGCATAGGGTAGGTCAGCATCTCGAAAGAGTACTGGAGGAAAAGCCTGGTTGCCCAGTGTGAGTTCGTTTTCATATAAAACGGTTCGTATTTGTTCGGAAAGCAAACTTTCATAGACAGGCTCAAGCATGCATTGATTATGCTTGAGCAAATCAAAATCCATCTGAATTTGCAGGAATTGTTCCTCATTGATGTCGCTGTTGGGGTTACCATAATAATCTGAAATCAATTCCTGCGTTTGATTTAGCTGCTGTTCATTTTGTAAATATTGATAGACAATTGTCCTGTAATTTTCCTGGGGAATAATATCCTGCCAATTCATACTGGCAGCACTGAACTTGTCCCAAAGGGCGTCCAATGTCCAGGTGACGAAATCAAACTGAACGCCGATGGTATACGGACGAATTTGATCCTCAACTTTGTGAAGCTGAATCTCTGAACGCGGCACTGTGAGAATGATCAGCGTGAGAATAAAGGATATTGGAATAACCCGGGCGATCCGGAGAATAAAATTTTTACGTTTTTGTATGTTCATCAAACGGTATCATATCAGAAAATGTACTCGAAAGGAAAGAGATCGTAATTTGGAGTCATTTGTCTAAAACACCACATATGATGATTAAATTTTGTATAATTCAATCAGAGCCTGTGATGAAATCAGCAGAGTACCATTGTCAGAGGCAGACAAATCATTTGAGAAATACATAGTAGAGGGACAAAATGAAATTAAACATAAATAAATTCATCTCAAAACGAGTGCTTTTACTGGTAAGTAGTAGTTTATTGATTGTATTACTGAGTGCATTTCAATTTTTGAAAAGCCCATCGCCGCAAACGCCTGTGAATATTAATCCGCCAGATAATACTGTAAAGTTAATTTTTATTCACCATTCATGCGGTGAAAATTTGCTGGATGATAACGGCGGCGCTTTGGGTCAACGTTTAGCTGAGAATAATTATTTTGTCAGTGATACAAATTATGGATGGGGACCTGACAACATTGGAGATCGCACGGACATTCTGGATTGGCCGGAATGGTTTCTGGGATCTGATAGCAATCGCTATATGGATACAGTTTTTAACGAGAGTGGACAAAACTCATCTTACTCGCGCTTGTCTGCTGATCCAGGTGGTGAAAATCAGATTATTATGTTTAAATCCTGCTTTCCAAATTCTGATATGGGCGGATCTGCGCATGATGCACCAAGGAACGATGGCTCATTGACGGTTGCATCGGCAAAGCAAATCTATATTGATTTACTCTCATCATTTGCCCAACATCCGGATAAATTATTTGTTGTCTTAACTGCTCCCCCCATGCGGGAAATCTCGCAACCGCAGAATGCCCGAGCATTTAACACCTGGCTGGTGGAAGATTGGTTGGATGAAGCACAATACGCTTATGAAAATGTAGCAGTGTGGGATTTTTATAATGTGTTAAGTGCGAAAAACAATCATCATCGCATTTTGAATGGCGAAATACAGTATATAACTGATCAGGGTGGGGACACATTGTACTATCCGGATGGAGATGATGATCATCCATCCAGAGCAGGGAACATGAAAGCAGCAGAAGAATTTGTTCCGATGTTAAATTCTTTTTATCATCTTTGGCAAAATAACGCACCTGCCAATGGTCAAGCGCCTGTTGTATCTGAAGAAGATGAAGGTGCTGTACCGTCATCAGGCGAAAGCAACCCGGATACTGAGCGTGTGATAAATCTCAGCGGAGTATTTGATAATTTTGATGAGAGCGGTATTGTATGGGAATGCTTTGCGGATGAAGGGGCAAATACACAAATTAGTTGTAATCAACAGGCAAGAGCCGACGATGCTTCAAATCAGGCTTTCCATATGGAATTCTCTGTTGCTCCACAGAGTTGGGCAACCACAGTTACTTTTTTTCCTGAGCAGCTTTCCATTGCTGAGACAGCAGGATTGTCAATGGAATTTGCTAATCCGGGAAATAATCCAATCAATTTAGTGGTGTACCGGGGAAACGATGAAAATCAGGAAACCTATTTGTACTCCCTGCCGCTAGAGGGTCACACAGATTGGAGACATCTGAGCGTTGCCTGGGATGATTTCAAACGTGCAGAGTGGGAATCCGGAAATCAGGAGAGTTTGATAGCGGATCAGATTAGCGGATTTGGTTTTGGGTTTGATGGTTTGGATAGTGAACAGAATAGTGGAGAAGCATGGGTAGACAATATTACCTGGCTCTCAGCGGATGCAGCCCAGCAACCAGATGTTGATCAAGTTGAGTCACCTGCTGATCAGGATGAATCTACCAATATGGAAACTGAAGAGGATGATGATTCGGAAGGTGGATTACCTTTTTGTCCAGGATCGGGTGCTTTCCTGTTTGTCGTGCTGGGAATCGGTTTGGTTTTGCAAAAAGGTAGACTATTTCCCTGATTTTCTCTAGAATAGTAATATAGGCAGATTGCAAATATTAATGCTTATCAATGAATGAGAAATATCGGTTTCAAAACCGGTATTTCTCAACCCAATTTTCATCTTTATTATCGTAGTCACTGTTCAAAATAAACCTTTACAGCATTCAGTCCACATACATCAATCTTTGCAGCCAAGTATTTTCAGAGATGTGTATAAATCGTTTATCAGTTCCATAGCCAATGGTTTTTATGATCAAAAGGCGGTGTCTGATGAGTAAAGTTATTGAAGCAATTGACTTGAAGAAATGTTATCGCATGGGGGAGATTGAGGTTCACGCATTGGCCGGAGTCAGTTTTGATGTAGAACATGGTGAATTGCTGGCAGTTATGGGCCCCTCTGGTTCAGGAAAATCCACTTTGATGAATATATTAGGCTGTTTGGATTTACCCAGTGCTGGGGAATATGTATTGGATGGTGAGCGTGTCTCAAAATTGACGGATGATGAGTTGGCCGATATTCGAAATCGCAAGGTGGGATTTGTTTTCCAGAGCTTTAATCTTTTGGCGCGCTCTGATGCCCTGGCTAATGTTTCGCTGCCCTTGCGATATGCTGGTTTGAGTAAGAAACAGCGAAATGAACGGTCGACCGAGATTTTGGCGTCTGTTGGTCTGGAAGATAGAATTCATCATAAACCACCGGAATTATCGGGTGGTCAACAGCAACGCGTTGCCATCGCCAGGGCTTTAGTAAATCATCCTTCGATTCTAATGGCGGATGAACCTACAGGAAATCTTGATTCGAAATCAGGACATGAGATCATGGATTTACTCCATAAATTAAATGATGCTGGCACAACCGTGATTGTTGTGACCCATGATCCTACCATCGGCAGTGAAGCCAAAAGGGTTATTCAACTATATGATGGAATTATCTCTGACGAATCGCGTACAGGTTGAAATACCATTGCTATCCTAAAATGATGTTTTAGAAAGTAATATTTGATTTATTTTGCCTTTAAATAATCCAGAGGGAAAAGGTTGTAAAATCCTTTCCCTCTGGATTATTACTCGAAATTAAGCATTTTCCAGTAGTGTACAGCGTAGTGATGTTATATTAAGAGTGAATTTGATTGGATTTTCACCACTATTTCCCTTATAATTGCATTTGAGTCCTGAATACGTTACAATTTTGTGAAAAATATGTTGAGAATTAATCAAAAATTAATTTAGATTGGGGCGAACGGTTAACGTTTCCCAATAAAGGTCAGTTCATCCATTTATTGTTATAAAGTAGAAAATATATATAATCTGCATATTTGCAGATTATGATGATGTACTAAAACATGTCACTACGCCGGATTGATCGTTTATCAGGGATAGGAGAATAATGGAAAAATTAAATCAACTAAAAAATATTCTGCAAGAAGTCCATGATATTCAGATGGCACAAAATTTATTGGAATGGGATCAAAGCACCAATATGCCGGTTGGCGGTGCGCTGGATCGCAGCTACCAGATGGGAACATTGGCAAAAATATCACATGAAAAATTTACATCCGATGAGGTTGGCTCTTTGCTTGACAGCGCTGCAAAGGAAGTCTCTTCATTGAATTCGGATTCAGATGAACCCTGCCTTGTAAAAGTAGCCAAAAAGCATTATGACCGTGAACGAAAAGTGCCCACCCAGTGGATAGAAAAATTTGTTCAGGTGACAGCCACTGCGCAAACAGTTTGGGAAAAGGCCAAAGCAGATTCTGATTTTGCATTGTTTGAGCCACACCTGACAGAAATTGTCAATTTGCGTAAGGAATATGGAACATATTTTAAACCTTATGATCATGTCTATGATCCACTATTGGATGATTTTGAACCAGGTTTGAAAACGGCTGAAGTACAAGAGATTTTCAATGCCATTCGTCCACGTCAGGTTGCATTAATTGATGCAATTAAAAAAGCCAAGCCTGTTCAGGATGATTTCTTGTATCTGAACTATGCAAAAGACGGGCAGTGGCAATTTGGCATGAACGTAATCGCGAAACTTGGTTTCAACTTTGAACGTGGTCGTCAAGATGTTTCAGTACATCCATTTACCACATCCTTTGGTTGGGGAGATATTCGTATTACAACCCGCATTGACGAAAATTATTTGCCAACAGCCTTGTTTGGATCGATTCATGAAACGGGTCATGCCATGTATGAGCAGAATATAGCTCAATCACTACGCCGCACATTGTTATGCGATGGTGCTTCTATGGCAATTCATGAATCCCAGTCACGCCTATGGGAGAATCTGGTTGGTCGTTCTTACAATTTCTGGTCTCATTTTTATCCGGATCTGGTAAAGATCTTCCCAAGCCAATTGGGAAATGTTGATCTGGATACATTCTATCGCGGTATTAACTACGTAAAACCGGGCATGATTCGCGTGGAAGCTGATGAAGCCACATATAATCTACATATTATGCTGCGTATGGAAATTGAGATTGCACTATTAGAAGGGGCAATTGAAGTAAAAGATTTGCCTCAGATCTGGAATGAGAAAATGCAATCTTATTTGGGCATTACACCTGCCAATGATGCTGAGGGTGTTTTACAGGATGTACACTGGTCCGGTGGTATGCTGGGATATTTCCCAACCTATGCGTTAGGAAACATTGTCAGCGCACAAATATGGGATAAAGTGGCGGAAGAGAATCCAAATTTGCAGGACCAGATTGCAAATGGAAATTTCAAGCCGTTATTGAAATGGCTTTCCGAAAATGTCTATCAGCATGGCTCCAAATTTGAGCCGAAAGATATTATCAAAAAAGTTACTGGTAATACGATTCAAGCAGATCCGTACATGCGCTATCTTGAAGACAAATATAAAGGCATATATAACTTATAAATTTACGTTATGATCGAATTCTCCTGAGTCTACTAAATCGGGAGAATCATCCAAATAGGTCATTATGGCTATAATCATGTTTATTGACGACGATATCCTTACCCTTGAATTGATGGGAAAATCTGCATCCTTATTAGGGTATACACCTATATTGTGTGATTCAGGTTTGGATTCATTAAAAATGCTTGAAGAAGTGTACCCTGATATAATTTTTGTTGACCACAGTATGTCAGATATAGACGGTATCTCATTGATCAAACAGATGAGGGAAAATCCGCGCATTAATGGAATTGGTATTGTTATGCTATCCGCCGGACACGGCTCAATTGATGCCAAGACTGCTGTTGATGCTGGTGCAAACAAATATATACAGAAACCACTTTCTTTAGATGGACTGGCAAAGACAATTCATGAAT
>JAEKNU010000103.1 GCA_016838895.1 Chloroflexota bacterium
TTCGTTTGGTCATAGTGGTTTTAGTTTACCACCTTATTTTTTCCCCTTTTCGTGTCCAATTTTCCTTATCCACTATATAAATTGCACCAAATTTAATTTCGAAAATGTACCTACCTCCAGTAATTATAAGAAAGTTCTAATTGGATTATCAAAATTCATTATCGTTGATCCGGAATTAAATACAAATAATTCTAAACAGGTTTTTACAAAGAACTCTATTTGGTAAGGGAAGTAAATTTGCAAATTACAAACTCAATATTTATTCATTGTTGGGCAAAAATTACTAAATAAATTTGTTAAATAATTAGTGTTTCGATACCCCCACAATTTTACAGTTTATTTGGATCTATCTCCAAGACTGCAACTGCTTGATTGGCGTTCAAAAAACACATAAGCAAAAGGGGCTTTTTACCCAACAACGCGGTGGCAGCCTGACGGTAATGCAGTAGTTGTGGAGAATACATATTCACAGCTTCTTCTATTGCTGCCTGGCTTCGCAATTCATCTGTCTTAAAATCGATCAGGACCCAACCGGCTGCTGTGCGATATAAGCAATCCATAAAACCCCATCCGGCATCTTCTTGGGTGGCAGGGCTAATATAAGGTAATTCATGACGACGTTCCAGAGCTGAGTCTATTTCAGAAAACAGGGGGTGCCGCTGAAACCGCTCTAGAATCACCTTCGCTTTATGAATTGCCTGATTAAGCATTTTGTCGTCGAGTAGTCCTTCCATCTGTGCTTGGGTGCGCATTAAGGGCTCGAGAAGGGGATCGTCAGGGAAGCGCCAACGCTGCAGGGCTTTGTGTACCATCTGGCCAACGATCTGGCCGGGCGGTGTGGTTGGTTCAAAGGATAAGCTCCGGTGTTCAGAATATGAACGGGGCATTATCAATGGTACAGGCAGTCCTTCATGAATCGGATTATCCAATGATTCTGGCCATATTGGCGTGGGAGGTCTTTCAATGACTGGAGCATCCATATTAACGGGCTCCATCCAAATCCCCCACTGGGCTCCATCGATCAATGCAGCTTTTTTCCAGATGCCAGCATCTGCAAGCAGCGAATTTGGGAGAATTCCACCTGCATCCAGTAGGGCGTTAAGCCAGCCATCCGCTTTCAGATTACCGTCTTTTTCACTTAAATGCCCATTAATAATCAATTTCTCCTGAGCGCGAGTCAAAGCCACATACAATAATCGTTGGGCTTCCGCGTCCTCCTGGAGGCTATTCTGCCATTGGGCCAGACGAAATGCCAGGGGACTGCTTTCGACTTTGTCGATGCCATAAGTCCAACTCTTGCCAAGCTGGAAAGCTAATCCTCTGCCATGATTTGGTCGGCGATTTGCATCCGCCAGAACCACGATCGGGAATTCCAGACCTTTGGACTTGTGAATGGTCATCAAACGTACAACACCTTCTGCTTCAGAGGCGGCTTCACTTTCACGTGCACCTACATCCCGCATGGTTGTCACATATTCCAGGAAGGCTCGCACCCGTACAGTACCGCTTTTCTGAGCATCGCTGATAAGTTTGTCAACATTCCGCCAGAGACGTGCACTACCTGGTAAATGTGCACAGGTTGCCAGCGTGGCACGATAATCCAATCGATCTACGATCCGTTTGAGCAATCCAGCCACAGGTAATCGATCCACAAATGGTTCGAGATCCTCGAGAGCCTGAAGTGCGCGATTGGCATTCACTTGATCTACCGTGGATAGGCTACTCAGGTCTGCATTGAGGGCTTCACGCAGCGGGCGGAAAGGCATGTTTTTGTTTGTTCTGGATGGATCGCTTTGTCGGAGTATGTATAAGCCAACATCCGATATTCCAAAGGCGGGTGAACGAAGCATCCCAACCAAAGCCTGGTCATCCCATGGATCTGCCAGGGCACGCAGGATGTTCAGAAGGTCTCTTACCTCCGGACGCTCGTAAAAACCACTACCTGCAATCGTGAGAAAGGGGACGCCAAAATCTTCCAACGCCTGTTCATAAATTGGAAATGAAGTGGATGCGCGAAAGAGCAGTGCAACTTCATCCCAAGAAAGAATTTCTCCCTGTTCTTTCAGCTGTACAATACGTCTGGCCAGAGCATGTGCGCTTAGGGGGCGAGCCTTCTCGCTATCTTCGCCGCTGGCCAGTATGCATTCCACAAAGGGCACCTGCATGCCGGGTCGTGATGTGCTGCGCTCCGAATATTGTCTGGTGAAAGGAATTGCAAATGGGCGTTGCGGGTCTGTTGTAGTACCCATGATAGGTGCCAACAAAGCGCCCGTGCTTTCCAGTAAGGCCGGATGAGCGCGAAAAGTGCGGTCAAGATCAATACTACGTCCACCCTGGTGTCGTATCTCGGTTTGTAAGCCGGTAAAAACAGTCACATCTGCACCGCGGAAACGATAGATGCTTTGGCGTGCATCCCCAACCACAAACAAACGTCCTGGCTGTTCTCCACACAATCCCAAAATGATCTCACGCTGCCGGCTGTTGGTATCCTGAAATTCATCTACCAGAACTGAAGCGGCTTCTTGCTGCCAGTGGGCACGAATAATCGGATTGCGAAGAAGAGCAACGGCACCTGATTCGAGATCATCGAAATCCAGGCCGTTTTTTTCATCCAGCCCAGCCCGATAATAGGTTAGCGCCTGGGTGTACAGTTGTTCAAGCAGAGGAGACAAGTTAGCCAGTAGTCGATCTATCTCTGGATCAGGGGGAGGGTCTGTTGCTTTCGCACCTCCCAACCATGGCTGTAGCAGTGTATCGTATTGCTCGCGCAGGGCTTTTACTGCATCCTTCGCCTTAGAAACTCGCGGACCAATATTTAGCATCATATGAGTGCGGCGGGCAGTATAAAGGAGTCGGGCACTTTCAGTGGGATCTTGATGGTTGGTGGCATCTTCAGCAGAATCCAGGCAGGTCAGCATCATAGCCACCTGGTTCGCAAATCTCTCTCCGGTATCGGCAACCAGACTTTGATCCACTTGTGCTTGGTGTAGTTCCCCACGCACACTGATAATCATTTCATCCTGGAAAAATTGGTTCAATACCAATCGCATAGACAAGCTCAACTGATCCGGAGTAAAGGATTCTGGCGTTATCTCGAGCCGTTTTTCCATGAACACACCGGTCAGTCCTCTCAGCCTGTTGAGACTAAAATTTTGAAGAAGGTCAATTAGTTCCGGTTGTTGAATTGCCCAGATCAAGGCATTTTCCACTGCCTGGGTGCGTAATACCGTGGCATGATTTTCTTCAACCACAACAAATTGTGGGTCCAACTGAGCTTCAGCCGGATGGTTGCGCAGGATCTCTGCACACACACTGTGAATGGTGCCAATTCGGGCACTATCCATCTGAGAATCCATCAGCGCCCAAAAATTCTGTTCCGAGCTGTTGTTCGCATTTAGCACTAACTGGCGTAACCACATTCGGATCCGGCTTCGCATTTCTCTTGCGGCTTTTTCAGTAAAGGTGATTGCCACCACCTGACGCGGTAGTTTTCCTTCGCTTAGGGAACGTAGATAGCGTGCCACCAGAGTGCGGGTTTTTCCACTTCCAGCACCAGCTGTAACGGCCACATTGCTGGAACACTCGGCAACTGCTTCTCGTTGCTTTCCGATCAATCCCAAAAAATCCAACAGGTCGACATCAGATCTATCGCTCAATACTTCACCACCTTGCAATGCCAGCACCAGGCAGACGCTGCACAGTATTCAGGACAGCCACCCGGTGGTGGTGTTGGTTGAAAGTGTCCCTTGCGAATATGGTTGACGATCTTTTCAATATGATCAACTGCCATGGCAAAAGCTGCCTCGGGACCGCTGCCAAGATCACTTTCGAATTTACTGAGTTTCAAAGCACTTGCCCCTCTTTGAAATAATTTCCAGTAGAATCCTTCCACTGGTTTGCCCAGATTCAGTGCTTGGCTGGCGGCCAGGGCATAGATTGGGAGTTGCAGACGTCGGCCTTCTATAAAGTCTATGGGAGAGAGGTGAGAACCTCCCGATTTATAGTCTATGACTCTCAAATCACCTTGTGGATTAATGTCGATGCGATCAATTAGCCCATGCAGACGGATGTCACCGCCAGAGGTTTGTAGAATCAATGCCGGCTGGCCAGACATACCAAACTTCGCCTCAAATGCTAAAGGTTTCCAATTCTGATCCACATCCATTTCAGCGATTCCCTTCACGGTTGCTTCCAATATTAATAGTAATTCAGCTTGTTGGGTCTCCCATAAGGGCGAGGGACGAAACTGGTAGTTCTTTGGCGCCTCTTCGAAAACGAGCCGGGCAACTTCGGGTAGATGAGCTAAAATACTGATGGTATCGGTAGGATCATCCACTTCTTGGTAGACTTTTTCCAAAACTTCATGCAAAACTGTGCCGAGTTGGTTTGCCTGGTATCCAACCTGAGGAGCTTCTATCACTTCCAAGCCAAGTGTTGTTGATGCGAGGAAAGAAAATGGGCAGCTGGCGTAGGATTCCAAACGTGAAGCACTCCAACCAGCTCGTTCACCATACCGTTTGCTGAGTTCCTTATTAAGTTCTGATAAATCGCCGTCAAATGGCCCCCTGGATTCTTTTTGCAGACGGTCTGCCAGCATTGTTTGGGTGTTTTTAATATGCTGCCATCTCGCTTTCCATCGCTCTGCCAATTGATTCGGCAACCCCAATCCATTAAGTGACCAGCGACGGGCGGTCCAAAAGAGAAGTTCGTTAGCAGAGGCTGCTTCACAAAGGGATCGAGCTTCGTCTGGGTGGATGCGTATAGGTTTTTCCAGGAATAGCTCTTGCATTGCATTCCAGTAGGGAGAGGGTTCCCAAATTTCTCCATCCTTAGCTAAATACGGTCTAGTTAGTAATACATACTGGTCAGCTCGTGTAATCGCCTGATAAAACAATCCTGCTTGTTCTTGACCAAGACGTGCTTCCATGCCCAACTGCTTCCGAACATCCTCGCTTAAAAATGGATCTACACGTTCAATGGTGGGGAATATCCCTTCAGAAAGACCAACAACCACAAGGGCATCCATACGGATTCCCCGGACATCCATCAGACGCATGACACGGATAGAAGGTACTAACCCCATGGAGCGTTCATCCTGGACCAAAGTTGCACTCAACAATCCTTCCCATTCTCTAAGAAAACCATTGTAATCAGTGAAACAAGCTCCGGTGAGTGCTTCGCACTGTGCCAAGGATGACAACAGGAGATCGAATGTATTAATTGATTCACTTTCACCAGCAGAAGATAAATTATCAAAAAAGCTCAGACTTTCCAGCAATCCCTGCAGCCAGATCGCCCATTGTTTGTAGCTCAGCTCACCAGTTGGTGGGATTAATCGGTCAGAAAACTGACGCAGACCGTCCAGCAGGCGAGTAGCTGATCCTGCTGTTGGCAGTCTCGGAGCAGAAGTTCCTTCACCCAAATGATTATCTAATTCCACTGGGTCTGTGTTTCGTGTGGCTAGCTCCTGCAATGTTTCTTCCCACTGAGTCAATCCTTGAACTACCTGTCCATACCGGCTGGTAATTTCCATTACTTTGGCATCTGAGGAATGCAAGCCCAATCCTGCGAGATCGAAATAGGGGGAACGAATTGTATCCAGTAAAAGACGCAATGGATAATCTCGAAACGAAAGGTTGAGCAAATCCGTTACAGCAGCACCCAGGGGAGTTGCCGATAATAACACTCCCTGACTGAATTGCAAGGGAAGCCCAAATTCATCCGCGGCATCCTGAATCGCAGCCCGGTACATCTCCAGATCTGGTACAGCAACTGCACAGGATGCAAGTTGCAGGTTATCGCGGATAACATGTCCTTTTAGCCAGCGCAGAGCTTCTCGAGCTTCCTCGACGGTTGACCGGGCTTCGATCCGCTGCAGGTCGCTGGATGGCGAAAATGATTGTATGGATGTTTCAAAAAGCTGTGATTCCACCTGAATCAAGGTGGCAGGTAAATGAGGCGGAATGGTGCCTGTTAAAACTTCCGGGGAAAGTTTCCCAATCAAGTTTCTTGCGGTCGAAGCAAACCCCCTGTGAGCTGGTCTTGTCATTTCTGGTGTGCCCGGAAGGGTGATCCAGGTTTGTTCCGCACAATTGGCAACCAACTCAAGCACTTGTAATTGTGCAGGGTTGAAGTTGGCGAACCCGTCCACGATCAGAAGGGCGATATCGGTTAATGCTTTCTCCTCGAGTTTGAGCGCCTCTAGCACCTTCTTGCCCAATCCTTCAGGATCCGTCCATCCCAGATCCAACAGTTGAGCGTGATATTCCGAATAGATCCTAGCGAGGTCGATTAAGCCTGGATCAAACAGTTTTTGGGCTAACTCTGTAATGTGTTGCGGTGCGACCAAAGATAGTTGTAATTCAGCTAACCGGGCGCGGATTTCGTTCAGGAAACCAGGTAAACCCGAGATTGAAGCATAATGAGGGATTTGCCCTGCATCACAAAGGGATCGAATAATCTCCTGCAAAAAGCGGTGGAGCATACTATTCCCTGCCACAGGCAGACTGCAACCAAGTCGTTCCAGAATCTCTATATTCAGTTCATAAAAAGTAGCAACCCTGACAGACGCCGTTTTTCCAGTGGTAGAAAAGCGCATGCGTACTGAATCTGCCTGTATTTGATCGGGGACAAGGTACCAGACCACCGAGAGAGGATGGTTTTGGATAGCCAACAATGCCAGATTTAGGCAAGTCTGGGTTTTTCCTGTTCCTGGGGGAGAGATTAGTAAATGGATAGGCATTTCACTCAATAAAGAAAAAATTTTCTAGAATGAAAAATAAATATTGATCGTTTAGGTTAATATTTGGCAGTTTTAATTCTCCTGAGAATGTACATCCAGGCTTTGTTCCCATTCTGAAAATTGCAATAATTCATATAATTGCTTATACATGCGATATCTTCTGAGGTTAACAGTTTCGTTGAAATCAAAGAAACGCTGGGTTGTCCATTCGCGGGGATTAATTGCAGAAAGAGCTGCCCAATTTTCAGCCAGATCTTCATCAATAGCACTAGCTTCAAGAACATCTCGTACAGTGAAAAGCCCATATTTGTTATGCAAATTAAAGTCATCATTTACTGGATTATCCAAATCCAAGTTAATATATTTCATTTTAGGAGCAACATCCTTGTAGATTCTGTTCAAAGAATCTGGCCAATAGCGTTTATTCCCACTCCGATTTAATATGTAGCGACGCCACCATGAAGGAATATTTTTTAATTTCCAAAAACGGCTCTCGGGAATAGGTCCAGCCTGAAAGCTCATCCATGCTGAGGGAAGAATATGATCAATATCTAATTTGTATTTTTCCCATTTGACAAGGTGCTGACGTTGGGCAAACATAACTAAAAAATGTTCATTGCTCATTACATTCCAATTTAAATTTCCTGGTTCGTCTCCGGAAGATAGCCATTCAGAAAAAACAGCAGGGTTACGGAAATTCATAGTGAAATTATCTTGAATCACCTTGTTTTGAATAAACTGGTACATCTTGTACCCCGGGAAAGCGGACTCGTTACAAACAAACTCACCGATACTCCTTGAAAACCAGGGATTATTTAGATAATTCGACATACCCTTTTGCGATTGGATGTAGAAATTAAGTGAATCCAAAACTGCATACCGGATCATGTTCAAACGGTCGATTGGTTTTATGCCATCTAATTTAATACGGTCAAGATTCTTTTGAATCCAAATCAAAATTATTTGCCAAACTCGTGGTCTTAAGCTTGTAAGATATTGACGAGGTAGCCCTATATCACCTGCCAATCCATTGTGATGTAATGCTCGATAAGCCCATTGCATGCATTGCCCAAAAGTTGACTCTCCATTATTTTTCCGTTCCATCAAAGCAAGCAAGTGTGAATGTTGCGCCTTCGCGATATTATCGAATTGATCTAACTTTAATGAGTCCATCTTGGGATCTGTCATGCGCAGAGCAGATAGTACTATATCAGTTGGTTTCAATAATCGTCCAATGATTGGATCATTGAAAACTCCTGCAACATAATTGTTAATTTCGGGCATCCTGAGTTTTAAAGCAGAGAAAAACAGCTCTGCTTGAGGAGGAATCTCACCATTTATATTCACTCGCTCAAACAATTTGCCCAATTTTTCTTCAGTCATCCATTCTCCACGCTTTTCAATCAAAATAAGCGGGACACTATAGTCATTACCTTGTACTACTTCATGAATGATATTGAGTAAATCGTTCCCAAAACTGTTTGAAATATTCTTTCGAGTTATTTTTTGTTGGATATGTTGAAATACAGCATCGGATAAATTGGTGCTCTCAGCGGAAAGGTTCTCTAGTATCTTTTCAAAATTCTTTCCCTCCATTACAAACTGACAAAACTCAACAAATGGCACTGGTATACTTGCTTTGTAGGGGAAAGTTGCATCCAAAGATAACTGGGAGTCGTCCACCCCTTCTTTATTAAGAATTGTAAGGGCTTGTCGCTTTTCATCTTTTGAAAGGTTCCGACCAAAAGGGTTATCCCGTGTGCACAGGTAGAAATCAAATTGTCGTTTAGAAGGATCCTTGGGGCCATCCAAGTCAATCCACAACCGAGCCGTTGCAGAATCCTGAAATGGCAAATAACCCAACGAAATTGCATTTAATCGTTGTTGTCCATCAACAACAATATAACCATCACCATTTTCACCAATCAATGTGTCTGGGTAAGATTCAGACCTGGAAAGTTGTACATCTCGGCGACCACTCGCTGCAAAATCTTGATACTTAGCAAGAAGGATTGACCCAATCGGAAAATAACATAGGATAGAATCCCATAGTTCTTCCACACGCATTTCATTCCAAACCGCATTGCGTTGAAATCCTGGTAAACTAATTTTTTCATCTGTATTCCCTAAATAAGCCTGGGCAATACCATACAAGGATATTAAACCAAATGATTTGTCTTTTTCAAAAATATCCAAATTATTCACTCCTTATACTATATTCTTCAATCATGTGTTTAGGGGTCTTGGAAAAAGATGTTTACCTACTTTAATCCATAATCTATCAAACATTTACCAGGTTCTCGACTCTTTTGATTAGATCAAGCTGGTTTGAGTGACATGTTAATCATCCACCTGAAAAAAATGACCCACCTCGGTACGCATGCAAGCAGAGGCGTGGTGGGTACTGTTGAAAATATTATACTAAAATCACGCAAAGTTATCAAACTGATCTGCGAATTATTTAATCAGATCTTGGCAATTAGAAGATTTATTCACTTTTGAATTGAACCGGCCTAAACTTACATCCATAGGTTGCCGGCTCCCCCAACATCGTCCAGGATAGTCTTTCGACTACACCCCACCAGATGTCAGGAATTTCAGCCCAATCCGCGCCGGCAACCCCTGTGGGAATATCGGGATCAGGCGCAGTTACTTTAGCTAGAAATCCGCCTGGGTGAATTGCCGCCTCGGTGTAAAGCACACTGTAAACTGGACCCAATGATGCCAGAGAAAGCATCATCCCCCAACCACATTGAGATGGCTGGATGGCCTTCGCTGCGTCCAGACGATCCTGAATGAACTCAACATAAGTCATCCCCACCGGTGCCTCCGTAATGGACATCGGCTGATTCGCTTTATAATTGACAAAAATGAGACAAAGGCAACTAAGGATTACGGCCGTTCTCCAAATCAATTTAACCATTAACATAATTACCTTCATTTTTACTCCTTGGTTTCTTTTCAAAAGGTTTATTCTCATGAATCAATTCCAGGTCAAAGGCGTGGATATGCAAAGCTTCCAGAACCCAAGATAATGCTTTCTCGGCATGATCCGGTTCGCCTGCTTGAATATATCCCTCTTCTCCCCGTAAAAATTCCCAATCTGTGATGGTTACCACAGGAAAGATTTCGGAACGCACATCATTAAAATTGGGGATTTCGACTTTTACCTTCAGTGGACCGTTCCGGCCAAAATTAAAATAGCGCAGAAAAACATCCCAGTAGAAACGGGTCAAGTTGTCCCTGAAGAAAGGAAGAGCCTGTTTTTGACTGTATAGCACTTTTTTGTAACCATTCTGGATGCGATCCAATAAGGGTTTGTTTTGATGCAGATGAAGAAATCGGTATAGCAGCATTAAAGAAATCACGGGGAAGGCTGCATCCCGCTCAACGGGGCCATTCTTGTAATGCGAACCATCGTAAATCACTTCCATCATCTGGAAGAACCGATACCGATGCTCTTTCCAACCTTCATCAAACATTTCCATGCCCGGTTCCATCACAGTCATAACCATATGCAACTCATCCAGGTCAAGTGGATTTCGTTGGAAAAATGGCGGGGCTGCATACTCCTTGACTGGAGTGATCGACGCGACAGGTGAATCGATTAAAGTAGGTTCAAGCAGGGTAAACGTATTGAGGTCTTGCCAATTTGGATTGCTCAAAAAAGTATTGACCTCTTGCCAATAAAGTTCAAAGGACATGGATCCGTTTTTTTTGTACAATGCGCCTAAAACTTGTTGCCATATCTTGATTGTTTTTCCGTCATTTGCTGGTAATGCAAACAAGATTCTGACTTTTGAGTCATACGCTTTTCCCGCCGGTGAACTAAAAAATTTCATCAGACGATCCAATTTATCTGAAATTCTCGGAACATCATTTAATCGGGCTTGTTGCTCCATCTCAAAGAGAATTTGATTTTCAAATAAAGCATCTGCACGGATATTATGCAATCCGTCATAGGGGATCACTTTCTCGATTTCAATCTTTTTACCCTGCTGATAAGCAGCAATAAAGACCTGCATTTCCATCAATGCATGGGCTGCCTCGACGGGTTCGTCCAGCATTGGCGCTTTCCGGGTTCCGCTTCCCAAAACTGCTGCACCTGCTTCACAAAGGACATATCCAGTAAAGGGTCTTCCCCGTTGGCCAGGCAAGGGTATGTTGACTGGTTTTATTAATGGTCTTAAGCCACCTGGAGGCTCAGACAGAATCTTAAGTACATCCCGTACTGGGTGTTGACCCAAAACTGTCAGGATTTCAATCTGTTCACTGGTGGCAAGACCTCGATGTTGGAAACAGTCCAAAACACAATGCAAACGCTCAGATTGATTATGTTGATCAATCCAAGTTGAATTCAGTTCTTGTCTTTTTTTCATGGCATTAATTCACTCCGTAATTTAATAAGTTGCCTATTATCTTCTTTAACCGATTTATTGACCCGAATTATTGACGCCATCCAATCGATCCTGCAATGTTCGCAAAACCACAGTTTGCCGAGAGGTCAATTTTTCCAATCGTTCCTTCTCCGATTCGAGAGAATAAATTTGGTTCTTGCATGCCTGGATTTCAAGATAGATTTTCGAAATCTCGGCATTTTTCTCATTGATGATTTGGTTTGCAAACTCCAACCGTTCATCCCCTTTAATAAAATTCTTCTCAAGAATTGCTTTGATTTTTTCAAGATAAGGAGTTTGGATCATATCCAGCACCCTTCTGGTATTTCCGCGATAATAAACCATATATTCAATGATCAAACAAGCGATAAGGATAGGATTGTCTTCAATACTCATCCCAGTGTCTTGTAGGTGTTCTC
>JAEKNU010000104.1 GCA_016838895.1 Chloroflexota bacterium
ATATTTGGTGCCATTTTCAATTTGTTGTATGGAATTACTGAAAAAATAACCGGCAACCATTAGAAATGTTGACCAGACACACTCCCCTAATATCAAACCCGGTGCCCATTTTTTTAAAGGAATTTTGATTGTGCCCATGGTAATTAACATGGCAACAATCAAACTATTACTTATTTTTGCAATAAATATTGTTTTTGCAGAGTGATCAACAATCTTGTCTCGAAGTAACGCTATACTACTTTGATCAAAATTGATTTTTTTTAAAACCCATTCAATCATTTCGAACTTCCCTAAGCGACCCATAAAATAATAGCCGAAATCAGCTGTCAAATTTCCAGTTGCAGCAAATAGGAAAACAAGAAATGGATTTAATAAACCAGTGGCAGATATGCCTGCCGCGCTGAGGGTTGCTATAGGTCCTTCAATAAATGTCAGAAGAAAAATTATTGCATATATAATCCATTGTCTTTGATTATTTATCTGGTCAATTGACGAGATAAAAACCAATGCTGAATCGGGAAATAAATTCAGTAATTCAATCATATGAAATAAATATTGATAGAAAACAACAAATATGATTTATCAAAATTTCCATTTTCAATCCTATACAACAACGTACCTGACAGTGTTAATTGTATCTACTCCTATATACAAACCATACTCAAGATGAATTTCTATCTTGAGAAAGCTCAGACTTTACTACACTGTTATTTACGAAGTTTTCTTAATTAAGTTTCCCCTAAAAAGATTTTCTCAAAATTAATTGTTCATTATCTCAAACAGTCTTGTTGTTGGATACTGATCAATTAATCTCTCTGACATTTTTCCCTTCCATGTGGCAAATGAGATTCCAGAAAGTGTATTAATCTCTATATCATTAACTCTGATCAAATTTCCATTTATATCATCTGTAAGTAAAATCACATTACTTGAATCAATTTCAAATATCCAATATAAACTCCAAGGATATATAATTGTCCCTGCAGGTAATTGTAAATTTTTTTCCTTCCTCCCATCAATAGTAAATAATAATGGATCTCTAGACCTATTTCCTCTATAAATGGTCTTCCCTTCAACCAATTGCATATTTTTCTCCCAATTCCCATCTGTAGAAATTACAATTGGTTCCCTAGACCAATTTTCGGGAAAATCAATTAACTCCCCCAAAATAATAAAATCAGTCCAGGTGTTTGAAAGAATATAATGTTCTTCCGGTAGATGATGATTAACAACAAACACAATAGTTCCATCATCCACATCAGGTATTAGCTCTATCACATCATTCCAATATTGTTTTTGAAAATTCCAGCTTTTTACAAAATCCTGCTGAATTGAATACCGATTTCCAATGACCACGCTAATATACCCTGCCAATAAAACCAGAGATATATTGCGGAAAAGCTTTTTATGGGCTAGCATGCGCCAAATGCCCCACAATAGCAATACACATAGTAATGAAGCTGGAATAGTAGCACTAATGTGTACAGATGTGCCGCGTCCGTACCTCACAACTGGCGGATAATGTGAAAATGAAAGTATATAAGCAGTCATCAACCATAACACAGCAAATAATGTCATCTTCATCCATTGCCATGTCCAATCTTGAATCCTAATTGTTACCGCCAATAGAGTAAATTCTCTAACTTTATTTGAATCTGCCTTTACGATCTTGTCAGGATACTGATAAATTACCCAGATCAATAATCCAAGCACAACAGGAAAGATTGTCAACATAACAATCCATAACTCATTGTTCATATGTAGAACTGTTCTGGCAGGAGCGTATAAGAAAAGACCCATACTTACAACTGGACCAAATACCATGCTGGCCATAATTTGGGCAATTATCGTTGACCAGTGCCCTAGTAATGTTACTCTATCATCCCCCATTAAAATCCGGATGAGTACAATTAATGCTAGGCTAGTTGCTATGATGAGACAATGCTTTATCCATAGCTTTTTTCCTTTAGATTCAACTGAAAATAATGGAAACAGTAAGAAGAGAGAGAATGGTGTTTCATATGTAATCAAACAACATATCCCTAAAAAATAACTAATAAACCGAAATTTTTGATGTTTTATATAAATATATAAAGCCACTAAACAAAACATCAAGGAGGTTTGAATGTGAAAGATATGCAACAAATATGGTTTCGTTGTATCAGCAGGAAATAGTGAAAATAAAATTGCCCCAAATAGTGCCGCTTTAAAATCTTTAAGGAATGCTTTAAAGATCGTAAAACAAAGAAAAGCATTAATTGTCAAAATCAATGCTCCGAATAAATACAATGCTGATAATGTATTATCTCCCTTGAATATATAAGCAATTGTTTGCGGAATCGAAAAACCTAATGGTCTACCTTGGGGCCAAATTTTTAACCATGTATCTGACAAATATTCACTATATGCGACCTGATCCCAATTAACTGCTTTTGCTAGAAACTCATAATCATCCTCATACAACCCCATATTTTGAAATTGCATTGAATGCGCTATAAAATTAACAGCAAGTAGTAGAATAAGTATTAGGATGTTTTCAATTCGCTTATACATAAAACTCTCTGGGTGATTATCTACTATGCTTCATTATCGCAAACTTTTATAAATGGTTCAAGTAGATGATTGGCGTTATTTATTTGAAAAAGGAGTTTATATGGCTACACAAACAAAAAAAGTTTCCCCACCAAAAGGGATCAGTCGCTTATTTTTTCGTTTCCCAATCCTTCTCTTTAAAATCGGGTTAGGCTGGATATTCGGGAAGCGCTTCTTGCTGCTACACCATACTGGCCGAAAATCCGGATTGCCACGTAAAGTTGTATTAGAAGTACCAAAATATGATAAAGAAACCAATACATATTATGTGAATGCTGGTTTTGGCCCAAAATCCGACTGGTTTAGAAACATTCAAAAACAACCCCAAAATAGTATTCAGGTTGGGAATAAAACGCACAAAGTAATTGCCAAACAAGTCAGCGCTGAAGAAAGCGGACAAATCATGTTGGAATTTGCAAAAAAATATCCCTTTGAAGCGAAGTTCATAGCAAAAGGAGTCGGATATTATGATGTGGGTGACGCTGATGAGGATTGGATAAATCTTGGGCGCGAGATGATATTTGTCGCTTTACGACCCGTAGATTAAACCGAAAGAGCAGGCGTTGATAACCTGCTCTTTCGGTTTACCTTCAGGATGCGGCAAGTCACCTATTTTGGAAATCTTTTCCTATATGGAAAGAACCTGAGCAAAGTCTCGAGGGGTAACACCAGGTGATTCCACTTCAAATTGCTTATAAAATTTCTCAACAACTTGATTGATCGCACTTGCTTCAGCGGCTACGCCATCTAATGTCTCTTCTAATTTTTCTAATCCATCGGAAGGGAAAAAGAAAAAGTCTCCGGAGATATGGACGTCATTAAGTATGCCTTCATTATTAACTGCCGTTACTCGTATCAAACCGCCAGGCGTTTTCACCATCTTCTGAATAACGTAAATACCTTCTGCAATCTTAACCTGAGAGATGTCCGGACGGCGTTTATCATTTGCCAGCAACCAGTCAGACGTATTCATTTCTTCCATTAAAGATTCAGCTTTTTGAATAAGTTCATCATCCAAAGAAACAGCTCGCATCTTTCCAAAAATCGACTCATATCTGGGCAACAAATCGGCTGCCAGATCATCATTGGCTGGAATTTTACCGGTTTCCTTCTTAAACGTGGTCAGATTCTCACTCATGGTTTTGAAAACTTTATCGCGGAATTTTTCATCAGGTACCCGTAATACACGCGTCATCATCTCGAAGTTGAAATCCTGCAGGAAATTACCAACCAGAATCATCATGTCCTCAATTTGAGCTGCACCAGTACCGGATATCTTCCTACCGTTGACGATAATATCATTGACAGGTTTATATTGAGCTTTCACACCAAATTGATGATAGGTATCAATTACCGGTTGCAATAATATTTTATAAAAATCGTTAATTTTAGCAGGTACTGCCGGATTATCCTTGCGCATCACTACTTGATAAAACAGTTGATCACCATCCAAATAGACAGCTCCCCCGCCAACTTCTCGTCGAAATACGGGGATATTATTTTCTTTTGCAAATGCGAGGTCAATTTCCTGCTGTGCATCCTGATGAAAACCAATACAAACATACGGGGTGGATGGTCTCAACAGAATCAAAACTTCTCGTCCCAAATATGCTGCGGCATGATAAATTGCCTGGCTGTATTCCCAGGAAACAGCATCCAGATATAAATAATCCATGATATTAATATCTCCTTCTACGAACCAAATTAATCCCCATTCCTTCAATAATAAATGTGCTCGTTTTAAGGCTTCCGGAAAAGCATCAACGACAACGGAACTTATTTCAACCCCGACAGATAGGTCCGCTGGTTGTATGCCAATCATATGTAAATGTTCCGGTAGATATCCTCGAATATTTGCCAGACCCAATACCTCTTGAAAAGTGATCTGATGTTGTGAGAGTTTCACTCCAGCATAAAGGGGTATTTCATCTCTGCGTAATTCAATGACTGTGCCGGGAATTTCTCCAGCATCAATGGCATCCAATACCAGTAAATGGCTACAATCTTCGACAATTGGCAATAAATTTAAACCCAACACACCACCATCCAGGAATTCAACACTGGATGGAGATTTTAACTGGGCGTCCAGTTGTTTTACCAATTGAACGCCCAACCCCTCATCACAATTTAATGTGTTACCTAATCCCATGACGACGCTTCGTTGTGTATTCATAGGATTGGTTTACTTCACACAAACATTTAATCCAATCGCGGCCTCGCCCAAATCATTTCCTTTGGCATCAACCATGTGAATCGCACAGGCCATACACGGGTCAAACGAGTGGATTGTACGCAGGATCTCTAATGGCCATTCCGGTTTCGCTAACGGTGTGCCTACCAGTGAAGCTTCATAGGCACCTGGTTGTCCCTTATGATCTCTGGGTGAACCATTCCATGTAGTAGGAACCACCATCTGATAGTTGGCAATTTTACGATTCTCGATCACGATCCAATGACCCAAGGCACCACGTGGGGCTTCCATATAGCCAAAACCTTGTGCCTGTGACGGCCAGGTATTCGGTTCCCACATATCACCATTGAATGTATCCGTATTACCGGCTTTGATTTCAGAGACCAATTCATTGAAATAAGTTCGCATTGAATCAGCGAATACTTTCGTTTCAATGGCCCTGGCTGCTGTACGACCCAGTGTAGAGAATACCGCTGCTAAAGGCACGCCCAGCGTCTTCAAAACCATGTTGGTCAATTCTTGAGTCTGTGCATGGCCACCTGCATACATGGCCAACACACGAGCTAATGGGCCAACTTCCATTGGTGTATCATTCCAGCGCGGTGCTTTCAACCAGGAGTATTTTTGATCAACTTCCAGGTAATCATAAGGTGGTTTTGGTCCGGTGTAGTTAAACTCGGTTTCACCTTTCCAGGGATGCAAACCAGATTTATCACCACCTTGATAGCTATACCAGGAGCGATCGATGTATTCCTTCATTTTTTCAAAGTCATTCGGGTCTGGTTCAATTATATTGGTTAGATCCCGATTGAGGATGACAGCTCTAGGAACCAGGAATTTAGAAGTATCCCGATTATCTTCACCCGGGAATTCTCCCCAGGTCAGGAAGTTGCCCAGGCCTTCACCAATGGCGCCATATTCAAGGTAATACGGGGCAATCGCCAGCAAATCCGGCAAATACACCTGATCAACAAATTCGATCATCTTATCAATCGAATCACTGATGATCGATAAACGCTCTGCGTTCAAGGCCGTATCACTATTCAAGTCAATCGGCATGGGAATGCCGCCCACAACAAAATTGGGATGCGGGTTCTTGCCACCAAAAATCGTATGAATCTTGGTTGCATCACGCTGCCAATCCAATGCCTCAAGGTAATGAGCTACTGCTAGCAGATTAATCTCCGGGGGCAATTTATACGCAGGGTGTCCCCAATACGCATTGGCAAAGATGGATAATTGCCCACTATCCACGATGCCCTGTACCTGGCTCTTTACCTTGGCAAAATAACCGGGTGAGGCATTGTGCCAGGGAGAGATCGATTGTTGAATTTTTGCTGTTTCTGCAGGGTCTGCACTTAAACAGGAAACCACATCCACCCAATCAAGCGCATGTAAATGATAAAAATGCATTACATGATCATGCACATATTGTTGTGCAATCATCAAATTCCGAATCAAGTTGGCTGCCTTAGGAATTTTAATATTCAAAGCATCTTCCACTGAACGGATTGAGGCAAAGGAATGCACTGTGGTACAAACACCGCAGGCACGTTGTGCAAATGCCCAGGCTTCCCGCGGATCACGTCCACGTAGGATTTTTTCGATGCCACGAACCATCGTTCCGGAGGAATACGCTTCTGAAATCGTATTGTTTTCATCCAGCGCTGCTTCAATTCGCAGATGTCCCTCAATTCGGGTAATAGGATCTATTACTATTCTTTCTGCCATTGCTTCCTCCTTATTCCTCTAATGCATCCGCAACCACTTGACTGAGGCCGGCGACCTTCCAATCCAGGTCGAAATGCTGTACACAATCAGTAAATTGCAAACGGCAATTGGAACAAGCCATTACAACTGTTTTTGCACCAATTTTATCTACTTGTTCAATTTTCAGTCCAAAGGATGCGTATCGTATAGGATCAGCTTCTTTGATCGCAATCACGCCACCGCCACCGCCGCAGCAAATAGATTCTTCCTTGCTGGGTGACATTTCCTTAAATGAATCGCCTGCCAAAATATTTAATACTTTTCGTGGCTCTTTGATATGCCCACCACGTCGTTGAATCTTACAGGCATCGTGGAATGTTACTGTGCCGTTCTTTAAGGCGCCAGCTTGCAGCTTGATTTTTCCGCTGTCAATATATTCACCAATTAACCCTGTAATATGGGTGATTTCAATATTTGGCACTTCCATAATATTGTAGGATGTCCAGCGTAATGCATCATAGGCATGACCACATTCCGTCACAACCAATTTCTTGACACCTAGTTCAACAGCCGCATCAAATAATTTTTGCATGAAAGCTTTGGTCCTTTCCAGACTGCCTTCATAAAATCCGAAGTTGACAACTTCACGGCCTTTTGAACTCAATGTCCAGTTTTCACCAGCTTTGTTCAGTATTTTTGCAATGGCGGCAAGGTTTTCGGGGAATTTCATGATTTCAATCGAAGAAAAGACAACTAATGTGTCCGCACCTGATTTATCAACAGGAATATCAATTTCCCATTCATCAGCTACCCATTCAATGCGATCCTCAAAGACATCATCAGTTACGCCTAACGGACTGCCTTCTTCTACCTGCTTGTTTACAGCTGCCATCAAATCTTCTGGCACCAAACCAGCATTAGAAAAAGCAGTACGCACTTCATGAATCAATGGTCCAAGTTGTATGCCCATCGGGCAAACCATGGAACATTTATTACACATCGTACAGGCTTCATAAACAATCTTGCTGAAATCTTTTAGATCGCTATCGGTAATCGCCTTATCAATACCCAAAGCCAATTTAAATTTTCCGGAAAGTGTAAAACGCTGCTCATATGCGCGTTTGAGTAATTCAATTTTCCATACTGGTGCAAATTCCGCATTACCGGTTGCCTGATAAAAATGACAGGCTTCGGCACAAATGCCACAACGCGTACAGGCTTCAAGCTGAGAGGCAGCATATCCACCCGTCTCTTTTACAAATGTATCCATTACAATTTGGGTTTGCATTCTCAGCCTCCTTTAAGGGTTAACTGCTCTTTTACCAAAATCAGCACCATGAATCGCTTTGGAAAAGAAGTAAAACATGAAGTGTGATATTCGACTTAATGGAATCCAAATCAACAGAAAATCTACACATAGCATGTGAATACTATAAATTACTTCATAGCGGAACCACAGATGATGGGTCATGATATATCCACTGACCATTGGTAAAAACACAAATAAAAGATTCAACCACTCAGACGGACCTGATATTAACTTTAATACCGGATTTATTAAGCGATTGATAAACAAGACAACCATGGCAACAATTGTGACTGCTGCAAACCAGTCCACAATGGGAAGTGGCAAAGTTGGCCAACCAAATCCGAGCAGACTTTTCCATACCAGCATATGCGCCCCACCTAAAATCAGAACAACAAATAATCCAAGGTGGAAAAAGCCACCAGCCAGATAAATAATCGGATTACGTTTGAAAGTGTTCTTCTGCCAGGGAATAAATGGCCAGGCAATAATACCCTGCAGGAAAGATTTTGCAACGCCACCTGCTTTACTGCCCTTTGCTGGTACTTTATCTTTGCTCCAGCCCAGGAAAACAACCCGAATTAACCGATAGGACATGCCAGCGATGAATACAAGCAAGGCGATTTGGAATAATGGTCCACGGGTAAAGGCAAGAAATTCTGTCCAATTCATCATACCCTCCTATTCTTCTTTCTCACTTGATTCAGCCACATGGGCTTTCTTTTTCTTGGCTTGGTTCGCCAAGGCCATACCGATACCTAGCGCAGCCCCTGCACCGGCTGCCACACCTGCAACACTACCTGCAGGACGATCCAGTGGTGCAGACTGCCCTTGATAGAATCCGCCCCCATCCCAGAAATTGGGTTCAGAACAACCCAAACAAGGATGACCGGATTGAATCGGGAAAGAAAGACCACCACTCCATTTCAACGTTGCACATGAGTTATATGTTGTCGGTCCTTTACAACCTAGTTTATAAAGACACCAGCCTTTCTGCGCACCTTCATCATCATACGACAGCGCGTATTTTCCGGCATCATAGAATGGCCTGCGTAAGCAGCGATCATGAATGGTATTGCCATAAAACAATTTCGGCCGTTTGAGATCATCCAGTTCAGGGATCGTTCCAAACACCAAATAATGCGCCACAATACCGGTAAACACTTCCGGAATTGCAGGACAACCAGGTACATTGATAATGGGTTTATCAGTAATAATTTCTGATACGCCCATAGCACCTGTTGGATTCGGATTTGCTTTAGGCAAACCACCATAAGCCGCGCAATTTCCAGTAGCAATTATTGCCGCTGCTCCTGCTGCCGCTTCTTTTAAAACATCCATATTGCTCTTGCCGCCAATCGTACAATAAATACCCCCATCTTTTGGAGACGCACTGCCTTCCACCACCAATATATATTGACCGGCATATTTTTTCATAGCAGCTTCTTTTGCTTCTTCTGCTTGAAAACCGGCTGCTGCTGAGAGTGTTTCATGATATTCAACAGTAATTTTACTCAGCACCAAATCTACGAGGGTGGGAGATTGACTACGAGTTAGCGCTTCACTACACCCAGCACAATCCTGAAGTTCCAACCAAATAATGGGCACACGGGGTTTGGATTCCAATGCATGAGCAATAAATGCCTCCGGTGAGTATCCGGATTGTTTACTCAATCCAGCAGGTAAATTTGCACCTGCAAGTTTTGTAAACGGAACATCACTTATGCCAATTACACCTGCAACCAAACCACAATACTTCAGGAAATTTCGCCGGGAGATTCCAGCTTTTTTCATTTCATTATAAATACTATCTTCAGCCATTACTCCCTCCATGAAAATCAATAATTTGACGTTTTATTTATTGAGCTAGTCGATGAATTTAGTCCAGTAAATAGATAAATATTTATTCACAAGAAATATCATCTGCTTCCAGTTTTGCCTTATACGCTGCAATACCATCTGCGCCCGTTACCAGCACAGCAACTTCTCCATCCCAATCAGATGCTTGCATTTCAGCCACCCAGCCTTCTCCGTATGGATCAGATACTGCCAAATTTGGATCAGAGGCAATTTTTTCGTTCGCACGAAGTAATACACCAGTGATCGGTGCTGGTACAGGCCCAACAAATTTGCTGCTTTCAACAGTAGCAACACTCTTCTTCTGGCGTACTTCATTACCAATGTTTTTTGATTTTACGGTTATTGCTGCCAATTTGCCGCCTGATAATTTTCCGGCTACACTGGTAATACCAACGCGAATCACACCTTCTCCCATTGGTTTTGCCCAGACATGCTTTTCTACCAGATAATACAAATCACCAGGTAAATTACAGCCTCTTACATCACTCATTTTCATCTCCTCCTATTCCGACACTTTAAAAGGTTAAAACCGTTTGACAATCCTCGGCAATTTGCCACATGGATGCACCACCAACCATCTTCACACCATCAATTAAATCCCCAGGTGTTAAATCATGTAATTCGGTGGATGCAGTACATGCCAAAAATTGTACATCTGCATCGATGGCATCCTGAATGAAATCACTAACTGGTTTTCCTCCAGCCTTTGGATAAACACCTTCCGCTAGTCCCTTTTTAAGTAGCAAAGTACCATCAATAGTGAAGAACATGACTACTTCGTATTCCATTGCCGCAGCTAAACTGGCAAAGAAAAACGGAGTAGCACAACGTCGGGGAGTATCCGGTCCGCTGGTCATGAGAATCATCACTTTATCATCAGCCATTATTCATTTCCTCCATATCTACTAAAAAGTTAATGCGATAGCGTTGTTACTGGCAAATTCAATAAATGTTGCAGCACCACCAATTTCCACACCATCAATCAAATCTTCTTTCTTAACACCCATCACATCCATGCTCATCTGACAAGCAATCATACGAACGCCGCCTTCAACAGCCATTTCCAGTAATTCACTCAATTTGGCTACATTGGCCTTACTCATCCAACTATTCATCATTCCGGTAGCCATGGCCGTCATACCTGGCAGCATACCTACGATATTAGGTACTGGCATTGGCATGGCCGGATTCGCAATGGGAGCAACCTGTAAATGATCTGCTTTGCCCTTCTTCAAAATATCCAATCCATAAAACGTGAAAAAGATGGCAACTTCCATATCCATTGCCATTGCACCGGTAGCCAATATTAATGGAGGATATGCTGCATCCAGGGTTCCATGTAATGCGATAATTGCCATGCGTTTGCTATCTTCACTCATTTTTCTCTATCCTTATATTTATATTTTTTAATAAACCAATACATTTGTTGCTTCGGTAAATTCTTTAACAAATGTTGCCGCGTTAACTACCGTGGCACCTTCTACAAAATCTTCATCGGGTATAAGTTTTCTGGAATTTACGCAAGGGCCGCATACAAGTAATTTTCCCCCAGCTTCAATATACAAATCCATAAGTTCTTTTAATGGGGGAAAACCAGCTGCAAATACATGTTCTGCAACCCCTTTTTTAACCAACAATACACCGTTAACCTGAAAACCCATGATTACTTCAACATCTGATGCCTGGGCTGCAGTGGCGACTACGAAAGGAATCGTGGCACGCTCTGGATCTTCTGGTCCATAGGTACATACAAGCACCAATTTCTCAGTCATATTCCCTCCAGCCATTATTCGTTTTACTTTGCTTTGTATCATCTCAATAAAGCGGGGCAAACGAAAAAGAACTGAAGCCTATTAATTTTTATCATAGGCTGTTAAAATT
>JAEKNU010000012.1 GCA_016838895.1 Chloroflexota bacterium
AATTTTAACAGCCTATGATAAAAATTAATAGGCTTCAGTTCTTTTTCGTTTGCCCCGCTTTATTGAGATGATACCAGTGATAAAAGTAGACCATTAACCGCTGGTCTGGTACGATTCACCCAGTTGGGTGAAATCGGAGCACAATGGTCACTGCTAACTGCAGCAACTTTGATGGTTATTGCGCCGCTGTTTATTGCTTTTCTTATTTTCCAACGACGATTTATACAGAGTTTCCTGCATTCCGGTATAAAATAAGCCCAAGTTTTAGGGGAGAAAAAGCAGTTCAAATTTGGACTGCTTTTTTTATTTATTGTTCGAATCAAGTATAATGATGCAAATGGTAAAGGAGTATGCGAAATGAGAAAATTACGTTGGGGTTTGTTGTCTACTGCACATATAAATAATCAATTAATACCTGCGATTCGTAATTCAAAACATGGTGATCTTGTTGCAGTTGCCAGCCGAGGGGAAGAAAAGGCACGTTCTTATGCTCGTCAATGGCAAATTTCCCATTATTTCTCAAGTTATGATGCATTATTGGCGTCTGACACAGTTGATGTGGTTTACATTGGCCTGCCCAATCATTTGCATGCTGAATGGATGATTAAAGCCATGCGAGCCGGAAAGCATGTTTTATGTGAGAAACCGTTTGTTTTATCACTGGAAGAGTTTGAAGAAGTCGCAAAGGTCAAGCAAGAAACGAGCATGAAGATTCTTGAAGGCTTTATGTATCGTTACCATCCACAGACTCAAAAGGTGATTGAATTGATCAGTGAAGGATTGATAGGGGATGTAGCTGCGGTGGAAGGGATTTTCCAATTTAAACTAGATGACCCTGCAAATATTCGCTGGAATCCAAAATATGGCGGTGGATCACTGTGGGATGTTGGATTGTATCCGATGTCATTTGTTCAGTTAATTATGGGCGAACCTCCAGTGAGTGTCTCTGCAGAAATGCGATTAACCAAAACCGGTGTGGATGATCTCTTCTTCGGACAGATGGAATTTAGCGGTTCACGTTTTGCCCAAATCAGATCCGGTTTTTCTATGCCTTATACAACTTCCATGACCATTCTGGGAAGTAAAGGACGTATTATTGTTGAACGTCCATTTAACAGTATGGAGAACCATCGTAAGATATTGTTTGTGGATGAGCATGGAAAAGAAAAATGGATATCCATCCCTCGATTTGATTTATATACTGGCGAGGTAGATGACCTGAACGCTGCCATCCATGAGGACAGGGAACCTATGCTTTCATTGGATGAAACCAGAAATCATATCCGAACCTTGTTAGCTCTATCTACTGCTGCAAAAGAAAACCGTATTGTTACGCTTTAATGTTTAGAAAATGCTATTGATGAATCAATGCGATTGATACAGCAAGAAAAAGTATCACGATACGTTAGTCAAATTGTTGTGCATATAATAAGATTTGATTCGTTCATCTAGCGATCAAGTAGACATGGATGTGGTGATTGAGATGCAAACGGGATATGACCCAGTGAGCATTCGCAATATGACCCAAGTTGCTGAGCGCGGCTTGGGTCATATTGGTCTCAAAGTTATTTATGATTGTAAATATGCCTGAAATGGCAAAAGCGCGTTAGTCTTTTTAGAGGTAGGACAAGTTCTGGCATACTTTTGGCGCTGCTACTATAAAATGATTTCTAGAAAATATGATTTCAAATCCCATTTGTAAAGAAAATCCAATTTACCAATGTGTTCTTCCATGCTAAATTCTGGTTTGCAATCAATGGTAGAATAGTCACAAATCATTGGCTGACGAGATCCTGAACACATTAAAAAAATATGATCGTTAGAGGATAATCCCCCACATTTTTGATGCGCTATATGGATCCTATTCAGTGAGATGAATTGCTTCTGAGGGACAAGAATCGGCAGACTCCTGCACCTGCATCGTTTCCTGATCCGTTTCTGGTTCACGGATTACTACGGCAATATCAAGTTCCTCATCCATGCGAAAAATTTCAGGGGCAATATCTGCACATAATCCGCAGGTTACACAATCTGATGTAATTACAATCTTCATTTTTACCTCCACCCAACTTAAAACTATTTTTAGTTTAAGTATAGCAATAACTTAATAAAAGCAGGTAGCGACAGTTAATCATTCTTCAGCGATTAGCTGAAGGCGCTCAAGATCAAGTATCTGGATATTATGCCTCTGAAACGTAATAACGCCTTCATTGGTCAGTAAACGTAAATTTCGACTGACAATTTCGCGTACTGTTCCAATTTGATTGGCGATGTCCTCCTGTGTCCATTGGACGCTATCATTGTCCTGGGTTTGCGATATAAGGAATTTTGCCAGACGGCTGCGAACATTGGTCAGACTCAGATCATGGGTTAATTGCACCAACCCCTGTATTTTTTCAGAGATGTTTTTCAAAACGGCCATGGCTAATTCGTTATTGGAGCCAATTGCATTATAGAAATCATTCTGCGCTATGCTGGTGAGCTGGCAATCGGAGATGGTGATTGCATTGGCATGTGACTGATGTTTTGCCGAAAAAACAAGCGGCAGATTGATGGAATCTCCTGCACCGACGATAAGCAATGTTTGTTCTCTGCCGTTCGGGCTGATGCGGTACACCCTGATTTGCCCGCTATGAATAAACATGACTGGGGGATTGTCATCATCCTGGAAGAATAAGTGTTGTTGAGCAGGAATGGTTTGATGCAGACTAAACTTATCCAACAATGCTAATGCATCGATGGATACTTCCCTGAGTAAAGGGAAATCCTGCAAGCTGATTGATCCAGTCAATGATACCTCCACTTTTAGAACTCTTACTATACCCTATACTGGTCGAAATCAAAAGAAAAGGCTATCAGGATTATATTCTGACAGCCTTTGACTAGTATTGCAATAATTAAATGAGTTATTGTGCGCCGATGATCAAGGTAAGCAGCATGGGTTCAGCATCCCGCAGGATGTTCAGGGTTATTTCGTCACCTGCTTGATGATCTGTAATGATTTCTTTGACATCTTCGCTTGTTTCGACATTTTTTCCATCAATGGCAGTGATGATATCTCCACCGACCAGAAAGGTTGTGCCATCAATTTCTACTGCTTTATAACTGCCACGTAAACCAGCTTCTTCAGCTGGACTGCCATCTGTAATTTGGACAACCAACACACCTTTTGTGTTTTTACTTATACCTGCGGCTTCGGCAAGATCAGCGGTTACATCCATGATTTGAACGCCAATCCATGGCTCACCGGTCAATACCAAATGTTGATCTCGTGAGGCCAGCGTGAGATCAATTTGTTTTTCTTTGCCGTCACGAATAATTGTCAGGGTTACTGTTTGGCCTACATCCGTATATCTTGCAAGATATGCAACCAGATCTTCGAAATCATTTACCGGTGTATCATCAATTGCAATGATAATATCGCCGCCAATATTGATATCCGAATGGTTTATGGTTTCAGTTTTATCGCTGCCGCGTAAGCCAGCCAGATCCGCCGGGCTGCCTTGGATCACTTCGTTCACCAACGCGCCGCGTTGGGTGTCAGGCAAATCCATGGCATCGGCCACTTCTGTGCGAATTGTGGTACCACTGATACCAATCCAGGCATGGTCATAACTGCCGTTGGCAATTAATGAAGGCACCACTTTGGAGACGATAATGGATGGAATAACAAAGCCAATACCTGCATTCGCGCCAGAAGTGGATTCAATTGCGCTGGTCACGCCTATTACCTGACCGCCTAAATTGACCAGCACACCACCGGAATTTCCGGGATTAATGGGTGCATCTGTTTGAATAACATCCGGGATGGAGTAGGCGGCGCCATTGATTCGTTGTGATGTGAGAGGTAATGAACGCCCCAAAGCGCTGACAACTCCTACAGTCATGGTGTTTTGTAATCCATACGGATTGCCGATTGCAATGGCGATGTCACCGGTTTTCACCTGCGTCGAGTCTGTCAATGTGACTGATTTGAGATAGTTTTTGTCAACCTTAACCTGAATCACAGCCAGGTCACTGGCAGGGTCAGCACCAATAATTTTTGCCTCTGTTCTTAAGCCATCAGAAAATTCCACGATGATGTTATCTGCGCCTTGAACGACATGGTTGTTGGTGATGATCATACCATCGCTATTCCATACAAAACCGGAACCGCTGCTTTGCTGAAATTGAGGTTGATCTTGTTCGCTATCCGGGGTGCTGAAGGGGAATCCAGGAATTTGCAAATCGGTAATCTGAACTTCCGAGGTTACCTGTATATGCACCACGGAAGGCGATATGCGATCAAAAATTTCATTATAGGCATCCTGTAACGCCTGCGGATCACCCAATGTGATAATTTGCGGAGATTGAATTGTTTGCGTCTCAATCACGGCATTTGTTGATTCCGTTGTAGTTTCGCTAATTTCCTGAGCAGTGATACTGTTTTCTGCGTTGTTAATCACGTTTTGTACGATTGCAGGAATACTGAAACTGCAAGAGGAAAACAGCAGAGATAGAATAACCACAATAATAATGGGAAGTGTTGTTTTTTTCATACTTTTCCTCCAAAATAGAATTCATCAAGATCTATTATGATTTTGAGATTGATTAATTGTTCCACTAAAGTATTAATTTCATATATGAAAATTGTCAAAATTTCTAAACATCTGAAATATTGTCTACTTAATATGTTGTGCAAATTGTACAAACAATTTTCCCCCCGTGATTTATCCCAATAATTTTCACATTTCTATGAAAATATTATTGATTTTATTTCTGCTTACAGGTGCTGCAAAGCCCATGAAAAGTAACATCTTGCCAATCGATTTGAAAATCCAGTTGATTTTCCAGCTCACCGGAAAATGATTTAATATTTTGTAAATGAATGCCGCTGATTTTTCCACAGGATTTACAAACCAGATGCAAATGCGGAGAATGATCATGAACCAGAACAAATTTTGCCTGGCGATCACCGGTATCAATTTCTGAGACCAGATTGAATTCCTGCAGTAACTCAAGTGTGCGATACACAGTAGAGATATCTACACTTTTACTTATATCCTGAACATGCGAGAAGATATCTTCAACAGTTGAAGGCTCTTCCAATTTGTGCATGATGGCTAATACCATTTCACGCTGTGGCGTAATTCGATAACCGCGCTTTTTCATTTCCTCAAAAAATAATTTTTCACAGGACATAGTAAACTCACTGTATTAGGGGATAAGTATTGTTTAATTGTATCAGATTCATAGGTTTTCTGATTTCTTATTAAAAGAAAACAGTCCGGGATCCCGGACTGTTCTTGTGTGTTAGTGTATTTATTCTTTTTTCTTTTCTTCTTCAATGGTTTGAATATGTAGTTCAAGCAATTGTTCGGGTGTCACCGGGCTTGGTGCATCGCCCATCACATCGCGGGCGGATTGATTCTTGGGGAAGGCGATCACGTCGCGAATGTTGGCTTCGTCACAGAAGAGCATACACAGGCGGTCAATGCCGGGGGCAATGCCACCATGCGGTGGGGTGCCATATTCAAAAGCTTCCAGCATGTGCCCAAAGCGTTCCTGTGAAACTTCCGGATCAAGGCCGATCAGCTTGAATACTTTTTCCTGAATATCGCGTTTATGAATTCTGATCGAGCCGCCAGCAACTTCGTTGTTATTCAATACCAGGTCATACTGTTGGCCACGGACTTTCTCTGGTTCAGTTTCCAGCATATGCAGGTCTTCTTCCATGGGCATAGTGAAGAGGTGGTGGCTGGGGTCCCAGCGTTTTTCGTTCTCATTCCACATCACGTAAGGGAAGTCGATCACCCAGCAGAATGCCAGAATACTGTCATCCCGCAGGTTGAGGGTGTCAGCGATTTCAACCCGCAGACGACCCAGTACTTCGTATGTTATTGCCGGTTTATCGGCTACAAATAGCAGTAGGTCACCTTTTTGGGCATCCATTCTTTTTAATAATTCCTGAAGTTTTTCAGGTTTCATGTGTTTAGCAAAGGAGGAACGTTGTTCGCCTTCATCGGTAAGTGCCAGGTAAGCCAGGCCTTTGGCTTTATGGCTAATCGCAAAGGCGTTCAATTCATCGATTTGCTTACGGCTGTAATTTCCAAGCCCTTTGGCGTTGATGCCACGCACATGTAAGCCATTTTCTACCGCAGTATCAAATACTTTGAAACCACTGTCGGTGGCGATATCGAGAATGTTGACCAGTTCCAGATCAAAGCGAATATCAGGATTGTCTTTACCAAAGCGATCCAGAGATTCCTGATAGCTTAAACGCGGCCAGGGGGTTTGCAGCAGTTTTTTGTTGGGTAAATGCTGCTGCACAAATTTGGTAAACATCTCTTCGACCAGTGACATAATATCTTCACGATTAATGAAAGACATTTCCATATCTAACTGGGTGAATTCCGGCTGCCGGTCACCGCGTTGATCTTCATCGCGGAAACATCGTGCAATCTGGAAGTATCGCTCGATACCACCAACCATCAACATTTGTTTCAATTGCTGTGGTGATTGGGGCAGGGCATAGAATTGACCAGGATATACACGGGAGGGCACCAGATAATCACGGGCACCTTCCGGTGTTGTTTTGAATAAAATAGGCGTTTCAATTTCAAGAAAATCCTTTTCATCCAAAAATCGGCGGATAAAACTGATAAAACGATGGCGGATGGTCAGGTTATTCAACATACGTTCTTTGCGTAAATCAAGGTAACGATATTTTAAGCGGATATTTTCATCCACGGTTTCTTCATTATTAATTACAAATGGTAAAGCTTTCGAAGCATTCAATACCTCTAAATTGGTTGCAGATACTTCGATCATACCCGTTGACATATTGGGATTCTCGGCACCAGCGGGGCGTTCACGCACGACGCCATTGATTTGAATTACCCATTCGGAACGAATTTGTTCAGCAGTTTTGAATTGATTATTCAATTGGTCAGGATCTAATACAACTTGAACAATTCCAAAACGATCACGTAGATCAACAAAAAGAACGCCGCCATGATCGCGATGGCGATGTACCCATCCGGCTAAGGTTACTTCCTGTCCGATATGAGTGGTACCTAATTCCCCACAGGTATGGGTTTTATACATATGAACCTCCAAGGGCGGTGTTAAGCAGTAATTATACCTTTATTGAGAGGATGATGTAATGGTAATGCCTTAAAAAGTTGCCGCAGGTGCTCGGATGAACACCTGCGGCGGGCGTGCAGGATGCAATTATTGCGGAGTATTATAAATCAGGCGTTGGTTGTGGCCTGAGGATTTTGTTCAATAATTTGTTGTTTCAAATGTTCAATTTCTTGCTCAGTTGCATTAATTTTATCGACGATATCCTTGCGAAATTCGAAACCGTAATCCATGAATTTCTTCACGGCATCCCGGCGTGATTTTGCAATATCAGCGTTGACGATTTTATCCAATAATGCAATCGTTTCTTCATCAAAGTTCATGATGACGATATGGTTGATGCTTTTCAGGTATTCTAACCCTTGTTTGCCTGCATCAATACTGAGTTGGAAAATTTCTTCTACAAATTCTCCGGCGCGTTGTGCGAAATCTGATTTGTTCTCTTGTTCCATTATTCTCTCCTACCTGTTCTTTTCCTCAGGCTTCCTGATCATTTTTAACAACTTCACGAAGTTGTGCTTTTAGGGTTTCAATTTTTTCAGTGACTTCTTTAATTCTATTAAATAGTGCTTGATTGGCGTTAATGCCTTCATTGATAAGATATGCCGCGCTCTCTGATCTGCTTTTGGTCATATCTGCTTCGGTAAGCATATCCAGATAGGCTAATGCATCATCATTGATTCTTACCATTACTACATTGCTGCGACCCTGAAGGGCGTCACCAACAGCCATACCGATATTTTCAACCTGCTTCCAGGCTTCTTTCAGGTTATCCTTTTTTGGACCTGTTTGCGGATTTGCGCCATCTTCATTTTCAGCTTTTTGGGCTGTATTTTTTGTATCTGGCTCTTCATTTTCTGTACCAGTATTTTTTTCTTGATCCATGCTACCTCCAGATCATTTATAATTACGTGTAATTCAATTACATAATACAAGCTTACACGAATTTGTATTACATGTCAAGGTTTTTTTCAAAATTGCTCTTGCTAAATGGTTTTACAAATATATATTGATTTCCTCACATTAAAATATGCAATATTTTAATGTTTTTAATCTTATTTAAGCCCTCATGCAAAATGAGTTATGCTATACTCATCTATACAATTGCATATTTATCATGATACCTAGCAAGGTATAAAGAGCGAAATCCGGTGCAAGTCCGGTGCTGTCCCGCAACTGTAAGCAGAGCGATTCTGTAAGCCAGGTCGACCATCATGATAATTCTCAACTTCCTTCGCGAGAAAGGAACAGAAACGCCACTCGGCTATTCAGTCATCTTGCAGAAGATGGCTTTTTTTTATTTTGGGAGGGTAGAAATAATGATAGAAACAGTTCTAAAGAGAAATGGAACACAAGCATGCTTTGATTTGTCAAGGATTGAGCAGGCTGTTTTAAAAGCCTCAACTGCGGTTAATGCCGGACAATCCCGTCAGTGGGCAGAAATGATTGCCCTGGCGGTATTGGGTCATTTATCGCGACGGGCGTTGTCATATCCACCATCGGTGGAAGAAATTCAGGATATTGTGGAAGAAGTATTGATTAAATCGGGATATCCGCGCATTGCCAAGGCATATATTCTATATCGAGAAAAACGCAATGCCATGCGCAATTCCCAGGCGCTTATGTTTGATGCCGAAAAATTGGTTGAGGATTATTTACAGATCAGTGATTGGCGAGTACGTGAAAATAGCAACATGAATTATTCCTTGCAGGGCTTGAATTATTATTTGGCTTCTACCATTGCGGCAAATTATTGGTTGGAAAAAATCTTTCCTGCTGAAGTACAGTTTGCCCATCGCGAAGGAGAAATTCATATCCATGATTTAGGATTACTTTCGGTTTATTGCTGTGGTTGGGATTTATACGACTTATTGATACGCGGCTTCAGTGGGGTAAAGAGTAAAGTGGAAAGCAAACCACCCAAACATTTTCGCACTGCTTTGGGCCAATTGGTGAATTTCTTTTACACGATGCAGGGAGAATCTGCCGGGGCAGTGGCGGTATCCAATTTTGATACGCTCATGGCTCCTTTTATCCGTTATGACGGCCTGGATTATGCAGCAGTTAAACAGGCCATGCAGGAATTTATCTTCAACATCAATGTGCCTACGCGGGTTGGATTTCAGACCCCCTTTACCAACCTGACCATGGATTTATATCCACCTTCCACTTTGAAGGATCAGGCAGTGATTATCGGCGGGGAAATGCAAAATGAAACCTACGCTGATTTTGCAGAGGAAATGTTAATCATCAATCGTGCCTTTGCTGAAATTATGCTGGAGGGAGACGCCTGTGGACGGGTGTTTACCTTCCCTATTCCTACTTATAATGTAACCCCTGATTTTCCCTGGGAGGAAGAGGCACTACAGCCCCTCTGGGAAATGACCGCCCGTTACGGGATTCCATATTTTGCCAATTTCATCAATAGCGATATGAAAGCAGAAGACGCACGTTCCATGTGCTGCCGTTTACGCCTGGATAATCGTGAATTGCAGAAAAGAATGGGTGGCTTATTTGCCTCTGCGCCGTTGACTGGATCGGTTGGTGTGGTGACATTGAACCTGGCGCGCATCGGATACACCTCCGATTCAAAAGAAAGTTTCTTTGCACAAATTGAACGTTTAATGCATATTGCCCGAACTTGCCTTGAGATTAAACGTAAAACCATCGAGCAATTTACCGCACAGGGATTGTATCCCTACAGTAAGGTCTATTTAGCTTCGGTAGAACAGCGCAGCGGAAAATTCTGGACCAATCATTTTTCAACGATTGGTATTATTGGTATGCACGAAGCCTGTATGAACCTGTTTGGGAAATCCATAGCGGAAGATGAGAGCGTTGCCTTTGCACAGGAAACCATGCAATTTATGCTGGATACATTGCAGGAATTTCAATTGGAAACGGGTAACCTATACAATCTGGAAGCGACGCCGGCAGAGGGCGCTACGTATCGATTGGCAAAAATGGATAAAGTAAACTTCCCAGGCATTATCACCAGCGGCACGGATGAAACACCTTTTTATACCAATTCCACGCAGTTACCAGTACATTTCAGTGACGATTTATTTGAAGTACTGGATCATCAGGATCAATTGCAGCCTTTGTATTCAGGAGGTACGGTTCAGCATTTATTTCTGGGTGAGCGTATTTCGGATTATCGCCAGGCTCGCAAATTAATTCAGGTTATTACGCGCACATACCGTTTGCCTTATCTGACCCTGACACCGACCTTCAGTATTTGCCCTGTTCATGGTTATTTGGCAGGTGAGCATGCTTTCTGTCCGCATGAGCATTCTACTGAAGATTTGGCACGCTTTGGCGTGCCTGTTAATGCTTCAGAAACGATTATCAAGTGATAAGGAGAACCAGATGAAAACAAATCAAGCTTTACATCAAATAACGGAAGAAGTTCAGCAAGGAATGATGGATCAATCACCAGAATTAAAAATCCCCTGCGAGGTTTATTCCAGGGTGGTGGGTTATTTGCGTCCTGTACAAAACTGGAACAATGGCAAGCAGCAGGAATTTGCAGAAAGAAAAACCTTCCGCCTAAAGGGCGAATCATCACATGAAACCCGTTGATATTGATTTTATAAAGGGTTGGGTGCGAACTTCTTTAATAGATTACCCTGGAAAGATCGCTACAGTGATCTATACTGCTGGCTGTAATTTGCGCTGTCCAATTTGCCATAATCCGGAGTTGATCAATGCACCGAACCGTTATGATGCCATTACTCTGTCTGAGATATTTGATTATCTCAATCGGAGAAAAGGAGTCATTGACGGTATTGTTATTACAGGCGGGGAGCCGTTGTTCCATGTTGATATGGTTTCGCTATTAGAGCAATTACGTGCATTACCTGTTGCCATTAAGCTGGATACCAATGGTTGTTATCCAGAGCGTTTACAGGAGATTATTGAGCGAAAACTGGTGGATATGATTGCCATGGATATCAAAAGCTCCAAACCTTTATATGCACAGTTGACCGGTGTGAAAATGGACAATTCCAAAGCCATTGAGCGAAGTTTGACGATACTGAAACAGAGCGGTATTTCATATGAAATCCGCACTACAGTCATTCCAGGGGTTATTGATCGCGGCGTGATTGCTGAGATTGTGAATTGGATCGCACCGGTGCAACAATATGCATTGCAGCAATTTCGACCAGTGATAACACTGGATCCTAATTACAGGAAATTAGAGCCAATTTCTGATTATGAATTAAATGAGATGCTGGAACTTGCCCGGCAATGCATCCCTGATGTATCAGTGCGTGGTTTGATTAGCTGATTGAATTCGATTACTGTGCCGGGTAAGATGAGAGGATGAAGATTATTATTCAATTACTAGCAGAAAATCCGATTTTGCTATTGTTTCTGGTGGCAGCCATTGGGTATCCGCTGGGTAAGCTCAATTTTCGTGGAGCGAACCTGAGTGTTGCGGCTGTTTTGTTTGTGGGCATTTTCTTTGGCGCGCTTGATCCATCTATTAAACTGCCTGAAATCATTTACCGTTTCGGATTGGTGATTTTTGTCTACAGCATCGGCTTAACCAGTGCACCGATGTTTTTTGATTCGCTGCGCAAAAAAGGGCTTTCCTACAATTTGCTGATTATGGGTTGTTTACTTTTTGCGGCTTTTCTTTCAATTGGCTCATTTTTTTTGTTTGATTTTCTACCATCTCAGGCAGCCGGATTATTTTCAGGTAGTTTAACTAATACGCCAGCACTGGCGGCAATTCTGGAATATCTTCAGGGTATTACGCCTGTTGATATGCTGGAATTAGTACAGGCTGAACCTGTCGTGGCATATTCGATCACATATCCTGTTGGCGTGTTGGGTGTTATTCTGGCGATTATTTTTTTACAAAAGCTATGGAAAGTGGATTATCAAGCAGAGGTACGAAAACATAATTACCCCGGCGCCAGTTATGAGCCATTAGCCAATCAAACGATATTGATTGGCAAAGATTTTTCAAAGAATGTTCAGGAACTAATCGAAGAGTATCATTGGAACGCTATTTTTGGCAGGCATTTGTCAGATGGTGTGCTTGAGCTTACCCATCGGCAAACAATCTTGAAAAAAGGTGATTTGATTCATGTTATTACTGCCAGGGAAGAATTAATTGCCCTACTGCCTGTATTAGGGTATGAGAGTGATCAACATTTGAATTATGATCTGCGTGTATATGACAAATTTCGCGTATTTATCTCCAATCACAAGATAGCTGGAAAACGGATTCGGGAAATTGATTTGTTTTCAGGTTCGGACATTATGATTACCCGCATACGGCGTGGCGATGCGGAATTTCTGCCGCATGGTGACACCAAGTTAATGTTGGGCGATCAGATGCGTATTGTAACCAAACATGAATATGTAGAAGAAATTCGAAAGTTTTGTGGTGATTCTTTCAAGGGAATCAGCGAATTCAAAGTATTGGCTTTTGGTGCAGGGATTGTATTGGGTTTATTGTTGGGTGAAATTCCTATACCATTACCTGGTGGTGTCGTATTTAAATTGGGCATCGCTGGAGGTCCATTAGTCATGGCAATAATATTAGGGACGTTAGGTCGAAGTGGCCCAATGGTGTGGACGATTCCATACAGTGCCAACCTGGTATTACGCCAAATTGGGTTAGTGTTATTCCTGGCGGGTGTAGGAACACGCTCCGGCTATGCTTTTGTGGAAACCCTACGCAGCGGCAGTGGCGGCTGGATGTTTTTGTCTGGTGCTGTGGTGACCTGCCTGACGGCTACGCTGGCCCTAATAATGGGATATAAGCTGTTAAAAATTCCGATGGGGGTTTTAACAGGTGTTATTGCGGGTATGCACACACAACCGGCTGTGCTTGCTTTTTCTCTTGAACAAGCAGAAAACGAATTGCCGAATGTGGGATATGCGATGGTTTTTCCAGTGGCAATGATTATAAAAATTTTGTTGGCACAATTTATCCTGGTTTATCTGGCTGGGTTATAATAGCAATAGAGTTAAAGTAGATGAAAAAAGATGAATTATTGACCATAGGCCAATTGGCAAAACAAGCTGGATTTTCCACATCTGCGATTCGATACTACGAGGTAGAAGGACTGATTCAGCCGGCGCATCGCACTGCTTCAGGATACCGTATGTATGAGGAGCAGGCAGTACGCACGCTCTCTTTCATTAAAAGAGCCCAGCAACTTGGCTTTTCATTACAGGATATTCGACAATTGCTGGCATTCCAACAAGGACAACAACTCGAATTACGTTCATTAGTATCTTTAGTAGAAGAACGGTTTTTAGAAATAGAACGACAAGTGACCAATCTGCTGATTCAACGCCATGAAATGGCTTTGTTCATGCAATCTGTTTATGATCAGGTACAGGGCAGACCTTTGATGAATGGAGAAGAGTTGTTAACTCAAATGATTGAGCAGGTTTGTGCTGATCCGTTCAGAAGACCGGTTTTTCAGGTTTTGGATTGGTTAATTGAAGTGACTCAATGTCATATCTCATATGACGAGGCGTATGCTTTGTTAGGGGATTTGCGAGGTATGCATTTTCATATGTGGCGAGATGAGGACATCTATTATATTCTGGTTGTTTCAGATAAAGAGGAAGTCTTTCAGGCATTACAGAAACTGGCAGATTTTGAAGCAGGATGTACGGCACATAGCTCTCCTGAATCCCTGCCTCCGGGGGTCACGATTGAAGAGGAAGGCTTTTTGCTTCAGGCAAAAGGAAAAAACGCTTTCATTTATGCCAGACTATTTATGGCATTGGAGCAGGAAATTTCCCAATACCCTTGACTTTCAACCCGACTTGAACGTGTATGATAGGGGCATATTAAAACGTTAAAGCAGGAATATCATGGATAAAAACAAAGCGTATCAAATAACGGGGCTGGATTGTATGGATTGCGTGGTCGATTTAGAAAAATCCATACAGAAACTTGAGCATGTTAACCATTGCGAAATTCAATTCGCAAGTGGAAAATTGATCGTAAATGAATCAGCAGACGAAAAAGCGATTGCCAAAACGGTAAAATCGCATGGCTATCGTTTGCAGACGAATGATGTTATGAATCAGCAAGCGCATGCAACACCGCCCAATTCATTTTGGCAGTTTATGAAATATCTTTGGGAGAATCCAAAGTCACGTTTGGCTTTAATTGGAGTGATTTTCATCCTACCGGGACTGCTGCTGGAAGAAATTCTGCAACTAGAAATACAATTTGTATTTATCAGTTCAATGATTGCCATGTTGTTGGCCGGGTTTCCAGTTTATCGCAATGCATTGCGATCCTTAATGGATATTCGGAATCTCTCAGTCAATATTGACCATTTGATGAGTATTGCCAGCATTGGTGCGTTAGCAATTGGTGCATATACTGAAGCCGGCATGGTGATGGTTCTATTTGGCATCGGTGAAGCATTGGAAGGATTTACCGGTGAGCGATCAAGAGATGCGATACGCAATCTTTTATCCAGCCAACCAAAAATGGCTACAAAACAAATTGCTGAAGGAAATGAAATTACATATCAGACGGTATCCGTTGAGGAATTACAGGTACGTGATTTGATTCTGGTAAAACCCGCTGAAGTGATTCCCATTGATGGTGTTGTTTATGCCGGAAAATCCTATGTCAATCAGGCGGCCATTACCGGTGAAAGCAAGGCGATCAGGAAAGATCAGGGCAGTACCCTTTTCGCTGGCAGTATCAATGGTGAATCTGCATTGACTGTTCAGGTGGAGAAACCATATCAGGATAGTACCATCGCACAGATGGCACGCCTGATTGAAGAGGCGCAGACCAGCCAGGCACCATTTGAACGATACATCAATCGTTTTGCTGCCCGGTATACTCCGGCTGTGATTATCGCCTCATTACTGATTATTTTCGTTCCCACATTGGTTTTTGGGCAGCCATTTCTCAATCAAGGTGAGCAGACCGGCTGGTTATACCGTGGATTTGCCATTCTGGTAATCGCTTGCCCATGTGCTCTGGTGATTAGTACACCGGTCAGCATGATGAGCGCCATGATGCGCGCCTTTCGGGATGGTATCGTGATTCGCGGTGGACGCTATCTGGAAGCCTTAGCCAATGTGAAAGCCATTGCCTTTGATAAAACCGGTACGCTAACCCAGGGGGAACCCAGTGTTGTACAAGTACGTTCATTAGATTGTACCTGTACGCGTCGTCAGGAAGGATTGTCAGGTCAATCGGTTAAGGAATGGTGCGCCGAATGTCGAAGTGTGATTGCGCTGGCAAGCGCAGTTGAACTGCAAAGCGAACATCCGCTGGCACGGGCCATTGTCGATGAATCCGTACGATCAGGTGTATCCATGCTGGTTCAACCTGCAGAAGAAGTACAGGCAGAAGTTGGACAAGGTGTCAAAGGACGTATCGCTGGGCATTGGGTGTTTATTGGTAGTCATCGTGGGTATCACCAACGCAATCAGGCACAAGAAATTCATTGTGATGAATTTCGCGAAGATGTCTTGCAAGGGTATAACCCATTATTGATCGCTAAAGATGATCAATACCTGGGCAGTATCACTGTTAGCGATACGATCCGTGAAAGTGCTGCTGAAACCGTTTCGGAACTGCATCAGATGGGCATTGAGCATATCGCCATTTTATCCGGCGATGATCCGTTGATTGCAAAAAATGTTGGCCAGGCAGTGCATGTTGATGAAGCATTCGGTGAACTGTTCCCAGCAGACAAAGTTGCCAAAATCAGGAAAATGCAGGAGCAATTTGGATTAACTATCATGGCCGGGGATGGGATCAATGATGGTCCGGCTTTAGCCAGTGCAGATGTAGGTATTGCCATTGCACCACGCGGTAAAGGTACCGCGCAGGCTATGGAGACCGCTGATATTACCATCCTGGATGATAATTTGCATAAGATCCCTGAATTAATCAATTTGGGTAAACGCACCATGCGTATGGTGAAAAGCAATTTATGGATTGCAATGGGTATGAAGTTGTTCTTTCTGCTGATGGTGATTATGGGATGGGGTACAATGTGGATGGCGGTCATCGCGGATGTGGGGGCGACATTAATCGTGACCTTGAACGGCATGAGGTTGAGTAAACCAGATAAGAAAATGAAGATGGCTTGATTGATCTAAAAGTTAAAAGAGAGGAAATTACGAAATTACGAAATTGTGAAAATTCGAAAAATGTAGTGGCAATTCATGAATTGCCACTACATTTTTATTTAATGCAAAACTTTTTCCAAAAAGGCGATCGTGCGAGGATTGGTAGGATTATTGAAGAGTACATCAGGTGCAGCATCTTCAATAATCTGGCCTTCGTCCATCAAAATCGCTCTATCAGCTGCTGCTCTTGCAAATCCAATTTCATGAGAGACAACCACCATGGTCATGCCTTCCTGAGCCAGTTTTAACATAACGTCCAGTACTTCCTGAATCATTTCAGGATCCAGGGCGCTGGTGGGTTCATCAAAGAGCATGATTTTGGGATCCATGACCAATGCACGGGCGATGGCCACGCGCTGCTGCTGTCCACCGGATAATTGAGCCGGCATGGAATTGGCTTTTTCAGGAATTCCCACTTTCGTCAGCATCGCCATGGCACGTTCTTCAGCTTCTTTTCGATGTCGTTTACGTATAACTTTCTGTGCCAGCATTATATTATCCATTACAGATAAGTGGGGGAAGAGATTGAAGCTCTGGAAAACCATACCAATTTCTGTGCGCAAAGTACAAATTTGCTCTTGCGTTTCTGTTGGCAAATTGTCCACAATGATGTCGCCATGATCAAAGGTTTCCAGGCGATTAATACATCGAAGCAGGGTAGATTTCCCGGAACCGGAGGGTCCGATGATGACAACTACTTCACCCTGCTCAATATCCAAGTTTATGCCCCGAAGTGCATGGATTTGGTTGATAAAATATTTGTGTACGTTTTGAATTTGAATGATGGGTGCCATGGTTTACCTCCCCGTCTTTGTTTTGCGTTCAATTGCTGCAACAACACGAGCCGAGAATAATGTCATCACTAAATATAAGAGGGCAATTAATGACCATGTCTGAACTGGAATAAAGTTTTGGGACATAAATTCACGACCACGACGGGTCATATCGGTAACAGCAACCACACTCACCAGTGAAGAGTCTTTCAGGAGTGAAATAAATTCATTACCAATAGGTGGCAATATGACCCGAATTGCCTGGGGTAGGATGATATAACGCATGGCTTGTCCATGACTCATACCCAAACTAATAGCTGCTTCCATTTGTCCCGGAGGGATACTCTGGATACCGGCACGGTATATTTCACTCATATAAGCTGCGTAACAAAACGTCAGACCGACAATGGCCATCATGACAGGATTGGCATGGTAATTGGATAATGCGTTGATTTGCAAAGCCTTACCAAAATCCTGAAGAATGGAAGGAAAGGCAAAATACCAGAAAATTAATTGCACTAAAAGGGGGATACCGCGTACGATTTCTACAAATAACGTAGCAGGGAAACGCAGGATAAATAATTTAGACATCTTTCCGAGGGCAACAATTAAACCCACCATCAGCATGAGGATGAAACTGGAGACCGTGGTGAGGATCGTAATCCCGATACCATCCCGGATGAAAAGGATAATACGCCAATAGGGATCCGGTTGGCTGACACTTAGCAGTATGATCAGAGCCACCACACTGATAAGTAGCAGCCACCATTGATCAAATTTTTTGCTGCCATTTTCTTCCGGAACCGGGTAAAAATGATCACTTACATTGGCGACTGGAAGTTCATTATGATCCATGAGCTAGTCCTTTATACAAGAAAGCTCGGAGACATCGTCCCCGAGCTTTAACTTTTTCAATCTCGGTTATTCACCGGCCAGCCATTTTGCTTCCAGCGGAGCAATGCCGCCTTCATCTTGGACTGCTTTCAAACCGGCATTCAGTTTTGTGAGTAAATCTGCATTTTCATTACATACTGCAATACCATAGTTCTCATCAGTGAAGACTTCACCGGTCAGGGCTAATTCACCATTGCTTTGGGCAACGAAATCAAAAGCGGTTGGGTAATCAGCAACGACAACATCAATCTGACCATTGGTCAGATCCAGATAAGCCAGATCAACGGAGTCGTAGGTTTTCAGTGTGGCGCCTGCCATACCTTCGACTTCAATTGCACCGGTGGTACCAATCTGGGCACCTACTGTCATACCATCCAGGTCAGCAATACTGCTGATACGATCATCACCAGCGACGATGGTCAGTACCTGACCAGCTTCGATATATGGTTCGGTGAAGAGCATGGTCTCTTTGCGGTCTTCAGTAATGGTGATCGCAGAGATAGCTGCATCATATTGGCATTGTGAAATACCAGCCAGGAGGGCATCCCATTCGGTGGGGATAATTTCGATATCGAGACCTTCTTTTTCAGCGATCATGGTGATCAGGTCAATATCAAAACCGACGGGTTCTTTGGTGGTTTCATCGATATATTCGAATGGGGGCCAGGTGGTATCGGATGCGATACGAATGGTTTCGCTTTTGGCGCCACCACATGCGGTGAGCAAAATACTCATGACAATTAACAAAAAGAAAATAGATTTAAACTGCTTTTTCATACTTCTCCTCCAAGAGTGTATATATAAAAAAACGCCTATTCCAAAGGAATGGCGTATTTTGCTTAGTTTGCTTTTGAATCTCTGGTAAAAGCAATCAGCCGCTCCTTCAATTGGAAGGTCGGATATGTCGATGATATCGCTTGGCGAATTGCTGCTTAATATATTCCATATTGCTGCATTTATATCATCCGAGGAATGATATGTCAAGCGAATTAAACCATGATAAAAAAGTCAGGATGAATGGGTGAATACAGTATATGACATAATAATACCAATGGGAAACCCGTCATCGTATGAAGGGAGTGATGCATAATTTATTCTGAGGCTCGGATCGGCATGTCGGAAGTTGGCCAATTGTAAACGTCGTAAAACATCAAGCTGGGAGATTGCTTTGGTCGCTTCGCTCCCGCGCAATGACATGTTTACGGGAATTCCTCCGTATTGAGTTAACATGCGTCGGTCGGATTGAGGTGGCGGGTAAAATTATTTTTAATCAAAATCTGCATAACTGAAATCCGACGATAGGCTAATACCGTTAGACGGTTTTCACAAAGAGATCCTTTATTCTCAAAGCCATTTCGCTCAAACCGTCCTACGACTGGATGATATGTCAAACGAATTGTAATAATCGGATGATTCCACGAATGTATTTTTTTTTCACACTGGGTTTATTTAACAAAAATCAATTGCTGGTATACAATTGAAGAGATATATATCTTTTTATTTGAGAAGAATACGAGAGGGTATTGATGAACTTTTTTGGGAAATTTTGCAAAATTAATAGATTTATAATTTTATTTGTTCTGGCATTTAGTTCATTTGGATTGGTAGGTTGTAGTGAAGATGTCGATATGGTTCCAACTGCCCCTATATCCGTTGAAGAGGAGCCGCAACAGGTTGTTAATATAGAAACGCCAACACCAACAGCAACTATTGTCGCCACAAGCACACCAACCAATACACCGGATCCGATTCTGAATGCCTCTGAAATGATCTCTGTATTTGAAACATACGATGATTTTGAAGGTCCTTTTGATGAAGAAAAATGGGTTATCCAGCAGCAGGAGAATAATAATCCATTCAGCTATTCGGCAGATGATGGAAAACTCCAAATCCATTCGGATGGAGAGCAATTTGGTTATGCTGAACTTTATTTACACGTTATGCCAACAAATCTATCAAAAGATTTAAATGGCGTTTCAGTTGTATTCTCACCAAGTTTAACACCCAATGGAAGTTCTCCATACGGTATTTTGATTTCATTAACGGATGGCGATGCAAAATGGGCTTATCGATGTTATACCATTTACAGCGCAAATAGGTTGTATTGTGAGATGGAAGATGCCAATTCAGGTGTCAGACTATTCACTATGGAATCAGTAACAATATCCAGTTTGCAAGCGGCTAAACTGAAAATTGAATGGATACCACATAGCGGATTGTTGTTAACGTTTTTAAATAATCAATTGGTGGATTCACAGCAATTGGATATTACAGGTTCGATGTGGGCTGAAGATGTAGCGTTATATGTTTACAGAGGGGCATCTTATGCCTCTGGTGAAATCCTCTTTCAGGATTTTCGACTTGGCGAATTTCAGGAAACGGTATTTAATTTACCTGATGATTTATTACCGGAAATTGAGCAGACGTTTCTCTATACAAAGGATGGCATTGATTATTATTTGTATGATGATTTTGATTCTGCATTGTATGATAATGGAATTGATTTTCGCAGATGGAAACTATATATAGAAGACCAAGGTCACTCCACACAAACAGAAGAACCGTTTATGGGACAGCAAAATGGTCAATTTGTTCTAATTGGAAAAGGCAATGTGAGTATCGATATAAAGAATCCGCAAAAAGATCTTAGTGCCTTTCAAGTTGAGTTGTTACCGCAGGAAGTGGATCGTAAATCAGGATCTATATTCCTCTCATTACCTGTTTGGAATTCGCCAAGAAGTGAGGGAAAAGGGAAGGTTTTATTAAGTTATGTTTGCAACACCAATTTTGAAGAAGGTCCGGATGAGATTATGTGGTGTACTTATGCTGGGGAAAATGATCAATTTATTTATAGTTCTTTTGTGATGCCCATTCCAGAGGATGAGTTACAGCAAATCAGATTGCAATACAACAAATCTTTGGGGGAATTTCAGGCATATATTAATAATCAATTGGTAGATCAAATTGAAGTACAGAAAGAACATCAAAATATAATCGATCAATATGGATTTGCACCTTCCATATTGGCTTTTCAAAGCGAAGGAAATAATATTGCTTTTGATAATATCGTAATTGGAAAAGCGAGTGCATCAGATACAGATATTCAAAGTGAGCCAGTAGAAATGACTGAACCTGATGATATGTTGCCGCACAGCGATTTATATTTATACGATGATTTTGAGGATGAAAATGCTGATTTCGCCTGGCAAAGCCACTTATGGGGCAGTTTTATAACAGAAGATGAATCCGCAGTCATATACCAAAATAATGGTGCGTTACTGATAAGTGATTTTCTACAAGATGGATATCCTAGCGGGCAACTGCACAGCAATTTATTTACCGAAGTACATGGGCAACAACCCAATGCGATGAAGATTGAATTTCAGGCTGATGAAAATGACTTTCCATATAGTCGGGGATTCGGGCTGACAATGTTTATCCTCAATAAGGAAATAAATGTTAATGAAGAAATTTATGGGGCAAAAGTAAATTTAGGGGAATTGATATGTCGAATTGGGTATGTAGAAAAGGCGATAGGAGGTGAATGTTCAGTTTGCTTTGAGTTCGCTGGCTGCCGATTTTTCAAAATGCAGCAATTATTTGATCTAACTGCAGATGTTCATGGGTTGCATTCAATTGCAGTAGAACATGATGTAGAAAGCAGTAAATACTATATGTATTTTGATGATGAACTATATGATGTTTATGATTCGCCGTCTGATTTTTCATTACCTCATATTTTTACAATAAGTCCGACGCACGGTGAAGAAACTCGAGGGACCGTACGCATAGAAAATGTATGGCTGGGAATTCCTGCTCAGCATCCTGAAGTATTGAAAATTAATGAAGAATCTGATTTATCCCTTGAAGACAACAATTCCATGGATACTACCCAGGCTGAGATATCACAACCAGAAATGGGATTGCAATTATCCATAGATGGCGGTTCTGTTGAGGATGGAAGTATTTTATTTTTACCAAAAGGTACACAAGATCACCGAGTTATCTATTCATATTTACCCGAAAATAATTTGTTAGCTGAAGTGAATATGGCAGGCATAACACTTTCTCCAGTTGAAATAGCACCAAATGGTTGGGATACCTATGTCGTTTTTTCAGATACTGGGGGTCAATATCAATTAATTTGTATTACCAGATATAATGGCGAATCCTCTTATTTCCAGTGCAACGATACAATAAATGATACGCCAAATGGTTTTCAATCAGAGGAAATATCAATTGATCCTGAACAAGCCCATCGTGTTGTGATTGAAGTCGATCCTGAGACGTACAACTTGCATGTTTGGTTGGATGAAGAAAATGTATTCGATGTTGATTCACGCCAACCCAGACAATTTTTTGAGGAAAACAGATTTAATTTCAGATTCATGGTATTTAATGCTGAATCAACTGCACAAGATTTTCGGATGCGTGTCGAAGACATTGAGATCGGCTCGCCGGAATATTAGAAGGTATGTGTTTTTGTAACAGCCTTTCAGATTGTTCTAAAAAAATACACTATCCCCAATGCATATCACCGTATTGAGTGGCGGCGATCCCGGCCGAGATTTGGTATATCAAACCATTTGGAATCATTGGAGGATTCATCAAGTATTATTATTTATTGGGATTGGATCTATCAGAAACATGATATTGGTATTCAATGATAGCGATATAAATGATTTCATCGAGAAATATTAGAGAGGGCATTGATGAATTTTCCAAGAAAGTATCATAAAAAAATATTACTGATTTTTTTATTTGTTTTTGTTAGTGTTTTATTTGGATTGTCAGGGTGTAGTGAGGATATCAATATTATTCCAAATGAATCTTCATCCGTGGAAGAAGAGCAGGTTGATCAACAGGCAATGCCAACACCAACCGTACTCATTGTTCCAACAGCTACACAAACCAGTACGCCTGATCCTGTTTTAAATGCATCCGAACTTATTTCATCATTTACGATCTATGACGATTTTTCGGCAGATATTGATGAGTTGAAATGGGATGTATTTGCTGTAGACAATATGGAGCCTTTTTCAGTTATTTCAAGTAATGGCAAGCTTCAAATCTCAATCGATAGGGAGAAATTTGTTAATTCCGATTTGTACCTTGATGTTAATTCTGATGGCTTTTCAAAGAATACAAACGGTATCTCAGTAGATATGTTATCAAACAGTTCACCAGTTTACACTTCACCAACAGGCGTTTTATTAACATTAACTGATGGTAAATCCAAAATGGATTATCGATGCTATACAATTCTCGCGGTTGCTAGATTGTTTTGCGAGTTGGAAGATGCTGTATCAGGTTATCAAATGGATGCCATGGATGCGTTGTCTATTTTACCTAATCAATCCAATCAATTACAGATCGAATGGATTCCTGAAACAGGATTGTTGCTGACATTTTTAAATCAGCAATTGATTTATTCACAACAGCTTGATATTGAATCTCCGATATGGATGGAAAGTGCGAAAATCTTTGTTCGCAAGGTTAATTCCTATGCAGAAGATGAAATATTTTATGACAATTTCAGAATTGGAACGTATCAGGAAACAGAGATTAACTTGCCAGATGATCTATATCCACCAATAGAACAGCCAGTATTATATTCGCAAAACGGCATAGAATATTATTTGTATGATTCTTTTGAAGAACCTTACTATGAAAACAAGTATGATCTACGTCGATGGGATGTATTATTTGGCTTGGGTGATACCAATTTATTAAGAACGGAATCTTTTATGGGGCAGAAAAATGGAACTTTATATTTTGAAGGTAATACAATCGTAGATATGGTTCCAATAATGTCGAATGATGAATTGCGTGCCATCCAATTTGATATTTTGCCAACAACGAATGATCGTTCATCTGGTGGTATGGAAATTCAATTAAATGTTAAAAATAGTGAAGTTATCCATGGGAATGAAAATTTTTTATTAAGTTATTTCTGTAGTCCAATTTATGTCGATGGCCCCAATGATAAATTGTGGTGTGCTTATATTGGGACTGATAATCAATTTATCATTAGCTCTTTTGAAATGCCATTTTCTGATAGAGAATCACATCAAGTTCGTTTGCAATATGATGATAAGTCAGGTGTTTTCCAAACATACATGAATGACAAAATGGTTGATGAAGTAATTGTGTTGGATGAACACAGGCAGAAAATTGTGGAATTTGGATTAAAATCCGCAGTTTTGATTGATACTGGAACCGATGAAAATATTGCAATAGATAATTTTATAATTGGTAGAAAATCTGATGTGGTGAAATCAACAGGTGTGGTAGGATTGCCGACACCTGTTGATATGTTACCTCATAGTGATTTATATTTACATGATGATTTTGAAGATGAAAATTTTGATTTTTCCTGGAACAGCCATTTATGGAGCGGTATTTTATCAGAAGATAATTCAGGAATTTATCAAAATGATGGTGCATTAGTTGTTGGTGACAAACCAGAATCTGGTTTCTCTTCCTGGGTGTTGTATAACCAAGGATTTAATTCAATTGGTATGCAAAATGCTAATGCCGTCAAAATTGAATTTCAGGCAGATGAAAATGATTTTCCTCATGATAGAGCAATATTATTTAATGCTTTCTTGATGGATGATGAAGCCGATATTGGCGAAAATGTGCATGGCGTAAAATTGGTAGGGGGTGTATTAAATTGTCGGGTATTGTTTGAAAATGAGAATGTTTTCGTGGAATGCTCCTCTTGTTTTGAATTTGAAGGTTGTACAGATTATGAAATGGTATCTTTAACTGGGTATGTGGGTAATTCAGCTAAATTGCACAATATTGCTTTGGAACATGATGAGGAAAGTAACAAATACTATATTTATTTTGACGATACATTATTAGGAACTTATGATACGCCAGAAAATTATGATCCATTACATACCTTTCCGATACAAGTACTTAGTGGGGATAATCCTGATGGAACGATTCGTATTGAAAATGTATTTATCGGGTACTCGGCAAGCCATCCTGAATTGATGAGCAATTATATAATTCAGTCGCCTGAAGAGAATATAAAAAGTGAAAATGATGACCAAGCTCCAGAGATATCCAAAGTAGATGTTGTTGAACTTGAGAAATTTAAACATGAAAATGGTCTTCAATTGTCTATTGATGGTGGATATGTGGAGGACGAAGATATCATTGTTTTGCCAAAAGGAACCCAAAATCATAGAGGCATTTATTCATATTTGCCAGATGAATTTGCAATTCATGAAATAAATAAGGCATCTATCAAGTTTTCTCCAATTGAAATACCACCGAATGGATGGGATGTGTATTTCGGATTCTCTGATACAGATGGATCTTATCAGTTTCAATGTATCATTCGGTATGATTTCGAATTTTCAAATATCCAATGTCATGAATCAGTGAATAGTATTCAGGATGATTTATTTCAATCAGATGAAATTACATTTAATCCGACATTACCTCATGATATTGCTATTGAAGTTGATCCAGATACATATCTGCTGCATATTCTTTTGGATGGAGAAGCAATTATTGATGTAGATACACGTCAACCAGCATCATTTTTTAGAGAGGGCAGATTCCAGTATGGATTAATGGTTGTCAACATAAATTCATCTGCGCCTGAATTCAAATTACGGTTTGAAGATATTGAGGTTGAATTATTGGAATAAAATCTGAAAGGGTGTGACCGCTTCACACTTTTTTAACTATTTTCTATCCCCAATGCGTACCGCCGTATTGAGTAGCAGCGATACGACCTAGCTCGGCGCCTGCCAGTAAGGCGCTGGGGATGTTTTTATTTTCGTAATAATTGGAAGTAAAACCTGCCTGGAAGGCATCGCCGCAGCCGGTGGTATCGATGACTTTCTCGATGGGTAAAGCGGGTTGCGTGTAGGTGTTATTTCCATGAAAGGCAATGCTGCCTTCTGCACCGAGGGTGAGTACGATGATGCCGGGACTTGTTTTAGCAGTATTAGCCAGTTCATCGGCCATGTCGGGGGTGCCGCCAAAATAGGCTATATCAATGACTTGCAGGCTCTGTTTGAGCAATTCATAGTCTTTGAGGTGCAGGAAGTCCACGGCCATGAATTGATGCGTCTGGTTGCGTTTCAGGGCTTTCTGATAGTTGGGGCCATTGGCGTGCGTTGCCCAAACGTCAAAGCCAGCCATGTATTGCCATTGGGATTCAGAAAGTTGATATTCTTCATACACACCACCATCCCAGGCGCCTTCCAATCCCAGCCGTTCACCAACCTCATCCACAACCAATTGATTACTGGCTGTTTTGCCGTCCAGTCGCATCAGGTGTGAATGATCTACGTCTCTTTCCTGTAATAGCGCCATGATACGGTCGCCATTTTTATCATTGCCAAGTGGCCCGATAAAAGCACTCGCGTGCCCCATTTGACGGAAACGGATGGATTGATTGAGGGAGTTGCCACCCGGGTAGGTGGTATCCAGTTGTGGGTAATAATCCATTGCGGCGACGCTGAAACAGGCTGCTTTCATATTGTTACTCCAATGTAGATTGTTATCTCGAGCTCAGGCGAGTGTTGAATATTTGCAATTAACAATATTTCTTGAAATTTAAAACCGTCAGGAATTTATCTGCCTGGCAGAAATCGATGAATTGATGAAGTGCCCAATAGCGAAGAGCGAAAGCGGAATCACTGCCAGCCAGGATTGCAGCCAGATAACTGCGAAGGCAAAGGATAAAACCGGAAGAATTGCCATAGGTATGGGAACTCCCAGCACAGTGTCAAACAATGCTGAGAATGGTCGCCCTTTGCGTATATAATGCAGCCATAATGCATAATACAGTGCAGCGCAGATAATCATCAGCACGAACAGCATTGGATTCCGGGCGACATCAGGGTCATAGGGGGTGAATATGAGGAATAGAAAAAAGAGAATTCTTCCCCCATGTTCTATGGCATTGATGATAAGACCACCATCTTTGAGCTTGCCCGGTGGGTTTATCGGTGGAAATATGACAAAGAGTAAATTGGGCAACAGAATAACTGCGATGATGATAAATCCGGGTAATGAAAAAGACATTAATTTTGTCCTTTGCAAACAATGTAATCAACTGTTTCTATTTTACTTTGTTATTGAATATCTTGTAAAAATCAATAGGGATCAAAAATGCCTCTCAATAAGTCATTGGGAGGCATGATTTGTATATAAATCTATTAATTCAGGAAGCTGACTTCGGCACTCATGCCGGCGCGCAATCTTTCGGGAATTTCATCCAGTACGACCACACTACGATAAACCACATCACCGCCCAATGTGTCTGCCAATGGGTCAATTTCAGTAACCGTGCCGTCCACGTGCAGGTTGAGTGCTTCGATATATACTGAAGCTTTCTGCCCAATGAAAACAGCTGAGATGTCTCGTTCGCTGAGGTCTGTGGTTTCCACCTGCAGGGTGTTCAGGTCCGCCAGGATAAGCACTGCCTGTCCGGGTTGAACCCATTCACCGACCTGGAAGAACAGCTTGCTGATGGTGCCCGCAAAGGGTGCCTTGAGTTCCAGGTTGTCCAGTGTGGTCTGTGCGGCAGCCAATTGTGCTTGTGCATTCGCTACGCGTGCTTTTGCGAGCGCCAATTCATCCGGGTCCGGGCCATTCGCCATCTGATCGAATGCCGTTTGCGCAGATTCCAGTTCAGTACGGGCCATTTCAAGATTGGCATCCGCAATGGCAACCTCGTACTCGTCTGGTTTGTTCATCAGATAATTGAGGTTCGCCTGCGCTTTATCCACCGCTTTTTGGGCATTGGATAACTCACTGAGCGCCGCTGCTTTGTTGAGGTTATCTTCCGGGCTATCGGCCCAGCCACCGTAGGTGTCCTGTTTTCTCTTTAGCCAATCCTGGGCAACGATCAAATCCGCCTGTGCAACCTTCACCTGATTATCATCACCAATACGGTATTCCTTCCAGCCACGGCGTTTTTCGGCTTCATTGAAGGCATCACTGGCTTCTGCCAGGCGTAATTGCGCTTGTGCACGAGCCTGATCTGCTTCTTCGATCAGTGTATCCAGGGTCTGTTGGCTGCTAAGCAGTTCCAGTTCGGCGGCTTTGACGGCGGCAAGTTGTTGTTCTTTGCCGTTCAAGGAGACGATAGTCTGTCCACTTTTGACATCGGTACCAACGCTACCTGTGATCTGGTCAATTGCCCCGCCGACTGCAGAAGATAGTTGGGCTTCCTGTGCCGGAATGACATAGCCTGATGCGACCACATCACCTTGATTTTGGATGGGTTGTGCATTTTCTGTTGAAGGTTCGCCAGCATCCAATACGATTGTTGGCAAAACCTCTAGTGTTGAATTCACTGCTCCTCCACATCCGGCCAATAAAACAGCCAATGCAAAGAGAAGCAACAATTTCGTTTTCATTTTATGCTCCATTACCGTTTACGGTTTCATCTTTCATAATTTTGCCATCCTGCAGGGTGACCACACGCTTGGCGTATTTGATCACTCTTTGATCATGGGTGGCAAAGACAAACGTTACACCTGTTTCTTCATTCAACTTCTTGACAATTTCCATGACCTGTCTACCATTTTCAGTATCCAGATTGGCAGTAGGCTCATCGGCCAGAATCAAGGAGGGTTCTGTTGAGAGTGCACGGGCGATAGCCACACGCTGCTGTTGACCGCCGCTAAGTTGATCGGGGCGATGATGACCATGATCTGATAATTCTACGGCTGCCAGTAATTCCTCTACACGCGCACGCCGTTTATCAGGAGCGATGCCGGTCAGGATCAGCGGCATTTCAATGTTCTCGTATGCGGTCAGGGTTGGGATAAGCGCGAAGAATTGGAATATGAAACCAATGGTTCCTTTGCGCATATCCGCACGTTGATTGCGATTCAGTTTACTGACATCATTGCCATTAAGATATACCTGCCCGCCAGTTGGTTGATCCAGGCAGCCGATTAATTGCAGTAGGGTGGTTTTGCCTGATCCGGATGGACCGACTAAGGCCGTAAACTCTCCGCTGTTGATTGATAGGTTGACATTATTCAATGCCTGGGTTTCAATTTCTCCGATTTTATATGTTCGGGAAACATTTTCAATTTTTGTGACTTCCATTTCAAACTCCATTTATGCTTTTCCACCGCGTAGTGCTTCTACGGGTTCCATTTTCGCTGCCATAATGGCTGGGTATACGCCGGCTGCTAAAGTAACAAAGAATGCCATAATTGTTAAGGTAATGGCATCATCCGGCTTGAGTTTTGCATAAATAACATCGCCCAGAATCATACCGGTTGTGCCCAGGTCTCCAAAATAGAAACCATATTTTGTGGCATAGGCAACCATAATGCCGCCAATAATTAATCCTAAAAAGATGCCAATCACCGCGATCATGCCCGACTCAGCAAAAAACAGGACCATGATGCGCCTGCTGTTCATGCCAATTGCAGAGAGAATACCAATTTCACGGGTTCGTTCATATACTGACATAATCAGTGTGTTGATCACAACTGTTGCTGTGATCCCTAAAACAATCAAATATAGAATATAGATGAATGATTCATACACTTCATCAATCAGGGAAAGCAATTCATTCATCTCAACCCAGGTAGCTACTTTGTATTGGCTGGTCTGTAATGCTGCCGCTACAGCGTCGGTTTGCTCTATATCTTTCAATAGGACAAAAAGAATGCTGGCGTGATTATCTGTTTGGGTAATTGCTTGTGTTTTATTCAACGGCATCAAAACCACTGCTTTATCCAATGAGGTTGTATTGGTTGAATAAATACCGCGAATGATAAATCTCTGTTCATCCACATCTCCGTTTGAGGTGTTGACCAACATTGCAAAATCATCGCCAACCTGAAGATCAAATTTCTCAGCCAGGGGTTTGCCAATCAGAATTCCTCCACGATCATCAGCCTGGAGAAATTCACCTTCTAGTAAACCATCCCTATAAGGGGCATTTGCCGAAGAATCCGGATCAACGCCCATCACTCTTACACCTTCTGATTTGTCGCCGATAAAGATTAATCCTGAGGCGAATAAGCGTGGTGTAGCTGTTTCAACTACCTCTAATGCACTGACCTGTGCAGCTAATTCCATTGGGTTTTCAATCAGATCTTCCCATAATAAACTGTTGCGATTTTGGTTATATTCCTTCGCCCTTACTTGCAAGTGACCACTGGAGAGGCGTATAGTTGATTCGCGGGAACTAATTAGTTCTCCATTGATAAAGGCAGCCATGAATAATAATATCGCCAGGCCCATAGCAAGCGCCAATGCTGAAAAAATCGTTCGCCTTTTGTTTCGCAATAAATCTCGAAAAGCCATTTTAAATATCTGTAACATGATATTCCTCACACATAATGCAGTGATTCTGCCGGTTCATTTTGAGCAGCTTCCCGTGCGGGAATAAAGGCTGCCAGAATGGAAATGATAAATACGGTTATCGTTCGTTGGACGAGCTTTGATAGCCCCAATGTTGGATAGATACGATCAGTTATAAGGGCCATAAACTCAGTCATACTGGTAAAGCTCGAGTAATCGAAGCCAACTTTGCTGAATACAAAGTTCAAACCCAGTCCCAAAATGACACCTGCCGCCAAACCAACCATACCGATCATACTTCCTTCCAGTAGGAATATTTGAGATATTTGACGGGGCCTCAGGCCAAGAGCAGCCAGTACACCAATTTCACGGGTTCTTTCATAGACTGCCATCAACAACATATTAAGAATACCGATTCCGGCGATTCCCAGAATGATGACACTGAAAATATCCATGACCTTGTTTTTGGCGCCCACGATATCAATTAATTCCGGATAGGTGGTTTCCCAGGAGACGATTTCATAATTTGGCAGTACTTTCTGCAAGGCTTTGATGACATTCCCTTCCTGACCTAATTCTTTCAGGGAAATTAACACCTCGGAAGATTGTCCGGTCATGCCGTACAGGGATTGGGCTTCAGCAAGTGAGACATAAACCGTCACTTTCTCGATTTCAGGCATGCCGACATCAAAGATGCCAACCACTGTCATGGTACGGCTGCGATCTTGGGCGTGTTTTCCTGAACCAACCAGGGTGATGCGGTCACCTATGCTGACTTGCATTGCATCTGCCAGACCTTTGCCGATATAAATCATATCCTGATCATCTGCTGATAAATAACGTCCCTCAGCAACACGCTGCGCGACCAGGCTGAATATCATTTCCTGATCCGGCTCAACCCCAACAATATTGACAGGGAAGGCTCCTTCACGATTGGTTGTCATACCAACAACATTGATTCTACGGGATGCCGCTACAGTCTGTCTTTGCTGCAATGCAGCATCAATGACGGTTTGATCATCCGGTACGGGTAATAGGGGAAATTCTTCTTCCGCTGCTTGATAACCAATAGCGTGTACCTGGATATTGCCACCCATGACTTTGATGGCATTTTTAGCGATCCCTTGTTGGAATCCCTCCATTGTGCCATCATACATCATCATCATCGCCATGGTAAATCCAATTGCGATGATCACAATGACTGTACGGCGGCGATGCCGCCAGACGTTTCGCCATGCAAGGCGTAAATATAAGTTCATAATGTTTTCCTTTTTTGACAGTTACGCGTCAATTCACAATGCCGGGTATGCCCGGTTACAATAATCAACAACGATCGTTGCCTATAACTTATTCATTTTTGATAGGTTCGCGCCATTCATCAAGAAAATCAGGATCCATGAAAACTAATTTACCAGGCTCAGTACCCAATACACGTTCAATTGCGGAAGTGTGCGCCAGAAGCATACGTTTAAAATCCGGGTCTGGATCAGGAGAAAGGACGTGCTGTACCATGTCTTCACCTAAACCGAGGAAGATATTGAATACCAACTCGGCTGCAAATTCAGGATATTCCGTATGCATAGTGCCTTCTTCAATGGCTTGAGCAATCATCTGATTCATCATTGGTTTAACCAAACAAATACTAGCTCGCTCGGATTTATATCGTACGATAGTATTTCCGTCACTGTACCAGCTTTGCAACAACGCCAAAAAGAAAGGTTTTCTGGCTGTTTTCCAACTGGCAGCATTTTCAAAATACTTGTTGAGTTTTTCCAATCCACTTAAATCAGGATCCTCAACAATAGGTTGTAATACATCGACGACGCCATGCAACATATGTGAGATGAGCGCTTCTAGTAGGGCGCTCTTTGATTCAAAATAATGATAGAAAGCACCCTTTGACATTTGCATTTCATCGAGAATATCTTGTATGGTCATTTGCTCATAACCGATGGTATACACTAGTTTTTGGGCTGTATTGAGGATTTCAGTGCGTTTTTGCTTGTATTCCTGTTCGTTTACAACTCTTGCCATTTCAAGCACCTTTTATTAAACCGACCGTTGGTTTATTAAATATTATTTGAGTATATATGGAATTATTGGGCTTGTCAATATCTCGTTGTGGATAATTGCGGGGGGGAAACGAAATGTTGATAAAAAAACCCCGACGTTACCGCCGGGGAAATGGGGAGGGGAGATTATGCGCTCAATTTTCTTTTAGCATAAGCCAGTTGCTCTGTTACTGACCGTTTGCTTGTGCCCCCCCAGCTGTCTTTCCTTGCGATTGATCTCTCAAAGGTGAAGAGATCCAGGATTTCATCATCACAAACCGGATGAATTCTCTGCCATTGATCCAACGGTAAATGTTGTAATGATAAGTTTAATTCTTCGGCAACTTTGACTGCCTTTGCGATGGCATGATGTGCTTCCCTGAATGGAACATTTTTTTCCACTAGATAATCTGCTAAATCTGTTGCCAGCATGGCCGGGTCCATTTTATTGAGTATTTTCTCAGGGTAAACCGTGATCCCCGGGATGGCTTGAATACACACTTTTAGTAATAACTGCAGCGTGTCAAAAGCCTCAAAAACCGGTTCTTTGTCCTCTTGCAGATCTTTATCATAAGCTGATGGCAATCCTTTCAGGGTAGCCATTAATCCGGTTAGTTTGCCAAGCAGCGTACCTGCTTTACCGCGCACTAATTCCATCATGTCAGGGTTGCGTTTCTGGGGCATCAGGCTGGAACCGGTTGAAAATTGATCCGTAAATTGCATGAAGCCGAATTCTTTACTGCAAAATAAAACCAAGGCTTCAGCCATGCGGCTGAGATGTGTGCCAGTAAGTGAGGTGATGAAGAGAAACTCCACAGCAAAATCGCGATCTGATATGGCATCCAGGCTGTTGGGTGTTGGTTCAGCAAACCCTAAATCGGTTGCCAGGGCATGACGATCAAAGGCAAAGCCTGAGCCGCTTAAAGCCCCGCTGCCTAAGGGCATACTGTCGGTCATGCTGATCAAATTATTCAGGCGGATTTTGTCACGTTGAATGGCCCAGAAGTGGCTTAGCCACCAATGACTAAGTAAAATGGGCTGCGCTTGCTGAAAATGGGTGTATCCGGGAAAAATGATGCCCATATCTTTTTCAGCACGTCGAATCAATGCGTTTTGATACTGTTCCATGGTATTGACCATCTCTTGAGCAGCACCCAGTACCCACATGCGGAAGTCAGTGGCAACCTGGTCATTGCGGCTGCGCCCGGAATGCAGCTTGCCAGCCAATGCACCGATGAGTTCTCCCAGTCGGCGTTCAACGGCGGTATGAATATCCTCATCATCAGCAAGGTATGTAAAGGTTTTGGATTCAAATTCCTCTTGAATCTGATCCAAACCATCCAGCATTTGATCCATCTCATCTTTTGTGAGAATTCCATAGCGTGCCAGATTTTTCGTCCAGGCTTTTGACCCAATTACATCCACCAGATTCATGCGTTGATCTACTGGCAAACTGTTATTTAACAAATCTGCTTCTGCTGATGCACTAAATTCTGAATCTACTTGCCAGAGCTTCATACTGCCACCTTATTCCTGTGATTGCTGCATATAGGCATTGATTTTGGATGAGAGACCAAATAAGCGGATAAATCCACCTGCATCATTGTGATCAAAATCGGCAGATTCGCCAAAGGTTGCGTAGGATTCACTATAGAGGCTGTTGCTGCTCTCACGGCTGCTGGTGATGATATTACCTTTATATAATTTTACTTTGATGGTGCCATTGACCACTTTTTGGGTTTCTTGATAGAAAGCATCCAGTGCTTCGCGTACCGGGTTGAAATATTGACCATTATATAAAATCTTGGCATAGAAGGGTTTGATGATTTCTTTCATGCTTTGCGTTTCACGTTCCAGAGTGATGGATTCTAGTTCGCGATGAGCATGCATTAAAATGGTGCCACCAGGAGTTTCGTATATACCGTGTGATTTCATGCCCACCAAGCGATTTTCTATCAGATCCACACGACCAATGCCATTTTTCCCGCCTAAATCATTTAATTTTAGTACCAGATTGGCTGGACTGAGTGTTTCGCCATTGACGGCTATCGGACAGCCCTTTTCAAAGTCGATGCTGATCTCAGTAGGAGTATCAGGTGCGTCCATGGGGGAGACGGAATACATGAACATATCTTCTTTGGGTTCATTCGTTAAGTCTTCAAGCCAACCACCTTCATGAGAGATGTGCCATAAATTGGCATCACGGCTGTATAGCGAAGGATCTTTATCGGGGAAGGAAATGCCATGCTCATTCAGATAAATCAATGCATCCTCACGGGACTTGAGTTCCCATTCACGCCATGGAGCGATGACTTTCAATTCAGGATTGAGCGACATGTATGTCATTTCGAAACGTACCTGGTCATTTCCTTTGCCAGTACAACCATGCGCTACTGCATCGGCACCTTCCTGATTGGCAACCTCCACTTGTTTCTTGGCAATAATGGGGCGGGCAATGGATGTTCCAAGCAGGTATTGTTCCTCATAAACGACACCGGATTGAATGTAGGGGAAGATATGATACTTTGCAAAATCTTCTTTGAGGTCCATCAGCACCAGTTTGCTGGCGCCGCTGGAGAGGGCACGCTCTTCCAGGCCAGAGAGATCTTCGCCCTGTCCAACATCGGCAGCAAAACAGATCACTTCACAACCATAATTTTCTTTCAACCAGGGGATGATCACGGAAGTGTCCAATCCACCTGAGTATGCCAGTACAACTTTTTTAATTGAGTTTTGTTTCATGCGCTTTATCTCCTGAGTTTTTATAAATTTAGTTAATGGCGGAAAAATAAAAAACCCCTCCATACCGGAGGGGTTTTGATTTTCAAAAAATAAGTGAGCTGCTGCCTAACGCAAAAAGCCCGCCTCCAGAGTGGGTAGGGGGAATGTGCTTCGTCGAGCTCGTAATTGAATTGCGTTTGACTTGTCTAGATCGTTCATATTGATACTATTCTACCGGAAAGATGTGATCTGTCAAGGAATATAGAGAAAATGGTAGAAAATTGCTCTCTATCGGGGATGAATCAGCAGCGTTCATTCTTGAAAAGAAACAGGATCGGGAACTCCCCGAGCCTGTTTTATGCATTACTCAAAATCTTCAGGATGAAGTGCTTGCCATTTTTCATCGTTTTCAACGGTAATGACGCGGAATGCTTCTGCATAGCGCATCTCTTTGCCTTTGGCAGATTCGGAAGCCCATTCACGAACGCGCTCTTCAGGGTCATGATTGACCATCTGGCTGATATGGGCACGTAACGCTTGAATTTTCAGATCAATCGTTTCGGTGATATTGACCACGAGTTCATTTTGAGAGAACCCGGTTATATACACTTTGCGGGGTTTATAGGCTTGTAACCCTTCCTCTTCAAGTTCTTCAAATAAGTTGGGCTGTCCTGCTGCTGGAAAGACGGCGTCCAGTGCAGCCTGAGATGATGCACGGTGGTCAGGGTGATTGATGTAATGCTCATTAGCGAACACAACCGTAGGATCGCCACAGACAACAACCTCAGGTTTGAAGCGTCGGATTTCGCGAACCAGCTTTTTTCGTAATGCCAAACTGGGGATTAACATGCCATCCGGTTCTCGTAAATAGGTTACATCCGTAACGCCAACAACGGCAGCGGCATTGGTTTGTTCTTTTTCTCTGATCAGTGCTGCTTTTTCTTTTGTCATGCCTTCATCAGCGATCCCAACTTCACCGCTGGTACATAAAACATAGCCGACACGAGCACCATTTTTTACCCATCGGGCAATGGTGCCGGCACAACTGTATTCAATATCATCCGGATGGGCGACGATCACCAACGCACTTTTCGGTTGATAAAAAACAGATTCTTGCATTGGTTCCTCCTGTGGTTTTTTTCCTGTTGATCATTCTACTGGCAAGCGATGTGTGTTGCAAGAGAGAATGTATAAGAAATGTATTATCATTTAATGCGAAAGTGTCATCCATAGAAAAAGGTTTAATATTATTTATCAAAAATTAATCTTTACGGTAAAATATAGTAGTTCTATTGTAAAATTGCAGTATTTAAATATGATATTTGTTAAATTGACAATCCTTGATATTATCGGTATGATTAATGTACATTGTCGACAATCGACCAGAGCATAAAGGAAGTTTACGTTGAACACTGAACCCTACAAACTACATCCTGTTATTAGCTCCAATCTGCGAGAACAAATTGAAAGAGAAATTCGATCAGCAATCATCGAAGGACGCTATAAACCAGGGGAGCGAATGGTAGAATCTGCGATCGCAGTAGAATTAGGCGTTAGCCGTGCGCCGGTTCGGGAAGCATTATCCGCATTAGAACGGGAAGGTTTAGTGATAAATATTCCCAGACGGGGAAGCTTCATCGTAGATTTAACTGAGAAGGATATTAAAGAGATATATAGCTTTCGCCTGTTGCTTGAAACAGGTGCGCTTGAGTTTGCCTTTGAACGTGTAAATGAGGAAGATTTTGAGAATCTGCAGCAGTTAATTGATGATTTAAATGATGCAATAAATCAGAAAGTCGATTTGGAATCTATTTTGAACCTTGATTTATTTTTCCATGATTATTTATGTTCTTTGGCAAACCATCGCCGTCTTTATGCTGCCTGGAAAAGCATTCGATTACAAACCCAAATGCTGATGGGCTACATAAGTAGTACGTTTGAGCAGTTTCCTCATGAACCTGCAGTTTGGCATCAATCTATCCTTGATGCAATGATTGAAAACGATATAGAAACGGCGAAAACGATTTTGACTGAACATATATATGATGCAAAAGTTCGCGCATTGAAAGCTGTTGAAGACAGACCTTCGCTAGAAGAAAAATAATATTCCATCCACCCATATGTCAGTTAGCGAGGATTTATCTCCTCGCTTTTTTGTTTTCTATAATAAAATTCATATTTGATTAATCCAAATTTAATCTGGGACTGGTATGATAATATTACATGCTCACAAATGTGAGCTTGGTGCCTATTTCAACCAATATCGTAAATTGATTTCTTCTGGAAAATTAATTGTATATTTTTTTTCTTCAATTGCGTATTGCTGATCAATCGTTTATTGTTTTTATTGGTTCACCCATTGAGGAGGATATCCTTGGGCAAGCTTATTCGTTTTCTTTTGTTCATTATCATACTCAGTATGATATGTTCTGGCTGCAGAGCATTGCCGATCGTGTCTGAAGAGATTGTTGAATATCCATTGTTGAATCAATCAGAAAGTACCCATAAAGAAATTATACGGGTGGGAATTAATTCAGAAAATGTTCCATGGACGTATATGCAAAATGGCACATTGGTTGGATTTGAAATGGATTTACTAAATGAAATTTCCAAACATATGAGTGTGGAATTTGAATATGTTACTGCTCAGCAAAGCACAGTTGTAACCGGGCTGTTGACCGATAAATGGGATATTGCGGGATCGAGTCTTTTGGTAGGGGACAAGCAATACCAAAATGTTGCCTATGCAGATCCGTATTTTGATGCCGGACTGGCAATTCTGGTGCGCGATGACAGTAAGCTTAATGTATTTGAAGATATGTTGGATGGCAAATTTGGAGTCGATACTGGTTCAGCTGCGGATCAATGGCTGCAGGATCATCTGGAAATCTATGGTGAATACGAAATTCATCGCTATGATAGTGCCATACTTGCATTTCAGGATTTGCAGGCATTGAATATTAATGGGGTGGTGGCAGATTCAGATATTTTGATGTACTTTGCTGCCAATCATCCTGGAGTCAAAGTTGCAATTCAGATGGAAGAGACTACTCCTCAGGCATTTGTTTTTCGTCAAGGGGATGTATTGATTGAACAATTCAATGCTGCCCAAAATTTGATGAAAGCTGAAGGTACGTTGACTGCTATTTATGAAAAATGGTTTGGTCAATCACCGCTTGTGAGCACTGCTTTAAGTATTGCCAATCATGAGCCATTTTCTGTCCCGGATTCATACACCATACCAGATGTGATAAAAGTTGGAATCAATACTCATAATGCACCATGGGAATATATCCAGGAGGGGGAGATGAGAGGATATGAAGTAGATATACTCAATGAGATTGCGAATCGGCTTGATATTGAAATCGAATACATACCTGCCCAGGAGCAAATCATTGTATCAGGATTGTTGGCTGGACAATGGGATATGGTTGCTTCTGGATTTGCGATTACGAAAAGCAATATGAATAAAATGGATTTTACCGGTCCATATTTTGATCATAATATTGCATTAATGACATTATCGGACAGCACCATCCTGGAGCTTGAGCACCTGGCTGGGGGCAAATTTGCTGTGTTACCCAATTCAAATGCACAAAAATGGCTGGCCAAAAATATTGAAGCATATGGCCCCTATATTATTGAAGAGTACAGCAATTTAGCCGATGCATATCTTGATTTACAATCAGCACAAATCAGTGGGGTGATGGCTGAATCCTATGTCTTGATGTACTATGCCGCAGATCATCCAGTGTTTACTATTCCTGTATTTGTGGGCGATCGTACAAGTATTGCATTGGCAACCAGAAAAAAAGATTCTCTTTGCGATATGTTTAATGAAACCATTAATAGTATGAAAGTAGATGGCAGCTTAATGGGAATCTATGAAAAATGGTTTGGGGAGTCAATTGTTGACGAAAGTTCCACCAATACAATTTACAAAAACACATTTACTCCGGAGAATTAATGCTGAAAGGGTTGTGATAAAGAAATTGCATACGAATTTTGATTTACTCCTTGATAGATTTTGAAAAGTCTGAGAGAATGTATTGATTATTTCTGCATAGAATATCCATGATTAATTACTATTTCAAATATCCAGCATTTCATGTATTGTAAGAAATGATTATGAAAGTTGCCTGGCAAAAAAAAATGCCTGGTCGTTCAACACGGAAATGAACAGAATCGTTTGCAAAGTGCAAATTAAGCATTGGAATTGATTGAGGTACGCATGACTGAACAGGAAATCAATTTAACGCGCGGTGTACCACCCATGGAGGTTCTTCCGGTTGAGGAAATGATTATTGCCAGTGAGGCAGCATTTAATAATGATGGGCTAAACCTTTTACAGTACACTCACGCGCCAGGCTATGTGCCATTGCTTAATTTGCTAGCTGAACGCTATGGCGTCTGCGTTGATCGGGTTTTTACTGGGAATAGTTCCCTGGAAGTGCTGGAATTCATTATTCGAATTTTATTAAAACCAGGTGTACGAGTTTTTGTAGAATCCCCCAGCTATGATCGTGCAAATAAACTGCTTTTGCGCTCGGGTGCGGATGTGGTGGGCATTCCGTTGGAATCAGATGGCATGGATTTGGATGCGTTCGAAGCTGAGTTGAAAAAAGGTGCTCCGACACTATTATATGTGATCCCTGATTTTCAAAATCCAATGGGTACGACGACAAGTGAAGCAAAACGACGTCAAATTGCCAAATGGGCGGAAGAGTATGATTTTTATATCGCTGAAGATGCGCCTTACCGCATGCTGCGCTACAAAGGTGACGATATTCAAACATTCTTATCCATTGTTCCTGAGCGAGTTTTTCATATGTGTTCCCTGTCTAAATTACTGGCACCAGGCTTACGATTGGGATACGCCATTGCACCGGCTGAACAAGTCAAACGATTGACCGCATGGGCTGCAGATACGTATATTGGTCCTGTAGGGCCTTCCCAGGGCATGGTCTACGAGTACTACCGTATGGGATTGTTTGATAAGAATGTAGAAAAACTAAAAAAAGTGTATGCGCCACGTCTGGAAGCGTTAGAAGTGGCAGCACGCAAGTATATCCCGGATGCTGAATTTCCAAAACCAGAGGGAGGTTTCTTCATCAGTCTGACATTGCCAGAAGGCAATACAATGGATTTGCTGCTAAAAAGAGCCCCACAGGTAAACCTGAAAATAACAGATGGACGAGGATTCTTCCTTAATCCGGCAGATGGAAATCGATTCTTGCGCATTCCATTTTGCACCCTCTCTACGCAAGAAATTGATGAAGCCATGAGACGGATATCCAGTATACTGGTGAAATAATGGATTTGAAAATAAGATAATGAAAATAACTGGTCAGCAATTTGCTGACCAGTTTGTACGGTAGAATCTTGAGCGGAATTTAAAAATTGCAACTTAACAATTAAGCAGTTAATAGTCCATTCCCACAAAATGTGTGTATCGTAAGATGTCTATTTTAACCTATCGGCAATTTGGGGAGGTTGATAGTAGATATTGTGGGAGATTCTGGTTTCGCCAGGTGAAATAGAAATTTATACATTGGGGTAAATGGTCTAAAAATTTGCTTAAGAGTACAATAATATTCAGATTGTCATAATTTTTGTCATTGATTGGGAATAAAACAATAGGAGAGGATTATGAACGGCACTTTGGATACCTTGATAAAAGGTGGATTGGTGGTCAATGCGGAAGGTTTCCTTCGGGCTGATGTAGGTATCCGCCAGGAACGAATTGTGGAAGTTTCAGTGGAAATTGATGATTCCCGAGCCAGTAAAGTAATCGATGCAACTGGCAAGTATATTATGCCAGGTGTCATCGATCCACATTCCCATCCGGTTTATGTAGACGATATCGGTGATATGTCCATCACTGCTGCCTTTGGTGGGGTAACCAGTCAAATTCATTTTGCTTACGTAAAACCAGACATGCAAGTTCTTCCGGTTTTGGAAGAATTTCGCAACGATGGTGAGAAGAAATCCGTAGGTGATTTTGCATTGCATTTGGGTTTATTCGATGTTGAGCATCAGATCACGGATCTTGAAAAGGCGTTCCAATATGGGGTGACTTCCTTCAAGGTATTTATGACCTATGCCAAGCTGCAATGGATGACTGATGATTATTGGCTGACAGCCGTCATGGATGTAGCAGCTAAAAACAAAGGCTTAACCATGGTCCATGCTGAGAATGGTCTGGCAACGGATTATATTGAAGACAAGTTAATTCGGGAGGGACGAGTTAGCCCCGATACTTTTACAATGATGCGCCCGGATATTTTGGAGGCTGAAGCCACCAACCGGGCGATTTCTTTAGCTCGGGTGATGGGGAGTGCTTTATATGTCGTTCATAATAGTGCTGGCGCGAATGTTGAATTATTTGATCGAGTTCGACAAGAAGGTTGGCCAATTATTGGAGAAACCTGTCCACAGTATCTCACTCTGACTGAAGAAGTCACTAAAAAGAAAAAAGCCCTCGCAAAAATAGGACCACCATTACGCACCGAGAAAGATAACGAAATGCTCTGGGATGGCATTGCCCGAGGTGTGTTGCACACCATTGGCAGTGATTCAGCAGCCAAAGCAAAATCGATTGATGATGATTTCTTTGATGCACCTTATGGATCGCCACAAGTAGAAACCATGCTGCGCATGATTCATCATCGCGGGGTAAATAGTGGAAAATTATCCATGCCGCGATTAGTGGAAATTATGTCAACCAATGTTGCAAAGGTCTTTGGGCTTTACCCCCAAAAAGGTGTCATTCAGTCTGGTTCCGATGCAGATATTGTAATATTTGATCCTGCAAAACGGGAAATCATCAGCGCAGCTGAGCAGCATTCAAATGCCGGATATACCTTGTATGAGGGTACGGAAATTCTTGGTGCACCAATCCTTACTATGGTTCGTGGTGAGGTTGTTGTGGATGGAAAAGAATTAGTCGGAAAACCCGGGCGTGCAAAATTCCTGGAAACAGACACTTCTGGTGTATATGAAGGACTTTTTTAACAAAACCTTGTCTGGTAAATCCCATGAGACCAGCGATAGCAAATGTGAAGTGAGGCAAAAATAATGGCAACATCATTAAAAAACAAAGATATTATCAATACCAAGGAATTGAGTGTTGAGGAAATCAACCTCATTATGGAAACTGCTGCAAAGTATGAACGGATTATGGATGAAGGCGGTCGATTGTTGAACATGGCAGGAAAAGTACTGTGTACATTTTTCTATGAGCCTTCCACTCGAACTCGCCTATCCTTTGAAACTGCCATGCTGCGTTTAGGCGGACAGGTTGTTTCAGTGGCTGCAGCTACAACATCAAGCTCTGCAAAAAAAGGGGAAACCGTATTTGATACCGGGAAAATGGTGCAGGCATATTCGGATATCGCTGTAATTCGACATCCTGTTGTTGGCAGTGCCCAGGAATTGGCAGATGGATCCGATGTGCCAGTCATTAACGGTGGGGATGGCGCCGGTCAGCATCCTACTCAATCCTTGCTTGATATGTATACCATCCTCAAGGAAAAGGGCAAAATTGAAGGTTTGACGATTGCCTTGGCAGGTGATTTGCGCAATGGACGCACAGTACATTCGCTTTCGCTGTTGTTATCCCGTTTTGGTGTGAAATTCTATTTTGTTTCCCCCAAAGCTTTGGCGATGCCCTCGGAAATAACCGACGAATTGCGCGCCAACGATGTTGATATTACCGAAACAGAGGATATGCTGGATGCTGTACCGAACTGTGATGTATTGTATATGACCCGTATTCAAGGTGAACGCTTTGATGATCCGGCTGAATATGAAAAGTATTGTAATGCTTATATTGTAACCATGAATACCGTCCAGGCAGCTAAAGAAGGCATGATTGTGATGCATCCACTACCACGGGTGAATGAAATTGCAGTTGACGTTGATATGTATGGAGGTGCAGCTTACTTCCGTCAGGCTGCAAATGGTGTCCCTGTACGTATGGCATTGTTGACATTGGTTACTGGACAAGAATAAGATAAAACTTCTAAACTAATATCATACTTGCAGCATCTATGGTTTTCACTGTAGATGCTGTTCTTTTCTCAATTTGACAACCTAGCAACAATCAGATTTCCGTCGCTCTGATATTCATCATCTGCAAAATAGACTCTGAAAATAACGCAGGAGAACGGTATGCAAGAGTATGGTAAGAAATTTAGTGATTATGGAGTAGAAAGACATGGTATTACTGAAAGCCCATTTGTTTATTGGAATTTGACACCAGGTGAATTATACGAAGAAGCAGTTCAACGCAGTGAAGGATTAATAGTAGAAGATGGACCGTTGCTGGTACACACCGGTAAATATACCGGCAGATCGCCTAATGATAAATTTATTGTGCGTGAGCGAACCAGCGAAGATAAAGTATGGTGGGGAAATGTAAATCATCCCTTAAGTGAAGATAAATATACTGATTTTAGCAAACGATTTATTTCCTATGTAAACACACAAAATATTTTTGTGCAGGATGTTTACGCAGGTACTGATCCAGAGCATCGATTGGCTGTAAGGCTGATTTCAAATACGGCCTGGCAAAGTTTGTATGCACATAATATGTTTATTCAGCCAACGGCAGAAGAACAGGAACATTTCAATCCTCAATTCTTGTTGATTAGCTGCCCATCATTTAAATCAGATCCGCAGATTGATGGCACGAATTCTGAAGTTGCGGTTGTGATTAATTTTGGTGAGCAGACAGCATTCGTGGCAGGCAGCTCCTATGCCGGAGAAATAAAGAAGACAATATTTACCATCATGAATTATCTGATGCCTAACAAGGGTGTTTTATCCATGCATTGTTCCGCCAATATTGGAGAAAAAGAGGATGCTGCCATTTTATTTGGTTTGAGTGGTACCGGAAAAACAACCTTGTCAACGGATCCCGATCGGCGATTGATTGGTGATGACGAACATGGATGGGGAAAGCATGGCATTTTCAATTTTGAAGGCGGGTGTTATGCAAAAGTTATCAACCTCTCTCGTGAGGATGAGCCAGAAATATTTGCCGCTACCCACAAATTTGGTACGATATTGGAAAATGTAGTCTATGAACCGGAAACGCGTAAGATTGATTTAAACGATAATGGCATTACCGAAAATACAAGGGCTTCCTATCCACTTTCATCCATTGATAATATCGAAGATAGCGGCAGAGGGGATCATCCGAAAAACATCATTTTTCTAACAGCCGATGCCTTTGGCATTTTACCTCCCATCTCAAAATTGACACCTCAGCAAGCCATGTACCATTTTCTTTCAGGGTATACCGCAAAAGTTGCCGGTACCGAAAAAGGCATTACAGAACCGATTGCAACATTCAGCACCTGCTTTGGCGCACCATTTATGGTTCACCAGCCTACGGTTTATGCAAATATGTTGGGTGATTTGATTAAAAAACATAAAGTGAACTGCTGGTTGGTCAATACTGGGTGGAGCGGAGGTGCTTATGGCGTGGGCAGTCGAATGAAAATTGCTTATACACGTACAATGGTACATACCGCGATTTTAGGTGAGTTAGATTCTGTATCTTATACGAAGGATGTCGTATTTGGTGTGTTCGTACCTGATACCTGTGAAAATGTGCCCTGCGAAGTATTGCATCCCCGCCAAACCTGGGATGATAAAAAGGCATATGATGAAACGGCGGCCAGGTTGGCAGATATGTTTAAAAAGAACTTTGAACAATTTAGAGGTGGTGTTCCATCTGAGATTCTTGCAGCCGGACCGAAATAGAATACCTAAATGTGGAATAAAAACCGGCTGCAGGTCATTGTTACAGCCGGTTTTTAATTGTTAAACAGGATTCATTGTAAAATAAATCAGGAATAGTCCAACTGAGATCGCGGTATGGATGGTTAGTACATTATTGATATATTGCTTCTCTTTTGGAGCCAGATTCGTCCTGGCGTAAAGAGCAACAATAAATGGAGGTGGCAAAATAAATAATGTAAATAATGCGATCTGGAAAAATGGCTCCAATTGCAAAAATTCTTGAATCAGGAAATGATTGATCAGGAAAATCATGGGCAATAAAATACTCAACCGTATGGCAATTACCCCAAAGGCGTCTTTCAAGGTTTCCCGGTCAATGACAAATCCATACCCAACGATGATTAAGATTAGCGGTACGGTTAGATTGCCTAAAAAGTTGAAAGTAGGAATTAATGCGCCAGAAAGTGGTAACTGGTAAAATGCGTCTCTGAAACCTAAACCGTTTAGCAGCATACTGAGCAGTATGGCAATAACGACAGGGGCTGATATGAATGAACGTAATATTTCTTTTGGTTTTTGTGCACCATCTCGTTTCAGTAATAATAATGGAACAAAAATAAACCAGATAAAAATTTCATGTCCCAGTGCTGTAATCGCAATGAAGCCAATTTTATCCAACCCGTAGGCAGCACCAAACAAGCTAATGCCTAACATACCGTATTCAAAACCAGTTGTCAGATAGGGAAAATAATCGTATTCAATCTTGAATAATTTTTTTACCAGGAAGCCTAGTAATAGTAAAACAATACATAATAAGAAAATCAATCCAAATATCAGTAAATATGATTTTTTTAGCTCCATATTGAGAAAGGATACAAAAAGTACTGCCGGTAAAGCTAGATTGAGAACGATTTTCCTCAATTCATTTATCGTTTTATCACTAAGGAAATGTTTTTTTCGAATCCAAAATCCTAATGCGATCAGAAATAAAATTGGCAGAACCTGATTTATGATGTCGAACGCTTTTTCCATAATTTACCTTGAATGTTCTTAACAATAAAAAGATTTTAATTTGATTGTAAGTAGAAAGGCATATTCTATTTCATTTTGTTGAATTATGCAAATTTACCTATTTACTGGCAAAAAGGTAGCGCCGGATTTAATGATATCTGACGCTTTTATTATCAAACAGGGGTATCAATTATTCAGGAATTTGGGGGGCTGTAAAATAGCGGAATGTGTTTCTAGTCGCTTTGGCCTGATACATGGCATGATCTGCCGCCTTGGTCAATGACGAGGCGTCTTTACCGTCTTGTGGATATAAGCTGATGCCGATTGAAGCACTGATTTTCTCTCCAATTGCACTGAGCTTTTTGTCTTTACTCAATTCATCTAAAATTCGTTTGGCGATCATTTCCGGTTCTATAACTTTATTGATTGATTCAATCAGAATAACAAATTCATCGCCACCAATTCTGGCAACGGTGTCTGAATCGCGGAAAATGCCTTTCAGTAAATTGCTGACTTCTTTAAGCATACGGTCACCTGTATCATGTCCTAAATGATCATTGATCAGCTTGAAATTATCCAGATCAATGTACATAACAGCGAATTGCGTTTTTTGGCGCTTTGCGCGCAAGATGGCATGATCCAGACGATTGAAGAAAAGATAGCGATTGGGTAATGAAGTCAGGATATCATGAGTGGCAACGTGTTGAAGATCTAACTCGGTTCTTTTAAGGTCGTTTATCTCTCTGGTAATCCCCAATAAACCGATAATTTTCCCTTCTGCATTTCGTAGCGGGAGCTTTGATGTTAATGTCCAGTTTGGTTCTCCATTTTCTAACGAATGACTTTCGACCAAACCAATAAGGGGCTGCCCGGTTTCCATAACATGCAAATCATCAATTTGGGTTTTTTGTCCAAATTCTTCACCATACAGATCCGTATCTGTTTTTCCGATCAGGACGTCAATACTTTCCAGGTTATTGGTAATGGCCATTTTACGGCTGGCTCGCAATATACGACATTGACGATCTTTAAAATATATACTATCCGCCACATTTTCCATGATGGCATTTAAAAACCAGGCCTCTTCCATATTTTGTAATTCGTTGTCCATGATTAAATTTCCTGTAAGATCACTTGTCTTTTATTCATTTTATAGATAAAAATGTCCGAATATGATTTATTCTAGCGAAAAATTTTGTAAAAAAGGTGTAAGAACCAATCAAGGGTGTTGATTTGAGTTTATGCATTATTCAGGCGGGCAAATATACGACATATTGCTAGCGTAATCCACTCACGTTTAATGCTTGTCTTTGGGGATTGTGGTTCTTTGTCTGCAACGTATGTGGTATTCCATAACCCATCTTCTCTTTGATGGGCGAGAAACCATTGTAAGGCCTTTTGTATTTGGGTATCAGTATTATCCGGCATAATGATCGAAATCGAATCCATAGCTGAGACAAGCTGATTCCACCAAAAGGGATACTCAAAACGTACCCAATAACTGGCGGATTGATAAGAAGTATAGGCATCTTTTTCAAAAAATCTTGATTTGAGCAAGTGGGCAGCCGAGATGGCATCAACTGAATGGCGATATTTTTCATGCGCAGCAAATGCACGCAGCACCATTCCTGTCGCATTGTGTGAGAATGGTTTGCTGCGATCTGGTTCAACCGGTACCATGAATTGGCTGCTTAATTGATATTGTTCTTCGCGGCTGAATTTATGGGTGATCATGGGAATGCTCCAACCCAAATCATCCTGACGAATAGAAAGCAGCCATCGCATTGCTTTTTCTACTCGGTGATCTTCTTGATAGCCAGCTTTGATCAATAATGACAGAATTGCACCGGTATAGTAGGTTGCATATTGGTTTGCCAATATACCACGCAGATCACTGTCGGGTGATTGACATGAGAATATAAATTCAGCTGCTTTTTCAATCTGCGGATGAGCACGGGTGAAGCCATACATTTCGATTAGGAAGCGTAAATTTCTCCAGGTTTCAATGAGGCAGTAGTTAATGGCGGGGTGTTGGTTTTTAGCGGAACTAGGCCAGGAGCTGTCCGCAAGTTGTTTTTTCAATATACGTTGGGCTTCTGACTCTTGCCAGAGAATTTCAATGGCTTCAACAGATTCGCATAGGAAATCTCGTTGAGTAAAATAGCGTATGGCTTTTTGCTTGGAAGTCAATAAAATGGGTATTGGGTTGATTTCAAAACATGTTGACCAATCGTTTTCCATTGAGAATCTTCTCACTTATCAAAAGTATAAAAATTTTTAGATCAATGGATTTCATTTTAATGATAATTGATAAAATTAATCTACTATTGGTGCATCCATTATCCAAATTGTGGTGTCAGTAGAATTTTCAGGATTGCTGGTCGCAGCTTCAAATAGGATTGTTTTTCCATCGGGAGACCAGGATGGTGCTCCGGCATAGCCGCCAGATGTTGTAATTTGTCGAGATTTAGTATCATATATAGATTGAATAAACAATTCGGCATATTTTATTTCAGGATCATCGGCGCTAAAAACAATCCATTTGCTATCAGGTGAGAAAGAGGCATCTGTTTTATCCCCGGGACCATGCGTCAGTTGGTGTTGGTTTGTGCCATCGGCATTCATAATCCAGAGTTCCCATATATTATCTATATAGGTTTGATATACAATGAGTTTTCCATCTGGTGACCAGTTTGGTTGACGACTATCAAGAGATGAATCTGTTAATTGTATGTATTTTCCTGATCCATCAGTTTTGAATTTGAAAATCTTTCCAGCCTCGGCAATATCCATTTCATGGCTTTCAAATACAATCCACTCACCGTCTGGTGAAAATGATGGTTCATATGCGACCAGGCTTTCACGATTTGTTATTCTTGTTTCGCGCCCGGGTTGGGCCAACGGATTAATCAGATATATTTCGTCGTGAGGGTCCCGCGATGAAGAAAAGACGATCATATCTTTTTTTTGATTCCAAGCCGAGCCTGGTAAATTTACATTTTCGCTACCATCGCTAACCAAAATCGTTACATTCTGACGTTCTATGTCGTACAAAATAAGATCTGCCGGACCTTTATTGTATCCATTTTGAAAACGGGTCAGTAATATTGTTTTCTCATCAGGTGACCATGCTGGATTTTGCAAACTACCATCAAGATCAATAGGTATTTGTATTGCCGTCTGATTGGTGCTGACAGGCGAATCGCAGGCAACCTGCCTAATGAATAGTATAAATAGTAGCAGAATTCGATATTTTTTTTTCACACCGCATCACTTTTATCATGATCAGCATTTAGTATACTGACGCACTTTTGATCTGCATCAAGAGAAATAATTCCGCCAATTGGCAGCGTGGTATTGGCGCAATTGTGTCCAAAATCCTGAGTTTTCAATATCGGAAATTCATATTCCTCAACAATGCGCAACAGAACATCTTCCATGAAAGTCGTTGTTTCAGATTTGTTATCCGTGCCGTCGATGTAGCCGGTAAGAATGCCATTGATTTGTTCAAATATGCCCATTTGCTTTAGCTGCTGAAACATATGATCAAAACTTGCAGCCGGAACATCAATGGCTTCCAGTGCTAATATCGAGCCAGTAAAATCTGGTAGGTATGCTGTACCCACTAACTTAAGCAAGCAATTAATATTTCCACCTAATAGTTTCCCTTTTGCTATTCCGGAGCGAATGGTTTTACGGTCGCCATTAGCAGGGATCTCACCGGATCGTCCTTCGACCAATATGGCATTGAATTCATTCAGTTCATAGGCTTGTTGATCATTGCCGAAGCCCCACATAACATCCGGCCCATGGAAGGTGATTAGGCCGGTTCGGGCATGGATGGCATTCAGCAATACGGTAATATCACTGATGCCCAGGAATATTTTGAGGTGAGTGCGAATGATATCCCAATCCAGATAGGGCAGACATGCATTGGCAGTGTACCCACCTTGTGTACAGATGATGGCTTTTACATCAGGGTTGGCAAACATATTGTTGATATCCTGGGCTTTCTCTATTGGCGAAGCGGAATATTCCCAGGAGCTTGAATGTGTATGCTGACCTTCGAGCACTTGAAATCCAAATTCTTTTAATCGGGAAATACCATCATCATATTGCGTCTGGATAACATCCACAACTGGGTTGGATGGAGATACAACACCAATTGTATCGCCAGGGTTAAGTTTTGGTGGAAATATCGACATTTATACCTCCATAAACAGGCGAACCCCTTTTTCTTACCATTATATGTTTTCTTCTGATGAAGAGAGGTATGACGCATAGGGTGAGTATTGGGGGAAGGGCATTATTCCTTAAAATCAAAGGTATGTTCAATGACTCCAGGCAGCAATCGATAAACAGAATAGCCCAGTATCTGATTAAATTCATCCCGGATATCAAAATAGGCTTGCCAGCGTTCCTGATAATTTTCATTGAGATTGCGTCTTAGTGCTACATCAATGAAGCGTTTTTCCATTAAACAAAAACCTGTTGGCATTGCTAAGCAATCACATAATTGGATCAAACGGTCGTACGAGGTATAAGTAAATGATTTAAGAATGCCATTCACCTGCTGATATTCTTTTTCATCACAGTCCCATACGCCTGCAAATGTGCGTGTATCTTGCAGGGGGAAACTATGGCTTAAACAAATTTGCGCAGCGTCATCAAATCCCTGAGAAAGTAAATAATTGTAGCCATCAAACACGTGGCGCATATCGGTGATACCAAAGCGCCTGCCAATATCATGTAATAAGCCCAAAATGTATGCAGGTTCTTCATCTAGTCCAAAGCAATGCTTTGCAATGATTTTTGCTGCCTCTGCAGTTTTCTTTGAATGAGAAACCCAGGGACCTGGATTCAGTACTGCAGATTCCTGAAGCATTTGCTCTGCTTGATCCTGCGATGGTATTTTCATTGGTCTCTCCAATCTCTGTAGTTTATTGATGTTGAGCACTAACCAGTAGATGTTTCATTTTTTTGTGCAAAATAAATTTTCTTGTTTTTTGAAAACAGGATTACAAAAAATATAATTAGAGGAATGATTACATTGGGTATCTCGCGATGGATATTGTACGCCATGCTGAGTAATATCAAGGCAATGATATCTATGAACAAGAATGCTAATGCAGTTAGTAAATATGGCATCTTATTGGAAATCATTCTTCTCACGATGTTGATGATAGGTAGTATGAGTATAACTTGATCATATGGCCAATTCGAAGGTGTAACCAGAAGAGAAGATGCAATTGCAATACTGAACATCCATTCCGGGGCGATATTTGAAGCATTTTTCAAAATAAAAACCAATGTGACCAAAATAAAAATTAAGACAGTAATTCCCCCCCAATTTAGTGCCCGTTCCCAATTATAGTTTGTTAAATATGCAAAAGCACCCCATATCGTAGGTGCGTATCCAAAGATATGTTCAATTTTTGCATTCCCAATTTCCCAATACTCTGAAAGCCAGTTTACATTTCGAAGAAAACCCAGGGTTAGAAGCAGCAAACCTGAAAGACTGATGCCTAAGATGCCATATCCCTTTTTTCGTAATAACAACCAAAATAGGGTGTAGCATACGATTGGGACGCCAATATTTGGCTTCAACGCGATGATTGTTAATAGCATACCACCATAAAACCATTTTTCTTTGTTCCACAATACAACAACAATTGTCAAAATAAATAGAAGAAAAGCGCCAATTTGCCCACCAAATAATACTGAAATAGTTGGTCTGAAGAGGGGGATGGCAACAAAGATAGGGAAGATGTAATGTTTCAAATTTTGATCTGCGTTTTGGTACAACAGGGTTAAGGCAGAAGTAATAATCATCACTTCTGAAAGGAAAACCCACAGAATATAGGCTTCATGATAAGGAATAGCCCCCAATGGTGCATAAAAAAAGGATAATGGCAAGGGATAAACATATTGTTTATTGGGAATCCAGGAGACCCCAAATTGTTGATGCCCGGCTACCCAATCATTGACGGAATATGGGTTTTCTCCTGTCCAAACCATATGCCCGGATAGATAAAATGTAAAAAAATCACTATTTAGATAATCTCTGTTATCAACGATTGTTATGGCAATATATAGCAGAAAGCCCAAAATGACGACAATCAGGCATATATAAATCAACCATTTATATTTTGAGTTATTAATTTTGTTTAGTAGCGATTTCATATCATCCAGTCTTATTTTATTTTTATTGCGCTAACTTTTTTTGTGAATTTTGACCATTTCCAGGATAGACATTATAAGCTCTATATTGTTTGTGCCATTACGGATTATTCTAAGGAAGATTCGAGCTGTCACGCCATTCCCCTGATAAGCAATATTGATTTTCTTGATTATAGTTGTTGTTATCATGTTTAGCAAAAGATTTTGCAGATGAATGTTCTACTATTCTTTTCCCATTCTGATCACGACCTGATGTACTTCACTATCCGTGACCCAGGAGATAAGTTTGCTGCGCATTAGCTGATCATCCACTAATACAGTGCTGACTCCACTGTTCACCTGCATAGGATTACGTACGGTAATATCATAACTGCCTCGCGGAAGCCGTAATTTGATTTCATAGGATTCCCAGTCTTTCGGAATCATAGGGTTCAGTGTGAACCCATCTTTCTCTAAACACAAACCTAAAATACGTTCAATGCCAAGTCTATACATCCAACTGGCGGAACCTGTATACCAGGTCCAGCCGCCGCGTCCTAAATGTTGCGGTGCACTATATACATCTGCTGCGATGACATAAGGCTCAACCCGATATTGGGTGACTTTATCAGGCGAATTACTATGATGAATAGGGTTGATCATCTGATAGAGCTTAAAAGCATAATCCGCCTGTCCAGCATCGGCAAATGCCCAGATAGTCCAGGCTGCCGCGTGGGTATATTGACCTCCATTCTCTCGAATACCTGGCTGATAACCTTTTATATATCCGGGATCCTGAGTGGATTTATCCAATGGGGGGGTAAAGAGTAAAATCAATTTATCCTCTTCACGGATCAGGTTATCTTTTACTGACTGCAATGCCAACTGAACTTTGGGGTTTTCTTTCAACCCGGCGAATACTGCCCAGGATTGGGCAATAGCGTCAATTTTACATTCTGCATTGGCTGCAGTCCCCAATGGGGTACCATCATCAAAATAGGCTCTGGTGAACCATTTACCGTCCCATGCCTGCGATAGAATGGTATTGATAAGGCTTTCTTTCTTTTTTAACAACTCTTCCGCCAGGAGTGGCTTATTGCGGCCCTCGCAAATCTTTGCAAAGCGTTCAACAACCACACAAAGGAACCATCCCAGCCAGACACTTTCTCCCTTACCTTTTATACCAATTCTGCTGAAACCATCATTCCAGTCATGTGAACCTATCAGGGGTAAACCATGTGCCCCCTTTGTATCGCTGCGATGGATAGCCCGCAGGCAATGCTCCAGAATACTATATTGCTCATTTTCTTGAGGAAACTGATCATATCGATCGTGTTCATTTTCTGCTAATTGTGCAGCGATCAGAAAGGGGATACGCTCATCAAGAATGGAATCATCGCCAGTGCGATTAATATACTCAGAGACAACATATGGTAACCATAACAGATCATCGGAACAATGTGTTCGTACGCCTCGGCCAGCGGGTGGGTGCCACCAATGCAGCACATCACCTTCTGTAAATTGATGTCTGGCGGCTTCTAAAATGAAGTCACGCGTCCATTCGGGTTTGGCAATCAGGTATGCAATTGTATCTTGTAATTGATCACGAAAACCATATGCACCGCTGGATTGATAAAATGCGGAACGGCCCAAAAAGCGGGAAGAAATGGACTGGTACAGTAACCATTGATTGACCATGATATCAAATGAAGGTTCCGGTGTTTTCACCTGAACCGAATTGGTTATGCCAGTCCAGAAACGCACGGATCGACTGAGGGCATTATTTGTTTGTTCAAAATTCTGATATTTGTGGATCAGGTGTTTGGCATCTGCCTCATCATCTCCCTGGCCGAGCAGATAAGTGATTTCTTTCTTTTCTCCTGGACTGAGCCAAATGATATGGCTCATCACTGCACAAGGATCATGAACAGAAGATATATCTCCCGAGAGTGCTACCTGGCCTAAAGCCATTGGATTCCTGAAGCTGCCATTTCTACCAATAAATTCGGCTCGATTCGTGGTGATCCATTGGGGAGTACGGGTAGCTGCAAGAAAAGCAGTTTTTTGTGCAAAATCCGGATTGAATGTATTACGTGCTAGAATCGCATGTAGATAGGTGTCAAAGTGCTGCTGAATAAATAATTGATTCTGATGTTTATATGTGCCCAGTACCCAATCAGCATAATATGTAGAGGAGATGCGACAAATCCGCTCACGCACGTTTTGAATGGTCAGACGGGCGCATTTTATGGGGTCAATTTTATCGGTGAAGTAGGTTAATGTAGTGAGAATGCCGTGGCTGGAATGTGTAAAGCTGGTATATCCAGCTCCGTGAATGACTTCATAGGGCATGTCATCACCAACCGGGAGGAAAGATGGTGACCAGTATTGCCCAGTTTCTTCATCCCTGAGATATATTGCTTCACCCGGTTGATCCTGAAGAGGATCATTACTCCATGAAGTTAAACGGTTTTCACCACTATTACCTGCCCATGAATAGCCAATACCACTTTCTGATATAGTAAATCCAAAGTTTGGATTACTAATAACATTGATCCATGGCGCTGGAGGAATATGCTCATGATCAATCAGCATATGGTATTTTTCACCATTTTCTGAAAACCCGCCGATCTGATTTCTGAAATTTAGTTCTTGAACAGGTGAAAGCAATTCACTGCCCAAAGAGGATTCAATCGGGGGTAATGTTGCATGGAAATCAGGCAGATATTCCAACTCCATAAATTTTTCTGTGAGAAGATCTTTGAATGTTTTATCATCTACAGAAAGGACAACATTTGCGCTTGTTTTTAACAAAGTCTGGCTTTCTAATGGCATCTGATCGGCACGTAAAATGTATATGCCACCTTTGCGATTTAACCATGGCGTTGCTCCCAATTTTGATAGCAGACGTTGCAGTAAAATATTTAATTCCTGATCATACGTGGTGTCTCTTTCATTCAGCAGCACTAAATCAATTTGCATATGCCGACTGCGCCAAAAAATGTATCCTTTTAATATTGTCGAGAGATTATTAATTTCTTCCAATTCATTGATTCGAATCAGGCAAATTGGAAAATCACCGGAGATTCCGTATGGCCACAAACCGGATTGTCCGAGTTGATTTCTTTTCAGGATTTCTTGTTTGGTTCGCAGTTTATCATTTGCATATAATACAAGTGAGAATAATTTGTCAAAGAGCTCAATTTCAGGGGGCTCAATATTTAACTGTTGCAAACTACGTTCTGCTTTCATTTTTTCGGCATCAATACTGCGCTGTATGTATGTAGGGCTGACATACTTCAATATATTTTGTGTGATATTTGTTTTATTGATTGATGCAGTAGAGAGATAATAAATTGTGATTGTTTCATGCGCAGGAATCTCACAGGTAATATTGATAGATGCAATAGGATCCAGGGAATTTTGGGTGGATTGAATTTCTTCAATATCGAAGTGATTTTTGAAAATTGCAGGATGATGAATATCTCCAGCTCGGCCAATGAAGTATTCTCTATCTGTGATGTACTTAACTTTTGAAATAAATTTTGAATCGCTGCACCAGGCGTGCCCAAAATGCAATGGTTTTTCATCGGCACTTCGCAATCTGCGAGAAAAATAAATTGTTTTCTCATCTTCATTTATTTCATTTTCGATAAAAAGTTTATTGAATGCAGGATGTCTTTGATCTGAGAGTTGTTGTGAGAGGATGATTTCAGTATAGCTGCCAACAATGATTGTACGTGTTTCATCGGCCTGATTTGTTATGCTGATGTGTCGTATTTCAACATCATCATCTGAAGTGACGATGATATCCATACGGGCAGCCATTTCATTTGCACTTTTTGTAAATTCAACTTTATGGGGATGGAATGCAATTTGCTGATAATTAACCGGACCCGGAATAGGCATTTCAGAAATGGACCAAAGATTCTCTTCTTTAGGTTCATACAAGTAGTACCAGCTTCCATATTGATTCAATGAGCGATCATTTCTCCAACGAGAGATGTCCCGGTCTTCGTATCGTGTGAATCCGGCACCATCATTACTGATCACAACGTGATATTTTCCATTGGAAAGCAGGTGTAATACTGGGGGATCGGTTTTTGCAGATGGGAACCATGCATCATATACCAGCCTTTTTCGTTGCGGCGCATGAAATTCTGATTCCATGATATGAGGGTAATCAACTGGCATATCACGTCCAATGGTTTCATACAAAAGAATTTCTAAAGCACTGATTTCTGGATCGCCGTGAAAGGCTTTTATCAGGCATTTGTTTTTCAAGTGGTTGCATATTGCTGTTAGAACCATGCCCTGATGATGTGCCATGTAAGATTTTACAATGCGGCCTTCCTTTTCCGGTGATCGTTCAGGTGTGAAATCTAATGCTTCATAATATCCATAAATTCCTCTGGCATGATGTTTATTTAAACGCTCCATGTTTAGCAGAACCTTGGCAGGTGCTTGCAAGGTACACATCAGGGATGCATAAGGTGCGATTACCAAATCATTGGCAAGGCCGCGTTTTAATCCCAGACCCGGTGTTCCAAATGCGCGATATTGATAATTCATCTGTGAGTCGAAATGATAATAACCTGATTCTGAAATACCCCAGGGAATATCGTGGCGGTGTGCATAGTTTATCTGCCGCTCAATGGCGCTATTTACACTGATGCCCATTATGGATTGTTCGGGATTTTTCATAATGGCTGTCGGCATTAAATATTCGAACATCGTGGCGCTCCATGATAGTAGTGTCCATTGATTATCTACGCGAGTGATTGGGCGCGCTAAATGTTTCCAATGTGTTTGGGGAACATCCCCTTTTGCGATGGAGATAAAACTGGCAATCCGTGATTCTGAAGCGAGTAAATCGTAATAATTATTATCCAATTGTCCAGTTTCAATATTGTATCCAATATGAAATACCTGGCGTTCCTCATGGAATAGGAACCCAAATTGAGTGTTCTGATATTTCGATTTTAATTGGCCTGCAAGGGAATTGATTGTATGCTTTTGTTGATTAGTTAATCGACGTGTTATTTCAATATGTTGCTCGAGATCACTTGACCATTTTTCAATTAATAACCTTAAGGTTGCTGAGGCACGAAAATATAATTGCGATTTCGCGTAGCGTAGCTTTTGTGACAATGTGTTCGCTAATTCATGATGGGGGATATTTGCTGGCAAGCGCAATGTATCTTCGATAATATCAATGAGTTGGCTGGCAGCTTCCTCATGACTTTCCATTGCTTTTATTTCTTCGATAAAGCGGTACGCTGCCAAAATCCAGGGTGCCTGGTAATGAAAATCTGCGATGATATTATCAACCTGGTAATGAGTTCGGCCCACCCATATTCGGATTGCGTTAATTGTTTCTCTATTTATCAAGGTTGCATTATTTTCAACCAGATTAAGAATCGTTTCTTCCAATGTATTCCATGTTGTTTCAATGAAATTGCGCAAGTTAATAATCCATTCGGAGGGTTCAGTTTTCCAATCTTCAATATCACGACCAATTTTGGCGATTTGAAAAAGTACATTGTCTTTTTCTTCAATGATGGGAATATCGCAAATGATTTCTTGTATCACTGAAAAACAATCCAATAATCCTTCGAATTGCTGCCATTTAATAATTGGATCGTCTATAATTTGTTGTAAATAATTACTCAGGGTCAGGTAACAAGCGGCTAAGTTGCCACTATCTACTGTGGAGATATACCGCGGGGGGAGAGGCAATAAACTTTGTGTATCGTACCAGTTATACAAATGTCCACGATATTGTTCCATAATAGAGATTGTTTTCATAGTTTGTTGTATACGGTATGTCATATCAATGTAGGAAACGTAACCTAATTCATAGGCGGTGCTGATAGATAATAGATATAATCCGATATTGGTTGGTGAAGTACGATGCGCAACCACGCCTTTTGGTGATTCCTGGAAATGATCAGGCGGCAGCCAAGAATCATCAGGTCCAACAAATGTTTCAAAAAACATCCATGTGCGTAAGGCAGTATTGCGAAAAATCTGATTGGCTCTGGCTGGCAAAGTTTCATCTTTTTGCTGAATTGGTTTGCTAATCAGTAGCGCAATACTAGGTGTGAACAACCAGAGAACGGCCCAAGGGAATGCAGCAGGAATTGACTTGATGTGAATGAATATAAGAACAATAAAAGCGATTGTTACAGCCATATTGGCTTTTACTAACCTTCGCCAAACCAGGCTATGTTTGGGTTGATTTCTTGATAGACGAATGGTGTGAGCAGCGGTCACCCATTGTAATAAACGTTTCCGTGACACATAAATTCTATACAGTACACTAAGAATAGCATCCAAATTTATAGCAGTCTCTGCAATCAGGAGTAGTATGCTAAAAAAGCTTCTCGCAGCGGCATATAGCACATTTTTGTTAAATATTGAAATTCCTTCCTGATTAATGATTTGCAGTAGAACGGGTAAAAAAATTGCCAGAAGTGTAATAGACAAAGATAGAAATATCAATTGAGGAAAGAAGAACCAGGTTAATGCCAAAATTAACACAATAGAAGGAGAAAAAAGACTGCGCCGCAAATTATCAGTGATTTTCCAACGCCCCATAAAGGATAAACCGTTGACGATATCCCCAGTCCATCGATTTGGAATGCCAGGTAAAAGCCAGGGCGTTAATTGCCAATCCCCTCGAATCCAACGATGTTGACGATTAAGATATGAGAAGATATCACCTGGAAAATCCTCATAAACGACAATGTCAGATGCCAGGGCGACCCGACTGAATATGCCTTCAAATAAATCATGGCTGAGCAAGGTGTTTTCTTTGATGCGATTTTCCATTGTATTGGCAAAAACTTTAATATCATAAATCCCTTTACCAATATAGATCCCTTCACCAAATAAATCCATATATGTATCCGAAACAGCTCGGGTGTATAAGTCAAAGTATGTGTCTTCAACGAATATTTTTGAAAAAATTGTTGGCCTGGAAGAAGCCGGACTAATTTGAACTCTCGGCTGTAAGATAGCGTACCCTTTAACTACTTTTTGGTTTTCTGCATCAAAAACAGCCTGATTCAATGGATGAGCCAAGGTAGCTACCATGGTAATGGCAGTCTGAAATGGCAGATCTGTATCCGAGTCCAGCGTGATGATGTATTTTGTACCATGAAGAAAATATTTTTCACCAATAATTGTTTGAAAAGCCGATTCATCTTGATGTATTAAATAGTTGTTTAATTGAGTTAGCTTTCCACGTTTCCTTTCCCAACCCATCCAACAACTTTCGCTTTCATTCCAAAATCGTTTTCGATGGAAAAGATAAAAGACTGGTTTGTGTTTTTGGTTTAATGATTCGATGCCAGAACAAACAAGATTGAGCAGATGTTGATCTTCTGGCATTGTTTCCTCGGCTGCATCAGTGAAATCTGTGAGCAGGACATAGAATAAGTTGGTCACAGAATTTGATAGATAGTGCTTTTCCAGTTGTTGGATAATTAGTTTGATTTCCTTTTTTGATCCTAAAAGGGAAGGAATGACCACAGCAGTTTGAAACGTTTTAGGAATTCCTTTTGAAAAATCCATTTTAGGTAATGTGCGAGGTGGGAGGGTTTTTGAAAAGATGAAGTTTGATATCCCAATGCAGATAGATAGTATTGGCAAGGATGCTGCCAGAGAGAATAACAATAATGAAGTTAATTTAACCATAGGAACTGAAATGGCGAATATACTGCTGTACAAGATTATAAGTAAAAAAATGATCAAAGTGAAATAGGATTGTTTTGGATGTTTTATTGCCCAATCTTTGAATTGATTTGGCGGATTTATCTGAAGATGTTGATCCTTGATTAGTTCTTCTTTCCCATCTTCAAGAAGATAATAACCAACATGGGTTTTTCTTTTTAATAATTGATTTGTTAATGTTGATAAATCTGCTGCATTGGCTAATTGGGATTCATTTTGCCTGCATTTCCGGATGATATGTTCTGCGATTTGAACCTCATGCAGGGGTGAATGAGAGGCGAGCTCCTCCAAGGCGCGGCGATATAAATCGCGTGATTCAAAATCCATATTCGCATAGATATCCGAAGGATCTTTTGAAAAAATGCTTTCAAGGGGACTGCATTCCTCAAAAAATATTTGCCAATCAATAGCGGAAAGTAAACGTAAACCTGGAATTGCACGAGCAATCACTTCTTCCGGAGAAATCTGCATGTTATCAAAATAGGGGTCTACTTGCGAGGTGATCCGTTCATTCAAAGATAATTCAGGTGATTGATTAATTGCGTATGCTAAAGCTGCAATTAATCCGAACCTTAACATCGATGGAATAGCCCACAATTCCCCTGTAGATAGGGACTGCTGTTTTAAAAATTTCAGGATAATTTCTTTGGTCTGATCCTCATCAATTAAGCAACAGGTATTTCTAAGGATCAGCATTGCCAATACGAAAATCCTGATACTTCCCTGATAGGGATTTTCGCAAAATCTGGGTAGTTGTTTCTCATAGGTAGTGGGAAGATTATCTCTAACTTGACGAATTGATTGTTCAATAATGATGTAATTATCCAACATCCATTCTGCCGCAGGTGATAAATTTACCAATAATTCCGAAGATTCCTGATATTGCTGATATCCTGCTTTGATAACAATCTCAAAAGGATCAATTTCCTTCAAAATGGAAGGTAATCTCCTGGTGTTCTTAAATTTATCTGTTTTTACAGCAGCTAAATTTGTTAAAATTGCTTCCAAACTGTCATCTGCGTCTGCATATGGCCAAAGGCAGTGATTGTGTTCTTTTACCGGTATTTTTGATCCCATACATCTAATGCCCTTTTTTCTGTAATTCGGTTAATTGTCCCATTGATATTTTCACCTGGTCAGGTGTCATATCCTGAACAATTAATAATGGCGTTGTGCCAAACGCTATGAAATTCGTGACCAGGCTGGAAAAAGGCCAATGACTTTTTCCGGAATAGCCATGTGCACAAAAAGCGACCAGGTCAGCATTGGATTTAGCAATATATTCATGCAAAGCCGTTGAAATGCTTTCACAAGCAACAATATGCGGCGAAAAACTGAACTCTTCACTTTCCATGCGGTTTTTTAGCTGATTTAGATAGGATTCAGCTTCCTGACGATTTCTCTCGGTTATTGAATCCAGTAAAAGTTTATCGGAGTCTGACAGCGGAACACGGCTGGGCATATCTGGTCGATTTACCAGATGGATTGGAATCAGATTTGCGTGAAAATGTCTGGCGATCCAAGTGACTGAAGAAATTGCACATTCTGCTCTTTGTGAAAGATCCAAAGGAATGACAATTTTTTTGTACTGATATGCAGCATTACTGCCTGTTTCGGAGAGAGTAGCCCTGATAATCAGAATAGGTTTAAAGACATTGATCAATATGCGTTGAACATTACTACTGACATTCCACCCACTATGTCCAGATTGTCCATGGCTGGACAAAATTACAAAATCTACCTTATTCTGATTAACGTAATCAATAATGCGGTCTGATATGGATCCCTCCAACACTAGAAAATTGACTTCAATATCCAGTTTTTGTAATTGCTTTTGAACGGCAACCAAATAATTTTCTGCTTCAGTTTGATGCATTCTCCAATCAAAAGTTTTGATAGGGGTACGTTTACCATCAATGTTACCTTCGGGGTCCAGTACACGTAGAAGCGTGATTTTCGCATTAAATGCTTTGGCGAAACTAATAGCGTGCGGCAATACACATTCGGCCAGTTTTGAGCCATCAATTGGTACAAGTATATGATTAATCACTTTTAATCCCTCGCTATTTACCCTTAAAAAGAATACAGCCGCTAAAATAGCTGAGCGGCTGCTGTGTTCAATAATGTATTTGTTGATGAATGTTATAGCTCAATTAATAAATTATATTCAAGACGTTAATAAAGTTGTTCATCTATGTTTAATATTATATACAAACTTACTCACAAAGGCAAGATGTATAGACAACTAAAAAAGATCGGATTACTCAGGTTGCCAAAAATATACCGAAAGGACGGGTTTTCCACAGTCGGTGATTTGATCATGCTCGCCATTAGGAAATGCTTTTTGAAGTATATCTAATTCATTACTTCTTGAAGGAATGAAAAAAAATACATAGGCTGTTCGGGCATTCAATTCATCTGGCATTGTTTTTATAGGATCAATAAATTCAAGATATTCTATACCTGGTGTTACAAAATCCATAGTGAGATGAGTATGAGCTTTTAATCGGGGTGCAGTAAGTAACACTGGCGTATAAACTGGATCCAGATCTGCTACATAGGCAGCCACCTGCGAAGCTAAACGTGTATTGATGCTCCCATATTGGCAGGTGGGGCCATAAGTGATGAAATAGGCATGAATATTGGAAAAAGTAAAAGCGATAACAATCAGCGTGGAAATCATTACAGGTATTGGCGTTTTCTGTTTAAGCATGCTTGAAAGAATTTCCAATAATTTATCTACACCAATGCCACAGAACAAACAAATTACTGGAAAAATAATCAGGATTCGGTAAGCGTTAAAAGAGGGCAAAATGACCAAGGCTCCCCCTACAAGAATACCAGACCAAAACCAGCCGTTCAGCAATAAATAGCGATCATCCCGAGTGTGCAGTAAACTGTAAATTAATCCAGCTATGAAAAAAGGACTGCTAAATTTATCCAGCATGGGCAGGTTTGAATTATGAAATCCATACGAAGGATAATAAATCGTAGTCAGGAACGCCTGTTTAAATAGGATAAGAAATAGTCGCAACTGACTGAATCCGGTTTTTGCAGATTCAGTAATTAACCATCCCGATTGGAAAACACCCATTTGATAAGCTCGTGCATTGAAAGTGATTGGATTAGAAATTGCCCAGTAAATCATGGGGAGCGCACTAATCAATAGTGCCCCAATAAAAATACATAGATTTATAAAATTGGACTTTACCAGTTGTGATTTGAATAAGCAAAGAAACAAAAGAAAAATGGGAATCAACAAAATAATTAATCGGGCACCCATGTATACATACAATGCCAATCCCAGTGATAATCCTGCCAGCAACATACGGTTTCTGGAGTGTTTTTTTAATCCGGTATAGAAAAAATATAAACTAAGGGTAGCAAAAAAAGCATCCTGAATACTGGTTACTGACATGATGCGGCTGAAATGTACATGGAAATTAGAAACAACCAGCAATAGTGTGCTGATCCATGCAGTACGGCGATTGAATAATTGTTTTGCAAATAAATACAAAAAAGGGATTGTCAACGTACCACCGATAGCTGAACCAATTCTTAGAATTTTGAAACTAATCCCAAAAATTTTCATCATTCCAGCCAGAAAGAAGAAATACATGGTGCTATTGCCAAATATGGTAATGAACATATTGCGTATCTGTCCATCCATAATGTCCATAATAATGGTGCCAAAGCGCCCTTCATCACCACTGATCACGTTTGGCATGGAACCTAATTGGGAAAATCGCAGTATTGCAGCAAAGAGTGTCAGAAGCAAGATCGCGATAATATCATATCTATTATTCTGCATCCATGAACGGGTATTTATCTGATGTACTGATAGAAGGGAGCCGGCATATGAAATTATACTGAGCACCCAAATAATGAATATATCCCAGTGGGTATGGTCAGATGGCCTGTTAATTAACAGCAGTAAAGAGATAATCGAAAGAATAATGGCGACCCCAAACAGAATACTCCTACGCGGATTTTGCGTGATTAGTGTAATCAGATCAAATTGAGTGCTACGCTTTTTGATAAGGGGTATTTTATGGGAGGCAACTGAAGGGGATTGAATCTGTAAACGAAAGATTAGCAAAATCAAGATTAAACAAGCAATACCGTAATACAGCAGACCTTGTTTTTCACTATTTGAATAAATGCTGAACTGATATTGTCCATAAACTGCAGAAACCAGGAATGCAGCCAGAAGTATTCCATCCCAGACGCATTGAGATTTTGAGCGTTGCGTCAAACCACGATGAGGAATTTCATCCGATAATGTGGGCATTTTCGCGTTTAAGGTATAAATTGACCAGGGAATTGTCTCAGGATGTTCCGTATTAAGAAGTGGGCGGGTAAAGAATGCTTTGATGCGCCGGATTTGGTTTTTCAGCCAGGGGATAGCAATTGATTTTTCGGTAAGTTTCTGATTGGAAGCGTGATTCTTCCGCCACCATCGCATCAATAAGATGTCCAGCACGATCGCTGGAACGATGAAATATAGAATCCATTGCATTGTGGTTAATGGCATTATGATTCACCCTGTATTAATTAATCCCGTATAGCCATTTTACACCAGCACGGAAGATGTGTTAAGGAACTGACTGTATAAAAGTAATCCCTCTCCGAAAAGTGCGGAGAGGGATTATGCTGAACAAAACTGTTCGCAATAACCGCCAAAGAAAGTCGGATCAGTTTGCGGAGGTGAACCGATCTGAGGCGTTTATTATATTGTTTTGAAGATAAACCTGTTCAAGCGCACTTATTTCCGATTGCGCAAGAATGCAGGAATATCCAGATCATCCGTATTCAAGATACGGGGTTGAAAATCTGCGTTAGCAGGAGTATTGTTATTTGAATTGGCGTATTCCATGACTCGTGAAGGGCGATTGTTTTCAATGGAATTTGCATTCTGCTGGATTTCTGACTGAGCAGAACGTTGTGGGAATTTGCGTGTTCCTGTATGATCAAAACCCGTAGCAATAACAGTAACCCGTAATTCTTCACCCATATTCGGATCAATAACAGCACCGAAGATAAGATTGACATCCGGATGTGCGGTTTCTTTGATGATAGCAGCGGCCTGATTGACCTCAAAGAGGGTCAAGCCTGGTCCACCGGTAACATTGAAGAGAATGCCGCGAGCGCCGTCAATGGTGATGTCCAGTAATTCACTGGAGATTGCCATTTCTGCTGCAATACGGGCACGATCTTCACCACTGGCACTACCAACAGCCATCAATGCTGCACCGCCTTCAGACATAATGGTGCGTACGTCTGCAAAGTCCAGGTTAATTAAACCCGGAATGGTGATCAGCTCGGAGATACCTTGAATGCCCTGATGCAATACATCATCGGCAACCTGGAAGGCATCCTGCAAGCTGGATTTCTTATCAACGATTTGCAGTAATCGGTCATTAGGAATAACGATGAGCGTATCAGCCTGCTCTTTCAGTTTTTCAATGCCCGCTTCTGCACCTTTCTGGCGCTTTGAACCTTCAAATGTGAAGGGGCGGGTGACTACACCGATGGTGAGTGCGCCCACTTCCTTCGCGATCTGAGCGATAACAGGTGCGGCACCGGTTCCGGTACCTCCGCCCAAACCTGCGGTAACAAAGACCATATCACTACCTTTAAGTACTTCATATAATTCTTCAGCAGATTCCTCTGCAGCTTTTTGCCCCATTTCAGGATTTCCACCGGCGCCCAAACCTCGGGTGGCTTTGTCGCCGATGCGTACTCGGGTTGGTGCAGAAGAGAGTAATAATGCTTGGGCATCCGTGTTAACTGTAATGAACTCAATACCCTGGATCCCTTCTGATATCATGCGGTTTACGGCGTTACATCCGCCACCACCAACGCCGACAACCTTGATTCTGGCAAATGATTCTACCTGTGGTTTATGTGTATTCTGATCCATTTTCGTTCCTCCGCTCTTACAATTTTAATGCAAAATGTCAATATGTGTTAGCCTATGGTAGTAACCGATAAAGGAAATTCTTAATGCTTTCAATGTCCATTTTTTTAGATTTATATCGATGACTTTGCGTAGGTTGGATTGCATCGTTCATCAGTAAAGCCCAATTTAAGAGACCAACGCTGGTTGCATACGCAGGTGAGTGCAGTTGATCTACCATGCCGACCAGGTTTTGCGGTTGTGCAACCCGGACGGGTAATCCGAGTATCTGGCTGGCTAATTCTTTGATGCCTGGTAGTTGACTTGTTCCGCCGGTTAAGATCATACCGGCTGGCAAAAGACCATCATATCCGGAGCGTTTGATCTCTTGTAATACAAGTTCAAATATTTCTTCGACGCGTGCTTCGGTAATGTGAGCAAGATCTTTACGCAAAATATGTGAAGGTGCATCCTGACCGAAAGCACGCACAGGAAAGGCTTCATCTTCAGAAATTCGATCTTCAATTGCAAAAGAGAATTTCTTTTTTACTTCTTCTGCTTCATCGGTTGGCAGACGAAGTCCGTGTGCAATATCGGAAGTGATATGATTTCCACCAACGGCCAGGACCATTGTATGCCATACGTCACCTTCAATATAAATTGCCATATCTGTTGTGCCGCCGCCAATATCACATACTACGGCACCCATTTGTCTTTCTGTTTCTGTTAGCACAACTTCAGCGGATGCCAGCGGATTGAGCACAAACTGACTGACAGCAATCCCGGAAGTTTGTACACATTCACGCAGGTTTTCTACCGTCGCTGATGCTGCTGTGATGATATGTGCTTCCACTTCAAGGCGATATCCATGCATTCCGACCGGCTGGCGAATGCCATCTTGTCCGTCGACCACAAAACCACGCTGAATGACATGAATCACTTCACGGTTGTGAGGGATGGCAACTGCTTGTGCGGCATCTAATGTACGATCAATATCATGTTGATCAATAATTCGCCCGGATATACCCACAACACCACGGCTATTAATGGATGAGACATGAGAACCAGCCAAACTAACCAGTGCTGAAGTGATCTCAAAACCCGAAGTGCGTTGGGCTTTTTCGACTGATTTAGCGATTGAACGCGCAGCCGCGTTGATATCCACAATTGTCCCTTTTTTGATACCCTGAGAGGGTTCAATTCCCACACCTAGGATGCGGAAATTATGGTCACCAACAACTCTGGCCACCAGGGTGCAAATTTTCGTGGTACCTATATCAATACCTACAATGATCGGTTCATCAGTCATTCGTTACGCTCCATGCGGTAGTAAGGGGCATGTATATACTCAATGCTTACCATACCAGGCGTAATTTCTTGTGTCGATAAATATTCAACGATGCTGTCATACATAGACATTTTGGCATCGATATTACTCAGATCAAATCCTACAAAGGTTTTCCAGCCTTGCTCTGCCTGCCATCCAAGACCATGCTCAGCCGTATAAACTAAAGCACTACCTTCTGATAAATGTTCCTTGAGTGTTTTTGCGGCTTCTAAAAGCGGCTGGTCCAGTACATGAATATAAATATCATTTGACAAATGATTTTTTTGAACCAGTTGCGATGGCAGTAATTGAGCTGTAGAATCTGTTTGTTCAAGTTTTTCTGCCAGTACAGGCGGTAATGAATGTGATTGGATAACCACCTGAGGCACCAGATCGCCTCTGGATTGAAAAACAACGCCTTCACTGTCAATCCACAAGGTTTGGCTTTCCATTTGCCAGGCAACCACCGGATTACGTTCTACGACTGAGATCAGCAGTTGATCGGGCATAGCAATACTGACTTCAATCGTAGAGAGTTCAGGATAAGCAGTAGCCAGGGTGTTCTTGATATCATACAAATCAAGCATGAAAATTGGCTTGTTGGCAACATCAAGAATCAGGTTCATATCCACAGCAGAGATGCGATTATTTCCACTGACCGCTGCCTGTTTGATCCTAAAGTTACTGTTGGCACTAAAACTGAATAACATAAATATCATAGTTGCAAATATCAGGCCAGAAAGCAAGCGCCAACCTGTTTTTATTTCAGGAATGCCAGGAACAACCAACTCAGCTCCGGATTTACCCATAGGAACCGAGTATTTACGACGCACATTGGGTTGCTGTAAACGCTGAGCAACAGGCGTGCCGACATTGCCTCGCAAAATAACTGAGGGTGTTTCGGCCTGCATGCGCGGTTTATTTTCGGTGAATTCCTTGTCGCGTTTGCGATCAATTGCAACCCGCTGCAACCGGATTTTTTCTGCCCTGGTTAAGGTTTGAGCAGCGTCTCTGGTCGTCATGCGTTACTCCTGAACTTGTGTTCGGTGTTATCTTTTTGTGCTTTGCGTTCTAAGGCTAATTTGATCAATTCATCAATCAAACTGGCATAGGGCAGGCCACTGGCATCCCATAATTTGGGATACATACTGATATTAGTAAAACCTGGAATGGTGTTGACCTCACAGACATAATATCGATTGGATTCTTTATCGAATAAGAAATCCACTCGTGCCATACCAGCACAATCAATGGCTTTGTAGATTTCTACTGCCAGTATTCTTAATTCCTCGATGGTTTCCTCACTGATACGAGCGGGGATGACTAATTCGGAGTTGTCGTTAACGTATTTTGCATCATAGGAGTAGAAATCCTCAGCAGGTACAATTTCTCCAGGTACAGAGGCTTTTGGATCTTCATTGCCTAATACACTGATTTCAATTTCTCGTGCATTGATTCCTTGTTCAATGATGACACGCCGATCATATAAAGCTGCGAAATGTAAGCCTTCATACAAATCTGAACGATTGTAGCATTTTGTTATGCCAACCGAGGAACCCAGGTTTGCCGGTTTGATAAACAATGGATAATCTGAAACCATCTCAGCTTCGTGAATGGTATTATTTGGATTATTTTCGATCATTGTACGGGTGACAACGGTGTAATTTAATACTGGAAATTGATACTGACGCATAATGTCTTTGAATAAACCCTTGTCCATGGCAACAGAAGCCCCTAAAACACCGGCACCGACATATGCGATATCACAAATCTCAAGGTAACCCTGTAGGGTACCATCTTCACCAAACGTACCGTGCAGCACTGGAAAGATAACATCCAATGCTGTGACAGGGGACAGGGTTTGTTTCCCATCAATGTCTTCAATTTGATACAAGGATGAATCACCTGGGTTTGGCAATAAAGTTACGCGTGTTAATGATGCGTAATTTCTATTTTGCATTTTTTGTAAAATATCTTCACCTGTAAGCCAAACACCGTCCTCTGTAATACCAATAGGGGTGATATCATAGCGTTCGTTATCCAATACCGATAGTACAGATGTTGCCGACATCAGGGAAACCTCATGCTCTCCTGAACGTCCGCCAAATAATACTGCTAATTGAATTTTTTTTGTATCCATACTTAATTCTCCAATGCGGCAGAATCGGGAGCATCCCATTCGCCGATGAGTTCAATTTCAAGTTCCAAATCGTGGTTAAAATTTTGTTTAACCGCTGTTTTCGCCAGTTGGGTCAATTGATAAATATCGTTTGCGCTGGCATTCTCGTCGTTTACAAAGAAATTCGCATGGCGTTTGCTGATTTCTGCGCCGCCGATTTTTGTACCTTTTAAACCCGCTGCCTCAATCAAGCGAGCAGCATAATCACCAGGGGGATTTTTAAACATGGAACCCAGGCTTGCACCTGGTGGTTGAGTACTCTGACGATGTTCCATATATTTAGCCATGCGTCCTTCTACGTCTTCCCTGGTGCTTTTTTCCAACCGAAAAGTAGCGTTTAAAATAATTACAGGCTCATGATTTCGTTTAAATGCACTACTGCGATATGCGTAATACATATCAGCAGCGCTGTAGCACTTCTTTCCATGTATAGGGTGCAAGATTTCTGCCAAGAGCAAGATTTGTTGCGTATCTGATCCGTGCGCACCTGCATTTCCATATACGCCGCCGCCAACTGTGCCAGGAACCGAATTGACCCATTCCAGGCCGCTTAATCCACGCAGGGCAGCCTGACGAGCCAAACTACCAAAATTCACACCTGATTCAGTAAATACTGAAATAGGGTAGTTATCCTCATTGAATTCAATGTTTTTTGATCGGTTAATGATTACGACTTCGTGAATTCCTTTATCAGAGACCAGTACATTTGAGCCTTTTCCGAAAATTCGGAATGGAATATTCCAACGCCATAAGAGGGTGCAAATTGTTTCCAAATCGGAGCTATTATTTATAATGCAGACAGCATCGGCAGAACCACCAACGTTTGCTGTGGTGTATTTGCCTAATGGGACAAATTCCTCAAAGTTACGTCCGAGCAGTTTCCCTAATTCTTCGATTTGCTGTGCATTAAGTACCGATTTCATTATGCAGACTCACTTCTTTCGGATAATGTTTTATAAACAGCACTACTGATTTGAATGGCATCACCTGCTGAAAGCACAATTAAAATGTCATCTGCTTTCATGTTATCAGTCAAATATTGCCTAATTTTATCAAAATTATCAATATGCTGTGAATTTGCATTTTTTAATTGATTTACCAGATCTTCAATATTGAAACCAGGATTGGTTTCTCGTGCAGCATATACCGGTGTAATAATCAGATGATCTGTTTCTTTGAAGACGTCGACATATTTATCAAAGAGTGTCATCGTACGTGAATAAGTGTGCGGCTGCCAAACAGTCCAGATTATGCGATTGGGATACCGTTCACGCAAGGCTTTCAGTGTTGTCTCGATTTCTGTGGGATGGTGGGCATAATCATCAATAATGGTTATACCTTGCGTCTCGCCAATGATTTCCATGCGGCGGCCGGTACCTGAGAATTTTTCAAGTGCTGCTGCTGCGTCATAAAGGTTTAATTCAAGTTGTTCAGCCACAATCATGGCTGCCATGGCATTATGTACGTTGTGCAATCCTGGTACTTGTAAATGGCAGGGAATATAGTTGTCATCATTTGCAGGATACTCGAAACGATAGCAACCATTTTCCTGCAATATCACTTGCTGTGCTTGTTTATCTGCATCCTGACTGGAGACAGCATAACGAATGACTTTTGTCTTTGGAGAAAAGTTTTTCGAAAAGCCCTTGTTTCCGGCATCGTCCCAATCAAAGATTAATTTTCCTTCCGGGATAATTTTATTGATATAAGTCATGAATGCTTCTTCATAATCCGCCATACTTGGGTAGCAATCCGGGTGATCATGTTCCAGATTTGTCAGAATACCCATGTAGGGGGTTAATCCGTGAAACATGCGGTCATATTCATCTGCTTCGATGACAAAATAGTCTGAACTACCGGCATGAGCATTATTTCCTAAATCTTTGGAATCGCTGCCAATGATATAGGAGGGATCAAGTTGTAATTCGTGCAGCATCCAGGCAATCATTGCAGTCGTGGTTGTTTTTCCGTGCGTACCAGATATGGCGATGCATTTCTTTTTACCGATCAGGGTGCTGAGGAAATCAGCACGTTTGAGTACTGCAATGTTTTTTTCCTGCGCGGCGATCACTTCCGGATTGGTATCAGGGATAGCAGAGGAGCGCACTACCAGATCAACCTGAGCGACCTGATGCGCAGCATGTCCAATATAAATTGTTGCGCCCAGCTTTGCCAGTTGTTGTAATCCAGCAGAATCCTGCTGATCTGAGCCACTGACAGTGTATCCACTCTCCAGCAGCACTCTGGCAATCGCTGATAGCCCTGTTCCACCAATTCCAATCATGTGTATGCTCTTCATTAGATAAATACCACCAAAACAAAGGCAAAGGCAATTGCCACTGCAAAATAAATTGTCGGATCTCCCAACCATTGTGGTGGGAGTGATTCAATCAAGCGTATCGCTGCATCACCCATCGCGGTACCGGCTACCGGTGGCGTGATAAAGTCAAATGGGTAGGATGCAGTATCCAGAAAATACCAGATTGAACCAAAAACGAAATACCCGTTGACGGCACCCAGGAATAGCCCCAGCATGGAATCCTGCAATCGTTCCCGTGCAAATTTACCGGATTCAGCCAGACGACCAATATTTGGTGATTGATATCCAAAAATAACCAGACCGAGTAACAAAACAAAACGAACCCAAAAGAGCGTTGTCGTATCGCCGGTTGTGGCCAGGTTTTGAATAAATGGAACAAATTTTTCCAGTACCATTGTGACAAACAAGGACAAAATGACAGAAAAGCTAACAAGCAATTCCTTTGCCCATCCACGCATTAATCCGATAATAGCAAACATCAGTACGAAGATAATAAAGAGGATATTTAATCCAATCATGATTTTCGCTCCTTGTTTGCCTGAATGTCGGTAATTAATTTTACAATTTCTGTTGCTGCATCCGGACGAGCCAATTGAAGCATATTGGTTTTCATCTCAATTAACTTCTCCGGATTGTGAATCAAACCCAGAATACTTGGAAGTAATTTTTGAGGTAATTCCTCATCCGGCAATAGCATGGCAGCACCTTGATCAACCAGATAATCAGCGTTGTGTTTTTGATATTTCCAGGCATGTGGGTATGGCACTAAAATGGCTGGCAACCCTAACATTGGATATTCTCCGATTGTGGATGCACCTGCCCGAGAGACCACCAGATCTGCAGCGCGCATGGCATGCGGCATTTTTCTATGGAGATATGGATATGGAAAATAGTTTCGCCGCGCGGTTTGTGACATTCCGGCATAATAATCCGATACCATTGGCCAATCCAGTTCACCAGATATGTGAATAATTTGCACTGAATCAATCAAATCAGGCAGTATTCCTAATAATGCGTGGTTAATGGAACGGGCACCACGACTGCCGCCAAACACTAATACGGTTGAGCTGCTTTCTGAAATACCGAAAGCTTTAACAGCATCGGCTTTATTTATGTTTGCAAAGCGCATACGGGTTGGGTAGCCGGTTATCGTCAATTTCGCCTTATTTTTCTTGAAGTATTGTTTAGATTCAGGAACTGATAAGGCAATTTTTTGTGCCGAACGTGTAATTTGTCGCAAGGCTAGAGCCGGTTCTATATCAGGTACAAATACAACCTGAGGAACAGACGAGGCTGCAAGCGACATAGGTACAGCAACGTATCCGCCAGTGAAGAAGATTACATGCGGTTGGAAGGATTTTATGATTTTTTTGGATTCAAGGAAGCCATTGATTAATTTCATAGCGTTGGATGGCAGCGTACGCAAGCCGACACCATGTAAACCTGCTGAAGGAATATCAACAAAGTTAACCGTTGAGGCGTTGCGAACCAGGTCTGCATCCAGACCATTCTGGCTGCCAACCCACAAAACTTCTATTTCATCCTGATTGAGCGCTTCAAGAACGGCGATCGCGGGGTAAATCCCGCCGCCTGTTCCGCCCGCGCAAATTAATAACCGCTGCATTCGAATTCCTTGTTTCTTTGTTTTTTTCTACAGTGCCCATTCGGGCTACACTTAGCAATAATCCAATCCCGATCATGGTTGTTATCAGGCTGGAGCCGCCAGAACTAATAAAGGGTAAAGCATTCCCTGCAAAAGGAATGAGATTTACTAAAACGCCAATATTGATGAAAGCTTCAATAACAACCCAAAAGGTTATCCCGCCAGCGAGCAGTTTTCCAAATAAATCCGGCGCTCGACGTGCGATGACAATTCCTCTCCAGAGCAGCAGCAAGAATAAACTAATGATGATCGCACCACCGAAAATACCCGTTTCCTCAACAATGACAGCATAAATACTATCTGTCCAGGGCACCGGTAAACCGGTTGATTTCGTGGTGGATTTACCAATACCTACACCAAACCATCCACCGCGAATTACGGCTTCCAGTGATCTTTGAATGTGATACGAGACATCATCAACATTTTGCAGGTTTGGATTAAAGGTCAGGATACGCTCTGCACGATCGCTGACCAGGATTACTGCGCCACCCACCAAAACGATTAATAACAGCATGAGAATGATATGCCGCATATCGCCACCACTAAGGAAGAACAATAATCCACCTAAAGCGAAAACGGTAATGGTTGCACTGACATCCGGTTGAATTGCGATCAATCCGCCAATAAATCCTACAATAATGCCAACAGGTACCAGGCCCAAGGTGAATTTATTTAATTGTTCCTGTCTGGAGGTTAGCCAGGCAGCCAGATAGACAATAATAACTAATTTGGCAAGTTCAGATGGTTGAACTGATCCTCTAAACAAACCGCGATTCAATCCTGATGGGTCATCTTTAACAAATAATACTGCGACCAGTAGTAAAACAGTGACACCCATCATAAAGAGTAAAATTTCTTTTCGCAACAATAATTTGTAATCAAACAAGCCAATGCTTGCGGCAATCACACTTCCCAAAATAAACCATTTGATCTGATTGGTCAGGAAATAGGAAGCAGGTAAACCGACACGCAGTGAATGACTCCAACTGGCGGAATAAATGGATAATAGACCAATCACGGCCAGGCAAAGGACGATGATCAGCAAGGGGGTATCGAACGCAAGCTTAATTTTGCTGCGTTTCTCCTGCTGTTGAGCAGTGATAGAAGGATTTACGAAAGCTCTTTCACCCATTTTCTGAACCATTCTCCACGTTCTTCAAAATCTTTGTAGGCATCATAACTGGTGCCACCTGGCGACAATAGGACAACGTCACCGTTTTCTGATCGTTTGGCAGCAATTTGCACTGCTTCGAATAAATCCTGACATTGATCAACAGAATAAGGCCGTTCCTGCGGATTCGTTTTCCCAATGGCATCTATGATCAAATTTGATGCTTCACCAAAGGTAATTACATGATCTACACGTTGATGTATTTCCCGAGCCAAAATATCCCAGGGGAGTTTTTTGTCTCTGCCGCCGAGTAATAAAACCAGCGGTTCATCAAAAGCATTTATCGCTGCCATTGTTCTTTCAGGTGCTGTAGCAATAGAATCGTTATACCAGCTAGCCCCTTTCCATTCACGTACAAATTCCAAGCGATGAGCGACACCGGAGAAACCAGTAATTCCGGACTGAATGCTTTCAAGTGGAATATCAGCAGCCATAGCTATGGCAATTGCGCTTGAAACGTTCATTAGATTATGTTCTCCACGCAGGTGAATTTCCTGTGTGGCAATAATCGGAACGTCTTCTTTTGGTGTGTGGTAGTAAATCATTCCCTGATCAATGTATGTTCCAGTCCAATCATTGGTTTTTGGCTTTGCCACACCAAAGGAAATTACATTTCCTTTTACTATGTCTTTCAAAGCCCAAGATCCGACATCTTCGCGATTGAGGACGGCAATATCTTGAGCAGATTGGTAATCCAGGATACGCTGTTTTGCGCTACTGTAACATGCCAACGTGCCATGTCGATCCAGATGATTCGGTGTAATGTTTAATACCGCTGCAATCTGAGGTGATTTTGTGATTAATTCCAATTGGAAGCTGGATAGTTCCAAAATAACCAGATCATCTGCAGCGATTGCCTCTGCCTGAAGAATAAGTGGATTGCCGATGTTGCCACCAATCCAGGTTTTTTCTGCTTTGGCATGTTTTGCCATACAACCTAACAATGTTGTTGTTGTTGTTTTTCCGGCTGAACCGGTAATACCGATTGTTTTTGCTGGAATGCTTTCCAAAAATATTTGTGAATCATTGGAAATGGAAATACCGCGCTTTCTTGCTTCTTTTAGGATGGGTAAATCGAGGGGGACACCACCGGAGACACAAATCAGAGTTTGCTTATCCAATATTTCCAAAGGATGAGAACCCAAAACCCAGTTAATGGACAAATGTTTCAAAGAGGCTATTTCAGTGGGTAATTTTTCTTGTGCACGATTATCATTGAGGGTTACAATTGCTCCGCGGGTAGCCAAAAACTCAGCCAAAGCTAATCCTTGTCTGGCTGCTCCCAATATTAAAACAGCTTTGCCTTCCCAGTTTTTTCTCATCATGCCAATGCCACCGCGATTCCAATAATTGCGAATAACAAGCCAATCAACCAGAAACGTTGTACAACTTGTGTTTCGCTCCAACCTAACAATTCAAAATGATGATGTAATGGTGCCATTTTGAATAGACGCTTTCCCTTGGTAAGTTTGAAATATCCGATTTGCAATATGACACTCACTGCTTCACTGACTGGAATAATGGCGATAATAGGAATCAGCATCCATTGGCCAGTCATTAGGGCAATCACTGCCAGTACGGCACCTATAGCCAATGATCCTGTATCACCCATAATTAGTGCAGCAGGGTGGACGTTAAACCACAAGAAGCCAAATAGCGCACCGACTAAAGTAAAGCAAAAACGGGCAACAGTGTCTTGTCCTTGCATAATGGCAATACCGCCATACGCTGCTAATGCTGTGGCAGTAATCAATCCAGCCAGTCCATCCAGGCCATCTGTAAAATTGACTGCATTTGACATGCCCACAATCATAAATGCTGCGATAGGCACATAAAATGGGTCTAATCTAATCACCTGATTCACGCCAGGCCAGAATAATTGGGGAACACCTACGTAATAACGCAGTAATAATGCAATAGCTACAGCGAAAATTACCTGGAAAGCAAATTTTGTACGAGCACGCATCCCCAGTTGTTTGCGTGGTCCGCGAATTCCTTCCCAATCATCAATGGCACCTAATATACCGAATAAAACCAGTGTAATCAAAGGTACAAAAACTTCATTGCCGAATAAGTTAACGCCGACCAGAGAGACAAAATTTAGTAAGACTGTAATGAAAAGTACCGGCAGAATAATCATCAAGCCGCCCATGGTAGGTGTACCCATTTTGGTCATGTGACGTTTTGGCCCTTCCAGGCGGATCAATTTGCCTATTTTGAAATGCTTTAGCATACGAATAAATGGGCCGCCCCAAATAACTGCCATCACAAAACCGATCAGGCTTAGCGATAATGCCATTGAGGTTTCTTTCATCTGGGACCCTCCAAAGCAGAGACAATTTTGTCCATCTTCAAGCTATTGGAACCTTTCACTAGAATTACTTCATTTCCAGTAATCATTTGCTCAACGGATTGAATTAATTCATCCATATTGCTGAAATGAAGTATATTCCTGGACGACATGCCTGCTTGCTGGGCTGCTCCAGCGATCATTGCACTGACTTCTCCATAGGTAATCAATACATCACAGATATCTGCAGCCCGGACACCAACTTTTTCGTGTCCTTGTTTTTCATACTGACCGAGTTCTTTCATATCGCCCAGTATGGCGATTTTCTTTCCTTCCAATTCATGCAATAAATTCAAGGCAGCCATTGTAGATTCCGGGCTGGCATTATAGGTATCATCAAGTATTAATGCGCCTTTTCGGCTGTACACAGTATTTAGGCGAATTTGATTATTGCCTGATTTTAATCCATGTACAATTTCACCCCATGGCATGCCGTATGCCAAACCCACGGATGCCGCACGCAACACAGTATGTACAGAATGACGTCCAATTTGTGGAACCCGCAGATGCAGCGTGTCATTTTTATGATGAAGACGAAAACGAATGCCTTCTAAACCCATACCTTCAATGTTGTCTGCCCATAAATCAGCTTTGTTTGATAATCCATAATAAAAAACCTGCGCTTTGGTTAAGTCAGACATCGGTTTGACGAATGGGTCATCATAATTCAAAATCGCAATGCCTTTTGGGGCAGCAGGTAAAGCTTGGACAAGTTCAGCTTTTCCTACTGCAATGGCTTCTTGAGATCCTGCTCTTTCAGCATGTACTGTACCGATATTCGTAATTACGCCTATTCTAGGGGAAGCAATATCACATAAGAACTTGATTTCTCCAGGTACGTATAGCCCCATTTCCAGCACAGCAACTTCATGATCTTCGTTAAGTTCAAAGATCGAAAGCGGCAAGCCAATTTCATTATTCAGATTACCAGGGTTTTTTAAAGTACAGAAATGTGTACTCAGCACATCGGCCGTTAATTCTTTGGTTGTTGATTTTCCAACACTGCCAGTGATGCCGATAACATCAACATTTAATTGATTTCGCCAGAATTTTGCAATGGTTTGCAAAGCCTTTATGCTGCTTTTTGTTTTGATGCAAATTGGTGCACTGATGTTGATTTCATCGAAATGCAAAGTTTCGCCGGTAGTATCAATCACCTGACAGGGAATCTCAGGATCATGGTTGATTAATGCGGCAACAGCGCCATTTCGAAATGCATTTTCGATATAGCGGTGCCCATCTGTGGTTTCCCCGGCCATGGCCACAAAGATATTTCCTGGATTAATTTTCCGTGAATCTACCGCCGCCCCTGTGACTATTGGGCCGGTAAATTCTGGCGTTTGTCCAGTTAATGCTTCTAAACATTTCCCTATTGTTAACACGGTTTATTCCTTTGCAACCTTTTCATTTAACTGATGACGGATGTCATCTGGTGGAATATCCATCAGAACTACTAATTCGGAAACAACCTCTTGAAAAACTGGAGCAGCAACAACTGAACCCCAAATTGATGAGGTCGGTTTCTCGATCCAGATATAAACAATAAATTGCGGGTCATCAACGGGGCCCCAGCCCACAAAAGAAGCATTCGTGAATTCATTGGTGTAACCCTGAGCACTCGGGATTTCAGCCGTACCGGTTTTGCCAGCCAAACGGTATCCGGGAACCAATGCACTGGAGGCTTCCCGTTCCATGGATGTGGCTAACATGTTTGACAATGTGGTTGCAGTTTCTTCCGAAATGGGTTTGCCAACAATCATGGGTGACGAATCCCGGCGTTGGCCGCTATCAATCACTGATAACAAGGTATGCGGGGCCATCATTTTACCATCATTGGCAACAGCCGAAATGGCTGAAATCATTTGAATTGGTGTGACAGCAATACCCTGACCAAAGGAATTGGCAGCCAAATCTGCATCCACCCAGGTATCTCCAGGCAGGTTGAGCGGCCAGGATGCTTCTCCTGCGAGGTCAATATTTGTTTTTCTGCCCATTCCAAAATCGAGCAGGTATTTGTAATAATCATCAGGGCCGACTTCAGTAGCCACCCAAGCCAAGCAGACGTTCAGGGAGTGCTGCATACAGCCGACCATATCTTGCGGACCCCATGCTGCACGGTCCCAGTTATAGATATTAATTCCGCCAATATTGATGGATCCGGTATCAATGAATTCTGTGTCTGGCTCTACTGCTTCCGTATCAAGTGCGATAGCCATCGTGAGTACCTTGAACACTGAACCAGGCTCATAAGTGATATCAATCGGGCGGTTGAAGTAATTATCCTGATACTCCCAATAACTATTTGGATTCATCCGCGGATTGGAAGCCATTGCCAGAATTTCACCCGTTTTCGGGTCCATAACGATAATTGAACCGGACTGTGCACCATTTGTAGCGACAGCATTATCCAGTATATTTTCAACACTGGCCTGAATTTCACGATCAATGGTTAATATTAGGCTTGAACCTGGGGGTACATCTATGTATTCCTTGATTTTGTTGGGATCTACTGGTGAGGCGATTTCAAGTGGTGTACCTCGTAACAGGGCGTTATATTTCTCTTCTACACCTAAATGTGCTTCACCTTTTTCGATATCCAATAATGAATAAAAGCCAAGGATATTGGCTGCCAGGTAATTCTCAGGATATGTACGTTGTAAATGGGGATTCCAACTTACACCTCTTAGGGTTTGGCTCGAACTACTACTATTTCCTTCATTGACGTACAGTTTTTCGTACTCATCCTGAATGGATCTAAGCTGTTCAATTTTTGCTGGCGAGATAAAATCTGCCACAACGATATAAACTTGATTATTCGCGGGATCATAGGGGATGCTAATTCTATCCAATGTGTCCTGATAATCCAGGCCTAACACATTGGATAAAACATTGGCGATTGTATTTCCGTTCCCAAGCCTAGTTACAACCTTCAATTCAACACCTACTTCGTAAACTTCCTTGTTGCCAGCCAATAAATGTCCCCAACGGTCATAAATAGCGCCGCGTTCGGGGGTGATTTTTTCCGTGTTAAATTCATAAATTAAATTAGATTTATCACGGATGCTCATTACATTTGCATTGCCTTGAATATTAATCATTTGCAATACTACTGTTAACCCAAAAAGGGTAAGCAGTACACCAACGATTTGAAAGCGAGTCGGCAATGAAAATTTCATTTCAAGAGCTCCTTCCAGGAAAATCTGGAAAAAGAGAAATTACTGGTCACCATATCCCAGATGGATTGGGTGTACATTGGTTGGAGAATGCTGTTTGGCAACCCGATGGCTGTGGCACTGCCAGGTAATTCGTTTATACTGCGCTTCTGATAACCATCAACATGGATATATAGCGATACACTGGGAGAGGAGGATCTAAATCCCAGTTCATCTGCACGTCTTGTCATGATTTTGTTTGAAGTGAGATACCCAATATTCGAATTCATTGTTGCGATCTCACGTTCAATGCGCCCTTTTTCCCATTCAAGGTCCTGAATGGCAACCCCAGCGGCGGCGGCTTTTTCGGTTACATACAAGTAAAAACCGGCAACAAGTCCTAAACCCACCAGTATTATCAGGTAGATACCCAAACGTTGTATATGAGAGCGCCATGGGGCCTGTTTGTAAGCATTAACCATTTTTTGTGCCATTGTTTACCATCATTTTCTCTAGAATATTCAACCGATAAGGTGCAGAAACTATGCCAGTTTTTCATAATTTTTCAACAACTCGCAATCGAGCACTTCTGGCTCTCGAGTTGAACTTCATTTCTTCTGGTGAAGCCTGAATGCTTTTCTTTGTTAGAATTCTGATGCTTGCTTTATGCCCACAAGTACAAATAGGTTGTTTGGGTGGACAAATGCAATCTTTGCTTTCCAATTGAAAGTAGTGTTTTACAATGCGATCTTCCAGTGAATGGAAGGAAATAACTGCCAATCGGCCACCAGAATGTAGTACTGAGGTTGCTTCTGGTAAAAACGCACTGATTCCCGCTAATTCCTGATTGACTTCAATGCGTATCGCCTGAAAGACAAGCGTAGCCGGATGCGCTTTGCGCGGGTTAATTTTCACAACTGAACTGATTACTTTGGTAAGCTGTCCGGTTGTTTCAATGGGTCGGGCTTTGATGATTGCCTCGGCAATGCGACCCGCACCTGACATTTCACCATATTTTCGAAAAATTGTCACCAGTTCAGTTTGTGCATATTGATTTACAACCTCACGGGCAGATTGTTCCTGCTCCGGATTAAAGCGCATATCTAGTGGTCCATCACTCTGAAAGGAGAATCCTTTTTCAGGGGTGTCTAATTGCATGGATGATACACCCAGGTCTACTAGTACGCCATCCACTGATTGCCAGTTAATTCTGGCGATTTCCTGACGGATATTGCTGTACGATGCCAGAGCAACTACAACACGATCAGAAAAAGGCGCAAGCTTTTTTTCGGCAAGTGCAATAGCCGTTGGATCGAGATCCAGGCCGAGTAATTGACCAGCAGGTGCAGATTGCTGCAAAATACCATAGGCATGCCCAGCAGCACCCAGGGTGCCATCCACAAATTTCATTTCTTGTGATGGCTGCAAGTATTGTAAAACTTCATGGTAAAGTACAGGTACATGGGCGGGGGAATTTTCTAACGGCGTACCCGCGCTCATGGTAGTTCCATTGAAAGATCCAGGTTAGCGAATATTTCCGGATTTTCTTCAGGATTTTGTAGCATTTGATCCTTTTGTTCCCATAATTCAGGATTCCATATCTCAAAGTTATCCCCGACACCAACAATAATTGCAGCTGAATCGAGCTTTCCTGAATCACGCAGGAATTGTGGAATTAATAAGCGGCCAGCCTTGTCTAGATCAACCCGGTCGGCGTGTGCAAAAACCAGTCGTTTTAGCTGACGGGCGGCAGGATTTGTCATGCTCATCGTATTTACTTTGGCATACATTTTTTCAAAATTGTTTGATGGCATAACAACGAGGTTTTGATCAAAGCCCTGGGTGATAAAGGCGCCCTCAACCAACAATTCCCGGAAACGTGCCGGAATTGTCAAGCGACCTTTTTCATCTATGCTATGTTCGTAATACCCTAAGAACATAAGTTCTAAACCTCGTATAAACCACAGAACGCCGGAATACCGGCGCTCCACTTTCACCCACAATTAACCACAATTTTCCACAGTATAAACGAATTGAGACCAATTTGCAAGTCATAAACCCACCCCAAAAATTATTATTTTTGGGATCCTTTGTTTTTGTTTGATTGTGGTGAGTTTGGATGGCCAGGAAAGGTGAAGTGGGAAAAAAAATAACTCCCGCAGGAGTTATTTGATCGTTTTCTTGTTTTGTCTATTTACAGGGTGTTGCCTTTGATTGTTTTGAGTATTTCCAGGCTTTGAGGAATCATTACTTCCCGATCGTCGGTTTTGATTTCTCTGTGAGCCTGATTTTCCTCGATATTGATTTCTTCCGGATCGCTGTCCGCGAGAATGACGTTGTTGAGATGGGTTCATTTTTTCAAATTTCTTTCCCAATATTCGTTCAATTTTCCTTACTGAAGCGGTATCCTCATTGGTTACCAGAGAGATGAAGCGAATATTTTGTTTTACTTCTGTATGGGAACGCGTATGTCTCATATATTGTTGCGGACTTTTTGGCAGATCATAAAAAATTACGACATCAAAATATTCGCGATAATTTGGCTGTGAAATCGGCTCGCAAGTGACAAACACTTTCTCTGATAATTTATAATCCCCATCACTCTGGTTGCCTTGTTTGCGAGAAGGATCAAAAAAGATACTATTAATATTGTTTTCTTTTAGTTTTTCAATAATTTGTGATGTACGCTGGATACTCCAGGTAACAATCAAATGATTTTTATTACGATGTTGATTTATTAATTGGGCAAGATTTTTATCTTTTGCATTCGGATTGATTGGATAAAGAATATGTGCCGAACTGGGTTCTTTATTCACGTTTCCAGGATTGACAAGTAGCGCGTGTTTTGTAACTTCATTACGGAAATTCTGTAATCGGTTCGTGAGTGAGTTTGCATACAACAAATTTTGGCGTTGAATCGGCAAACGACGCAGTATCTTCTTCACTTGAACAAACATACCCTGAATAATTAATTGTTCTGCACCATCCAACACTAACGTTTCAATATGAGTTAATGTGATTCCACCACGTTCCAATATTTGGATTAGTCGATTTGGACAGGCAACGGCAATTTCAACACCCTGGCGCAACGTTTGAATTTGTTCAAGAATCTCGTCACGATTATTCAGCAGCACACTGCGAAGTCTGGCTTTTTCACCTACCTGTCTGATTAAGTCGTGAATTTCTATTGCAGCTTGTTGCGTTGCCGCGACAATCAAAACTCTTAGGTGGCCATGGGGACCTGAGACGATATTTGAAATTAAAGGTAATAAATAGGATAATCTTCTTTCCTGATTTTCTTCACCTATGACGATTACATCTTGTTGGTTAAATATTGCAGGAATTGTATTTTCTAATATCGTCGTTGACCCCTTATAGCCCAGTTCCTTGAATCCTTTTTCTACATGTTCCTGGAGTTGTATATCTTCTAATGCCACAGAAAACCCTCTATTATTATTGATTAATTCCCTGAAAGTATAACATAAAAAAATTTGAGGTACGACGAAGCGTTGTCTAAAATATTAATATGAACTTTATTCCAATCATATTGACTGTGGGGTAAGCAATGTGACATAATAATAGAAACAATACTATTGTTCTGTGTTTGAATTTAACTGTTGTATATGAGGGCAAAATGGCACAAATGGGTGTTTTCCGACAAATTTTTCAAGATAAGGGAACCATACGCTTGATGAATGTATATAAGGGGATTCCAATATCTACAAGTGGAATGATATTAGCCGTAGACCCTGAATCTATCACTGTTCATACTGAAAAGAGTCAGGTTGTCAGTATGTATCATGATCGGCAGACATTTATTCATACTGAACTCGAAAATAACATTTATATGGCGAAAGTAGAGTCTATTGATTTTAAGAATGTGAACGCTGTTTTAACAAATTTTAAAGTTGCCAGCGATCAGATTGGCAAACGCACACAAGTACGTGTTGTACCCGCTGATCCGATCCGGAGTGTGGTAAAAACCAGTGAGATTCGTACAATTAATCAGGGCATACTGGCTGATGTTTCACAAACCGGACTGGCAATTTACATTAGCAGTGAGGATTTTTCGCCGGTCGTTTATAAACCAGGGGTGAAAATTAACTTATTCCTGAAATTGCCTATCCCAATACGACAGACAGCAAAATTGAAAATGCCGGAAAGGGAAGTAAAACCCAGATACGACAATATTCGACAACCGACGTATCAGCATACAACCCCCGGTTCTGATAGTGATAATGAAAAACGGGAAAAACTGGACCCTGAAGTTGAATTGATTGGCACGATTGTAAATATTCATGCAGATAACCGCAAAGGGCGATATCGTGTTGGTGTAAAAGTCTCCATGAAAGACCCATCCAAAAAAGTGCTGTCCAGTTTTATATCCATGCGCCAGGCGGAAATTATTCGGGAGATACGTGAAGCATATCAACAGTTGGCTTCTCGATAAAAAAAATCACATCATCAATGATAATTTAGAACGATACTGCAATGCCTCGGCGATAAACGTTGGGGCAATTTCGTTTTCACCCGCCAAATCGGCGATAGTGCGGGATATTTTCAGAATGCGATGGTATCCTCTGGCTGAGAGTTGCAAGCGATTAACAGCTGATTGCAGCAGGCTTTTACATTCTGTCGAGAGTGAGCAGAACTTGCGGATTTCTCCAATCCCCATATCCGAATTGTGATGCAATGCCGGCTGCGAAGGGTCTTCCAACTCACTAAATCGTTGTCGTTGAACTGTTCTGGCGGTCTCAACCCGGTTTTGTATTGTTGCCGAATCTTCACCAAGACGCGTGTCAGTCAACTTTTCATACTCAACTCTGGGAACTTGAATACAGATATCCATACGATCCAATAAGGGGCCGGAGATTCTTTTTTGATATTTTGCTATCATTGATGAGGAACAACTGCATGGTTTTACTGCATCACCATAATAGCCACAAGGGCAAGGATTCATGGCAGCAATCAACTGGAAATTTGCTGGGAAGGTTAAGGAACCCTGCGCCCGGCTGATGGTGACAGCCTTGTCTTCCATGGGTTGACGCAATACTTCCAGGACACGAGAGCCAAATTCAGGAAATTCATCCAGGAATAGAATGCCTAAATGAGCTAATGAAATTTCACCTGGATGAGGCCAATTACCCCCACCGACTAATCCGGCATGGGAGATGGTATGATGCGGTGCACGAAAAGGCCGTTCCTGGATTAATGGTGTGCCAGTGGGCAATAAATCTGCAACCGAATAGATGCGGGTGGTATCAAGTGCTTCTTCAATGGAAAGACTTGGTAGGATGGATGGCAGTGCTCTTGCCAGGAGTGTTTTACCGCTGCCCGGAGAGCCGATCATCAATACGTTATAGACGATAAACCAGTATCATTTCCTAGAGAACCAGTTATTCTACCAGTCCCATCATCTGATAAATGTACCCTGATTTTTAATAATTCAAATATTTGCCTGATATTTTCAGAGGTGGGGTTCCATTTATCTGTACTGATTCGCTCTTTTATTTCATCTGCAAAACGGCTTAAACTTTCATAGCGGTGCAATGTAGGAATATTTGATAATTGGCTTTCCAGAATTATCAGTTCATCATTTGTGGTTTTTAGATCGGCTTGGATTTTCTCCCGTTGCTCAATATATTCTACCCTTTCCATTTTGATTTCCGGGTCAGTATATGCCATTGTCAGGTTTTGCAAGGTTTGTTTTAATTTTTCAACTTTTTTCAACATTTTTTCTTTTTGCTGAAATTGCCGGCCATTTGCTTTTTTCTCTAACTCAAGAGCTTGTTTATACCCTTCATTTAAAGTTTCCGGTTGTAATAGTAGGGCTTCAACTTTTTCCCATACAATGGGTTCTATTTTCTTGGCTGATACTGATTTATTACAACAATGCCCCTGCCTGATTCTATGTCTATAAACTGGTGCATCTGTCGCCCGTTTGCCCTTTCCTGCTTTGCCTGTTTGGGTAAAATATGGT
>JAEKNU010000105.1 GCA_016838895.1 Chloroflexota bacterium
CATTTAATTACAATAATATGCTCTCTGGATTAATATATGACTAAGCTTTTTCAAAAGCAGTAGAACAATCTACCCAGAAGATGCCGACTTTGCCTCTTTCAGATTAGAAAATTCTGGTAGAAATCATCTATCTGCCTAACAATACTTTAAAACAGAATTACTTCAAAAGGGTTTTGATGAAACACAAACGGCTTCACGCAGTGTATAAAAATAGAAGTGATAAACAATTAGCGGTTATTTTGTTTTGGATTATATGTTGTTTGTTTGCAGCAAATCTGTTTGTTATCGGCGGTGCAATCCATTGGCAGGATTGGAAAGCTTTCATTAATGGGCTGATTAGCGCAATGTTGTTATTCATCCCTTTATCTATACTCTATCGTGGTTATTTACGGATTAGTGGATTAATTGTCGTAACCATTACTTTGGTAATGCTTACATTGGGAATAACATTAGGCCAAGGCATACATGATATTGCAATTATTGGGTACCCAATGATTGTTGTCATTGCCAGCCTTCTTTTGCCAAGGCGAGATTACTTTTTTGTTTCAGCCCTAACCGTTGGTGCCTTAGCCTGGCTGGTTTTTGGCGAAGCATTTGATTTATATATTCCACATTCCATGACAAAAGCTGGGGCTGCAGATTTTATTGTTGTCACCGGAATATTTCTGGTTGCGGTCATTTCTGTAGATTTATTAGCAGAAAATATGCGCGCCAATATGCGCAAGGCTCAGAGAGAAATTGTCACTCGTAAAGAAATTGAGGAACAGCTTCTTCATATAAGCACCCACGACCCATTAACCGGCATTCATAATCGTGCTTATTTTGAAGCACAACTCAAGCGACTTGAGTTCGGTCAGGATTATCCCGTCAGCATTATTATGGCAGATGTAGATGGGTTGAAAATTGTAAACGATACGCTGGGGCATGCAGCCGGAGATGAACTATTACGGCGTACCGGCTATGTATTGTCAAGTGTTTTCCGAACTGGAGATATCCTGGCAAGAATTGGTGGAGATGAGTTTGCTGTTCTTTTACCAAGAACGGATTCTGTTCAAGCAGATGTGATCCTATCTCGTTTTCAATCAAAATTAATCGACCATAATGCATCGTATCCGGATTCACAACTATCCCTCTCAATAGGTGCTGCAACGACAGAAGAAGGCCAATTAGGTGAGGGAATGATTACCGCAGACAAACACATGTATGCCGAGAAATTCGCACATAAAGTAAAAAAAAACCTGCAATTTGAACAGAGCTCAACTTCATAAACGCTTTCCATAATTACTCCTACCCCGCAACCCTTCGTATACCGCCGATTAATTCTTCTCTACTCATCCCTTGTAAATAATCATTGCCTCATCCATCATTTTCCATTACTATTGATAAAATATTCCTTATGACAAATACTCTGAATATCATGATGGGAGGTCTATGATTAAAAATATTTTCTGGGATTTTGATGGAACACTATTTGACACCTATCCACCGATCGCTAAATCAATACATCTGGGATTAAAACAATTGGGGCATCATATTCCAGTAGAAGAGACTTTGGTATTAAGCAAAATCTCATTAACCTATTGTCTTGAAACCCTGGCAGAAAAAACAGGCTCATCATCATCCGATCTTGAAGAGGTGTTTGATGCCCAATATGCTTTACTTACACTGGAAGAACAGAAACCTTTTCCGGGGGTACAACAAGTGTTGGAAAAAGTGATCAGTGTGGGTGGTATAAATGTGATTATTACTCATCGTGGTAGTACTACGATGCTGAAATTACTAGAGCATTACGGATTAAAGAATTACTTCAGCGGATGGTTAACCGCAGATGACGGCTTCACCCGCAAACCGGATCCCGCTGCTTTCTTTGCTGCGTTACAGAGCTATAATGTAAATGCATCAGAAACCCTGGGCGTCGGTGATCGTGGGCTGGATGTTGAAGCCAGCCGTGCAGCAGGATTGCAAACCGCTTTTTATGGGGATGTTCCGGAAGGAGTACAAGCTGATATCCTTCTCAAAGACTATTTAAAACTCTTAGCGCATATCGGCTAAAGTCAGCATAAAATATACTATCAAAACCTCATCCTTATCAGATGAGGTTTTTGTATCCAATTTTCAATTGGTATCTATCTACAGGCGTGCTATAGTTTTATTATCATTTTCCAATTTTAAAATCCAATTACATAGATAAGGGGTAATACCTTCATGTCTGATCAATTTGAGACCAATCCAAGCATCAACCCATATCCTCAAGATAGTGCAGGCGTTCAATTAATATCTGAACAAAATCGCTTAAGCCGTGAAGAACTGATATTAATGCAACAACAAAGGAAATTCCAAAAATGTGCCGTCGACGGCGCCCGTTGGTTTTACTGGATTGCCGGGCTCTCGATCGTAAATTCAATCATTTCGCTTTTCAATGGTGATATGGTATTCATGTTTGGTTTAGGTATTTCACAATTGATTGACGCAATAGCTTTCTATGGCGCTGAAGAGGTTGGATCCGAGACTGGGTTGATTATCAAAATTGTCGGCTTCATTGTTTCTCTGGTCATTGCTGGGATATGCTTCCTGATCGGATATTTCGGATCAATAGGCAAAAAATGGGTTCTGCTTGCTGGCATCGTACTGTATGGAATTGATTTGCTTTTCTGCTTGATTGCTGGAGCCTACCTGGATGTGCTCTTCCATCTATTTGTTCTGTTCTTCCTCATTCGAGGTGTATCAGCTATCAACAACTTACAAAAACTCAATTCGCAGCCACCATCTGGTGATCGTATTGTTCCTTTGCATTCAGCATAAATTCATCACCGACTCTGAAACCAATCATAGGGAGAAATCGCTGATTTCTCCCTGTTCTTAATTAAATTACTCCTTTAGAATAAATATACGAATTAATTCAGCTCTATTAAATATTTGCTATAAGCATTGCAAAATTGAGGGAAATCATGAAAAACAGACTTTTTTCTTTTACCATCATCAGTTTACTGGCATTGTTGTTGGTTGGCTGTGCAACACAGGCAGATGAACCAATGACTGGCGCATATATCAACGGTGTTACCCTAATGAAGAAAGTGCCGGTGAAAATGCCAATTTTGTTATCACCATTGAGGAACCTCATGATGATGTGGGCATAGATTTTTGGGCATCCTTTCAAGAAGGCTCAGTAACTATCTCTATTGTAAATAAATCCAGCGCTGAGATTGTCTATGAAAAAACCTATGAAGGTACGTTGGTAAATGAAAACGAGGTTACCACCCTGCATCAGGGAGAATATGATTTACTAGTCACCTGGGATGGCCCTATTAAAGGAAATTACAATTTGGAATGGCATCCCGGAAAAGTGGAAATACCAACGATTTCACCCATCGTTTTATTACCGGGCATTGGTATGCTGCTTGTGGGCATGTTTTTCTTCTTTTTCGCTGTTCGCCAGAGCAATGCCAAAATGGCATTTTTGGGTGGCCTGTTTTGGATCGGCACTGTCATTGTGAAATTTGTAATTGCGGGATCATTCAATGGTTATATCTATCAATGGTCTGAAGCTGCATTGCCCGGATTACCAGGTCAACTTTTATTCTCAGTTTATGTCGGGCTATTAACAGGCATCACAGAAATCCTGATTACCTGGCTGATCTTACGCTATACAAAATTTGGGCAGCGTATCTGGCGTGAAATTTTATCCTTTAGTCTGGGATTCGGCTCACTGGAAGCCATCCTCTTGGGAACATTATCCCTGATGGGTATGATCGCCACCCTGACAATGACAGACCAAATTCCGGTCGCTCAACTGCGTACAACTGCCCTGGCAAACAATTTCTTCTATGATCTGGCACCCATCATAGAACGCATCTTTACGATCATGATCCATATGGGTTGTAATGTGCTCTTATTCTATAGTGTCTTCAAAAAAGAAATGCGCTGGTTCTGGGCTTCTTTTGCCTTAAAATCCGGGATAGATACCATTGCCGGTTACGCCCAAATCAGTGGCCAATTGGAATCTGTTGCCTTTATCTGGATCATTGAAATCTTTGTCATTTTATTTGGTACTATGGGCTTCTTGATCACGCGTAAATTAATTCCAGAATTGGAAATGTTAACGGCTGCGGTTGGTGAAATCATCGAGCCAGATTAATTTCATTGTCTATCTATTACAAAATGGCAGGGTAACTTCCCTGTCATTTTTATTTACCAGCTTCCCAAACCAATGCCATTGGAATCGTATCCAGGTATTCTCCATTGCGATGCACAGCCCGATGAAAACATCCCTCCGTGATAAAACCAAATTTCTGATAAAGATGTATTGCCTGCACATTTCGAGCGAAAACAATCAACTCCAAACGGGATAACATAGCATTGTTTTTCGCCCAATCAAGCAGAGCATCCATCAGCTTTGTGCCAATGCCCTTTCCCCGGAAATCTTCTCGTACCGACATGGATAAATGAGCCACATGCTGGCGAACCTTTCGTTTCCCACCCTGGCAAGAAAGCATCCCGATGATTTCATCTTGGTATTCCACAACAAGGAAAATTGAATTTTTAGAATCAAGAAATTGCTCCAAAATCACTTTTTCTGAATCGATGCTATGCGTAAACTCTCCCGGGGACATTTCCACATTTGAATCGGGTTCATGGCTTAATTGCGTGCCGTATGCAACCATAGCCGCTGCATCTGCTGGTGTTGCGTGTCGAATGATCACTTCCATCTCGCCTCAACATTCTTTCAATCAAAGTTTCTCCAATTTTACATTGCTTTTAATGAACCAATACATGCAAACCATTGCAAAACCAGAAGCATTACTTTATACTACAAGTATAAACTTTATGTATAATATAAGGTAGCTATGAAGACAAGCATTCTCTATATTTCGCCCAACGGCACGACACGTACCACAGCCCAGATGTTGGCTGATGCTTTCAGACAATATAAACATGAAGTCCATCTCGTAAATATCGGCAAGTCACCGTATCGAGAAGATCCCAAACTGATACTTGAACAATGCAAGCAATCTGATCTGGTTGGGTTTGGCAGTGCCGCGTATCACATGAATATGCTGGACCCAATGCTTAATCTTTTTTCATTAATGACGGCACAAAATCAGTCGTTTTCGTTCAAGGCATTCTTTTTCGTAAATTTCGGCGGCATAACCACCGGAAAAACCTTTCTGCGTTGTGCACATATCTTTCAGAAGATGAATATTCCAATTGTCGGTGCCCTGAAAGTACTGGCGCCCCATTTTCACCACCCACAGCCTTTTCCAACACAGGAAACACGTACAACCATTCGCAGCTTTGTTGACCAATTAGAGATCGCCAATTTCGCATCGATGAGTAATCAACAAATCAAGCAACAATTCAAACCATATACACCAAAAACCCATCTCATTTTTCCGTTCATTCATTTGATTGGTAAAACCAGAGAATTGCCCATAGAGATAGATCATCAAGCCTGTATAAAATGCGGCAAATGTATCCGCGAATGTCCGCTTGGCGCCATTCAGCAAAGCGACATCGTTAGTATTGATTTCGATAAATGTATTCATTGTTATCACTGTGCAATCGCCTGCCCGCAAGATGCCATTCATTGCCCGGTGGAGAAACTGGATGCTATGATGCAATCCAATATCAAAATCATTGGCATGGAACAGCCGGGAAATCAATACTATTTATCACGATCTTAGTTATTTCTGAATGAGGTAGCGTAATGGCAAAAAACAAAATGGGATTAAAAACCAAATCAATCATCCTGGAGGCTGCCCAAACAATATTCCGCCGGGATGGATACGATGATTGTCGTGTGGACGATATCGCCACGGAAGCCGGCGTAACCAAAGCGATGATCTATTATCATTATGAGAGTAAAGAAGACATGATGATGCAGTTGATTGAAGGCATGGTTACAACCATCCATGAAGCGCTGCCGTTAGAACCGCAACAGATGCCTGATCATCTGCATCAGATGATTCAATTATGGGATGAAAATCAGGAGATTACTTCCTTTCTGGTCAGCCGTGCCTTTAAAGATCCCATCATGTTCCAGACCCTGCAAAAAATAGTTGCGCCATTTTATGATGCGCTGCTGCAAGGCAATGAAGGAACTTTCAACAAGCCCCTTGAGCAAACCCTTCATCAGGATCTTTTCTTTTTTAATACCCTACCGATGATTTTTTTCCCGCTTTTGCAACATCGATTTGCTGAGAAATATAATATATCTCCTTCTAAGGTGGAAGAACAATTTATAAACCAGTTTATAAATGTCCTTTCAAAATCAACATCCCAAAAAACTTGATTCTTATACGGAATAGATATACTTCACATTGATTTATTGGGTGGGAATATCAATCGGATTGCTCAGGTTGTTTTCGTATTTCATGAATGCTTTTTGTATATAGCATAATCCCCAAAATAAATACTGGAAAAAGCTGAAACAATAATCGATCTAATGAATATGTCAACTGCCACATTAATGGATATGGGGTTATCAGATATATAAAGAAGAAACCTGCCAAAATAACAACAATAAATCCAAACACAAATCTCAGTTGCCATTTATTTGTATCGTTCACTAAACGCCGCATAAGAACAGCATAGATTATATAGAAAAGAAGCCAGGGTTGCGCCCATCCTCCCCACTTTAATAACTGCAAAACCATTTCTTTCACTATTAACCCATAGCGGTCAAAATCCAAAATGAAATCAATTGGTGATACAGATAAATACTCACTGGTTGTTTCATGCCCAAATTTAAATACAAGAACCGCGAACAATGGCAAACAAATGCCTGCAAGCCAGGCGGCTAATTGCCTAATTCCCTTTCTTTTAAAACGAGCCAAACTAATAAAAACGAAGCCAATGGACAATACCAGAAAATATAATAGTCCTTCATTCTTTGTCCACGCAGCAAATCCTGCCATTAATCCACCCAAAAAAGCAAATTGCCACTGCTTGCTGTGCCAGGCAAGGAATATTAAAATGATTGCTGTTAAAACATTTCCTGCCAATGGCAGTTCTGCAGTTTGACCTGTTCCAAAATGAAATAAATATGGGGCGCCAAACAATAAAATGCTACCCAACAATGCTTGAGACGAATCTCGGAAATATCGGAGTGAAGTAAAAATTAATACCGGCAAAGCCAATGTATAGAATCCTGCCACAATAATCGGTGTGCGTGTGGTTATTTCCCCTATCATAAACCAAACATTACTGACCAACATCGGGATCAACAATGGATAATCCGGATGGAAAAAAGCAACAGCAGGATGGTTCAATGCATTTTGCCAATCATGCGGATTGAGAAAAATCATTTTTGCTTTGAATTCCCATATTGCATACGCATCAAAATTCCCCATGGGTTTCATGAATGAAAAAGCAAAAAATGCAATGGTATTTATCAGCAAAAGAACGAAAAATGCAATTGTGTAGATGTCTAATGCCTTTATACAATTCAACTTGAACGGCCAAATACTTTTCCAACCCTGACCGACTTTTTTAATAAACAAAATCAGGAATATGATTATCAGGAATATTTCAAACCAAACATACATTGCTGGTTGCTCTGGAAAGACGAACATCCAGAAAAAGAATAATACGCTCCGCAAGCCACTACCAACCATAGCTCCCAGAATAAGTTTAAAAAGAATATTTTTATTTACATTTGTTGGAAGAAACCAAAACACAAAAATGATGCCCAATAAAAATGCTGGTGATAACATAAATACACTTTTTAGAATCATTGTTCATTACCCCGTAGTAAATAAATGCCATATCCATAAGAGCTCAAAACTTCTAATCCGGTCAATTGCTCAATTTGCGAATCGTTTTTGATCTCCAAATCGGCAAAATTCCCAATCACATAGGAATACTGTGTACTTTGTACGAGAATTCGGGGTGCAAGAAAGTATTGTGTCAAAACATATTCTTCGTTGGTGTCCACTTCATTGAACTCCATACCGGGAATATCCTGTTCTGACATATAGCCAATTGTTCCGCTTTCAGGAATATCATCTAGAAGAGCTTCCAGACGTTCTCTCCACATACTATTTGCATCTTTATTGATTTCCTGTGGATTCCACAATTTTGCGATAGCGAATAACATACTCGCATTGGAAACAATAGCAATGCCAAGAAAAAGACTGACTAATAAATACAACATATATCGATGTCGAGAAATCATATTCGGATACTTTTCCTAAATTAGTTGTGTTTGCATAATGAAATATTCAATATTGATCCAAATTGTTTTTCTTCTTGAATCCCTGCTAAACATTCTATCAGAAGTAGGTGAAGGATTTATTAACTGTTATCTATATTTTTCTTGAATAATGATAAAAAAATGCGGTTGCTTGCTATATCGATGATTAAACAGAATAACCATATCATATCATCCTTTCATCACAAAATACTCATTCTAATTATTTCCGTATGTTTGCCCACACAACAGTTTCGATATACTAATCATAATCTAACCCATCCATGCAGGGAGGTAAAATGCATAAAACCAAACATCAATAATGATCAAATTGGAAAGTCCTTTATACGCTCTATACCGATGAAATCCGTGAGGCAATATTGAAAGGATTTGTAATTTCTCTTCTGAGGTTTATTGTTCATACTATTCTGAGTATTACAACGAGGAAAACATCAATCAACTTTCCATACGCATTTTGCACTTCTTTTCAAATGCTACCCTTCTTTCTCAAGATACTCACTATAGCCACCCAGATGTTCTGCAACCCGGCCGTCATCCACCACCAGAATACGTTCCACAACGCGATCCAAAAAATAGCGGTCATGGGACACAACCAGTACAGTGCCTTCAAACTCACTGAGCGCATCTTCCAGTACTTCGGCAGATTGAATATCCAGGTTGTTGGTTGGTTCATCCAGTAATAACAGATTCGCCCCGGAAAGCACAATCAAAGCCAATTGTAGTCGGCTGCGTTCTCCACCAGATAACGAGCCAACTTTATGTGATGCTTGTTGATATGTAAATAAGTACTTCCTTAAAAAGGAAACAGCGCTGCCTTCACTCATCCGACCCGCACGCTGTACACAATCAATCAGTGTCTGATCAAAATCAAGGGTTTCATGTTCCTGCGCATAATATCCATACCGAATACTGGGTCCCAGTAAAACATCTCCGCCATCAGGCTGCATAATATCAGCCGCCAATCGCAGCATGACTGATTTTCCGCTGCCATTGCCGCCAATTATCCCTACTCGTTCACCATGCAGCAAGGTAAAATCCAACTGGTTCAAAACCTTACGCTGCTTGAAATGTTTACTAACTTTCTGAAAATCCAGTACTTTGTTTGAACCTCGCCAGCCGTTTAGCTCCAGATCCATACGCTTGCGATCCAGCAGCGGTTTGTCAATTCGTTCCATTCTGTCTAAGCGGTTCTGAATAGCCTGGGCACGTCGCGCAAATTTGCCATTATCATATGTTTTCGCCCAAATCGCATACCGCTTTATGGCTGCTTCAATTCTGGCGACTTCTTTTTCCTGCACCTGAAAGAGCTGTTGTTGACGTTGCAGGTGGGTTTGTTTTTCAATCATATACTCGGAATAATCGCTGTTATATAGTGTTAATTTACTGTCTTCCAACTCAGCAATATCTGTCACCACTGCGTCCAGCAAATAACGATCATGAGATACCAGCACAACCGCTCCATCATAATCACGGATCCATCTCTCCAAAAAAATCTTTCCGTTTACATCCAAATGATTATCCGGCTCATCCAGTAACAATAATTGGGGCTTAGATAATAGTAAACGAGCCAGTCCAACCAGTTTCTTTTGTCCCCCAGAGAGCACCCGGATGGGTTTCTCGAATTGCCCTTTCTCCAATCCCAAGCCAAGCAATAACTGTTCTACTCGCTGTGGATATTGATCACCACCCAGCGCCATATATTCATCCACCAACATTTGTTGCTGCCCAAGTTGACAGGTCAATACCGTTTCATCACCATACACCATCGGATCTGCCAGGTTTTTTTCAACTATAGAAAGCTCCTCATACACCATTGCCCAGCGTGGGCTGCCATCCATCGCAGAAGCCAATGCGGTCTGATGCTCAATCAGTTGAGGTTGCTGCGCCAAATAGCCAATCGTTAATCCTTTTGATTGAATAAATTTGCTATCAATTTCTGCTTCCAGCTCACCAACAATTAATTTAAATAAAGAGGATTTGCCAGCTCCGTTTGGACCTATCAGCCCTATTTTTTGTCCATTCTTAATTTGCCAGTTGATATCTTCAAAAATTGTACGGCTACCTAAAATTAGGCCAACATGATGTAAATGAAGCAAAACCATCTGTTCTTCCTTTAACAATAACTTTCCTGCCATACAATAGTACCGAAAAGATTTTCAAATGCCAACTGATCATCAGTACAGGAAATTGCTGAACCAATTACCAGAAAATAAAACAATCAGGCAAGTTCCCTGATTGTTTTTTTCATACATTGTGTTGGATCATTTCTTATTCTTTTTTAGCGCTAACTTTGCTTTATCAACCTTGGGATGATCAAAGCGATTCATTTGGTCAATCAAGGACAATGGTTCTTCGGCAGTCAAAATCAATTGTCGAAATGCCTCCTCAATGAATTGCTCCTGCTTGACGTGATCCAGAAAAGCTAATAAATTTTCATAATATCCATTTACATTTAAAAAGCCAATCGGTTTGTGATGTAATCCTAATTGGCTCCAGGTAAGTATTTCAAATACTTCATCTAAGGTCCCGTAGCCACCGGGCATGGCAATAAACCCATCCGACAATTCTTCCATCATCGCTTTTCGTTCATGCATACTGCCAACAATACGCAAATCTGTTAATGAGCGGTTGGATACTTCTCGAAAATCAAGATCGCGTGGAATAATCCCGATCACTTCACCGCCATGATCCGCTACAGATTGAGCAATTTGCCCCATCAACCCTACACTGCCTCCGCCATAAACTAAACCAATACCCTGGTCCGTCATCACTTTACCTAATGCATGAGCAGCAATTGTATAAGCCTGATTTGCACCAGGACTTGAACCACAATATACACAAATCCGTTTCATTCATCATCCTCCACCAAACAAGTCATGGTAGCTATAGCATAAAACAAATACCCCATTCGGGCAACCTTTTTTATCAGAAAACATGCTACACTAGAATTACTGGTAAAGCTTACTTTGCAAAAATGTAAAGTGGTTGGACACAATTAAATAGTACAATTTATATCAATTATCGTATCATCTCAATAAAACGGGGTAGAGCTAAGATTTAGGAAAAGACCAACCCAAATTAATTTGAGAAGCGCGT
>JAEKNU010000106.1 GCA_016838895.1 Chloroflexota bacterium
CGCGCTTCTCAAATTAATTTGGGTTGGTCTTTTCCTAAATCTTAGCTCTACCCCGTTTTATTGAGATGATACGTATAAACGCTATATATTGACCCGGGTTATCGCCCCAAAGTGTAAAAGAGACTGCTCAAATCACTCTGCAAATCAATCCCTTCAGATAAGCCCCTTCAGGAAAAGCCAGTCCAACCGGATGATCCTGGCTCTGTTCCATACTGCCCAGAATTTGTACATCCACTTTGGCATCAGCAGCCGCGCCTGCAAGAATCTTGCGGAATAAAACTTTATCCACCCCACCCGAACAAGAAAAGCTGAAAAGCGTGCCGCCTGGTTTCAACAATTTAAAAGCCAATAAATTGATATCCTTGTATCCGCGGGCAGCCTGCTGCACCTGATGGATGGTCGGAGCAAACTTGGGTGGATCAAGAATAATCACATCAAACTGCTCCCGCGAATCCCGGCAGCGACGCAGGTAATGAAAAACATCACCCGTAATCCAATCTGCTTCCTGATCCGCTAAAGCATTGATGCGCATGTTATTGCGGCCCAGCTCAATCGCGTCCGCCGATGAATCAATCGATATCACCTGTTCTGCGCCAGCTTGCAGCGCATAAGCTGTAAAACCACCGCTGTAACAAAATGCATTTAAGACACGTTTTCCCTGGGTATAGGTTTGAATCCGCTTACGGTTATTGCGCTGATCCAGGAAGAACCCGGTTTTCTGTCCATTTGCCACATCTACATCAAACGCAAGGCCATGCTCCAATATGCGGATATATTTTTCAGGTTTGCTGCCAGCCAATACTCCTTTCACGGGCTGTAAACCTTCCAATTTGCGTACATCCACATCGGAGCGTTCGTATACGTTCTTCACCCCACTGATTTGTATTAGCGCATCCGTGATTTCCTTTTTCCAGAACTCGCTGCCGGAAGTGAGGAACTGCGCCACCAATTGGTCGGCATAGCGATCCACGATCAACCCCGGAAAGAAATCAGATTCACCATGCACGAGACGACAGGCATTATTTTTGTCATCCAACATCGTCTCTCTATGTTTAATAGCCTGCGATAATTGATCATGAATCCATTGGGCATCAATCGTGATCTGGGGATTCCAGGAAAGCACTCTGGCTCTGATGGCTGAGTGGGCGCTGAAAGACGCCCAACCATAAGCCTGGCCTTCTTCATCCAGTACACGAACGACTGATCCATTTTCAGGAGTACCTTTTACGGTTTTTATCGAGCGTTCAAAGATCCAGGGATGCCTTTGCTGTAATGACTTTATTTTTTCTTTTGCGATTATAATTTCCATCGTTTACCTGTAATGCTCCACTGTCTATTTCAACATTTCCAATAGTTGCGCTTCATTCAGAATCGCAACATTTAACGCACTGGCTTTATCAGCCTTTGAGCCGGCATTTTCGCCCATGACCACATAACTGGTTTTCCTGCTCACGCTGCCACTTACCTTGCCGCCATGTTGTTGGATTAATGTTTTCATCTCATCACGCCCATAGTTGGGCAATGTGCCAGTGATCACAAATGTCAGACCAGACAATACTTGTGCTGTCCTTTCTACCTGTTGATGCTCAACAATTGGCCAGACACCCACGTTGCGTAATTTTTCAAGCAATTGTGTATTCAACGGATTGGCAAACCAATCAATAATTGCCTGAGCAATATTGGGTCCCACACCATCCATACTCTCTAATTCCGGCATTGATGCCGCTTTCAAAGCATCCAGGTCAGCATATTTACCGGCAAGATCAGTCGCCATGGCTTCACCTACCCCATTAATCCCCAACGCCGTAATCAAGCGATTGAGCGGTTGTGCCTTGGATGCTGCAATCGCTGCCAGTACATTCTCCACTTTCTTTTCAGCATAGCCTTCCAAATTAAGTAGATCGTCAGATTTTAGAGTATACAAATCGGCAACATCTTGTATCAATTTCTGCTCAATTAATTGTTCAACAATTTTAATCCCCAGGCCAACAATATCCATTGCCCCACGCGAGACAAAATGCTCCAGGTGACGAATTAATTGTGCCGGGCAGGCTGCATTTACACAATACCAGGCTACTTCTCCCTCAAAATGCTCAACCTGCGTACCGCAGGCCGGACACTCCTGAGGCGGCAGATAGGTCTTTTCAGCACCGCTGCGTGTATCTTTGATTGGACCAACAACGTATGGAATCACATCTCCGGCGCGTTTGACAAACACACGGTCACCTACACGGATATCTTTCTCGGCAATAAAATCAAAGTTGTGCAAGGTGGCTTGCTTGACCATAACACCGCCAATCTCAACCGGTGTGAGCACCGCATAGGGGGTTAACACCCCCGTTCTGCCAACGTTCACCCGAATATCTTGCAATGTTGTGCTGACTTCCCGCGCCGGGAATTTGATCGCAATCGCTCCTCGCGGATCCTTGCCAACAAAACCTAAATCAGCAACAACAGCGTGCTGATTGGTTTTAACAACCACGCCGTCGATTTCAAAAGGTAAGGCATCTCTACGTTCCAACCAGGTTGGCCAATAATTTACAACTTCATCAATATTCTCAGCAAATTGAGATAAATCAGATGTGGGGAAACCAATTGTTTTCAAATACTGCAATGTTTCCCATTGTGTTGCGGGCAATTCAATATCATCCGAAGCATCCACAATATCATAGCAAAATATCTTTAATGGTCTGGATGAAGTAATCATCGGATCTAATTGGCGTAGTGAGCCGGATGCAGTATTACGAGGATTGACATATGTTTTTTCCCCTGCTTCCTCTAATTTTTTATTCAAGGCTTCAAAATCAGCCAAAAACAGCAATACTTCACCGCGCACAACCAAACGTTGGGGAACTGAGATGTTTCTATCCAACACAGGGATTTGCAGCGGAATCGTAGGCAAAGTACGAATGTTAGAGGTAATATCTTCCCCAATTAGGCCATCCCCGCGCGTTGCCCCTCGAACCAAGATTCCGTTTTCGTAATGCAATATAACCGTCAAGCCATCATACTTGGGTTCCAGAACAAACTCAGCGGTGGATACTCGCTCATCCAGTTTCACGATGCGCTCATACCAGGCACGCAAATCATTCATATCAAACGCATTTGCCAGGCTAAGGATGGGTGCCGGATGAGCTACCTTTTCAAATTTTCCGGAGACAGGTGCCCCGATACGCTGTGTAGGTGAGTCTGATGTAATCCAGTTGGGGTACTGCGCCTCAATCGCCTTCAATTGATGATAGCGTTGATCATACTCGCTATCACTGATCACCGGTTCACTTAACACATAATATCGATAGCTGTAAAAACTCAACTCCTTTTTTAATTGAAGATAGTCATCATATGTGAGATTTTTATCCATTTTCAACACCATTCTATCGAATTTGTTATATTATACAGGCACAATCTGAATTCATTGTTATTCTATCATTCTCCAGAACGAATTTTGACAGTAAAATAAGGTGAGAAGGATTTTATATTTTTGTGGAGGTAAACATGGGTGCTGGTAAAGTTATCGCGTACATTGGTGCAGCGATTTTAATTTTCTTTGGCGTTTTATTTATGTGGGGAGCAGGCAGCTCAACCGGTGGTGGCTGGGGTTGGGTCATCATTGGATTGATTAGCGTTGGCATCGGGTTTATCCTCATTTTTCTGGTTTCCAGAAAAAGCGCCAGTGCTGCATCCGCCAATCAGGAAATTACATACAAACTGGATTTATCCGGAGATATTGATTTGGATTCATTAAAATGCAAATCATGTGGCGGGGCGCTCTCTAAAAACAATATCGAAATGCTGGCCGGTGCACCTGTTGTTACCTGTCCATATTGTGATTCCAGTTATCAACTTACTGAAGAACCAAAGTGGTAAATTCGTAGGAGATGAATATGTTTAAGCGAATTCTTGGTTTTCTCATGGTTGCATTACTGCTGTTTACTAACAGCGGTACAGTAAATGCCCAGACGTATTTGTTTTCTGTAGAGTCAACCATTGTAGATGTCATTGTAAATGATGATGGAACATTTACATTAGATTACACCATCACATTCCTGAATGACCATAGTGCTGATCCCATTGATTATGTGGATATTGGTGTTCCCACCAGTTCTTATTCCCTTAGTGCAGTAACTGCCGAGATAGATGGAACAAGCATCACTGATATTGAAAAATCGCCATACGTAAGTCCGGGGATTGCATTTGGACTTGGTTCTAAATCTATCAAAGCTGGTAATCGCGGAACAGTACATGTCACAATTCCAAATGTAAAAAAAGTGCTCTATAATGCCACAAATGAAGAAAGTGAACCCTATGCAAGCATGCAGTTTGCGCCAAATTATTTTGGCAGTGAATACGTAACCAATAATGATATGGATATGACGGTTACGATTTTCATGCCTGCTGGTATGGATCCTGATGAACCCCGTTGGTTTGAACCAACCAATTGGCCGGGGTTGTCAACACCATCCAGCGGATATGATGATGATGGACGCATTTATTATCGGTGGGTAACCGATCAGGCCAGCCCATCTAGCGAATATCGCTTCGGCGCCAGTTTCCCCATACGTTTGGTACCAGAAACAGCAATTGTCAAGCAATCATCTTCGTTGAATATTGACGAAGACAGCATTATCTGTTTGTGCTTTTCCTCATTCTTCATACTCATTTTTGGTTTAGGGATTTATCAATCCATTTGGGGATCCAAAAAGCGAAAAATGAAATATTTGCCGCCCAAGATGTCCATTGAAGGCCACGGCATCAAACGCGGGTTAACCGCTATTGAAGCAGCCATCTTGTTGGAAAATCCAATGGATAAAGTCTTAACCATGATTTTATTCTCTGTAATCAAAAAAGGTGCCGCCGAAGTTGTCACCAAGGATCCGTTGAAATTAAAAATCGCCAGCCCAATACCAGAAGGTTTGCGATCCTATGAAGAGGAATTTTTAGCTGCATTTGAGAAAACCAAAGTGAAAGAACGAACCAAAGAATTACAGGCAGTCATGGTCGCATTAGTAAAAATGGTCACTACCAAAATGAAAGGCTTTAGCCACAAAGAAACCGTTAAATATTATGAAACCATTATGGAAAAAGCTTGGAATATGGTGGAAGAAGTGGATACACCGGATGTGAAGGTAGCAAAATACGATGAGGTTATGGATTGGACCATGCTGGATCGTGATTTTGATAAACGAACCCGCGATGTATTTGTCTCACCACCGCAGTTCTATCCGATCTGGTGGGGTCGCTTTGATCCCAGTTTCCGTTCAGCAGGCGGGGTTGCCCGCCCGAGCACACCGATTTCCAGCAGCTCTGGAAGAACCTTCTCGGTTCCAAATCTACCAGGATCAGATTTTGCTGCATCTATGGTTACAGGAATGCAGAATTTCTCCTCCGACGTTGTCGGCGACGTTACTAGCTTTACCGATAAAATTACCAACAAAACCAATCCAGTTCCGGTACGTACTTCCAGCAGTTCCGGACGCAGCGGCGGTAGTAGTTGTGCATGCGCCTGTGCCTGTGCTGGTTGCGCCTGTGCCTGTGCCGGTGGTGGCAGATAAACTATGCATAAATCCCAGGGTCACATCAGAAAACTACTGCAAAATCTTTTCCATTCAGATTCTGCTGGCAATTGGCCGTCCCCAGGGTTATATCATTTCATCCATTCAGTAGATGGGTATGATCATCATGCCCATTTACGTATAGAAAAAAATGGCAATGCCGTTCTCTTTGTGGATGCCAACAGTATCATTTATTTGAATGCTACGGCTGCTTTTATTGCCTATTGGCATCTGAATCATAAGAGCAAAGATGAAATTCTTAAGGGACTGGACTCCATATTTGTTGATCAGCAGGAAATGGAATCTGATTATCAACAAACTGTTCAACGTATTAATGCGCTGATCCATCCTGAAGATCAATGCCCGGTATGTGATCTTGACCTTGACTTGGCACTACCTTTTTCCAATGATCCTATCGCACCATATCGCATGGATTTGGCAATAACATATCGCTGCAATAATCAATGTGCGCACTGTTACAACGCACGTAGTCGTACTTTTCCAGAATTACCGACAGATCAATGGAAATTAATTCTGGATCGGATCTGGAATATTGGTATCCCCCATGTTGTTTTTACCGGGGGTGAACCAACCCTGCGCAAAGATCTGCCTGAACTTATTGCTTATGCACAAAGTATTGGCTTAATTACAGGATTAAATACCAATGGTCGTAAATTTCAGAACACAGACTTCGTCAGTCAATTAGTAGATGCAGGTCTGGATCATGTCCAAATTACTTTTGAATCCCATGATGCTGCTATTCACGATGAAATGGTCTGCAGTCAGGGTGCCTGGCAAGAAACTATAGCAGGCATTCGTAATGCTGTTGAGAGTTCCTTGTTTTTAATGACCAACACCACGATGCTAAATAACAATAGCGGTACATTGCAAGAAACATTGCACATGCTCGGCGAACTAAATGTACCTACCGTTGGTTTAAATGCATTAATCTATTCAGGTTCAGGGCTTGATGTTCAATCAGGTATTCCTGAAGAAAAATTACCTGAACTGCTTGATATCGCAAAAGAAATCACCGAACAGCAAAACCAACGTTTGATCTGGTACACACCCACCCAATATTGCCATTTTAATCCAATCCATTTTGAGTTAGGCATCAAGGGATGTTCAGCGGCTCGATACAATATGTGTGTCGAACCCAATGGTGATGTCTTGCCTTGTCAATCCTATTATCAATCTCTGGGTAATTTACTGCAAATACCCTGGGAACAAATCTGGAATCATCCACTAGCTTTACAAATACGTCACCGTACAAACCTCCCTGAGGTTTGTCACGCTTGCGATTTTGTCGCAGAATGTGGTGGGGGTTGTCCCCTTGCAAGAGATGCAGGTAAAGTAACCCCGCCAGTAGCAATTCACAGTATATGAATCTCTGGAGTGAGTCAATGAATATTTTTCAGACAATTAAAGAATACTTTTTCCCGACCATCTCCCCTTTACCAGCTGGTATGTATCATTACCAAACACCGATAGAGGATGAAGAAAATATCCGCTATCATCTCAGACTGGAAGCAGATGCCAGTGGTATATTAATCATAAATGCTTCTACAGTTTTGCACCTGAATCAGACTGCTGCAGAATTTGCTTATCATCTCATTCATCAAGAAGAAGATGAAGCAATCGTTACCAAGGTTGCCAAACGATATCGGGCAGCAAAAGAACAGGTACAGGCTGATTTTGATCAATTCAAAGAACAGATTGACGCATTGATCCATATGACTGATCTTGATCCAGTGACCTTTTTTGGATTTGACCGCGTAAATCCGTACAGTTCAGATATCAGTGCTCCCTATCGCATGGATCTGGCGATCACTTATCAATCATCAGCGGAACAAGCTGAAAAAGTGGCTCCACATGAACGTGTTATCAGGGAGTTGTCAACAGAAGAATGGCAAACCATTCTGAAGAAAATTTGGAAGGCAGGCATTCCTCATGTCAATTTTACTGGTGGCGAACCAACATTGCGTCCTGATTTGATTGAAATAATAAATTATGCTGAAGATTTGGGTATGGTTACTGGATTGTTAACTGATGGCTACCGACTGACAGAACCTGCTTACCTACAGCAACTATTGCAAAGTGGACTGGATCATATCATGATCCTCCTTGATCCCCAATCTGATCAATCCTGGGAAGCCGTACGCGATGCACTGGCAGAAGATATTTTCGTCACTGTTCATCTGACCCTGACAGAAAATAATCAGGAAATAATTACCAATGCCATTGAAAAGCTTTCTGATATGGGCATTCATTCAATCTCCATCAGCGCAAGTACATTGCATTTGAAAAGCAATCTTGAAAAATTGCAGCAATTGATTGCCGATAAACAAATCACGCTCACCTGGGATATTCCAGTGCCCTATTCCAGTTTCAATCCAGTTGCGTTGGAAATAGAAAATGGCGACTTGCCTATTTCAGGCTCAGGTAAAGCCTGGCTGTATGTTGAACCCGATGGTGATGTCTTGGAAGCACAAGGCATGCCGGATGTTTGGGGCAACCTTCTTTCAGAAAATTGGACAGATATTTGGAATTTCAAAACTGAATAATATGTTTGAGGACATTCCACGACGGCATGCACAATTTCAAGCTCAAGCGCTATGGACAAAATCCATCCGTGCTTATTTATTCAATCAATGTGGATTATCGCCTGAACAACAATATTTAGAAGTTGGTTGCGGTACTGGAGTGATATTAAAAGAATGGGAACATGTTTCCAGTACTGTCACAGGCATTGATATTGATTTTCCAAGTTTAAGATATGCTTCCACACATGCAGATTGTCCGCTATCTGCTGCCAATGTTCTGGAATTACCATTCACCAAAAGTTCCTTTGATTGTATATTTTCTCATTTTTTTTTCCTCTGGGTTAAAAACCCACTCCAAGCACTTGAGGAAATAAAAAGATGCCTGAAACCTGGTGGTTGGATCTTGATATTTGCTGAACCGGATTATGATGGTCGCATTGATTACCCGGAAGAGTTATCAATTATTCGCCAATTGCAAATAAAGTCATTGCAAAACATTGGCGCCGACCCAATCATAGGGCGAAAAATGGGAAGTTATTTAAACCAAACTGGGTTTACCAATATTAGTGGTGGCATCATTGGTAGTGAATGGCATGAGCCACAAAGTATTGATGAAATCCAATCTGTTGATATCCAAAATATTATTTATGATATATCCATCGGTGTGGATGGTATTGATCCAAACAATCTTCTTCAAGTGGATCAACAAGCTCGCCATGATGGTTCACGTATCACTTTTGTACCCACATTTTTCTATAGCGCTCAGAAATAATCCCTACAACCATTCTTAAACTTTCAAAGGAGACTGCCTAACATGGAGAAAAAAGAGCGACGTTCATTCAGAACTATGTTTGCGCTCGGATTCGGATATTTCATTGATCAGGGTGAAGCACAGGCAATGAGTGTACTGGTCACGGTCATTCAATCCGTATTCAATGTCAGCTATAAGCAATTAGGCCTGATGACCACCTTACGAAATATTACGCAATCGATTAGTGCACCAGTTTGGGGATACCTCGCAGATAAATATTCCCGAAAAAAAGTATTGCTCTTCGGTACAGGTATTTGGGGGTTCTGGACGGTTGCAGTCGGATTTATGCCCAATTTTACCGGCATCCTGATTGTACGGGCAATTTCCGGATTAGGATTGGGCTGTCTCATGCCAGCAACATTTTCCATTCTTGGTGATCACTTTCGTCAGGAGAAACGTGGCAAGGCATTAGGCTTTATCCACGCCATTGGTTTGCTTGGCACAGTGATTGGTGTGGTCGCATTAGGGTTTGTTGCAACAGTTGATTTATGGCAATGGGGTTTCATTGGTTTGGGTTTATTTAGTGTCGTCTCAGGGCTGCTGATCTGGTGGCTGGTTGAAGAACCTCCGCGTGGTTCCGCAGAACCCGAGATTGCAGACTTGATCACCCACGATAGCGAGAAGAAATTCCTCATCAATTGGCAGGATGTTTTTAAAACCCTGAGTATTCCAACCATTTGGGCAGCCATCATTCAGGGTGTTTCAGGAAGTATGCCCTGGGTGGTTATGTCCTTTTATTTTGTCAACTGGATGGTGACCCAACTTGATTTTAAAAATGAAATTGACCTGGTAAATCCAACCAGAAGTGCACCTCTGGTTTTCGCAGTCATCGTTATTGGCGCTGCGATCAGTAATTATGTGGGTGGTTTAATTGGGGATTGGGCCGAAAAGAAAAGCTGGAAATATGGGCGCACCATCATCGGTCAAATCTCTGTATTCTCTGGTGTACCTCTTTTCTATATTCTCTTCACCAAGGGCACTGAAATGTCCTTCTGGGGCATATTTGGGTTAGCCTTCGGTACGGCGCTATTGATAGGCTGGCCTGGCACAGGTGCCAAAGAGCCTATGATGCAGGCTGTGGTACCACCTGAACTGCGCTCCAGCGCCTATTCTATGGTGACCATGATAGAGAGTGGTTTAGCCGCTTTCTCAGGTCTGATAACTGGTATTCTTGCCGATAAAATTGGCTTAACAAAAGCCCTGCTATGGACAGTACCGTTCCCATGGTTAATTTGTACTGTACTCTTTACTATCTTCTATTTTACGTATCCAAAAGATGCACTCAAGGTCCGTCAGCAGATGGCAGATCGTCGTGATGATTTACTGGCAGATCAAACTGCGCAGTAAAAAAAAGTATTGTCAAAAAAAACAAACAGGGCTATAATAAGTCCTGTCGTTCGGGGCGTGGCGCAGTCCGGTTAGCGTGCTTGCATGGGGTGTAAGAGGTCGGAGGTTCGAATCCTCTCGCCCCGACACGAAAAACAACTTCTGAATCAATGATTCAGAAGTTGTTTTTTTGTCATAAATTTCTCGTCAATTTAATTTGCTGGTGGATAAGAGATGTTTAAACTATCTCCGAAGTCGCTTTTAATTTCAATAAAGCCACCGCCATCCAATGGGTCAAATCTTACTTTACATGTACTTATACAGGTAACATATTTGGTTATATTGCCCAATGTATCCTTTACTGATAAATCAACTGTTTTATTTACAGATATATTTGCAACAATTGCCCTTCTTTTCCTGGTTACAGTGGCTGAATCAACTGCAAGTAAAACTGGGGTAACAGAGGGAATATTTGTTGGAATTAGTGTATTTGTGGGCACATCGGTAGCTGTTGGCGCATCAGAAGGAGTAAATGTCATTGTTGCCGGGATAAAGGGCGTCTTTGTCGGCGTATCACTAGGGATCTCTGTTTCAGTTGGTATATCAGTAGCCGTGGGCGTTTCTGTATCTGGCGCTGCCGGATCATAGGTTCCGGTCATCGTTGGTGTATTTGTTGGCGTGCTTTCAGTGGACTCCTCTGTAGCTGTCACTGATTCCATTAATGTGTAATCCGAGATTGCAAACATTGAGGTGTCTTCAAGGTCATCAATTATCACCTGCCATACCTCCCCAACCGCACTACTCATTGTGGTTGTAATAACAATCATCGGTATGGCTACCATTGTGAGCAATAAGGCATATTCAACCATTGCCTGTCCACGTCTCAACTGCTTCATTTTCTTCATAATATTGTTTTACACTAACGCTTCACTTATTACCGTAACATTACCGTAAAATTACCGTAAAATTTATAGAAAAAAAAGTATCATCTCAATAAAACGGGGTAGAGCTAAGATTTAGGAAAAGACCAACCCAAATTAATTTGAGAAGCG
>JAEKNU010000013.1 GCA_016838895.1 Chloroflexota bacterium
ACGCGCTTCTCAAATTAATTTGGGTTGGTCTTTTCCTAAATCTTAGCTCTACCCCGTTTTATTGAGATGATACATAAAAAGGTATATTTTTTACAATACAAACAATATCAAATTTGCTACACTAGTTGAAAAATATATTGGAGTAAGTCAATGTCTACAATCTCGGTAAGTGTGTCTGATGAATTAAGAAATACATATCCTGCCGCTTATGCAGGATTCATGTTGGTTTCATGTGAGAAAAACATACACCGATCTGAAAAAATGCAGCAGCAGAAAGGCAAACTGGTTCAAGTACTACGGGAACGATTTCCTGATAAGAATGCCATTAAAAATGATGCAACCATTCAAATTTATCAACGTTATTACCAGCAATTTAAATCCAATTTTCATGTACGTTTTCAAATTGAAACAATGACCATTAAGGGTAAGGATATGCCAACCCGCTCAGTCCTGGTAGATGCTTTGTTCATGACAGAATTGAAATACGGATTACTCATTGCGGGACATGATATGGATAATGTACAAATGCCAATCACTGTGGACTGTACCCAGATGTTTGAGATGTTTACTCAATTGGGTGGAACGGTAAAAACCCTTAAAGATGGAGATATGTGCTTTCGCGATGCTGAAAAAACGCTTTCATGTATTCTATACGGCCCGGAGGATTCATCACCGGTTACGATGGATACAAAAAAAGTATTATATACGATCTATGGACCGCAAGGAATCAGCCGGGAAATGGTATCCGAAGGCTTGGATGATATTGCAGCCAATGCTCAATTGGCGATTCCTGATTTAACGATCCTGGATAAATGTGTTGTTGGTGGGAAAACCTCATGAAGATTGCAGCATGCCGGGTGTGTAACCATAGATTTGCTTAAATACTTTGTAAAAATGACTTTGATCTACGAAGCCGTTTTCATAGGCAACCTGACTGATAGGAATTTTACGCAGCACCTGAGCCCGGGCACGCTCCATGCGACAAACGAGCTGATATTTATGCGGGGTCAAGCCGCTGTAAGCCTGAAAGGCACGGATGAAGTACCCTACGCTATAGCTGCTCATCAATGCCAGGTCTTTCAGATTTAAAGTGAAGCGGCAGGATTCGCGTATATAATCAGCCACATGCTGTAATTTATAATGATCTGAAGAGATTGATTGCCATTGCGTACGAATCTGGGCGTGTTGATCAATGAGCTGTTCAAGCATCTGGAAAAGTTTCGTTTCGATTGCCAACTGGCTCAGGATGCCATTTTGAATACTGTTATGAAGATGGCTAATACGACCGGCTAATTTCTGATCGCGAATGACACCGTTTGAAAACCATGGAAAACTCTGCTGTTTATGCTGCTGATTCATAACTTCCTGAATCAGGTTTAGTTCAATATAAAACATGCGATATTGCCAGCCGTTGTTTGAGATGGGGAAACCGTCGTGAACTTCGCCAGGATTTGCCAGGTTAATCGTTCCGCGTAGGGCGGTCACTTTTTCGCCGCGGTAATGGAATCCCAGGGCGCCTTCTGTTACAACCCCAAGCGGAAAGGTTTCATGAAAATGGCGCGGAAAGTGATGGCAGGCATTACTTGATGTAAGCAGTTCAATGGCACCCATTGAAGTATACAGATTTTTGTGAAAGAGAATATTCATTCTGTGCTTTTTAGTACCTGCGCCAGATTGGATGCTTTTTCTAGGTGAACATTTACCTCAGTTAAACCTATAAGGCCAGCTTCTCCAAATATTTCATCTTGTGTTTCAAGATAGATAAGAAAATTATCAATAAATACCACAGCATTTTCATTTACCAGAAGCAGTTCATTATTTAACTCTTCATAGGCTGCAGGCAAATTTTCTTCCACACCCAATGATGTGCAATCTTCTTTCATTTGTAATAGGGTTATCTGATACTCTTCAACAGCTTCAGTATTATTCAATAATGATTTATCTTCAGCAAACCTGTCGTTTATCGTTTTCCAAACATTTAATGCGTTTGAACAAGCTGATAAATCATCCGCTAATTCATTCAAGTATATGATTCGTTCATCTGTTGTAGGGGCAGGTTTTTGCGTTGGAACAACGACAATTTCTGTTGCTTCTATTTGGTTCAGTTCGGGCAGGTTGTTTGAAAAAATATCTTCTGAATAGAAAAAATAAAAAACAATGCCCAAAGCGCAAAAACATATACAACAGATAATGATTAATGCCAGTAGGATTAAAATTATTTTCTTATTCATATTGAGATTCTGATTTTCCTTCTATGGCATTAGCTCGGAATAAGCTTTTTCCAATATTTGCAGTGCTGTTTGCAAATGATCAGCAGCATTGAGAAAGGCTTCATTGCCATCATCAAGATATTTGGTTTGCTTATATTTTAGAAAATCCAGATAGTTTTCAGTAAATGTGCTGACATATTTGTCGGATTTCAGTAATTCACTATTTAATTCCTCAAACGCTTCCGGAACATCATCCTTACTGCCCAAATCGGAACAATTTTCATCAATTCTTTCCAGGTCGTTTGATAGTGTTTCGACATAGTCTTTATCATCCAAAAGCTGTTGATCAATTTCAAGATTGGCGATATTGGCTTGAAACATCATCATGTCTGTTTGGCAGGTCTGAAAATTTTGCATTAAATCTGTCAGGTATATGAAGTCTGAACTGACTGAGTCTAGGGAAGAACCAAAAGCGTCAAGAATGCTATTATTTGATGACTCTTCATCCAAAAGATTGCGTGCATTTTCTGAACCGTTGAGGATATCAGGTTGTGAGGAAGTCAATGAAGATAAATCACTGTTATAGTACGCAAAAGCAATACTGGCGAGAATGGCACAAAGAATACCAAAACCGATCACGGCAACAATTAGAATGAGCATGGAGTTATTTCTCATAATCTGTATTCCTTTGTTTCTGGTCAGGAATATTTATATTATTCCTTTAATAAAGTGCTTGCTTTGTCATAATGACTGCTTGCGGATGCCAGATCATGCAATGCCTGGCTGATCGCATCAATATCGATATTATCGATACCTTTGTGCATGTTTTCAACAAAATCACTCATGGCAGTATCTGCCAAAAGTAATTCTTCATTTATATCAATATATGCAGGAGGTACATTTTCATCTTTGCCAATATCAGTGCAATACAGTTCAATTTGATCAACACTGTAATTCACTTCAGCGATATAGTCTGCATCCATAATCAGGTTTACATTTTCATTTAATCGCACAGCGATGTCGGTGAAGTTACCGATTTGCTCACTGCAACTTACCAGTTGTGTGCCAACCTCACTGGCATAATCAGCAGTGTTGTTTTCAATGATCTCAGATGTGGGTTTGGCAGCAAATGGGGTAACAGTGGCAACAACCAGTTCAATTGGTTCGCCATCAACCAAAACTGCTGCTTCATCCTCATTCATGAAGGTATACATCATTAATCCTGCCAGAATCAGACAACAACACAGCATAATTACAATTACAATACTTCCTAATATAAGAATGGTTTTTTTATTCATCTTTACAACCCTTAAAAAGGACTATCAATTGTCAATATTGATTACATGCAATCTACCCTGAAAATGGCAACACAATAAAAAAATGCAGTCCAATTGCTTTCCGAATAACCCGTCAGTATAAATATTATACACGTTCGGGACACTTATTCGTACTGCTTGAACTGCATTGTTTATAAATTATTTACTTCAAATTATGACATCGGTTGCCGTACAACCGTTTTCAATTTTTCCAGCGCTGTTCTACGCGGATCACTCAGATATATTTCATGGTGAAGACCAACACGCTCACTTCCATTTTCTTCAATGAATTGATGTATTTTATTAATCGTTATATCTTCTTCTGAATAGGAGCCAATATGCATCAATTGAGCCGCCTTGCCTTCTGAATAGGTTTCAAAGCGAAGCTCGCCTATTGCTGCATTATCCTTCTTTTTCTGTGCTTTTTGAATGGCTTCATCAATGATTTCGTTTGTAATTTCCTGTGGATGCATGATCATGAGTGTCCATTTCCATTTGGATTTATCACCAGTAGCGAATGATGCCATGTCATCTGCCCACCAGAGACCTTCCAATGGCATGACCACATAATCCAGAGGGGTAGGCAATTCTTTTGCCATAAATTTGACGGTATATGCGACTGCATATAATGCTTCAGTTTTGATCTGAAACTCTTCAGCCGTATTTGGATCGCCTATACCGTCAATTTTCAGAAATTTCATCTCGGGTACCTGAACCAATGATACCTTTTTGGTGGATGGCGCATACAATTCTTTTAATACTTTTTTGTAATCTATCTTTTCCATTTACCTTTCCTCACTATAATCTGTCTGTATGATGGATTACCCACGCCAAATCACTTGAAATCGTTCGCAAATTAAAGGCATGCTTTCAGTGACCTCGCAGCCAATGTTCTGGCAGATACGGCTGAAATAGCGCCAATGTGCTTTACGCCAGGATTCCAGTGTACGGTCATCTTCTCCCTCGTCATATGCGAAATTGGCATCAACAGCATTAAATTGACGAATATTTATTTCAGTTGTTTTGATAATGCAAATCGGATTGTTTTTCCCATCTAAAATAATGCTTAGATTACCAACTTGGGGGATTGTCTCATTATCTACTTCATATTCCCAAAGTAATGAACAAGTTGCCGTCTTTGTGCCTGCAACAACCAATGCACCCAATTCATCAGCCATTTCCACCGCATCACCAAATCCCCAGGCTTCCGGCATGGTTGTGTATTGGGTTGCCTTTTCTGCTGGTAATTGAGCAATGAAGGCATGCCAATAACTTTGAATCGATTTCGAAGGTGATGTGTTTGTCATGTGTGGTAAATCCTTTCAAGATAAATAATAGTGAGGTATATGTCAATTAATGACATAATTACAGAAATTTTTGGAATTGTGTTCTAGCGAGGTAATTTGCTCATAAGTAGCGTTTATTTCTTTTGAACCAGATATAAATGGACACTACCCCATCCCCCAATTTCTTTATCAATTACTTCAAAATCCATTTTATCAAATAATGGCTGCATATTCCTTACCAGATCTCCCATCAGGATCCAAAATTTGGTGAGGAATACCCCGATACGATTTTTATTCTCAGGGTAATCAATATCTACTATGATTAATTTTCCCCCAGGTTTAAGGATCCTCTTCATTTCCGACAACGCTTTCTCCGCATTTGGGTAGCCCGTAAAAGCCATGGTATTGATGATGCTATCAAAAGTATTTTCAGCATAGGGCATGTTTTCTACATTAGCTTGTTGAATATTAACAGGAATGCCTTTGTTTTCCATATTCTTTTTAGCATTGAATACAAAGGTGGCATTGTAATCTATGGCATAGGTATCATATTGATTGGCATACTGTGTTAGCAGATACCCTGTTCCAAAGGATATTTCCAGAACACGCGGCCCCTGAATATGTGGTAAAACAGTTCTTATCCACTTATTCCATATTGGAAATAATTTAAGCAGTATTGTATATACACCACTAAAGAGGGAATAAAAACGATCAAATTGCGCTGTAAATTTTTTGGTGTCTGCTGGTTCAATGGTATATTTTATGGGTTTCATACTCACATCCGATTATTCCAGAATCAATTATTTCCGCTACTTATTTCCTATAAATACACTGAAATCATATTCCTAGTAAACTAATTTTTGATAAGGGGGATGATAAAAAAAATACAAGCAATAAGAAAAACAAGACTACCAAAGAAGAGTAATAAGTCACCTGATTGAATACTGGAAATCAGGAACAATACAGCACAGACGATGAATAAAATCCATCCAGAAAGTTGAAATTTCATATCACGGTTCATTTGTATTTCGCTCCAAAGTAAAAAATTTCATTATAGATTTGAAAAAATGTTTGTGCCGAAACAAAAAAATATTTTGTTAATTAATTCAGATTTTATGCAGATTATATCTCAAACTTATCTACCCTGAACAACTCCTTAATAAGTGCTTTCTATAATGAGATTTAATTTCAAAATTAGTTGATTCACAATAGGAGGTATTTATATGGAAAGTGTTTCTGGAACCGGAATGATGCGTGGAATGCCACCAGGCATGCCGCCCGGAAAAGTAGGTATGGGTGGGAATCAATCCCTAAGCGAAGAACAAAAAACCCAATTGGAAGAGATTCTGGAAGAATATGATGCAGCATCCCTTACAGAAGAAGAAGTTGAATCTATTCTGGATCAGATGAGAAACGCAGGTATTCAGCCTGGCAAAGGAATGAAAGAGACCATTGAAGCTGCAGGTTTTGATGCGAACATGTTTAAACCTGCCGGGCGATCAGACGGCCCGCCTCCACCGCCACCTGGAGGTGCTGAGAAGTCTCAGGGGATTAATCTGGAATCCCTCCAATCCCTGCAGACGATTTTGAATCAGTTTGATCTGTCAAATCTGTCTGCAGAGGATGAGGAAAGCCTGATCTCATCGATTCAGCAAGCCGGATTTATGTCACCCGGGAATCTTTTTACGATTGACGCATAGTCGACTCAACAACCATAGATCAATTCATAAATGGATTAAGATCAGCTCAGGGAATCTGTCGGCAAACAGATTCCCTGTCTTTTTTATACCATATTGCTTAGTAGTAGAACAAGGATTTTACTGATATACTGAGAAAAATTCCCATAATATATTCTTTTTGTTTTTATGTAAAATTTGCTGTACTTTCATCTATCATGGCGATATAATAAGCGGCTATTTCAGTTCACATATGCAGGTTCTCTACATATTGGATTTAGGTCCATCAAGCTATGTTTTACCAGTGAACAAAATTTTTTGAAGTCAATTTTTCTGATTTGAGGCACTTGTCGATGCAAAGTATTTTTCGGCGAATAAATTTAAATAGCAATATCACAATATTGCTATTTGAAGCAGGTTTTATTGGCGTTATGATAACCAGTGAACCGTTTTTACCTGTTTTTCTCACTCGATTGGGGGCTACTCCATTTCAAATTAGTTTACTTACTACAATGCCGGCAATAGCAGGATTATTACTTACGATCCCAGTGGGGCAGATGCTGGTAAATGCGGGGCGAATTATTGATTGGTATCGCTATCCCCGATTGGCTGGCAGTGTTGCATTTATATTGGCTGCAATCGTGCCTTTTATATTTCATTCTTATCATACATCTATTACCCTGATAATCATTATCTTTGGTTTGGCCAGCATTCCATCCATTATCTTAATGATCACATTCTCGTTGGTCATGAACGCCATCAGTGGTCCGCGTGGTCGTTATGAAGTGATGGCAAAACGAATGAGCATTGTGGTATTGACATCGGCAGTTTGTATGGCATTGGCTGGTTGGTTTCTTGAACAGGTTGTGTTTCCCAGAAATTTTCAATGGTTGTTTATCATTTTTTCTGTGATTGGTGGTGGAGTGGCTTTTTATTTTTCCAGCAGCATTCAATTACCAAAGCATGTTGTACCGCGACTGCCTGCTCCTTCTTTAATGACAACATTACGTGGCTATAGAAATATATTGCAGGGGAATCGCAATTTCTCCTCCTTTGTTTGGATACGGTTTGTATTCATTGTTGGTTTGATGATGTCCGTGCCAATCATACCCATATATTATGTGCGTGTGGCAAAAGCTTCTGATGCCTGGATTGGTATGATTACTATGGTGCAGTTGGGTGTTATGGTATTTGGGTATTATTTCTGGATGCGAAAAGCCAGGAGCCACATGCCAAATCACACCATTTTATTGCAGACCACCCTGGTTTTGGCTCTCTATCCGGCATTAATTGCGCTGACGGATCGCGTAGCGTTGATTATATTAATCACTGGCCTGGCATTCTTTTTCCAGGCAGGATTGGACCTGGTCTTCTTTGATGAATTGATGCGTTCGGTTCCGGTAAAAGAAAGCATTCCTTATATATCACTGGCAACAAGTATTCAATATATTGGCACAATCGCCGGGCCGTTACTGGGGTCATTCTTAGCCGAACAATTTAGTTTATCCACTGCCTTATTTGTAGCTGCCGGTATTCGCGCTGTGGCATTCCTTTTGTTCTTTTTTCGTCCGGATTCACCCTTGGAGGAGGAAGAAGAACCAGAATTGGAAACTCAATCAATTCATGAAGTCGCCCCTCTCCCTCTCCCTCAACCTTAATTCGAATCAATGTCCGAGCCTGACAGCCATTCACTCCCAAGAAGTAAGGATTAATAAAGCTGTGAATTAATTATCAATTAGTTTTCATCAGGTATAATTACTATTGTGTGTTGGGGACTCATGAATTACTCAATTTAGAGGAAGGTTATCCATGAAACAAGCGCTGCAATCCCCAAAACGAAAAATACGTGAAGCCTTGCTATTAACAATTTTAGTGGCGTTGTTTTTATTAAGTGCCTGTACCTCTGAACCAATCGAAATCCCATTAATACCTACAGCAAGCATGACAGTGCAGCCGCCAACGGAAACCATTGTCTGGTTTCCGTCAACGGATACCCCAACCCCCACAGCGACTCAGGAAATATCTCCCACGCCAGAACAAAAACCTGGTGTTGGGGAGGTGATATTTGAAGACGATTTTTCCGATGAGGGTGCCTGGCAAATATCAAAAACAACAAGCGGGAATATGGTATATGGGAATAATGATTTAACCCTGGTTGTGGCTGCCGAAAAACGTGGTTTGCAAAGCTTTTTAACCGAGCAATTGCCAGGTAATAGCTATCTGGAGATGACAGCGAATCCTAGTTTGTGTAGAGGTCGGGATACGTATGGTTTATTGTTACGGGCAGAAGGGGAGAACAGCTATTATCGCTATGTATTAGCCTGCACGGGCGAAGTTCGAGTGGAGCGTTACCGAAACGGTGAACTGGCTGTATTGCAGGATTGGACATCCAGTGGACAACTGCCGCCCGGGGCACCTGTTTTTGCTCGCCTAGGTGTGTGGATGAAAGGAAATGAATTGCGCTTTTTTATCAATGATGTTTTTCAATTTGCAATCACGGACCCTGTCTTCCAATCAGGGCAATTGGGTGTATTTGCCAGAACCGTTGATAAGCCGCCATTAACTGTCAGTTTTTCTGATCTGATTGTGTACGAATTAAAATAATTAAACTCATTATCCCCTTGAATTAACTGCTCATTCCAAATATTTTTCTGGAAAGAATCGAGTACAATTGAATCATACAATGAAAATATTCCGTTAAGGTGTCATTTTTGGAGGAGCAATATGTATCATAAAGTAATAATTGTGGGTAATTTAGGCCGTGATCCTGAAATGCGATTTATTCCCAGCGGACAGGCCGTAACTACTTTTTCTGTCGCAGTATCGGATGGATTTGGAGATCGAAAGAAAACAATTTGGTTCCGTGTATCAGCCTGGGAAAAACAGGCCGAGACATGCAACAATTTCCTTAAGAAAGGCAGTAAAGTGCTGGTTGAAGGCCGTATCAATGCTGATGATAGCGGAAATCCACGAACATGGTCTCGTCAGGATGGCAGTACCGGTACTTCTTATGAATTAACTGCGCAAACTGTGCGCTTTTTGAGTTCACGTAATGAAGCCACAGCGGAAACTAGTGCTGCGGATGGCGGGTATCCTGATCTACCCATTGATGAGGATGAAATTCCATTCTAGGAAAATAGAAGTAATCTTATGGCGAATGAGGAAAAAAAGAAAAAACCACCGGAGCTGAAACTATCTGAGGATATGCAAGTTTTATTTGCGAATTTGGTGCGTGTCAGCCATACCCCGGCTGAAATTGTTTTGGACTTTGCGCAAATGCTGCCGGCACAAGAACATATTGATGTGCTATCGCGTATCATTATGACACCAATGGGTACAAAATTATTTTTCACTGCACTACGTGACAATTTGGCACGCTATGAAGCAGCCTTTGGAGAAATTAAAATGCCGCGTAATAATTCGCTGGCTAACGATTTGTTCAAATCTGTACAACCACCCAAAAACCCGGAATCATCTGATGACGAATCCTGAAAACGGTTTCACCGGATAGGATATAAGGTTTAATGGATAAATTATCAATTATTACAGAAAAAATTCATGAAAGTTTTGAATCAATGACACAAGCTCGCGATAAGGCATTGATTCGGGCACGTAAGCTTACCCGGGAATCCGCACAGGCGATTCGGGCGATACACCGCAGTGATGTGGAATTGGCCAATGAGCATCTGGCGAATGGACGGGAAATAACCACTTCTTTGAAAGAAGATCTGATTGATTTCCCCTCATTATTTCATGCCGGGTATACGCAGGATGCCATCAAGGAATTTGTGGAAGCCACTGTTACCATTGCATTAGTACAGGATCAACAGCTGCCTGATCCGGATGAAATGGGCGTAGACTATTCTACGTATCTCAAAGGTTTAGCAGAAGTACCTGGAGAATTACGCCGGCGGTGTTTGGATTTATTGCGGCAAGGCTTTTCCCCGGAAGTTGAGAGATTGCTGGGCTGTATGGATGAGATTTATGCTGTACTGGTTACCATGGATTATCCCGATGCTATTACGCATGGCCTACGCCGGATGACCGATTTAGTACGTGGTATTTTGGAGCGTACGCGTGGTGATATGACGATCAGCATGCGTGAAGAAAAATTAACCAATGAAATCATCAGCCTGCACGAAAAGCTTGAGCAAATTGAAGTAAATAATAAATAAATTAATGATCAAATAGAAAACAGAATACCTAGATTTTATTCTGTTTTTTTTATTTAACTGGTTGATTGAACACGGAACAGGCTATAATAGAGAACAATGAATAAAGTACCCGAAAGAATTATGATTGCCAGCCATCCAGCAAGAGATGATGATGGACAACTTGCCAAGCATATTGCCAGCTACCTGCGTGAAAATGGCGTCCAGGTAGAAATCAAAGATTCAGTATATGATGCTGCAATCGTTGAAGGCATTAAGAAAAGTCAGGTTGATCTGTTAATTGCAATTGGCGGTGATGGTACCATGCTGCGTGCCGGACATATTTGCGCACCGTTTCAGGTACCGATTTTGGGCATTAATGCCGGTAGTTTTGGTTTTTTGATGGAAGTTGAAGCGGATGAATGGCGTGAAAAACTGGACATTTTATTATGCGGTGATTATCGACTGGAAGACCGCATGATGTTGGAAGCCGTTCATTTCCGTGGTGAAAAAGTATTAGGCCGCTTTGACGTATTAAACGAAGTGGTGGTGTGCCGCGGTAGAATGGTACGTCCGATTCGTCTACATGCATATGTGGATGGATATTTGTTATCCAGCTATGTAGCGGATGGTTTGATTGCCGCTACCCCGACTGGCTCCACAGCCTATGCATTGGCTGCCGGTGGGCCGGTTATGCCGCCAGAAATGCGCAATATATTAATCATGCCAATTGCACCTCATTTATCTATGGATCGTGCAATTATCCTGCCGTTGGGTTCTTGTGTTTCTTTTGTGGTTTCAACCGATCATGAAGCCGTGATGAGCATTGATGGTAAATCTCCTGTGGATCTTGACGATAGAGATCGGATCAATGTTTCCGTACAGGATTATGCTGCAAAATTTATTCGTTTTCAGGACCCAGGCTATTTTCATCGAAATTTAAACAAATACATGGAACAAAACCCATCCAAAGGGAAATAATCTATGAGTGAACAAGAAATCATTACTTGCTATAATCATCCAAATCGAGAGACAGTTTTGCGTTGTAACCGTTGTGACCAACCCATTTGTGTACAGTGTGCAATCAAAACCCCAACCGGTTATCGCTGCAAACAGTGTGTAAAAACGCAGCAAAAAGTGTTTGTAACCGTCAAATGGTTTGATTATCCGATCGCGATCATTGTTGCTGGTTTGCTGTCTTCATTGGGTTGTCTGATCATGATGACTGTTGGGCAGATGTGTTTGATTATTCCGTTTGTGATTGGACCATCGATTGGATTTGGTATTGCTGAGGGGGTACGTCTTCTGGTACGACGGCGGCGTTCGGAATGGTTATTCCGGGTGACAGCGATTGCTGGCGGATTGGCTGTATTACCCTACGTGATCATTACGATTATCAGTACGGTGCAGGCATTTTCTGTCTCTGCTGAACAATCTGCTCAATCGGGATATGCCTTGTTTGCCCTGACACCGTTATTGTATGTGGCCATTTATCTGATAACGGTCGTTCCATCTATCTATTATCGAATGAAGGGAATTCGATTAAAATAAAACCCTATGCTAACTGAATTACGGATTGAAAATCTGGCTATTATCCAGGAACTTTCCTTGCGCTTTCGCGAAGGATTAATAACCTTTACCGGTGAAACCGGTGCGGGTAAATCGATTATTATTGACGCCATTGAAGCATTGGTCGGCGGTCGCGCTGATTTATCCTTGATTCGCAGCGGCGCAGAGCGTGCAGTTGTCGAAGCTGTTTTTAGTGTGAATGAAGATGTGCGCCAACCTTTGTTTGATATCCTACAGCGCGAAGATCTGGTTGATGACCCGAATTTTATACAGCTTAGTCGTGAGTTAAAGAAAGAAGGCCGCAGCACAGCCAGAGTAAATGGTCGATCTGTGAATGTAACGATCTTGAAAGAAATTGGTGCGCTGTTGATTGATATTCATGGTCAGTCGGAACATCTATCATTATTGAATGTAAAGCAGCATCTATCTCTGGTGGATCGTTATGCTCTGGTAGAGCAGCAGATCGAAGAATATCAACAAATTTATAAAAAAATGCGCCAGATCCGCAAACAACTCAATGACCTTCAGGCTGTAGAAGCGGAATCAGCACGACGCATGGAATTTTTGACGTTCCAGATTGATGAGATTAACAATGCGCGCTTGAAACCTGGAGAGGATGAGGAATTGGTTCAGGAGCGTGACAGACTAGCGAACGCTGAACATATCAGTGAAGCTGTACAACAGGGTTTGCTACTGCTGGATGAAGCCACCCCGGACACAGCATCAATTTTGGATATGGTTGGCGAATTACAAAGTGCACTGATGACCTTACAGCGTTTTGATGTTTCCAGTACAAACCTGGTTGAACATGTGGATACAATCGCTGATTTATTAGGTGATATCACCCATGAATTACGTGGTTATCAGGATCAAATAGAATTCAACCCCAAGCGCCTGGAAGTGGTGGAACATCGCCTGGCTTTAATCTCGGATTTGAAACGCAAGTACGGAAAAAGCATTAATCAAATCCTGGCTTATCAAGAAAAAGCTGCTGAAGATTTAGACCAGATTACCCATGCCAGTGAGAATATAGAAGAATTTCAAACTCAGATTGTTGACCTGGAAAAACAATTAGCTGAACGCGGAGTACGATTACATCAAAAACGAAGCAAAGCCGCAGAAAAATTAAGCAAAGCGGTTGAAAATGAACTAAAAGATTTAAGTATGCCCTCGGCGCGCTTCAATACAGCAGTACAATATAATTTACAGAAGAAAGGCATTCAACTTCCTGATGGTGAACAAGTAGCCGCAGATGAAACCGGTTTTGATCTGATTGAATTTCAGATTGCGCCGAACCCGGGAGAAGGGTTCAGTCCGTTGGCAAAAATTGCATCAGGCGGAGAAATGGCGCGTATCATGCTGGCTTTAAAAAATGTACTCACCAGTCAGGATCAGGTACCGACTTTGATCTTTGATGAAATTGATCAGGGTATCGGCGGTAGATTAGGCATGGTTGTTGGCGAAAAGCTATGGCAGTTAGGCAGAAATCATCAGGTGTTTTGTGTAACCCATATGGCACAACTGGCAGCCTACAGTGATGTTCATTATAGGGTGCAGAAACAAACCCAGGAAGGACGCACCCTGACAACTGTTGAAGTAATGCAGGGTGATGATCAATTAAATGAACTGGCGCAAATGCTTGGTAGTTTGAATAATGCCAATCGACAGGCAGCGGCCGCCGCTTTGCAGGAAGCTTATAATCGGCGGATTGCTTTACAAAATTCATATCAAGTGGTTGAATAAATATAGATTGATGTAAGTATGGGTTTTGTTTTTACTCAAAGCTCATGGGTTTGAAAGGTGGAGCCGCTATGGCTATAAATAAAAAAGGCATATTTAGTTTGAGTATTGTAATTCTCCTGATGGGTTTGCTGGTTGGGAAAGCCTGGGCATCCGCCCCGCTGCCGCAAAATACTTTTGCGACGCCAACACCCGGTGAATCAGGTGAAATCAGGTATTTGGTTCAGGAAGGCGAGAATTGTCTTGCAATTACATTAAAATTACAAATGGATTTAAATGAACTACGCAGCCTGAATGGATTGGATGAAAATTGTACGTTACAGGCTGGTCAGGAATTGCTAGTTGGTTTTGGTGCTACACAAACACCTGTCCCGGTGATTTCACCAACTCCTGATATGGCCGGACCGACACCCACACCAGATGTGAGTCAAGGCATTATTTGTGCATTCTTGTTCAATGATATTAACGGGGATGGGGTGCCAGGAGATCTGGAGTATCCGATTGCAGATGGTGTTGTCAGTATAAACGATAAAGAAAATCGTATCTCAGTCACGAAAAATACAGCCTGGGATGAACCTGCTACATGTTTTGAGGAGCTTCCTGTTGGTGAATACAATATCTCGGTAGCTGTGCCGCAAGGCTATAATGCCACTTCAAGCACAAGCTATGCTCTGGTATTGGGCCCTGGAAATACATCCAAAATTAATTTTGGTGCACAGGAAAGTAGTGAAGCCCCCATTGATCCTAATAACGGGACTGATGGACCTGGTGAGAATAACGGCAATATTCTTTTAGGTGTATTCGGCATTGTCCTGGTATTGGCTGGCATTGGATTGGGCTTTTATTTCTGGCTTTTGAAAAAATAACGCCTGAATATGGGTTACAAGCAGAAGCCGTCTGATTCACGACGGCTTTTTTTATGGTTCTTAATTAAATGTTCACCTGGTGCTTAATGATTGTTGATTGTTACGCAATGGCGTACATGGTAAAATCGAATTAATCGGAAAACAAAGTAATGAAAATTGGTGTGCTTGCCTTACAAGGTGCCTTCATTGAGCATCAAAAAATACTGGAAAAACTCGGAGCAAAAGTAGCTCAGGTACGTTTACCTGAACATCTTATTGACCTGGATGGATTAATTATTCCGGGTGGTGAATCGACAACCATTGGCAAAATGGCTGAAGAATATGGTTTACTGGAGCCCTTACAACAGTTCGGGAAACAAAAACCGCTTTGGGGAACCTGTGCAGGTGCTATATTTCTGGCTAAGAATATTGGCTTGCATCAACCTTTATTAGGATTGATGGATATCACGGTTGAACGAAATGCCTTTGGCCGCCAAATTGATAGTTTTGAAGCAGAACTATCAATCCCTTGTTTGGGTTCATCCAATGGCTATACAGGTTTGTTTCCGGCAGTTTTTATACGCGCACCATTGATTAATGACGTTGGCGAAGGGGTTGAAGTATTATCCAAATTAACAGATGGACGTATTGTTGCTGTTCGTCAGGGACATTTATTGGCGACATCCTTTCATCCCGAATTGACAGGCGACACACGTTTTCACAAGTATTTTCTGGAGTTGATAAAATAAACTTTCGAGCACTTACCTGGATTGATTTAGGAACATTCTTCAGGAATCGACAACATGTGATTCCGCTGAATAGTGCTGTCCATTTGACACGTGGTAATCCGGCTGGTACAACGGCACTGTTTGCTCATTTTGCACCTGCACATCGCAGTTTCATTGGGTTGTTGGAAAAGAATGAAGAGTCTCCTGTCCTTATCGGACAGGTTGAAATTCCGGCAGGCTATCAATCTGCCAGGTTAACTTTCTTGCTATCGAATAATGGAAATGAAATAAAACAGATCCCCTATCTGCTGGATGGATTGGTCAAGCAGGCCGGACAATTGGGTGCAATGAATATCACTGCTGAATTGCCTGAATCACACCCGGCGATTGAATCCTTTCGACGATGCGGATTCTCTGTTTATGCGCGTGAGCGTATCTGGCATTTATCTTCATCAATGGAGAAACCTGCGCATGAAGTTGGTCATTGGTCCGATTTCAATGAGATGGATAGGTTTTATATACAAAGCTTGTATCAAAGTCTGGTGCCGCCTATTGTGCAACGCGTGGAAGGTTTTAGCAACAGTACCATTCAAGGGCTGATCTATATGGACCGTGGTGAACGCTATGGGCTAGTAGATTGTATGTACGGCTTGCAGGGTGTCTTTCTTCAACCATATATCCATCCGGAAGTGGAAAATACTGCGGCAGTGATACAACAATTAATGCAGGAACTTCCTGCAGTGTTTGATCGTTCGGTATATATTGCAGTGCGATCTTATCAGGCCTGGCTGGAGCATGATCTGGATGAATTAGGGGCCAAAGTATCGGATACAATGGTGTTATTGGTGAAACATATGGGTTTACACACTCGCTCATTGGAAAAAGAGCCATTGTGGGCTGCCCTTGAAAAAGGCAAAGCGCAGCCATCACCAACGACCTATCAACGTATGGACGGAAAATTACGCTAATAAAAGGTATAATCCGTATAGTACAGGAGAGAGAAAAAAAAGCGACCTATATGAATCAATACAGAATAACAGATGATTTACAAGCATTATTGGAAGTATTCCCGCCCCGCATCGCTGCATCAGTGCAGGCGGAAGATTCTTTTGATCAATTACTAGAGATAATTCTCGATTTAGGTCGCAAACCATTTGCCAGGTTTGTTTATGGTGAACGCATGTTGGGGGATGAAGAAATAACCCATGAAGAAATTGAAATGGTGGTTGAACGCATCGGTGATTTTGATGCGGATAACCGTGCGGGTCTGGAACGAACTTTACATCGTATATCCGGGATTCGTAACCGCAAAGGTGCCATTGTTGGGCTTACCTGCCGGGTGGGTAGAGCGGTTTACGGCACGATTGATATTATTCAGGACCTGGTTGAATCTGATAAAAGTGTATTGATCCTTGGTAAACCAGGGATTGGTAAAACCACCATGCTGCGTGAAGCTGCTCGTATTTTGGCGGAAAAGAAACGCGTTGTAATTGTAGATACTTCAAACGAAATTGGCGGCGATGGCGACGTACCTCATCCAGCAGTAGGGAAAGCCCGCCGTATGCAAGTTGCGCGTCCAAATTTACAGCATGAAGTAATGATTGAAGCTGTTGAGAACCATAATCCTGAAGTGATTGTGATTGATGAAATTGGCCGTGAGTTGGAAGCCCTGGCTGCCCGCACGATTGCAGAAAGAGGTGTTCAATTAATTGGTACTGCGCATGGACGTACAATGGAGAATTTGCTAATCAACCCCACACTTTCGGATTTGTTGGGGGGTATTGAATCCGTGACTTTGTCGGATGAAGAAGCACGCCGAAGAGGTACTCAAAAGACTGTTTTAGAACGGCGCTCACCGCCTACTTTTGATGTATTAATCGAAATTTTGGATCGTGATGCTGTTTCGATTCATGCTGATGTCAGTCAATCCGTGGATGCACATGTGCGCGGTTATCCAATTGCCCCCGAATTTCGGCAACGGAATAAAAATGGTGAAATTCATATTGAGAAAAGTGAATCCCAACAAGCTTCGCAATCTAGTATGCCAGTAAATGCAGGTTTTCGAAGAATGACAAGCACAACGCCACGCACACATATAAACGAAGTGCCAACTGAAACATATGTGCGCGATTTTCAGAGCATAAATTCTCCGCTCAAAAAAATAAAAATATATCCTTTTGGGGTAGCTCGCAATCGATTGTCACAGGCTGCCAAGCGGTTAAACGTTCCGGTTGAACTGATGCGTACTCTGGATGATGCAGAGGCACTGATTACGTTACGTACTTATTACAGAAATCGTCAATCAGCAATTCTTGAAGCAGAAGAACGTGGTATTCCAATTTATATTCTACGGTCCAATACGGTGTATCAGATGGAACAGGCATTTGTAGAACTGTTTAGTTTAAAACCGCGTATCAATCCGGATACAGAAAATGAAATGGAAGAAATTACCACACAGACCGAAGCTGCGATTCAATCTGTATTGAATGGCAAAAAGTATATTGATCTCTCCCCGGCTGATTCGCGCATTCGTAAATGGCAGCATAATATGGCAAAACAGGCTAATTTAATTTCACAATCATACGGTAAAGAACCGAACCGCCATGTGCGGTATTTTCGAGATTAATTCAGTAAAGTTAAAGGAAATCTACAGCCCATGTTTATTACCCTGGAAGGACCAGATGGTAGCGGTAAAACATCCCAGATGGAGCCGTTGGCAGCATTTTTAAGAGAACACGGATATGATGTAGTAACAACCCGGGAACCAGGTGGCACACCGATCAGCAACCAGGTACGTGAAATTTTACTGAATCGAATGGAAAATACTGCCATGCATCCCCGCACAGAGATTTTACTCTTTTGTGCGTCCCGCGCTCAACACGTGGAGGAATTTATTCGTCCTCAGTTGGCTGATGGGAAAATCGTGATATGTGACCGCTACGCAGACTCGACATTGGCATATCAGGGCTATGGGCATGGCGTTGATATTGAAGTTTTGAAAAATTTACTCAACTTCACAACGGGTGGCTTATTCCCCGACTTAACCTTGCTGCTGGATGTAAAGGCTGAAATTGGCTTACGCCGACGGCAGAAGGGTGGTGAGGAATGGAATCGTTTGGATGCCTACGCGGTTAAATTCCATTGCCGGGTGCAGAAAGGGTATCATCAATTGGTGGAAGATGAGCCGCATCGTTGGCAGGTAATTGATGCTGAACAATCCCCTGAGCTTGTGCAAAAAGAGATGCAAGAAGTTATACTCAATTTTCTCAGCAATCAAAATTCGATTAATTGAGAAAATTCAGTATAATTGGATCATTGTCCTCTAAAAAAGGTAAAAGGAAAATCTTATGCAAAAAAGAATTGTTTCCCTGATCATTTTATTGGTATTGCTGCTGGGTGCCTGTGCACCGAATAATGCTGCTACGAATGAAGGGTCAACAAGCGAAGCGCCTACAGCTGCAGAGTCAACACCCGTTGTTGCTGCTCCTGCAGACCAAAATACACAAACCATTATTGCCAGCGGACCAGCAGAATGTCGAACAGCTTCTATGTTCGGTAATGATGAAGAAGCATTAATTGACTTCCCCGATGTCACTGAATCAGATTGGGTGCTAGGGAATATGGATGCTCCTGTAACCATCATCGAATACAGTGATTTACAATGTCCGTATTGCGCAACACTTGAACCGAAACTGGTAGAGTACGTAACCAATAATCCTGATAAAGTACGCATGGTCTTTCGCCATTTCCCATTGACGATGCACGAGAATGCCTCAACAGCAGCCGTGATGCTTGAAGCAGCCGGACAACAAGGACTGGATAAATTTGAAGAATTCAAAGCCGAATTGTTTGTCGATCAGGCAACCTGGAGCGTGCTGGATGATACTGCGTTTATTGAATATGGTACAGAACTGGCAAAAACATTGAAATTAGACGTAGAGCAGTTTTCGGAAGATTTACTTGATGATGACGTAAAGAACAAAGTCAGTGATGATTTTCAATCCGGTTATGAGGGTGGTGTAAGTTATACTCCGTTCTTAATGGTAAACGGATTGGTGTATCGCAATGCCATCCCTGAACTGACCCAGGAAGATATTGATGCTGTAGTAAATGCGTTTACCGATCTGGCGAGTAATGAAGATGCCGAAGTGCTTGAAAGTATGCCGCGCTTCACTTTCTATGATGCTGCATCGCTGCAAAGTGCCGTTGATTATTACAAAGAACTTGTAAATGAATATGGACAGGAATATGTCGATGGTTTGCCATATTATATTTTTGATGATTTTGAAACCACGCCACAATATATTCGCCTGTATCAGACTTTGAAAGATACGATTATAGACCGTCAATTTACGAGCTGCCCTGATCAGGTCATTGATCCAGCTAAATCATACAAAGCGGTACTGAAGACCGAAAAAGGTGATGTGACAATTAATTTAAATGCTGAGGTTGCCCCGGTAGCCGTGAATAGTTTTGTCTTTCTCGCTCAAAATGGCTGGTATGATGATATAACCTTCCATCGCGTCATCCCTGATTTTGTTGCCCAAACAGGTGACCCTTCCGGGTTAGGGATAGGTAACCCGGGTTACATTTATGATAATGAAATTTCCCCTGATTTCTTATTTGATCAGGTTGGACGGGTTGGTATGGCGAATAGTGGCGAAGGCTCCAATGGTAGCCAGTTCTTCATCACCTTTGGCCCGCAACCGGACCTGAATGGTTCCTATACTGTGTTTGCACAGGTTGAATCCGGTATGGAAGTATTATCCCAATTGACGGCTCGCGATGTGAGTGCTACAGAAGCTGCAGATCCGGGAAGTAAATTGATTTCTGTTGAAATTATTGAAGAATAATTTCTTGTATTTTTGAGGAGTCTCATGCGTATGGTTTCAATGGGGGTCAAACGAGGTCTTCTGATTGGATTAGTAGTATGTCTAGGGATGGCAGGCTGCAAACCTGCCATCCTTGATGCTATGCCAGTTTCAACGCAGATACCTCTAGAAGCCACGGCTTTGCCAGTGTTGCAGGTTCCTACACCTGTTTGTCAGGTCTTTGATGAAGCAGCGTTAAGTCCTGCGGATCCGAATTATGGATATCCACCCGAAACGGATACAGATTGGATTGAAGGCAACGCTAATGCATTGATTACATTTGTTTTTTATGGAGATTTTTTGTGTCCATATAGCGCAGATCTGGATGGAGTACTCGCTACACTGGTTGAAGAATACACAGATGAATTTCGAGTGGTTTTTCGGCAGTTGCCTATTCAGAATAGCTATCTACCTGCATTGGCTATTGAAGCTGCTAGTATGCAGTCCATTGAGACGGCAAACCCCTTACGCCATCATTTGTTTGCCCATCAGGTAGATTGGATTCAACTCACCGGCGATGAATTTATCACCTGGCTGAAACCCTATTTGGTTTCATTGGAACTGGATGCTGCACAGTTTGAAGTGGATATTCTTTCGGATAAGGCGCAGCAAAATATTTTGGATGACTTGCTCATCATTGAAGAAATGCAAATTACAGGTAGTCCATTTGTGCTGATTAACGATAAACCCTATACCGGCATCCGGGATGAAGAAAGTTTGCGAGATATTATTCGCAGTTATCAACAAGTAAATGCAGAGGATATCGTCTATTTTGATCATTGCCCGGATCAGGTGATTGATGTTGAACAAACGCTGCGAGCCCGGATAACAACCACACGTGGTGCCATGATGGTGGATTTATATACAGCGCAGGCACCCTTTACTGTGAATAATTTTGTGTTCCTTGCAGAGCAAGGCTGGTATGATGACAGCCCCATTTTTCGGGTGATTCCAGGCACAGTGCTGCAAACTGGTGATCCTACCGGGACGGGCAGTGGTACTACTGGATACGAATTTGGCAATGAAATAAATCCTGAATTGGCTTTCGATCAACCCGGAGTACTGGCAATGGCAAATGCAGGTTCACAGGATCCGATATCAAACAGTGGTCAATTTTTTATTACTTATGGTCCTGCTCAGAATTATACAGGTGGGTATACGATCTTTGGAAAAATCATCGCTGGACTGGAAGTGTTGGATGAGTTTCCGGCAGTTGAACCAGCTATTGGCGAATATGTTAATATGCCAGATCGAATATTGTCCATCGAAATACTGGAGGTAGAGTAGTATGTCAGATAAATCCGGCGATAAAGCGAACTTGTTCGCTGCCAGAAATCTAATATTCAGTATTCTCGGATTGGTGGGTGCTGTTTCTGTTATTGGCTTGTTTGTGCTTTCTTTGTTGATCAATCAACTTGCTGACTCTGCCAACAGTGTATTGACTGAGACTTATAACCTGGTCTGGTTCCTGGCGTTTTTTGGATTGATGCTGGTGCCGTTTTTGATTATCGCGATATATCAGATTGGTGATAAAACGCCCCCGGCCTGGTTACGCATACCAAGGCTGCAATTGCGTCAATATGTGATTGCGCTGGTCAGTTGGGTTGTAATTCTACTGGTTTCTTACCTGTTTGGCCTGGGCGATTCTTTCTTCTGGTTATTTTCACCCCCATTGAAGATACTGGCTGTTTTTATTCCTTTGGCCTTGATCATCCTCTACCTGGCAGACACGTTTAAATTAAGAGATGCCTCCCGTAATTGGGGCATGGTCTCTTTCAGCGTTGTACTCACCGAACCAATCACGATATTTATGGAAATTTTCGTGGTGATGATTTTCTTGATCGCTGTTGGGGTCAGCGGAGATTGGTCGCAGGTGTTAGGGAATGAAGCTTTTGTGTATCTCAGTAGACTGACATACGGGATGAACAACCCGGATATTCTCTCACGAATCTTTTTGCCTTTCCTCAGCCAGCCGGTGATTCTTTTTATCATCTTTGCATTATTCTCGGTGATCATTCCTATGTTTGAGGAATTAATGAAACCGTTGGCTTTGTGGTTTGTCAGCAAGCAAAATTTATCAGCACGAGATGGCTTTTATTATGGTGCCGTCACTGGAATGATCTTTGCTTTGATTGAATCCATATTAGGTTTAACCAGTTTTGGGATGGATAGTTGGGTCTCTGTTTCGATTGTGCGTTTGGGCACAGGCGTGCTGCATATTTTTACCGCCGCTTTAATGGGCTGGGCGCTGACCAGCAGTTGGCGTAAAGAGAAATTTGGCAAGCTGATCCTGACTTATATTATATGTATTGTTATTCATGGGGCCTGGAATTTTCTGGCCATTGCTACGTCGATTAACGAATTAATATCCGCGGAAACCCTGGCCATGCATGATGTGATTCAGGTCGTATTCCCCATACTATTGGTACTAATGGCAGGTGGTATGCTAATAGCGATGTGGATGATCTCAAAACGCTTAATGTCAAATGAAGAAACAAGTCAACTTACTGTATAAAAAATAACCAATAAGGTATCGGTTTAGAGGAATTATGAAACGAACAGGTTTACGAAAATTATCCAAGTTTATTATGTCAATACTGGCGAATATGGAGTTCAAAGGGTTGGAACACCTTCCCAAAGAAGGTGGGGTGATCATCACGACCAATCACCTCAGCCGCATGGATATCCCATTTTTGTTCATTACCCCCACGCGTGACGACATCACTGCACTGGTGACCGATAAATACAAAAGTTACTGGTTTTTCCGCTGGTTTACTGATGTAGCCGAAGGCATTTGGATTGACCGCACCAAGGCCGACTTTACCGCCCTGAAACAGTCTTTGGCGGTATTACGTCAGGGAAGAGTTCTGGGTATCTCACCAGAGGGCACGCGCAGCGAGACTGGCGAGCTGCTGGAAGGCAAAGCCGGTACAGCCTTTATTGCAGTAAAAACCGGTGTACCCATTGTGCCGGTGGGCCTGAGCGGCAACGACGAGGCTTTTGGGCGCATCAAGCGCTTCAAAAAGGCCAACCTGGTCATGCGCTACGGTCCGGCATATACGCTGCCGGATATTGATCGCGACAACCGTGAGGAATCACTGGAGAAAGCTGTGACGGAAATTATGTGCCGTATTGCGGTATTGCTGCCAGAGAAATATCACGGCTTTTACCGCGGCCATCCACGCTTGAAGGAATTGCAGGAAGAACAGGGGATTGTGGAATAAGATTTCGCGGAAAGCCATTGATTGAGTTTATCGAAATCGAGGCGTCCTTCTTGAGGATGCCTTTTTTTTTGCAGGTTTAGGATGCATGCAGCTATCAAGAAAATTATTTTTTAATAATTTATTTTCAATGATCTGCGTAAATATGAGTTTTCCCCTCTTGACCTTGAGTGCACTCCAGATGTTATGATAGTTATATCTGGATGACTGAAAGGAGGAGAAAAATGCCTGAGCAAATTTTGATTGTGTATTACACACGTTCCAAAAACACACAAATCATCGCAAAATTAATTCAAGAGCAGGTTGGCGGCGATTTGTATGAAGTTAAGCCGAAAGTTCCTTATCCGCCTTCTTATGATGCGGTTGTAAAGCAGGCCAAAACGGAAATTCAGGCCGGATATAAACCGCCCCTTAAAACCAGGATAGATCATATTGAAACCTTTGACACCATATTTATTGGATCTCCGAACTGGTGGAGCACGATGGCCCCGCCCATGGCAACTTTTCTTTCCGAGAATGATCTATCAGGTAAAACAGTCGTGCCATTTTGTACACATGGTGGGGGTGGTTTGGGGAACATGGACAGAGATATTGCAGTGTTGTGTCCTCAATCTACGATGCTTGAAGGTTTCGAAATCTATGGCAGCGGTGGCGCTGACGCCAAATCAGCGGTTATTGCCTGGCTTAACAGGATAGACATGAAGTAGGCATCATCGTTGTAGGAATGACGAAAAGAGAATTTCCTTTATGCAGCAATAAATCATCGCGAAAAAAAAGACTCTACATTTTTCCAACACTGTAGCCTAAACCGAAGTTCCTTTTTGGAAGCGCTTTTTGTTTCAGAGAGATGGTGAGCCGGTATAATAATTTAATTCACAAGTGGATTACAAAGTTTTTTTATGCTGAACCACCACAACGACTTATATTTTTACCGAATTAAGTCTGCATTCCAGTATTCGTTTATCTGGATTAACCCATTTTCCACTTTGTATTCAATCTATTGGTAAGATTAACCGGCAATCATTCATATTAGTTTGTTTTTTCATGAAGGAAAACACAATACCCATGCCAACCAAAGAGACGAAATATCCGGAATTACTCGACGAAAACTTGATTGCCCCCTGCGGGATGAACTGCGGACTTTGCATTGGTTACCTTAGAGAGAAAAAGCCCTGTGCAGGCTGTCATGGCGATGATGAGAATAAACCTAAACATTGTGTGGTCTGCCGTATAAAAACCTGCCTGGAAATGGAAAGCAGCACTGAAAAATTTTGTTACACTTGCAAAAAATTCCCCTGTGCCCGCATGCACCAGTTGGATAAACGCTATCGCACGAATTACGGGATGAGCATGATTGAAAATCTTGAACGCATCCGGGATGTTGGCCTGGAAGCATTTGTTGTCCTGGAAAAAGAGCGCTGGAAATGCCCGGAGTGCGGTGCCATTCTCAGTGTCCACCGAAAGATGTGTATCTACTGTGGCCAGGCACGGGGATGAATCAAGCCTGTAAAATAATCTTACATTGAACACAACAAAGAGAGGACAAACATAAAGCAGACTAGCCTATAAGAACATTTCTCTTAAAAATAGGCTCTTTTAAGAGGGCGTTTTTTGTTTCGGGGAAGCAAGCTTGGTACAATAAGGATGGAACAACAATGCGACTCCTGCATTATCGGGGGCTAATTTTTTTTGCAGCGTTTGTACAACGAGGGGAAATATAGCAGGCTTGCAATTTTGATCATTATTAACCCGTAGGAGGAGATATGACCATTCAGAAGAGATTATTATTCTTTATTGTTATTGCATTCCTCAGTGTTGTATTTACTGTTTCCTGTAATGGCAAAAAAGGTTCACAACGTAGCACAGAAAACGAGCAAGCAGCGCAGCCGCAAATGACCTGGACACCGGTGACTGAAGGATCAGCGACTTTACACTATCACATGGTTGTGATTAATCAGCCAGTATTTACTGCTGTTCAAACAGATGAGATCAAGTTAAAATGGACATTTGATCCCCAAAATCCAAAAACCTCCCAAACAATTTTAGGAGGTATTGATAACGGTTCATATTTTGTGCAGATTCAAGGCAACCGGGAAGGGGCGCCGTGTTTTGCATGGTTTGACGTTCCGGTACAATTAAACGTGATTGGACAGTATCATCCAGGTCCGAAATGTGCTTTTTCAATTTCAATTGAAGGGAAAGCACTGCCAAATACCACAGAACGCGGACAAAATTGCGGTACTGAAGCAGATGGGGTTATTGCCCAATATCCTGCGGAGGTCCTCTTTATTCCACCGCCAACAAAAACAATTGTTTTTCCCACCAGTCTTTCCACAAGCATCCCTGTAAACGAATGGGCGATATTGAATTTATCTCTAACGGATGTGATTGTCTCGGAAGACAGCGGATGTCAATGGTGATCCGTCCTGGATCTACAAATGATTGAGTGAAATCGAGATCAGCAGTTGGTCAATGGAATCCGCAATACTACTTTCTTTGTTTCCATTCATTTGATCAATATAATATTAGTATGTACTTTGACCAAATAAAAAAGCAGTGATTCACATAAGGAAGGGATGGAATCGTATTATGAACGTCGAGCAATTGAAACGGAATGCTGAGCAATATACACAGCGAGCCAAAGATTATTTGGCTGAGATGACATTGGAAGAAAAAATCGCCCTGATGAGCGGTGACTACGGCTTGCTTGAAGCTGGCTTTGATATGATGGTGCTGGGTCATTACAATCGTAAACCGGTCACGGCTGGAGGTAATGATTGGCTGAAAATACCACAATTGCGTTTTTGTGACGGTCCACGGGGTGTGGTTACTGGCTATTCCACATGTTTCCCGGTTGCCATGCAGCGTGGTGCTTCCTTTGATGTTGAACTGGAAGAACGGGTTGGCGATGTGATCGGTAAGGAAGTGCGTGCGCAGGGCGGTAATTATTTCGGAGGCGTTTGTGTGAATTTGCTGCGTTTTCCCCAGGGTGGACGGGCCCAGGAAACTTTTGGTGAGGATCCATGGCATGTGGGGCAGATGGGGGCGGCCATTACCCGCGGCGTACAAAAGCATAATGTAATTGCCTGTGTGAAGCACTTTGCATTGAATAATCAGGAAAATACGCGCTTCAAAGTGGATGTGCAATGTGATGAACGCGTATTGCGCGAGGTGTATTTGCCGCATTTTAATGAAGTGCTGGATGCCGGTGCAGGTAGTGTGATGAGTTCTTACAACAAATATCGCGGTCAGCATTTGGGGCATAATAGTTATATGCTGCGCAAGGTGTTGAAAGAAGAATGGGGCTTTTACGGCTTTGTGGTCAGCGATTTTATTTTTGGTATTCGTGATACCGTTGAGGCTGCCAATGGCGGCCTGGATATTGAAATGTGCAACACCAATTGGTACGGCAAGAAGTTGGCTAATGCGGTCAGGCGCGGTGCGGTAGAGGAATCCGTGATTGATGAAGCGGCTCTGCGTATTATACGTACCTTGTTGATGTTCACCGAATCCCCTGACCCTTTATCGGGATATGGTAAATCCTTGATTGCCTGCAAAACACATATCAAGCTGGCACGTGAAGTGGCGGAAAAGTCGATGGTGCTGCTAAAGAATGCAGACAATACACTGCCGTTGGAGAAAGACAGTATCAAACGTCTGGCTGTGATCGGCAAATTGGCAAAACATGAAAATATCGGCGATCATGGTTCCAGCCGCGTGCATCCGCCTTATGTTATCTCGCCATTTCAAGGACTGCAGCTTTATCTGGGGGATGATGCCAAGGTATCTTTCTCAAATGGGCGAAATCTGGCGCACACTAAAAAATTGGCCAGTAAAGCCGATGCCGTGGTTCTGGTGGTAGGTTATACCCATAGAGATGAGGGTGAGTTCAACTCCCTGGGGCCAATCGAATTTGGCGGGGATAGACGGGATTTGCGTTTGCATAACAGTGATGTGCAATTAATTCAAGAGATTGCCGCGTTGAATGAGAAAACCATCGTAGTGTTAGTGGGCGGCAGCGCCATCATGATGGAAGAGTGGAAAGATAGTGTTCCCGCCATTCTGCATAGTTTTTACCCGGGTATGGAAGGCGGCAACGCCCTGGCAAATATCCTTTTCGGAGAAGTGAATCCCAGTGGAAAATTGCCCTTTACGATTCCTACCGATATTCAGCATCTACCGCCTTTTGATCGAAAAGCTGAGCAGGTTGAGTATGACCTGTATCACGGCTATACCAAACTGGAGAAAGAGGGAAACATGCCGGCCTTTGCTTTTGGCTATGGGCTCTCTTATACTCAGTTCGAAATCAGTGATGCAAAATTTCATGTTAAGGATGATCGTGTCATTGCAAGCGCATTCGTTACCAACAGTGGAACCCGCATGGGAGCGGAAGTTGTGCAGTTTTATGTCGGCTTTGAACACTCCAAGGTTGATCGTCCAAAGAAGCTCTTGCGCGGGTTTAAAAAAGTTGAACTCGATCCCGGCGAAACAGCCGCCGTGGAAATCCAGTGCCCGATTGATTCGCTGCGCTGGTATAATCCACAAACCCGGAACTGGGAACTGGAAGGCATGCTCTATCAAGCCTATATCGGCTCAAGCAGCCGCGTAGAAGACTTGCTGGAAGGCTCCTTCCATCTTTCATCCTGAAGGGGTTTCCGTTTGATGAAGTCCTTGTTCTGGCGATCTTCCGCCATGAATAATCGATATCTATTTGGGCTTTTATTGTATTTGTTGCCAATTTTAAAAAAATAATCAGTCCAATATATGCTGGATAAATCAACCAGTTCTCATATTGGAAACATAGACTCACAATATGATAAGATGTTCATAGAGGAGAAAGCGTATGATCACGAAGGATGTTTTTGGACGAACAGGACATATGAGCTCGCGTATATTGTTGGGCGCAGCAGCTTATTGGGATTTACCGCAAGCAGATGCGGATGCCAGTATTGAAATGGCTCTCACGTATGGGCTTAACCATTGGGATGTTGCGGCAGGTTATGGCAATGCTGAACTGTATCTGGGGGATTGGATCAGGCGACATGGACCTCCATCCTTTCTGGCTACCAAAACCGGTGAGCGCACCAAAGCGAAAGCCGCCGAGCAGATCCGTAAATCGCTGGAACGATTACACGTCGATGCTGTGGATTTAATTCAACTGCACTTTTTGGTTGACCCCGAAGAATGGGAAATTGCCATGGGGCCTGGCGGCGCGTTGGAAGCCGCCATTGAAGCACGTGATGAAGGATTGGTGAAATATATCGGCGTGACCGGACATGGCTTGACCGTTGCCAAGATGCACCTGAAAGCGTTGGAGAAATTTGATTTTGATTCCGTGCTGCTGCCATACAGTTATTTGATGTCCCAGCATGCCGAATACGAAAAGGATTTCCAGGCGCTGGTAAAGGTATGTAAGGAACGTAATGTTGTTGTACAGACCATAAAATCCATGGTGCATTCCCCCTGGGGAGAACGCACGAAATCACGCAATACCTGGTATCGTCCCTTGGAAGAGCAGGAAGCCATTGATAAAAACACGCATTGGATATTGGGACACGAAGGATTGTTCCTTAATTCCCCCGGTGATATTCATATCCTGCCCAAAGTGTTGGATGCTGGCGAACGCTTTGAGATGGCACCCGCTGATGCAGAGATGCAGGCCCTCATGGAACGATTGCAGATGCAGAATTTGTTTGACGCGTAATTTCTTAAAAATATTTTTTTTGTAATGGCACAGCGCGCTGTGCCATTACATATATAGAATTTTTGAAATTTGTAAATTTATTACAAACCAGTAGGGATAATTCATGAATTATCCCTACTGGTTTGTAATCGGAAATGTATTCCCGCAGGATTTTTTGTTCGTACTATTCCCCCAACACTTCTTTGACATATTTCTCCCGATTAGCGGATCGTGAGATCTTGCCGCTGCTGGTTTTTGCCAGCCAGGGACCTTTAACCACATGCACATGACGTAATGCCACGGCTGATTCTTTGGTGACATGCTTGCGTACAGTATCACTGATGGCGATTTGTTCATCGGGGTCTTTGGTATCGACTTCAGCTACGACAACCACGTCCTCGGTACCGGCGTTTTCATTGAAGATGCCAAACGCGCAAACCCTGCCGGGGTGAACGCCGTCAATTTCCATCACCAGGGTTTCAATATCCTGTGGGTAAATATTTTTACCGCCCACAATGATGAGGTCTTTTTTGCGGCCGCTGACATATAAATTTCCCTCAACCATGTAGCCGTAGTCACCGGTCAGGAAGAAACCCTTGTGAAAGGCTTTCTGGGTGATATCCGGGCGGTGATAATATCCGCTCAGCATACAATCGGATTTCAGTGCGATTTCACCAACTTGCCGATCCGGCAATTCCTGATTCTCGGGGGAAAGAATTTTTACCTGCACATTGGGCAGCAAAGGTCCTGCAGAGAGAAAGGTCATTGCGTTTTCTTGAGTGGTGGGCGGGGCGGCCTGATGCTGTTCGGTGAAAATGAATTTATCGATAATATCCAGCGGCACATCTTCGCCAAGGGTCGCCTGGGTCACGGCAAAGACGTTCTCGGCCATGGCGTAGCAGGTTAATAGGGCTGCCGGATTTAATCCATAAGGCTCAAAACGGGCAGCAAATTTCTGATGGCTTTGCAGGCGGGTTGGCTCGGAGCAATTGATCACCGCGCGCAGGGAATCCAGACGGCAGCCTTCCAGTTGCCGGTCACGGATTTTTTGGCTGCAAAAGGCATAGGCAAAATTGGGCAGCCAAACCAGGGTGCCTTTGAAATTACTGATGGCCTGCATCAGGCGGTAAGGCGCACGCACCCATTCGAAGGGTGACATTAAAACAGTATGCACGCCTTTGAGGATGGGCATGATAAAGCAGGCGATCAGACCCATATCATGATACAAGGGCAGCCAGCTAATGATTACGTCGTCCTCAGTGAGATGTAAAGAGTCACCGTATACATCCAGTTGACGCTGTACTGCGTGATGCGAGAGGGCAACCCCTTTTTGTAACCCAGTAGTACCGGAGGAGTGCTGTAACAGCACCACTTCATCCGCAGAGCAGGACAAGCCGCTCAGCGTTTGTAAATCAAGGGTCTGAGATAAATCCACCATTTCACTGAGAACCATTTTAATCTGTTGATCAGCAGGAATGGCGGTACGAACTTCATCTTCAAAATCGCTATAGGTAATAATGCCAACCGGTTTGGTGTGATCAATCAAAGCGCTCAGATCAGAGCGATAGCGATCCGAGAGCAGTTTTTCAGTTAAGAAAGGCATAATGGATGGGATGGCACCCAACAGTATGGCGCCCCAATAGGCGTAAATCAGGTCATCGCCATGCTGCAGAATGATAATGACCACATCACCGGATTTGACACCCTGATCCATTAGTTGTTTTGTATAGGCGCTGCTGCGCTGTAGTAATTGCTGATACGTGATGGGATCATCCGGATCTGTGCCAGATAGCAAGGTGATAATTGTTTTTTGAGGGTGTTTGTGGAAATGATCAAGCAAGATGCTGGAAAAATTCTGCATTATACCTGCCTTGAGACAATAATTTCAGCCAGTTCCTGTATGGTATCAAAATGATCAGCGGTTAATTCGGTGTCATCCAGTTGCACACCATATTCGTCTTCGACGATTAATGCCAGATCCACCAGGCTGAAAGAATCAATTAATCCGCTGGAGATCAGTTTTTCATCCGCTTTGATGGTTCTGTTATTTTGTCTTAAGATTTCGGCAGCGATTTTCTGTGCTAAAAATTCAATAATAGATTCCACGATTCATACTCCATAACTAATTTTATTGCTGTAATATTGACCATACTGCATACAATGATTGTAACGCAGTTAGATTGCGCATGGTACGTCCGGTTCGCATTTGATATTTGTCATCAAAGAATGCCTGCCCAACGGTCAGATGGAATTCATCGGTCCATAAACCGTGATCCGGCAAGGGCTGGGCTGCACTCCAGAAATTAAAGATCGGAATTTGATATTCACAACCTAATTTTACAATGGTTTGATTAATGCCGTGATCCCCTTCCAGATTATCGGCTTTGGTAATTAAAATCGGCACAGCGCCGCTTTCGAGGACGGTATCAATGATTTCACGCATGTAGCCTTCATAGATATCTGCCGGGCGTTTGGCCCACCATGTTTCCATGCTGATAAAAACCACGCTGGGTTTCTGGAGGCGAAGTTCGCAGGTCAGCGGCGATTCTCCACTTTCACACATGGCTGGGTCTGCTCTTAAGGGGGAGAGAATGGAGGCAACATTGAATCCGCCGCTGACTGCCGCGCCACGGCGTGCAAAGGATCCCTGGTAATAGTCAATCACGTCCTGCAAGTAGGCATAATCATCTCCCAGGCGATAATCACTCGGGTTATCATAGATGCCTAAAAATACCGTGGGTACATTCTGGCAATCACCGATAACGGAAAAGCCATTCGGATTATTACCGTTTTCAATGCCATCCTTGTAAAGCTGGATCAGTTCCGGGCTAACATATTGGGGTATCGCTGGGATTTCTTCCCATTCTTCTGCATTACAAACCGGGGGTTTGGATAGTACCGTCAAGGTTGGCGTAATGGTTGGCGTGGCGATTGCGGCATCAATTGTCGGGGTAGCTGTCAGGGTGGGCAGCGGGGTTTCGGTGGGCAATTGATAAATTTGCCCCTGGGGTTTAACCTGACAGGTATCCGGGTTGGTGGCAATGTCGTTGATTACTTCACTGATTTTCTCTGCCGTCAATTGGGTGCCATTCGGGGTAGTGTGAATAGCGGTATTGGTGAATTCGTATTCGTTGACCAGATTCCATAGATCAAAGTATTGCCAATCATATAATTCAGCAGCAGTTGTCATCATCTCACGATACTGGTCATATGCCCAGCGTGGATAATAATGATTGTAGCGCAGCTCACTGTTTTCACCTGAACTAATCATGATGGGTTCATTGACAATCAGGATAGGGATATCGGCGTACAGTTTTCGTCCGGCTTCAAGCACATCCAATGCCAGATCATCTACATGCAGAGGATTATCATAATCCAGGAAATCGGTCTCATCGGCGGAGAAATCGCGTCGGGCAAGTTCAAAACGATCAGGGTAGTATTGGTCAATGCCGGAGGCTGACCACATTACGCCGTACATTTGCAGGCGCACTAAATCCGCCAGATCACGACGTTTTGTGAGCATATCATTTTCCAGTAGATTGCTGTTTTCATTTTCAAGGTGATACGCGTTGAGCTGCATTTGACTGAGCACCTCATCCACTTTCTGTGAATTATTCATCAGAATGGGGGAGGCAAGTTGATTGCTGCTTGCTGCCGATTCCAGGGTGACCATCCAGAGAATCATATCTGGTTGATAGCGCTGTGCTTCTTTTAGAATGACCAGATCTTTCATCCAGGAGAGGGTCGGGTAGCCCATATTGTAAAAATGGATCTGGCGTCCATCGCAGCTTTTTAGCTCAAGTGCATTTAATTCCGCGCTGAGTGTTTCTTCAGGACGCAATAAAGTGCCCCAAACAGAGGAATCGCCCACAACCAGCACGCGATATTCACTTTCATTGTTTTTGTTGGCGTTGATTTCATGTGATGCAAACATGGCATCCACGTTGTTAATGGTCAGATTATAGGCTTCCTGAGGATATTCTCCAAAGGGAAAACGTTCACGTCCGGGGAAAAGTACGTTGTAAGCGGATATTTTTCCAAGGAAGGCTTGTGGTTGTATCAGGGCAAACAATACATTGAAAATAATCAGGAAAAAGACAACCCTTACAGCGATACGAATGAGGCGCGGCCAGTTTGAATTTTGCATCAGATTCCGGCACCTCCAAATAAGCGAATGATAACCTGCAATCCGGATTGTACATCCGGCATTACAAACCAGACCCAACCCAGGGCGATGTAGTTAAACGTCAGGAACCAGTTTGCACCGCGCCATATGCGCTGAAGCCAGACATTCCCTTCAGTCTTTTGCCATAACGGAGCAACTTTTTCGCTGTAACGATTTTGAATGAAAGTTCCCAATCCATGCCAGACGCCCCAGGCAAGGAAACCAGTGGTTACGCCGTGCCAGAGTCCGATTAATACCATCGTGCTGAGCTGCATCATGAAAATGATCAAGGCTTTCTGATTGCGAATCCTGGAACGGCGCAGACTGCGCGTGACGGGATTGTAAAAGTAAGATCGGAACCACTGTGTGAGCGTGATGTGCCAATCATTCCAGAAAAGGGTCAGGTTGGTTCTGCGATAGGGATGATTGAAGTTCTCGGGTAAATTGATACCCAGTATTTTTCCCAATCCAATGGCGATATCCGTATAACCGCTGAAATCAAAATAGATTTGCAGGGCATAGGCATACAGAATTACCCATAACCAAAGTGTTGATGTGGTATGTTCAGCGTGCTGCGTGTTGAGCGCAATTAAACCCAGTGTATCTGCCAGGGCGAATTTTTTGAATAAACCAAGGATGATGCGGTAAAAACCGTCTGTGTATTGTTCGGGTTGATCGAATATTTTCAGCGGCTGGCGTAAATCGACAACGAAGCGTTCGATGCGATCAATTGGACCTGCTGAGAGGGAAGCCGGAAAGAGTACATAGCAGATATATTCATTCAAGGCCACTTGCGGAAAACGACCCGCAAATTGATCGCGCAGGGTGTGGATGATACGAAAAGCAATGTACGAGAATCCCAGCCAGCGCCAATCAAATGGATCTGCCAAAGTGGTTGATTGTGATACCAGATGGCGTGCGCCAATACTCATGATTTCTGCTAAGGCAGGGGTTTTGATGGCAATGAAAATAAGAATCAAAAAAGTGATGCTGATCCAACTCATCGCTTTGGATTTTGGAAGAAAACGCCAGACCAATGTAATAATGATTGCTGCAACAGCCAGGAATACGCCCACCTTCCATAATAACGGGGGACGGTTGGGAACAATCCAGCCGTTGATGGTAATCAGGCGGGTAGCAGCCAGGCTAATAACAACCAGTGCGATGATTAATAGCGTGAGGTAGGTTTTACGTGCGGAACGATTTTCTCGTGGAGTAATCATCAGCCAGTTGGCTGCAACCAGAAGCAGCGTCAGGCAGGGCAGCCAAAAATCCATGAAGCGGATTGGTAGCGCGGGTTGTAAGAGGAAAACAAAGATTACACTTGCAATGGTCAATGGCCAGATACGGCCAGCCGGTTGGCTGATCATACGAATGGCAATGACGATGGCAAGAATGAGTAGAATGGATTGAATATTCATTTAGAAGCCTGAGTAGATCCAGAGCGGGGATAATCCTGTGGTTAGGATGATGATGAGAATGATGATCAGGCTGATTTTTAAAGCCAGCTTGTTTTCTTCGGCAGAGAGCCAATCACGTAATTTTATTGGAAACCGCATACGAACCAGTCTCCTCTTTCATTGATGACCCGAAAAGTACGTTCTTCCAGGTTGATGTTGCTCGTTTCATTATTATAGGTAGTCATAATATTACCGGTGCATGTGACAGTGGTAATCTCTCCATGTTGCTCTGTTTCAGTACATTGAACATTTTCCAATGTAGGGGAAACCAGTTGAAAGGCATCCACATCCATAATGGCCTGATCTTCAAAATCTGGACAAATCAGCACTGCTACGCGATCCATATCTTTGCTGGTCAATGCATCCAGATAAGCTTCAACGGTTTGTGCAGCCGGAGAGGCGTGCTGACAACTTGCCAACAGCAGTATGCATGCAAGGGAATAGATAACCCAATGATTTGGGTGTTGCCTGTTTTTTTTGTGGGAAAAAAAATGCAAGATTTGATTACTACTCATGTTTTCTATTTTTTTGGCCCAAAATCAATCGTTTACATACTCAATGGCACATTATTAGTGCAAAAGCGCAAGCGAATGTCTCCACCCCCATGTGTAATCGTTGCTCTCGATTTGCTGTGATGATTATAAACGATGCAAAAATGAGCGTCAAGCAGGGGTATTTGATGCCATTGAGTGCGAACACAATTATCTAATGAAATCATCGTTTGAAATCCTGTCCCTTGATTGGATTAGGTGAACGGAATGAGGGAAAATTTTAATCAAGACAAATAATTAATAGAAAACCTGTTCTTTTGCACAGGTAAATATTAGCCGAAATGGGGATGTGCACAAATCTGCTCAGACATATAATCATCTAGTACATATTGAAAAGGTGTGCAAGTGTGGAATCAGGTAGTGAATTTAATTTGCCGGGATACCTAACTCGTGTAGGTTTTCTATCAGAAAAACACCCGTATAGATTGTCAGTCTACGATTGGTTATACATGAATGTCAATATATCCAATTTAAATTGGATATATGAAAAATATCAAAAATGGAGCTATGAATATATCCAAAATCAATGCATAATCGAATTATCAAAATAGAAAAGTAAGAGGTGAGACTGATGAATAAAAAATATACGCGTACATTAGGGCGTTCCGGGATTGAAGTAAGTGCATTAGGTATGGGTTGTTGGGCCATTGGCGGACCTTGGACATTAGATGGAAAATCCGCTGGTTGGAGTGTGGTGGATCAGGCTGAATCTGAACGGGCATTGAACACTGCCATTGATATGGGGATCACTTTTTTTGACACTGCTGCTACATACGGCGCAGGATTCAGTGAACGACTGGTTGGAAAAGTGCTCAAAGGACGCCGCGATCAATTTATCATCGCGACCAAATTCGGCTATGAAATTAGAGAAGCAAAGCGCGAAGTGGTTCACTATGATGCTGAAGAAACCAAAAGTGATGTCGCCAGCCGTTTGAAAATAGATGTTGAAGATAGTTTGGCTCGTTTGAATACAGATTACATTGATGTATATTTGATCCACGTATGGGGTCTTGAAATTGATAAAGCGCTGGCTGCTCGGGAAGTACTGGAGGAGCTGGTGAAAGAAGGCAAAATTCGCACCTACGGCTGGAGCACGGATCGAACGGATGCGATTGCTGCCTTTTCAACAAAACCCGCCTGCAGTGTGGTGGAACAACAACTCAGTGTTCTGGATGGCAATATGGAATTGCTGGCCTTATGTGAAAATCAAAATCTGACCAGTATCAATCGTGGACCATTGGGAATGGGATTGCTGACCGGAAAGTTTGTGCCGGAAAGCACCTTTGCAAGCGATGATGTTCGTCATGTGGCCGATTGGCATCCTGGATTCAAAGATGGAAAACCCACTCAGGATTGGCTAAATAAGCTCTCATCAATTCAAGATGTATTATGCAGTGAGGGTCGTACTTTGGCGCAAGGTGCATTGGCCTGGATTTGGGCGCGTAGTACCAACACGGTGCCGATCCCGGGTTTCAAGACTGTGGCACAAGTGAAAGAGAATGCCAACGCCATGCAATTCGGCCCATTGACAGTGGAACAAATGACGGAGATTCGTCAGATTTTAGGAAGATAATATTTGAGGAAAGCCAGGGATGGTGGGTTATCCATCCCTGGCTTATAGAGCACAGCTCTCATTCATTGAACAAAACAAAACACTTTTTCTAACCTCGTTTTAATAAATTGCGAGGGTGTATATGGTGTTCGTATCGCATAATCGTTTTGTTGGACTAATTTTGGAGATAAAAAATGAATATACTAAAGATTTTTAAAACTATTTTTCAATTTACACACGCTTTTGTTGAAGAGAATGATGTAATGAGTATGTATAGTGAGCAGAGATTTCCATCAAATATGTATTTACACCTTCCAAATGCTCCATTACATCCTTCGGAGGTAGAACGGGAAAAGCGGCGCATGGTGGCTGAGAATTTTAATAATGCATTGATGTTATCGTTGATGAAATTCTAGTTGAAAACAATATCAGGGAACTGCTCAGGATGTGAAAACGTATTAGATAGGAGTATTACGATTACCATTTCTTGTATATGAAAAGAAACAGGTTAAATAACCTGAGAACTGGCATCCAGAAATCACCTAACATCCCCCGTTCCTCACACTTCCTATTTGTGTATCACTTCATATAAAATTAGGGTACTGCAAAAGAATGATATAGGCGATAGGAAATGGGATTTGATATGAATCGCAAGATAAAGATCGCAATCACCCAACTGGATGTCACCCCGACAGCATACGAAATCAAGTTGGGAAAAGCAGAAGCATTAATTCGCCAGGCAGTACCACAAGGTGCTCAACTTGTGGTACTGCCTGAACTTTTTACCAGCGGATATGTCTATCAGCAAGCGAATTTTGATGCTGCTGAATCAAAGGACGGCCCCACCGCTCAGCGTATGAAACAACTCAGCAGGGATTTAAATATTCATCTGGCGGGTTCATATTTATTGCGGGATGGCAAGCATATTTACAATGCTTTATTCCTTTTTGCGCCTGATGGGCAATTTTGGCGATACGATAAAAATTATCCCTGGGGTTGGGAAAGGGCTTATTTCCGTGGTGGGAAAGATATATGTGTCGCTGAGACGGCGTTAGGAAGGATTGGTTTGATGCTCTGTTGGGATGTTCCCCATGCCAAATTATGGCAGAAGTATGCAGGACAAGTAGATATGATAGTTGCCTGCACCTGCCCGCCAAATATTTCTGACGCGATGTATTCTTTTGCAGATGGCACGAATATCAAATCAGATCAAATGGGACCATTATTTGGCAAGCTGATTCATAGTGCTGAACAAGTGTTTATTAAGACACCGGCACAACAATGTGCGTGGTTAGGTGTGCCATATATCAGCAGCACCAGTTGTGGAAAAGTATCGACTCATTTGCCGAACCCGATGGGTTCTTTTCTTGGCGCTGCATTGAGTTATCCAAAATTGTTTCGATATTTAGCGCAGGCGAAAGGTGTTACGCTTCGAGCTGATATGGTTGAAGCAGGTAGGGTATTTGATGCTAATGGTAGTCAGTTAACGCAATTATTTAATAACATGGGTGAAAGTGTACAGATCGCTGAAATTGAATTATCTGAAAACAAAAAATCCATTAAAAAACAACCCAAGCCACCTGTATCCTGGTTGGCTTATTTTGTCTCGGATTTTTTATTGAGAATGGTCAGTATTGGAACTTACAGACGTGCAATCCGAAAAATGAAAATTAATTAAGAAGCAGGAAAAACAAATGAAATGCAATGTGAAAGATATCCCTATTTATTATGAAATCCACGGCAGCGGAAAACCGATTTTAATGATTCATGGTTTTACGCCTGATCATCGTTTGATGTCTGGCTGTATGGAACCGCTCTTTGCAGAAGATGACGGCTGGCAGCGTATTTATTTGGATCTGCCGGGCATGGGGCAAACTCCTGCACCGGTTTGGTTGACAACATCGGATCAGATGCTGGAAATTGTGTATCAATTTGTGCGGCAGGTGATTCCCGATCAGAAATACGCAGTAGCCGGGGAATCATATGGCGGCTATTTGACACTGGGATTATTAAGAAAAGATGGACAGCACATTATTGGTGCCATGCTGCTTTGTCCACTAACCATCGGTGTTGAAGAACAGCGTACGCTTCCAGCACGTACTGCATGTATCCGTGATGAAGCATTGCTGGAAAGTTTATCGGATAGTGACAGGGAAAGTTTTGAAGCCTTTTGCGTTATTCAAACGAAAGAGGTTTGGGAAAAGATGAATGCGGATATTTCCAGTGGGGTTGCCATTGCTGATTTTGCCTTTCTGGAAAAGCTTTCAAAAGTAGAGAATTATCCTTTTACTTATGAAAGCGAATTATCTACACTCAAGTATGAAAAGCCAATGTTAATCCTGACCGGCCGACAGGATACAGCAGTGGGGTTTGAAGATCATCTGCCTTTGGTAAAGCAATATCCTCATGCGACATTTTTAGCCCTGGATCGGGCTGGACATAATTTGCAAATTGAGCAGCCATTGGTATTTAATGCATTAACCCGGGAATGGCTTAACAGTATGCAAACGAATTGGAAAGATTCTTAAAAAATATAATAATTTCATCCGGTTTTCGGTTGTATAAGATATAATTTCAGAGATATGATATCTCTAATGAACTTTCTTCGTTAATTCATAATTAAATATATTAAGGGATTATTATGACCGGATACCAAAAAAGAAGCATACTCATCCTCTGTATTAGCATTTTTATTCTTAGTGCTTGTGGTATAGGGGATATTGCCCAATTCGGCAAAAAACCTGCGGAACAGCCAGCTATTAGCTTGACACTGGAACCGACTCCTACAAAAGTGATATTACCAACTGTAATCCCCACGAAAACAGAAACACCAAAACCAACACAGACTGCTTGCAATGCAGATCTACTATTGCAAAATATTAAAGCAATGGTCCCCTATGAGGAATTTGCTGCTTTTTACTATACTTCAGAAGGAATTTCTTCTCTTAACGTCTGGATCGTAGACCCGGGAATTGATTCAGCAACAGAAAGTGATGAGATGGGTGTTACGCTTTACACAGCGATTGAGCATGCCTTAATTTTGACCCAGGAGATCAATCTATCCGATAAGTGTGTGAGTGATACGTTCAACAAGATCAGTATTATAATGGTTGACCAAACATATCATCCCTGGTATGACGCAGAAATATATACCTCTCTCCTGCCAACCAAATTGGAAAAAAGTCCGGATAAACTTGAATCATTAAGGAATCGTTTCCAGGTTTCATATTTTCGAAAAATCCCGGTTGGAGATGATGAAAAGGCCCCTGCAGGAAGCTGTATTTGGAAAAATACCAACCTGAAATTGCATACTCATTTTGATGTTGAAAGGGAAAATGTAGCGTTTTTCTATACGATTCACGAGAATGAGATACTAGTGTTCGCTCAGTGGGACGGCACAGCAGAAGATCTGGATGTTAACTATTTGGAGTCATTGTTAAATGTTAGTAAGGAAATCAAATGTCTGCATCCTGAACCTGAGTTTATCTATTATCAAATTGTTGATGAAACAGGAGATGTGTTAGGTTGGGGCCAATGGACGCTTAAGGATCCCAAAAAACCAGACTTGGATGACAATCGATTTTTCTACGCTGAATAGAAAAGTATTCAAATATTGTACGGCGTTGTACATGATGGATGATATTCGCATTCAAACGTGTGCGCCAACGGATGAAATAGCAAAACCATTATTGGAAGCGCTTTCAAAAGCGTTGTATGACATCACCGGCAATGATGGGCGGCATTCATTTAATGAGAGAGACGTCCTTGTATCCGGTTCAATTTTTCTGATTGCGTTAATGGGAGAGGAAGCTGTTGGGTGCGGTGGGTTTCGCCCGATCTCTGGAGATGTGTGTGAGATCAAACGCATGTATGCCAAATACACTGGCAGGGGGATTGGTCATGTAATACTTCGTGAATTGGAACGATATGCTGTTCATTACGGTTATAAAGAAATCTGGCTGGAAACCCGCAAGATTAATCAGCGGGCAGTTGATTTCTATTCAGAGCATGCGTATCTTATTACTGAGAACTATGGTGGCTATGGGGGAAGTATAGAAGCCGTTTGTTTTAAGAAAGCCATTTGAAATAATAGTATTTATAATCATTAAATAAAGTAACAATAGTATATAATTCTAAATAATTCGCTAAATATGATGTATAATGTCATCATATAATGATTCATATATCAATGTCAAATATATGACATTGAGCGATTAGCACATCGGAAAATCAATAAAGCACACAAAGGTAAATGCATGAGGCAGCTTATCGTTCGATTGGGCCGTATAAAATCGGTTATCGCCATGACGGCAATTACGACCGTTTTTTCCAATCTATTCACACTATTAATGTATTCAATATTTCTTCGGTTTGGCGTGCAATTAAATATTATTGCGGCATTTACGATTGCGACAGTGGTATGTGTTATTCTTACACCGATTATTAGCTGGAACATGTTTGGATTGGTGATTGAAATTGACAATCTGGAACAAGAGATGCGCCAGCTGGCTACCTATGATAGTTTAACGGGATTGCTAACTCGACGCGCCTTTCTTGAAAAAGCCAATGCTGTCTTTAATATTGCTAAACGTGAATCGTTCAATATTTCTATTTTATTAGTCGATTTTGATGAATTCAAAATTATTAATGATCAATATGGGCATATCACCGGGGATCAGGTCTTAAGAAAATACGGTGAAAAGGTTCAAGATATATGTCGCAAAAGTGATCTTGCAGGACGCCTCGGTGGAGAAGAATTTACATTTTTACTTTCCCATGCCGATGCAAAAAAAGCAGAATATTTCGCGAAACGGTTTCAGAAAATTATCCGAGATACTGTCGTAACCGACGACGCTGGAAATAAAATTCAGTTTTCGATTAGTATTGGTTTGGCCAGTTACCCTGAAATTAACACCGATAAAATTGAGTCCCTGTTGTTTTTGGCCGATAAGGCTTTGTATAACGCCAAAGCAAATGGCAAAGATCAAACAGTTGTTTACCATCAAGTTCCTGAAGTTTAGTGCAGCCGTTCCAAAATCAGACACAATTTGATACGATTTAGCAATGTCCTATAGATTTTCTGCCAAGAACGTACAGGCTTTCCTGTTTCTCTTACTGCTCGAGATCGGTATAGCAATATTTGTTCACGATCAGGTCATCCGTCCTTTTATCGGTGATATGCTGGTGATCTGGTTGTTGGTGTTTTTTCTTTGTTCCTTTTTTTATTTTGATAAGCTAAAATTACTGTTTGCAGGCGTGTTTATATTTGCCTGCCTGATTGAGATAGGGCAGTATTTTGATTTGTTATTTCTCTTGAATTTACAAAATAATGCACTGGCAAGGATTATTATTGGAGTAACTTTTGATTGGCTGGATCTCCTGGCGTATGCCATTGGGGCAGGGTTATTGATGGTAGGTGATTTTGTTTTCAAGAGAATGGATGGGAGTGAGTTGCATGATTAAAGCGATTTGTTTTGACGCCGATGGAGTGCTGATTAATCCGCAAATGCAGTTTGCCCGGCATTTGCAGGATGTATATGGAATTGCCAGGGAAATGACGGCTCCCTTTTATAATGGTGTTTTTAATGAATGCCTGACTGGACAAAAAGAACTTGCCGATGTTCTTCCACCATTTCTGGAATCATGGGGCTGGCAGAAAGGTGTTGATGAATTTATCCGAACCTGGATGCTTGAAGATGACGTTGTAGATGGGGAGTTGCTGAACAAAGTGCGGAGACTACGGAACCAGGGTTTGGTCTGCTGTCTGACGACAAATCAGGAGCATAATCGGGCGACTTATATGAGAAACCAAATGGGCTTTGCTAATGAATTTGATCATCTTTTTTTCTCCTGTGAAATGGGCGGTCAGAAACCGGAGGATGCGTATTACCAGCAAATAGAAACCACATTGGCGTTGGCTCCGCATGAGATTTTGTTTTGGGATGACAGCCAAAGGAATGTTGATGCTGCACGCAAGCGAGGTTGGCAGGCCGAGATATATAGCAGCTATGAGGATTTTGACCTTAAAATGGTAGCTGCCTGCGGGGAATCAAGAGAGGATTTATAGCCATCCTAGATTGATTCAGGATATCATAGAATTATCGTCGAAATGATACTGAATAACAATCCTTTAATTACAGCAAAAAAATCCAAGGGATTAACCCACCATGAGCAATTCATATGAAAAGAAGGTTAATGAACAGATTGAACGACTAAAAGCAGGCGATTATCGAACTATTGAACACCAAGTTGCCCAGAAACGGATTGCATGGTTCAAACAGAACGATCTCAAAATCGATACAAGGCAAAAGTTGCTACCCCGTAGCGCCTATGAACTGTTGTTTTTTGATTACATGGGTCTTTCGGAAGATGATTTACCTGTTATCAAAGAAACAGATCAAGAGATTGTCTGGTTGTCGCTTAATCCATGTCCGACGCTGGATGCATGTCAGGCACTTGAATTGGATACAAAATCCATTTGCCGGGCAGTTTACGAGAAATCGACCCAGGCACTCATATCACAACTTGATCCGCAGTTGAGATTTCTGCGCAGTTATACAGAAATCAGACCTTATACAGCTCATTGCAAAGAGATGATTGTCAGGGTTGATTTTGAAGAAATGATGACACTCGCCATTGAAGAAGCCAGACTTTCCAAACAGGAAGGCAATAAAGGCTATGGTGCGGTAGTCACCTTAGGGAATCAAGTCATCGGCAAAGCACACAATACAGCTATAACAGAAAAGGACCCCAGCCTGCATGCAGAAGTTAACGCGATCCGCCAGGCAGAGCATACTTTGGGAGACAGTAATTTGAGCGGGGCAATATTATTCTCAACCTGTGAGCCATGCCCGATGTGTTCTTCTCTGGCAGTGTGGGCAAACCTGTCCAGCATCGTGTATGGCGTATCCATTCAGGAAACTGTGCAGCTTGGCAAATCCAGAATTGAGGTAAGTGCGCAAGAAATTATTGAACGCTCGCCTTTGATGATTGAGGTGATTGGTGATGTGCTTAAAGAGGAGTGTAAATCACTTTACGCATGATAAAAACACATTAATTAGTTTGTCCATCCGTATTTAAATGAATAGAATAAAGGATAGAATTAAAAATACCGTTTCAGATAAAGAGGAAAGCCAATGGAAGACCGTGAAGAAATTAGACTCAGAATTTTAGATTACCTGGAAGGCTGGTATGAAGGCGATGCTGCCAGAATGCAGCGCACGCTCTCGCCGCATCTGGCCAAACGTCGTATGGTTTCCCAGGATGAGATATGGGAGGTCAGCAAGGATTGGATGGTGGAAGCCACCGGCGAAGGAAAAGGAAAGCTGGCTGTGCCCGAGAAAGGCCGCAAAGAAATCACCATCCTTGACCAGACAGAAACCATGGCCAGTGTCAAAATCATCTCGGAGGATTTTGACGATTACGTGCATTTAGCCAAGGTTGAAAATGCGTGGTGTATTGTCAACGTATTATGGGATTATCTGAAGAAAGGATAAGGATATTGATTGAATCGAAATAAGTCATCACCGATACTGTTTAAATGCCTGAACCATTTCACACATGCTCGATAACGCTGCTCAACATATCTCTCAGCCAGTAAACAAAGAGATTAAATTCAATTTCGGTTTATCCACATATACCTTTTCCACATCCTGCGTGCCCAATGGCGCGGGATTTGGATGGCGACTATAGAAATCTCTCATATTGTTAAGGAAAAATTGTAGCTTCTCAATGATTATCACTTCTGGAGGTAGACTTTGATGAAAGCAGTTAACCGTTTACAAAAACGCCGGTTCATCATCATTTGCCTGATGATGCTAATTGCGATTGCTCATTTACTCAATATTGGGGCATATATAGAGGGAACATCATATATTTTTTATGCCAGTTTTTTTTCTGACATCTTCCTGACTTTTGGCGCATACTTTTTGTTGTGCGCAGCTGAGATCACCATACCATATTTAAGACCGTGGGCAATAAAAGGATTCATCGCTTTTATAATCCCTTCCATCGCAGAAATTTGCCAGTATTTTGGTATACCCGTTTTGGGTGTAACTTTTGATCAACTGGATTATATTATGTATGCTATTGGCGCCTTATCCGCTATTTTTGTAGATAGACTTGTATTTACCCGTTTCTTTGCTTTCTGGGCCATTGAAAAATAGAAATCTTTTTTATTGGGCCCATCTGATTGTCAGTTTATTCCACGGAGTTCAGATATGAATACAAGTGCCAAACCGCGCTTTTGGACAACAAAAATGTATAACCGATTATCCCGGTATTATGATGCATTTATGAGAACTTTGTTTCCCGCCGGCGAAAAGGGACGAAAGCGTGTGGTCGAGAAAATGAGTACTGGACGGGTATTGGATGTTGCCTGCGGCACTGGAACCCTGCTTGAGCTTGCAGCCAGGAAAGGGATAAGCTGTTTTGGAATCGATATATCTGATGGCATGCTTGAAATTGCAAAAAGTAAACGAATGGATGCCGAAATTATCAACGCCAGTTATTATGATATTCCATATCCTGACAACCAGTTTGATTACGTTGTCGCAACCAATGCGTTAAGTGGTGGCTATATCGAACCTGAAAAAGTGCTTTCGGAGATGATTCGCGTGTGCAAAGTGGGTGGGGAAGTATTTATCACGGAATGGCCAAAAGCCAGGGAGGACACTTTTACGGAACGACTGATTGTTTGGCTCGCAAGTTTTTCTGATGATGCGCCAAAAGATTATGAAGCAATCTTTCGTACTCTGGGATATATACCGGAAATTGAAAAGCTTGAAAAGCGCTATTATCTATATGGAATCAAAAAGAAATTAATGGCTTGAAATTTAATCCATGCTTTCGTGTTGCAATTGTACGAACTGAAATCTTCATTTTGATAACGCGGAAACAGCATTACCGTATAATCATTGTATGTGGGGGAGTACCCCTCAAAAATCACAGGATTATGATGAAATCTGGAACAATATTTATTTTCTTATTAGTGTTTGTTAGTATTCTGGCTGCGTGTAATCTACCGGCATCATTCGAGCCAACACCGATTACGATTGGTGGAATCCAGACGGAGGCCGCGGTACAGCTTTCAAAGCAAGAGACTAATTTTCCAAAATCACCTACACCAACGGGAACACAGGTGCTAAGCACACCCACATCATACCCGACCTTTCATCCGGAGCTGGCTGTCACGGTGACGCCTGCCCAAGCAGAGGTGTGCCCGGTTGAAGATCCAAATTTTGAATTCACCGATGAATTATTAGTTTTGGCCAAGGAAGATTTACTTGCCTTTGTTGAAACATCATTGGATTCAGGCGCTTCTTTTGAACAAATTCTTTCACAATTGTTTCAGGGCGACACAAGGAAAATGCAGACTTTTTCTCCGGACCTGACCACGGACGGTGTTTCCGAGATGATTATTCAACATGATCACGCTGTGACAATCTTTCAATGCCATGATGGCGCTTATCGTTCGATTCTTGAGTATGATACGGAAGAATGGTCGCCAATTTCAAACAAGTATAAATCAGACATTAATCAGAATGGTATTCCTGAATTAATGATTACATTTAAAATTGATCCAAATAATAACTATGCCTATGACCTCCTGGAATGGGATGGTCAGGAAATGAAAGCTATTTTACAGGTGGATCATGGATATAACGCTAGAGACATCTCCAGAATCGCCAATGGTGTAGGTTGGAATTCAATTCAACAAGTTTGGGTGGATGATCATTGGGTACTGGTTTTAAACGATACTGTAGGTGAATTTACGCTAAAAGATCTCGATGGAAATGGCTTTTATGAAATTGTGTTTGACGATTATGGTCCAGGCAATAAAATGATTTTTTATGAGACGGGTCCGTGGTTATATCAGCGGCTTGTCTTCACCTGGAATGGTGAATCTTTCCTATTTTCCGATTACCAAATTGATTCTCCCCTTTATCGATATCAGGCTTTACAGGAAGCCGACCGGGCTTTCCTGCTGCGGAATTATGATCAGGCGTTGATTCTTTACGATAAGGTAATCCAAAGCACGGTACTGGAGTGGTATTCACTGGACCGCAAGAAATACTTTTGGGACATATATGCAGCAAAACACTCCGGACGGGATACATCTGAAATCCACCCACCTTATTTCCGTGCGGATGAATACCAATACCTTTCAGCGTATGCGCGTTTTCGCAAAATGGTTTTACAATTGGCGGCCGGAAAACAGGCGGATGCCTATAATAGCTATCAATTAATTGATCAGATCTACACAGTGAAAAATCCAGGTTTCAAGCATGCCGAAATTGGGCGCATTTACTGGAATGCGGTTGAAAATGGGATGAGCCTGATGGATGCTTGCCAACCAGTGATTGAGTATGTAGCGGAGAACCCGAAATTAATGGATGCGTTGGGGGATCAATGGCATGGCGATCAATCACATATCTATACACCTGCGGATGTGTGTCCGCTGGATGAGATGGATATTGAGTTGTTATCTGGTATCACAAGATAAAATAACAAGAAAAACTTACCCATCTCCGCGGATAGCAAAATCAGCGCGGCGCTCCAGGAAGCGCAGAAAATAATTGGCACTGATTGCCAGCAGGGATACTGCCAGACTACCGGTGAGGATTTTGTCATAGTTGGCGGTGATCACACCCTGGAATAACAGTGTGCCCAATCCGCCAGCATTGATGAATGCCGCAATGGTGCCAATGCCAATGGACGATAATGTCGCCAGACGGATGCCGGCCAAGAGCATGGGTAATGCCAGAGGGAATTCCACTTGAATAAAACGCTGCCAGCCGTTCATACCCATGCCGCGCGCAGCATCGATTACCGCTTTATCCACATTGGTTAGTCCGATAACCCAGTTACGCACCAGCAATAGTTGAGCATACCCCACCAGGGCGATGATGGCCGGTGTGGTGCCCAACCCAAACAGGGGAATCAGCAATACAAATAGAGACAAACTGGGGATGGTGTAGAGTACACCCAGTACAGCCAGGACAGGACCTTGCAGCCATTTAACACGTGCAATTAGTACGCCCAGCGGCAAGGCGATGAGCAGTGAGAAAAATAATACCGCCAGGGTCAATTGCAAATGCTGCCAGAATAGCAGGCTGACGGATGCAAAATTGTTAAAAAGGTAACTCATACGATCCCTGATTTATTCATTGGTTGTATGGTCCGCCAGTGCATTGCGTAAATCATTAAAGCGGATTTCACCTTGTACCTGACCGGATTTGTCCACCACTTGCAGTGCATTGCTACCGCGGCCTAACAGCATGGAGAGCGCATTTCGTAAATCGTCATCCGGGCGAATCACAGTATTATCGGATTGTGCTGCATTGGATTGCATAACCATGCCTTGTTGCGCATCCAAAACGGACTGAACGGTCAGCAGACTTAGTCTGCGCAGCAGGTTCTGGGTGCCAATCAGCTCTTCCACGAATTTGTTGGCCGGATGAGAGACGATCTCCATGGGGGTGCCATACTGGACAAGTTTTCCAGATTCCATGATGATAATTTTGTCGGCCAGACGGAAAGCTTCTTCTACATCATGGGTGACAAACAAGATGGTTTTGTGCAGTTTGCGATGAATTTCGAGTAACTCGCATTGCAGGCGATCACGGTTGATGGCATCCACTGCGGCAAAAGGCTCATCCATTAATAAGATGGCCGGGTCGGCGGCCAGAGCACGTGCCAGGCCAACGCGCTGCTGCTCACCGCCGGATAGTTGTCGGGGATAGCGTTTTAAATATTCTTTGGGCAGCCCGACCAAATCCAGGAGTTCATCGGAGCGTTGCTTGATTTTCTCGGCATCCCAACCCAACAGGCGCGGCACAACGGATATATTTTTACTGATGGTCATATGCGGGAAAAGACCGACCTGCTGAATGGCATAGCCAATCTGACGGCGCAATTGATTGACGGGTAAATTATGAATCTCATCCTGACCAATCCAGATATTGCCTTCATCCGGTTCATACAGGCGGTTAATCATTTTCATCAGGGTGGTTTTACCGCAGCCGGACGGCCCCAGCATGACGACCAGATCGCCGGCCGCGACCTTAAAACTGACATGGTCAACGGCCGGTTTGCTTGCATCGCTAAATTGACGGGTAACATCCTCGCAGATAATTTCAGCAGATGTGATTACTCCGCTTTCCTTATTGATTGACGAAGACGTAGTTTGGTTATTTTGCATTAAGTTGCTGCCTTATTTCAACAATCCGCTTTGATCAAGGAAGGCTTTGGCCACATCGGCTGGTTCCATTTTATCCGGGCCATCAACCTGCCAATTCATATCGGACATGACCTGATCGGTTAACAAGGGAGCCAGGGCATTAAGCTGCTCGCTGATTTGTGGATATTTTTCAAGAGCATCCTGACGGATAACCGGAGCGATATTGTAAATCGGATAGAAGGTCAAATCGTCTTCGAGTAGCAATAAATCATTGCCACCGATAGCGCCGTCTGTTCCGAATGCGACCACAACATCAATCGCGCCGTCCAATAACGCCTGATAACGCAGGCTGCCAGTGCCCAATTGTTTCATTTCCATAAATTCAAATCCACCGTAGGCACCCTGTAAGCCCTTGATACCGTCCTCACGTTCCAGGAATTCAGCCGGACCACCCAACACCAGATTTTCAGCCTGCAAGGCAAGGTCGGAATAGGTTTTGATACCGTACTCATCGGCGACTGCACGTGTCATGGCCAATGCCTGTGTGTCATTGAATGGGGAAGGGCTGAGCCAGGTAATGCTGAATTGTTCTTCATAGCCGCTCTTTACGGTCTGGTAAATCTGGTCTGCATCCTGAATAGGGTCCAGTTTGAGCACGGTTAACAAACCGGTTGAGGTGTATTCCGGGTAGAGATCAATGTCACCATTGACAAGCGCTGTTTGCGCAATGGGAGTTCCACCCAGATTTAATTTTCTTTCTACTGTGAAACCGGCATGTTCCAGCACCTGGGCGTAAAGCTCAGCCACGATGAACTGCTCAGTGAAATCCTTTGATCCAATGGTTATTGTACCCGCCTCGCCGGACATATCAGAACTTGCTGCGGGTGCACAGGCGCCCAGCAACAAACTTGCCAACAATACAATTGAAAATATACTGTTATTTTTCAAATATTTTTTCATCTTTATTCTCCTCTTCAAACATATGCAACAATAAGTTGATTAACAAAGGTTGAAACATTCTTATCTTTCAGAAACACGGTAAAACCGTAAAAACAGCGTCCAAAATAGTTCGGACGATAATGCCATGATTGCAACCGGAATGGCGCCAACCAGCATGATAGGTACATCGTATAAGGCGAAACCACGAGTAATAAAGTCGCCCAACCCGCCGCCGCCAATGAAGGAAGCCAGCGTGGCGCTGGAAATGACCTCAACGGCTGCGATACGAATACCTGTCACAATGGCTGGTATGGCTAAGGGGATTTCAATTTGAACCAGCACCTGGGTTTTGTTCATACCCATGCCTGATGCGGCTTCGATGACTGAATGCTCCACACCGCGGATACCGGCATAGGTATTGATCAACACTGGGGTGAAAGCTAGAAAGGATAAGGCCACCAGGGAGGGTAAAAAACCTAATCCTAAATAGGGCAATACAAGGAATAAAATAGCCAGGCTGGGAATGACGCGCAGTGCATTAAAAAAATTGATCGTGGTTTGGGCAATTTTTGCACGGTGAGATATCCATATACCCACAGGTAAACCAATAGCGAGGCTGATGCCCATGGCTGCCGAGCTCAACACGATATGCTGTTGCGTTGCCTGCCAGAAATTGGCTTGATTGTGTAAATAATAGTCAAAGGCCCCTAGCAAAAGATTCATAGAAATTAGTATCCCTTAAATCCATAATTCTATTGTATCCGTTGAAAAAACCAAAAGCAACCTTATCGGATAAATTGCATCCGGTTTATCTAAAAAGCGTTAAATAAATATAGCCTGCATTTACAGCAGACTATATCAACCTTTTATTAACATTACCAAAAAGAATAGCAATAGGTGAATGAGCGAATGGGGGATTTTCGGGTGGCATTTAAAGGGAGAGGGCCGACCTCCATGATATTGAATCGAGGAGGGCATTGATGGATAGCAACTTTTCGGGATCGCTTTGGGTGATTATTTCAACGGCTATATGATTTTACCGGGTATAGAAATCATGAAATTTAAGATGGTTTTCATCGATTTTATTCAGTTTATCTATAAATTCGAATATACCTCCATTTGGGCATCATTTAATAAATCCCAATTGATTTGGATATTGGTAGATGTTTTGCCAAGAATTTGTACCAATTCCTCTGAACTTTCCTGGCATCCTCCGATGATCCATTCCTCTAACATTCCCATTAAAACAACCTTGCGAATCCGCACAAAATAGCGCCATTCGTTTGCAGGAAGGTGTAGTATTGTTTTAAGGAAAGTTAGCCTGGATTGTAAAAAATTATTAAAAGCACGTTCTAATATCCAATATCGCTTGGCTATGATTAGTTTTTCCGGTAAATCAATATTTTGAGACCAAAATGAAAAGAAGGTAAGCATCACATCCTGATCTGTAAAATTTCTTTTTTTGTTTAGCGCTGTAAATATCCAGTCAAAGAGATGTTTCAATTGCAAATCTGTTTGATAAAGCAAAACATCATCCAATGCATCAAAAGAACGATAAAAAGTTGCCCGTCCGATGCCGGCACGATTGACCAGTAGCTTTATACTGATTTGATCAAAATTCATCTCATTTATCAAGTCATCCAAGGCATGGATGACCAATTCAGATGTGGTTATATTTCGTTTATCTGCCTTAATGTGATACATATCAACCTTCTTTATCTCACTTCTACAAAGCGAATTGAAGTATAGATTTATTTATGATACAAATGTATCATAAATAAATCCAATTTGAAAGAGGTTACACATGGCTAAAAAAATTCTGGCCTTTGTATTTAGTGGAAGAAAAAACGGAAACAGTCATATTTTAATGAACGAGATCCTGAGACCATGTCGGGAACGTGGTTTTGAGATAGAACTCATTCGGCCAACAAAATTAAATATCAGGCCTTGCACTGGGTGTTTTGGCTGTAACAATGGCGAGCTGAAATGTATCATCAAAGATGATTTGGAGATGCTCAAAGAAAAAATAAAAACAGCAGATGCTATTGTTCTCACTGCTCCCTGTTATATTTTTTCAGCTCCCGGATTAATGAAAGACATTATGGATCGTTCTGCTGCCTGGGCATTGGACTTAATTGAAAATGGACAGAAACCAAAAATTGGGATTTCAGTCTCCGTTGCTGGTGCAACACCGGAATGGTTTTCATTACAAAAAATATTTACCAGTCTGTTTCTGAAATTATATAACTGTAATGTAGTGTATCAAAAGGTTTTTGGGGGCGTTGCCCTGAAAGGTGAAGTATTACTTCATCCGGACATCCTGGATGAAATGAATTGTATTGGAAAGGAACTCGCAAAAAACCTGACGAATGAGAAGCCTTTATTTGCAGCGATCTCTGAAATATCGGAGAAACACGTATGTAAAAATTGTAGAAGTGATGTGTTTACTATCACAGATCATGGAAAAATCATTTGTGCGGTTTGTGGAAGAACAATTGAAAAGAAAGGATTCCTGAAACGATATCATCTAAATGATGGTTTTGACAAGTTTTCACCTCTGGGAGCAAAGCAGCATTCAGAATATATTGGCGGCAAAATCGTAGGCGGTATGGCAGCAGCGGAAGAAATTAAGCATCGATTATATACGTATGTTCAGGATGGCACACTACCCAAAATGGGTTTCCAGACATCACCAATTTCATCGGCTGTGATTGATATTCGATGGGAAGAGGAGGCACTCAATGAATTTACACGTCTGGTTCCACGAGGTTTTCAAAAGTTTGTTAAACAAGCGATTAATAAGAAGGCAGCTCAGGCAGGTTACTCCCAGATCACAAAAGATATTTTCTTGAAAATCAAAAAAGAGTCAGGGAACTGATGCATCTAATGGTGGAAAATAAAAAAGTGTTTCAACTCCTTGTCCACTACACATTGCTTGCCGATGGTCCGCGGCTAATCAAATGTACCGCTACACCAGCGGTGATTCAACCTGATCTATCAAAGCTACCTTATGCCTTTACTTCAGTGTTAATTGACGATATTTAGCAGAAAGCCGATACCATCAAGAGGGATTCAGGCATATAATCATTAATAAATGAGGTAGATATGGAATTGATAACCTTTGATCAATTGTCGATGCATTATGAAATGTTTGGGAAAAAAGAGAATCCAGCGGTTGTATTCCTGCATGGTATTGGCGCAGATATAGAAATGTGGAGACCGCAAATCAATACTTTGCAGGATATGGGATATTTCCTGATCGTGCCTGATCTTCGCGGGCACGGCACCTCACAACCTCCCAATACTTTCCGAATTGCAGATTGTGTGCAGGATATTTATGATTTATTGTCATTCCTTAAGATAGAGAAGATACACATTGTGGGTGTAAGTATGGGTGGGATGGTTGCCCAGCAATTCACATTGGATTATCCCCGAAAGGTATTTTCACAAACGTTGGTGGATAGTTTAAGTGGCGCGATCAAGCCAATTGAGCGATTTAATGCCTGGTTGGCAGCCGTTATCCTGAAATTTTTATCCCCCAAAACACAGGCAAAGATGATCAGGGATACGTATCGAAAAATGCATCACCGCAATGTTGGCAAGTATTTTGAGGATCAAATTATACTGATGGATTCAAAATGGTTGCTGGAAGCGCGGCTGGAAATAAATCGCTTTAATGTACATGCCAGATTACATGAAATTCATATTCCTACACTGGTGCTGGTGGGAGATGGATTTGGTAAGCTGGCGATCAATATGGCGAAAGCCACGGCAGAAGGAATTTCTGATGCTGAATTCGAGATCCTGTGTGGTGGAGCGGATCCTTCCAATTTATTGGTGCCGGGCGCATTTGATCATGCTCTGATCAATTTTTTAAAGAAGCAGTCCTGATTTTTTCTTAACTGTGAAATGTTTATAGTCGAGTCATTCTTGCAGGGTTTGTAAATGCTGCCTACCTGATATAATCATAAATCCACTACAAATTGCATAGCCTTGCAACATATCCGGGTGATATATGTAAATTAGTGCAGAAAAATAACTGGATATCAGGCTATGGAAAAACAAAAATCAAAGGGCAGGAAAAATCGTATGTGGCCAATCGCGATAACAATCGTAGTAGTGCTCATTTTTTGCTGGTTCAGTCCATCTCGATTTAATACATCGGATGATCTGATGATCAATGAATTAATCGAAGTTGAATTAAATGGCTCGCGACAATGGATTTCCATACGCGGCACCAATTTATCCAATCCGGTTCTATTATTTCTTCATGGGGGACCTGGCAGTGCCAATATTACCAAATTACGGGTGCAATGCCCGGAATTGGAGGATCATTTCATCGTAGTCAATTGGGATCAACGCGGTGCGGGTAAATCGTACTGGGCCTGGCTGCGGGGTGAACATCCCACATACGCAGTGTTACAGCTGGACACACATGAACTGGTCAGCTATTTACGAAATCGGTTTAATGGACAGAAGATATATCTGATGGGCTTTTCATGGGGCAGCGTACTCGGCCTACAAACTGTTCATGATTATCCAGAGGATTTCGTTGCATATATTGGGGTCAGTCAGGAAGTGGATTTCCAGCAGGCAGAACAATTATCTCTGGCTTATGTTCAGCAAACTGCCCAGCGCTTGAATGATCCAAAAGCCATCGATGAACTGGCATCCATTAATCCAACCTACCAAAGCGAGGATTGGTACGATCAGCTCATGCGGGAAAGAAAATGGTTAACACAGTATCAGGGTGTCTATCACACAACCAATAATTTCAATCATGAAGCCATGATGCTGCTCAAAGCCCCGGAATATTCACTCCTTGATTTTGCTGCCTGGCCAATCAGCAGTGCCAAATCGCTGCAAAAAATCTGGCCGGAACTGATGCAGGTGAGTATGTTTGATGATGTTCCATCTGTTGAAGTGCCGTTGTATTTTCTGGTTGGCGCTTATGATCAAAATGCGCCTTCCACTTTGACGGAATCCTATTATGATTTTGTGAATGCGCCACAAGGAAAACAGTTGATCTGGTTTGAAGAATCTGCGCATGATATTTTCTATGATCAACCGGATTTATTGGTGCAAACGGTTATAGGGATTAAGGAAGATTGTCAGGAATAAAGGTGTTATTTTCCTGTGGGGGAGGTGTAAACATCATTTGCAGTTGGCCCATAGCTAACGAGGTTCACCGGTCGATTTAATAATTCACCAATGGAAGTTAGCACTTCCCTTTCCGAAGGGGAACAGGATTGCATCATGGGATAAACTTGCATTAACACATCGGTAAATGCGCCGCGTTGTTCGAGGGACATATGGTTTTGAGGGAGGAAATTCTGCAACACCCTGCCCTTAATATCCAAATCTATGTGTGTTTGATGCATTCCTTCCCACTGTTGATACCCATTACAACCCCTCCATTGATTCAACTTTGGCAACAAATCCATATGCGTGATGGCCAGGTTTTCCACACCACCAACCAATTTCAGGGCATATCTTGCTAATACTGCGTCGAACCAGCCGTAACGCACACTGCCCTGCCAGTCATCCTGTTGATTATGTTCCTGAATGAGTGGGAGCAATAAAGTAGACTCTGTTGGCAGTGGGCCGGGTCCGTGCCGCACGGCATAGGCGCGCAGTACACCTACCTTGCATACTTCCGCATCCGGAGCGTGCTCATTCAACAAAGAAAGGGCATTATCTACAGTGCAGTTCGACCAGGTCGTATAGGGGTGAAAGCCGTGATCGGCATCCAGCAATACGCCCTGAGCACCTTCGAATATTGCTGTATCTGTTTTCTGAAACCAATCAGACAATAACGAGTCTGGTGCAACCAATCCCATCTCATGGATGGGTGAAATGGAAGCTATCCATGTCTCGATCACATCCTCATGTTCAAAAATGCTGAATTCTCTGGCCAACCGCGTGTCATGCGAGACATCTCCCAAAAGTGCAGTCATCTCTGTCTTTTTTGCTTGACGGATAAGCTGCAATTTCTGGCGCAATATGTTAGGTTGCGTCAGATCAGCGGCGCGTACAGGTTCCTGACCGTGCAGGATGACATCTGCAACGGTCTCGCCTACGCCCACGCCGCAGCTGCCGTGGCGTGCGTCAGCGCGCAATATTTCACGGATGCGGTTGGCTGCCTGATGGAAGGGGGTAATCACGAACGCTTGATCACTGATGCGCAAGCGCTGGAAGGCATCTGTTATGCCTTTGCCTTGCAGTAGCGTGCCTTCCACCAGCAAGGCCGTTGGATGAATGACGACATAGCGAGATAGATAAGTCCGTACCCCCGAAATAAAGGTTGCAGACCCAAATTGAGCAAATGTGTGGTGACGGCCATCTGGCGTGACCACATTGTGGGCAGCCTGTGCGCCGCCATTATAGCGCACTACCAGATCGGCATTGTTTTCACGAGCCAGATAATCGGTCAGTAAACCTTTTCCGGCATCGCCAAATCCAAGATCAATAATGATATATGCGCGCAAGGAGAATTATTTCCTATTGCGTGAATCGAAGACAACCTGGGCCAAAGGTTTTAGGGATTGAATCACTTCATTCTTGCGACGTTTATCGAGGCCGGCGTTTAGCAATCTTTTTTGCAAATCCTTCAAATCGGATACCAGCCCCTCATTGAGCAGCAAGGCACCGGCAGCCACATAACAGATGTCAGTGGGACCATCCAGGCAAATCACATGATCACCCAATAAATCGCGCCAGATGCGTTCGCAGCGTTTTGCGCGGGCTTTATCGGGGATGATGAAAAATGGCACGTACGATTTTTGCAGCTCGGCAACAATTTCATTCAGCGGTATATCAGCATCCAGTTTATCGCCCACGATTGCTTCAACGACATTTTTGGAAAGAATCGGATACGGTTCTTCGTCACCGGTCATGAAAAGATAGCCGCGTTTGTTGCGCTTTACCATGCAGTCCATCTCGGTGTGCATGGCCAGGAAGTACATACCTAATTCATAGGATTCCTGACCGGTACCACCACCGCCACCTTCCAGATAGGACCATGTCAGCCATTGATCCATCAATTCGGCAGTGGATTCAAATTGCCCAACTTGCAGCGGGGCATTATCACTGATTGAATCCCCGACCGCCATGAATAATAATTGCGGATCAGGTACTTCGCAATCCATCAGTATTTTCATGAAGACGGGCAATTGTTGGGTAGCCAATAATCTGGGAATGGCCCCCATGGATCCAGTAACATCCAGCGCAAAAACAATACCCTGTGAATGTGGATGATCGTCACTATCGCGGCTTTCGCGCAGGCCGACGCCCTTGGGATTCATCAAGGGATGACATTGCTTCTGTTTGAATATCTGCTGTGCAGGAATGTTTGTACGCCCACGAAGTAATGCCTCATGAAGTGCATGACTGTAATTACCAGTACCCATATGTTCTCTCCTTATTGGTTAAATAATGTTTACATGAAATCAAAATGACATGTCAATTGGGTTGAATTTGGAGGGTCCAAAAACTTGCCTGGCAATGCTGCCCAGCTCTTCCCGAATTGCCCATGCATTTGGTATTGAAGATTTTTTCTGATCAGCGAGTGCAACCTGTTGGATTTTCTCTGCTAACAATGTTGGCACTGCATCCGGTAAGGAAGCCTTTGCAGGGTTACCGCCCAATGCGGCGATGATACAACGTGCACTCATCACCAGGTCAGCCTGAGTGCTCAACTTGCCGGATGACTGCATCCATTTTGGATAACAGGATTTGTACTCAGAAGATAGGGATGAAAGCTTGTCACCGGCTTTCCCAGTGCAGGTGAAATCCACCAATCGTGCACCGTGTTCCTGATCCTGAATGAGAATATGCTGGGGAAGCACGGCCCCGTGCACCATGCCGGAGGTATGAATAAAGGATAGCAATTCAAGGATGCGGCGCCATAACCAGATGGAGGTGCGTGGGGGGATGCCCTGCGGATAGGCTTGAATCACCGCTGCCAGTGTGTGGCGGAATCCGCTTTCCCGACGGAATATGCTCACCTGTTGATCAGATTGCTTTGCATTCTTTTCGCTACCGTGCTGCACAAGTTGGGGAAGGAAAGTGCTAAAAACCTCTGCTCCGGGTGCGTTGCTATGATGCAGGGTTTGCAGCGCCTGCCATTCATTTTCAAAAAGCGCTTTATCGTTTGGATTGCGCAGGATTTTAATAATCACCAGTTCGCTTGGCCAGCGCGCACGTTGCCCGAAATAAACATCCGAGATATCGCCTTCAGCTATTTTCTGCTGCAATGCCCAATGATCATTTCCAATTGAAATCCAGGTTGAGAAACCATGCGATCGAGGATCGTTCCATTGTTTGAAGGCTTTATGAAATATCTCTGCGGAGCGTGTGGTTTCATCAAAGTGTACGGTTGCGCCGCAGTATGTACACAGCGCCGATTTTGCAAACCGGTGAGGTGTTATTGGTGCGTTGCATTGTGGGCAGATGATCGCATGTTCCATTGTGTAGCCTCCCCAATCCAAAAGATATGAAAACAGAACCGTTAATAATCATACAGAAGTTTATTTTGTACGTCAAATTAACGGGTTGTTTTTGGTTACAAATAGAACCCCCCATTTTTCAAGGTAAGCTAGTATTGCAACATTTTTCCTAAAAAACTGTATCTTTTCTTAGATCGGCCGGAAGAAATATTATCGATATTACCGAGGATTATAAATAATCATTCTGACCACAACTTCATAGCTAGATTGATTTTTAATTTTAGTCAATACGGAGAATAAATGAGAAAAACATTATTGATAAGGCTTGTATCATTAAGTTTCGTTTTGCTATTATGTCTGGCATGTGGTCAGGTTGAAGTGTTCAAACAGGCTGAAATTGTGGATACAATAGAAATACCTGTAGGTGAAGTTGTTACTGGTGGGGATCGCATTCTGGTGTTGGATGTGAATGAGCTTGACGATAAAGACTACGACTATGTTTTGAATGTCGCCAAAAAGGCAGGCGCGCAAGCAGTAACATTAGCAGTGCACTGGGATGATATTGAAACAGCACCCGGTCTCTTTAATCCGGATCCGAATTGGCTGGCAGTGGCAAACCAGTATTACTCGGCCAATGAAATGCGCGTCGCACTGACGATCGCTGTGATCGATACGAATAATTTACGTGTACCCGCTGATTTGAAGGACAAATCCTTTGATGATCCGCAAATGATTACGCGGTTTAATGCCCTCCTGGATTATGCGTCAACACAATTACCGGATTTGAAACTGACGAATTTGGCTATTGGCAATGAGATTGATATTTACTTAGGAAGCGATGCCGAACAGTGGGCTGCATATGAGGTTTTCTTCCGTGAAACCAGTCAACATGCGCGCACATTGTTTAGCGGTGTTCCGATTGGCACAAAAATCACTTTTGAAAACATTCCAGGGAAGATAAAACCCTTTGCGCAGTCGATTAACCAATACAGTGATGCCGTTTTTATTACTTATTACCCTCTGGAATCTGATTTTTCAGTGCGTACGCCGCAGACAGCCCAACCTGATTTTGCGGTATTGACGGAGACCTTTGCGGGGCAGCCGATTTATTTACTCGAGGTGGGCTATCCCAGTGGCGAGGATAATCAAAGTTCTTATGAAATGCAGCAGCAATTTATCCACGAAATGTTTCAGGTCTGGGATGCACATGCCGATCAGATTCAGTTGATCTCTTATACCTGGTTGAATGATCCCTCTGAAGACTCAGTTCAGTGGCTGACCCATTATTATCGGATGAGCAGTAAAGGGTTTATCAGCTATCTGGCAACCCTGGGATTACATACCAATACCGGTGAGGCCAAACCTGCCTTTCAACAATGGCATGCAGAAGTACAAGCGCGAGGCTGGTAAATTGCTGAATTCCGTACGTCGGTGCCTTTTGATTAGGAACGGGATCAGCCGTTCATGAAAAAACTGGCGAAAGCAATACAATCAAAACTATAGAAGATATTATTTGAAAAATACTCCTGCATCGTGCTATGATGATTTTACTTATTGGTTTTTGGCTATCAGGAGGTAGTAATATGCAAAAAATTTCCACTTGTTTATGGTTTGATGATAATGCTGAGGAAGCAGTAAATTTTTACACTTCCATTTTTAAGAATTCAAAAATTACTAGTACCAGTCGCTACAGCGAGGCTGGCCCTGGCAAGCCGGGCTCTGTGATGACCATGACTTTTACCCTGGAAGAGCGCGAGTTTATGGTGATTAATGGCGGCCCGGTTTATAAGTTTAGCCCGGCCATATCCATGTTGGTCAACTGTGTATCACAAGAAGAGGTGGATCACTTCTGGGAGCAGTTATCAGATGGTGGCGAAGAAATGCAATGCGGTTGGGTCACGGATCGTTTTGGATTAACCTGGCAAATTGTGCCAACGCTTTTGGGTGAATTGATGAGTGATCCTGACCCGGTAAAAGTAGCCAGGGTTGCCGAAGCCATGCTGAAAATGGTCAAGCTGGATTGTAACCTGTTGCAGAAAGCCTATGATCAGAGTTAGAATAAAATAAAAAAGCAAGGTGCATCATGAAATCAATTGCAGAGAGTATTGATCAGATATTGTTTGAAAGTAAACCTAAATTGATGGCCATCTCCCCTGAGTTGGCTGGTCAGAAACCCTCGGCGCAGGAATGGTCCAAACAGGAAATATTAGGACATTTAATTGACTCCGCCTACAACAATCATCAGTGGGTCGTACGCACCAGCATGAACAGAGGGTTGGATTTTTCGCCTTATCATCAGCAAGAGTGGGTGGCATTGCAGGACTATAACAAGCGTGATTGGTTTACACTGATTGATTTGTGGATACAGGTGAATCTGCATTTATGTAATGCCATGCAACATGTATCGCAAGAAGCCCTGGAATATCAATGTAATCTTGGCAAAGAGCAGCCGGTGTTGCTCGAATTTATCATCACGGATTACCCACGTCATATGTTGATGCATCTGGAAGATATTTTAGGTGAGTGAAACAGGAAAAAATGCCCGCTAAACTATGTCCAAAAATCATTCTGGAAGGCACGCGGCTGACCTTCAAAACCGAGATCGCCTTTGCGTTAAATGAACATCCGCGCATTGTTGGTCCACGCAAGTATCGCTATCATTCTCCGCTGATCTCTGCGGAATGGTGTGCATTTACGGATACACCCTGGGGTCGTGGACCGATTAATTTTAATCCGGATGAGGAAGCCCTGGCAATAGAGACGTATCATACCTGGGTACGCTTGTTTGAACTTCAAAAATATTATTCGTGGATTATTGATCGTTTTCATATCTCGACGCGAGCCTATCAACTGACTTACAACAGAAGGGATTATTCCTTTGCCTGGTTGGAACAACGCATACAGCCGATTGGCTTTCGGCTGGTGTTCCTTAACCGATCAGAGGATTCCTTTGCGGCTGCTCGTGCAGAACGTTTAAAAGTATCGGGCAACCCTATTCAGTATGATGATCTGGATTTGTTTCGCAGGGAGCAGGTATTAATGCGCAGGTTGGTTAAGGAATCCATGTTACTAACCCTGCAATTAGATATCTCCGATAATAATATTCCGGCGGCGGCGGAAAAAATTGCCGATTGGCTGGAAGAAACAGGTGGGTTGTATCCGGATTATTGATTGTTTGCAGGAGTGGAGTGAAGGGAAATCTCGACAATTATTTTATTTTTTTTATCCAGGAGCAAAGCATGAAAATCATCGGTCTGATCGGCGGCATGAGCTGGGAATCCTCTATTGAGTATTATCGCATTATCAATGAAGTGACCAAAGAACGTTTGGGCGGACTGCATTCTGCCAAAAGCGTGATGGTCTCGGTGGACTTTGCCGAGATTGAAGAAATGCAAATGCGCGGGGATTGGCAGCAGGCCGGGCAGGCCATGGCTGCGGCTGCAAAGAGCCTGGAGAATGGCGGTGCTGATTTTATGGTGCTGTGCACCAATACCATGCATAAACTCGCCGATGAAATGCAAGCCGCAGTGCAGATTCCCATGCTGCATATTGCTGATGCTACCGCTGAGCGTATTAAAGCAAATGGGATAAAAACGATTGGTTTATTGGGTACACGATTCACCATGGAACAAGATTTTTATAAAGGGCGTCTAGAAGATCGGTTTGGGTTGAACGTATTGATCCCTGATGAGGTCGGTCGAGGTGTTGTACATGGGGTGATCTATAACGAACTGGTAAAGGGTGTCATTCGAGATGAATCGAAAAGACAGTACATACGAATTATCGAAGAGCTGATTCAGGCTGGTTCGCAGGGCATCATTTTGGGATGTACGGAAATTGGCTTATTGGTTCAAGACGGGGATTGTGAGGTACCATTTTTTGACACCACACGCATTCATGCCGAAGCTGCAGTGGAGTTTGCGCTTAATGACTAAATGGATTTATGAAGAATTAGTGTTCAATTAGTATTTATTATTGCTTCACTTAATTTTGTATACTAGTATGGATTGGCTTGATATCTGCGATCATATAAAGCCGTTAAACGTGGTTTAACAATATGAAAATACTTCCCTAACCAATTTGTGCTATAAAAAGTTAAGAAGGAGAAGAAAATGGAACAAATCCCTGAATCTGAAATCCCCATGGTTGAAAAAAGAAATCGCCCCATGATTCAAACCTGGATTGATGCTCTAACCAATCCAAACACAGAAATGTATGCAGAACTCGCGCAAGCAGAAAACGCCAAAACAAATACGGCCTGGTTGTGGGTTTTTATCGGCGCATTGGTTGGTGCTGTGATTTCATCCATATTGACAGCAATATTTGGAAACCCTGCGATGACACAAATCGCAAGTATGATAGGGGAGACTTCTGCTGAGATCCCCTTGGAACAAACCGGTATAGGGTCTATCTTAATTGGTATTGTCTGTGGCGCGCCTTTAGGTGCTTTGCTAGGCACATTGTTTTTTGCACTTGGCATTGTTATTCAAAACTGGATTGCAAATATGTTTGGCGGGGAAGGTTCACTGGATTCATTTGCCTTTGTGTATGCAGCCTTTTCGGCACCGATCGGTATTGTTACTTCTACGTTAGCCGCCATCCCATTTGTTGGACCATTATTAAGCGGTTTGGTTGGACTATATAGCCTGTATTTGGCGGCTTTGACCCTCCATGTTGTTAAGCGACTTTCCTGGGGAAAAGCGATTATTGTATTATTGATTCCGCTTATTTTGGTTGCTATTTTGTTTGGTTGTCTGGCTGCTTTACTTGTGCCTATCATTATCTCCTCATTCAGTAATACATTTGGACAATAATTTCAAATAACTTGCTATATTTCCGACAAATAATGTAGACCGTTATCCGATGATGATAACGGTCTTTTCTTTAAGGAAGAAACAAGCCGGTGTTTTATTTTCCAGGAGATCATTTGTATTTTTGGATTTTTACAGAATCACATCATTCCAAAAAAAAATCTATAATGGTAGTGTAGAATATTATGCATATTTGGGATTAAATAATGAAAACTGATTATAGTAAACTGGCGTCCACGTACGATAAGCGATATGAATCAAGCCCGATGCTCGGGGTTGAACAGACTTTGCATGACATAATTCTGCAAAATAAATTTAAATCTGTGCTGGAAATTGGCTGTGGTATGGGGCATTGGTTGGATAAACTGGTTCACAAAACGAGTATTTGCTGTGGCGTTGATCCTTCGATGAAAATGCTCAGGAAAAATTCACCTGCCAATCAGTCGTTTTTTTGCATTAATGGTGTGGCGGAACATGTGCCTTTTCCGGACGGCTCGTTTGATTTCATATTTTGTGTGAATGCCATCCATCATTTCGCTGATCTGGATCTATTTCTGAATGAAGCCAATCGCATATTAAGGGATCAAGGCCAATTGGCTATTTTTGGCATGAATCCAAGAGACCCTGATATGCAGTATTACCAATATAAATACTTTCCATCCGTTTACGAACGTGATATTGCGCGGTTTAAAGACCTTTCAATCATTGAAGACAAATTGAGAGATAAGGGCTTTAAACATATTTCTCAATTTGTAGTTGAAAAAATAAAGAGTGAACATATTGGGAAATCGGTATTTGAAGATCCGTTTTTAGATAAACGATCCACCTCGCAACTGGCCATGTTATCGGATGAACAATACGATCAGGGTATCGAAAACATAAATCAGGCCATTAACCAGGCTGAAGCAAGTGGGGAAAACATTACATTTTTGTCGGTGATTCCGATGCACATGCTGATTGCTGAAAAATAAGGATCGCATTATAGTTAAACTAAACGACATTCATTTTATCAATCAGGAGGAAAGCCATTTTGCAATGCATCGCCATACTTTCTGATATTCATGGAAATTTACCGGCTCTGGAAGTTGTCACAGCCGACTTGCAAGCGCGTCAGGTCGATACAGTGATTAATCTGGGGGATCATTTATCGGGTCCGTTGTGGCCGGCTGAGACCGCGCAGTTTCTAATGCAGCAGGATTGGATTCATATTCGGGGGAATCATGATCGCTGTTTAGTGGAACAGGATCCAAAGCAGCATGGCATATCAGATCAGTATGCATATGAACAATTGAATGATGAGCAGTTATCCTGGCTGAAGGAAATGCCCGCTTCGGTAACACTGGAAGAGGAAATACTGGCAATTCACGGCAGCCCAGGCAATGATAAGACTTATCTACTGGAATCTATTTCCTGTGGACGCACGAATTTAGCCTCCCCGGAAGAGATTGAGCACAACTTGCAAGGCGTGAAACCCCAGGTGCTGCTTTGCGGACATACTCATATCCCACGGGTGGTGAAATTAATGGAGAAAATGTTGATTGTCAATCCGGGCAGTGTGGGGTTACCCGCCTATGATGATGAAGAACCGGAATACCACATCACAGAAACCGGCTCACCACATGCCCGCTACGCCATCATCGAAAAGAAAAATGATCTGTGGCAGGTAGAATTAATCAATCTTTGTTATGAGAATGTAAAGGCAGTACAGCAAGCTGCAAAAAACAATCAGCCTGGTTGGGCGTTAGCATTGCAAACCGGCTTTATGCGGGGATAGTTTTTCAAAACCTTTCTAAAAATACTTATAGATCAAAAGGTTGTTTTGCCATGCGCAGAAAACTACGGGCAATCAGGATATACCAGAACATACTGAGTAATCCGCCGATCATTGAGATCGACATGGTAAACATCGTCAGACCGCTGCCAAACGAGGTCAGGGTTTCAAAAACCAGGAGGGTGGCAAACCCGGCCATTCCGCTGATTGCGGCCAATTTGCCAAAAACATCACTGCGCAGCATCACCCATGAGATCAATACGCCGGCAACTTCTACCAGGAAAAAACTCAGGTACGTACCAGGTGAATGGCTGCCGCCGATGACCAGCATGGCCTGCCCGGCAGCTTCGAGCAGGGTTTGTTGGTTTTGTGAATATGCTGCCAAATACTGTCGGCTAAGGTCCCACATGGGGAATGCGCGATTGGTTGCCAAAAAAGTGGCAATACCCAGGTAGGAGAGAATCATTGCCAGTAATGCATAAGGATATTGATCCGTCTTTCGGTGGGCTGCCATCAGTCCAAAATAAGTCAGAATCGCAAATAGATTCAGACAAATGTTCAGCAGGCCCATGTTACGCAACCCTAAAAACCAGTTCTCCTGATATAGGGCAAACCAGCCTGATATAGTTTCGGGTATATTGCTGGCTTCGGGGATGAATTGAATGCCGATTTCAGCGATGCCTACCAGAATGGCACCAATAGCAGATATCGCTCCCAAGCGGTAAATTAAGTTCCATCTAATTTTGGGCTCATATGGTGTCATAATATTCCTCCTGTTGCTTAACCAATGAATCGGCAGCAAAACCAGAAAGTACAGCCAGAGCGAAGAACCCCCAGCCGCCTCCGAATATAAACGTCCAGCAAATATTTAAAATCACTTGCGGATCGGCGCTATTGACCCAGGGTACGCTGCCAGTGATGGAGATAAATAATCCGATCAGGAAAGAAACCAATCCTATGCCAACCAACACCGGCCAGTAGGGAGCGAGCCCCCTGCGCATTTTTTCAGGCAGTTTTTCCCATCGTTTGATGGGCTTATTGATACGCGTGGCAATACCCCATGCGGGTAGAAAAAAGACCAGTTGGGCAATGCCGCCGCCAACCAGGAAAAGCAAAATACACAGGCCAAGAAAGATGGAAGCTCCGTGTTTATGCGATAGATAACGAAAAGACCAGATGCCAAGCATAATGCTGATCAGATTAGTTAGGATACCGGCAGATAAAAACGTAGGCAATATGGTGAAGGCTTCTTCAGTGCCGTAAACCCATTGCTGTTGAGCGTCACCTATGGCTTGAATGATTAACCCACCGGTGGGTGCATTTCCTTGAAGTATTTCAAATGTCCCGTGAACTAGCCCGGCGATGGCAAGTGCCAACCCAATTATGGAAATTATTTTTGTAATTGCTTTATTCATGATTATTCCTCTGCTATTAAATATTACAGTTTAATCTTACAAAAAAGGGGATAGGTTGTCGATGACATTTCCTGCAGGTTTGTGGTTTTTGACGCATGATTTTCCTGTAAAGAGTCACCTGGATTCCAAATCAACTTCTTTGACAATACCATACGGTATGGTATGATAATTAAAACATACTATATGGTATGTTTACGGAGGCGTATGAGCAGGATTTCAAAAAATGATTGGCTGGAAATTGGATTGCTAACGCTTTCAACTGAAGGTGTGCAAGGGCTGACAATTGATGCACTAACCAGGAAATTATCCGTGACCAAGGGTTCCTTTTATCATCATTTTAAGAATTACGAAGCGTATAAAAATGGCCTGCTTGAATTCTGGAATGAACAATATACAGAACGGATTGTCGCCTTCAGTGAGAACTACCAGGACGAATCACAAATATTCTCGCGATTTGTCTCGATTATATCTAGTGAATCGCCGGCGGTGGAAATTGCAATCCGCGCCTGGGCATTTCAGGATGAACAGGTACAGGCGTATGTTCAACAGACCGACCAATTGCGTATCGCATTTGCGCAGCAATGGTTTCAAAAAACACTGCTGGATGCCGAAAAAGCAAAAACGCATGCGGTATTACTGAATGCGGTGTTGATTGGATGTTATTCTCATTTCCCAGCAGTGCATGGAGATGATCTGCAAAAATTACTGAGTGACTTTTTTCTTTTAATGGATATCCGGATTTAAGGAGAAATGATGAAAAATAAACCCGTTGGTACATTGGCATTAATTGTGTTTTTACTGACTGTTTTCTGGTTGGGACAGATGATCCTGGTAAACATCAGATTAGGGACGATTGATAATTTTGAGAAAGCATTGATCTATGCTACTGAACGGCATTGGTTTTATTACACATTTGTCTATGTCAATGCATTACTACTAACCCTGGCAAACGTCCTTTTTTACGGCAGTTTATATGGCATGCTGAAAAAACATCAACCTGAATGGGCTGCTGCGGTCTTTGCGATTGTGCCTTTGTACGGCATTTTTGCCTTGAGCTCATATTTAAGTCAGCTTGTGTTGGTACCGATTTTGATTAATCAGGTAGCAGACCCTCAATTGCAGAATTTTGCATCAGGAGCGCTACAACATCTTCTGCAGATGTGGCCGCATTCAACAATTGGTTTGTTTGATCAGTTTTCCTATTTCCTGCTAGGTTTTCCGGGCTTTATTTACGGTCTGATGATGATGAAAGAACCCTATCTGCGTGTGCCAGGCATCTTATTTGTCATCAGCGGCGGATTTTGTTTTCTGATTGGTATTGGTATTGTGATGAACGTGATGGCTTTGGTGGGTATACCTTCTATGATAGGAGGCATATTTTCCATTGCTGCGACGGGGATTTTAGCCTGGAAATTATTGAAATAGCACACTGCCCACTTTCCACAATCCGGTTTGATGATGCTACAATTGCATTTATGAAGCGAATCTTCCTGATCAGTTCACTGAGTATATTCCTGTTGGCTTCTTGTATACCTGCTTTGCCACCCTTGCCAGAGCGGGTGATTATACCAACAAATCAAGACAACGATATCTCCGAACCATCAGCGACGGCCATTGTAACATCAGAACCAATTCAAACACCAACCCCATCGCCGCTGTTGCTGGATCAACCAGTATTTTTGGCCTGGCCGCTGCCTGCAAACATTGGCACGCCGCGTATATCACAATACCCCAACACCCCCTGGACCTGGAACTATTTAGGGTTGAATCCTGGTTATCAATGTCCGCCCATGTTTGGGTATCTGGCGGATGTGAGTAGTTGGCCATATTGGCGGGATGTGAACATCCTCGAAGATGAGGATAAAGCCCTGGCTGATCCGCATAATTTTGAGATGGTGGCATGCTATTCAACTGATGACGGCCCAGCGGGCAGCAATGGGCATGCCGGTACGGATATCAAGGCGTCTGCAGGCACCCCGGTTTATGCTGCAGCTTACGGAAAAATCATGGTCTGGCGTTTGACAGGTAATAACAACATGGTGGTGCTGAAGCACTGCCTGGGTGGTTCCTGGACAGAAAATGGAGAATGTGTGGATGGACGTCAATGGTATACGACTTATATGCACATCAACCCTGATGAAAGTTTGTTGGTAGAGAATAAAAGCATTCCTCAAGGTACTGAACTGGGTACGATTTATGATCAGTCGATAAACTCTCATTTACATTTTGAGGTGGGCGAAGGTACGCGCGGCTACACCTCCTATGTGAATCCATGGGGAGCGGACGAAGCACCCTGGTTGGGCTGTATGTGGCTGGATCATGCTTTGTGTGTCAACCCGGATGTGGACTATCAACGTATGCTGGTCTCTTTGACTAGTGGAGAGGTACTCCTGCAAAGTGGAACACAGGCAGCCGGTACAATCCCGGAAATGCATAAGGCGAACCGTATTAGATTATGGGGAAACCGATTGGCGTTCTTAGATGAAGTCAACTCGCTTTTTGTGGGTGATTTAAGTGCAGGCACCTGGCAAATGGCCGCAGAAGATTTACAGGATTTTCAGATTAGTGATACACGTACGGCAGTGTTGGATATGAATAACAATTTGTATGTTCGCGAGGAATTACCCGTTGGCGGGGCAGATAGCTGGCAGTTCCTGGCGTCCGATGTACGGGCTTTTGCACTTTCGGATACGCGGGTGGGTTATGTGGATGATGAATCACTGCTTTTTGTAAAGGAAGGCAGCCTGGATGGAGATTGGGTACAAGTTGCAGAAAATGCGCAACACATTCAGGTTGTTGATAACCGGATCGCCTATTTAAATAGACAGAATGTGCTCTATGTTAATGAAGGGATGATCACCTCTGAATTTGAAGAGATGAGTGAACTGGTGCGTGCATTCGAAGTGACCAATGTACGCCTGGGTATGATCAATTCGGCAGGCCAGTTTCTGGTGAAAGAAGGCAATCTTCGCGCAGATTGGGTTTTGCAGGGAGAAGGTGTTCAGGCTTTCCAACTGGCGGATGTGCGTATGATGATGCAGGATGATCAGGGTATTTTCTTTTCAAAAACCGGGAACCTGTATCAGGAGTGGTTTGGTGTGCCTTTCGCGGATTTGCAGATGGTTTATCTGAATGGTGAAATGCCGGTATATGTTGAATAGTATATCCGGGAATCGCATAAAACGTGGTGAAGTCTCGGCGGAATTTGTCGAACCTTTTCGTAACAGATCAGTTGAATCATTAACTGAATTGCTAGCCAGTTCCAATGCACAGGAGCGCACAAGTGTTGCAATGATTTTGGGGGAAAGGCAATGTGAATCAGCGATCGAACCGCTTTGCCAGGCATTGAGTATTGAAGGCGCTTTATACAGCCGATTGGCAATATGTGAAGCGCTTATTGCCATTGGACTGCCCGCAATTGTTTCTGTGATTGAGTTATTGGGCAAAATTGGTATTAATCAGCACAAGGCTTTGCCACAAAAAGGATTTTATAAAAAAAGTTATCCGCTTCCCAGGGATATTGCGGCCAGAACGTTAATCAGAATGGGCACACCGGTTTTGGAATGTTTGGCGTTTGTTTTAACAGACGGCACACGGAATCAGAAACTGGAAGCGCTTGATGTGATAGGGCACATCTCCTTTCAACACAAAGTAACCCACTCCTTACGGTTTTTATTGGAACTCTATTTTCAAAATCAAGATGATCCATTATTGCAATGGAAAATAATTCGTGTTTTTCAGGCTTTCCCTGAAGAAGAAGTCACAGATTTATTAATCGGTGTTGCGATATCCAAAACCGAACCAGCTTTGCGTTGGGAAGCCGTACGCAGTTTAAGTATGCAAAAACGAAAAATCAATCCGCAACTGATTGAAAACTTGCGGATTGATTCTGATGCCGAAGTTCGACAGTTGATGGATCTATTCTTTTAAAGACTTAATCTGCTGCAACTGCAGATTCCTGACGCACATCAATATCGCCCGGATACATCAAGGCTTCATAACCACGTTCACCGGTACGGATGCGGATGACTTCCTCAACGGGAAAAACAAAAATCATACCATCGCCGATGCTACCTGTACCTACTGCAGTGCAAATGGTATCAATCGTTTTATCAACATTGTGATCTGAAAGAATGATATTAATTTGTAGACGTGGCAGCATATCAACCTGATAAGGACCGCTGCGGCCAACTAATGAGATGCCACCTTGTCTGCCATGTCCGCGTACTTTCGAAACATTTAAACCTACAATGCCAATTTCCTTGAGTGCATTTTTCACGTCGTCTATTTTTTCTTCACGAATAATAGCTTCAATTTTCTTTGTCATAATACCCTCGCCTTCCTATGCGTATGCACGCTCACCATGCTCACTAAGATCAAGACCAACTTCTTCTTCATTTTCTGATACACGCAGACCCATTGTATAAGCCAATAATTTGGTTACACCAAAAGTAACCACAAAGGAAAATAGTGCTACAACAATGACGGTTACCAATTGCACCCATAATAATTGCGGATTTCCATATAACAAGCCATCAGCGCCATTGGGGTTGACTGTTGTTGTGGCAAATACGCCGGTCAACAATGCACCGGTGAGGCCGCCCATGCCATGGCATGCCCAAACATCCAATGACTCATCCAGGCCCATTTTTTGACGAAACTGAATGGCATAGTAACTGACCACTGCAGCAACAATGCCAATGATAATCGCGGAGAGTGGTGTGATGAAACCACATGCCGGGGTAACGGCAACCAAACCGACTACTGCGCCGGTAACGATACCCAGTACACTGGGTTTGTTATCACGCCAACTGAGGATCATCCACATCAACCCAGCGGCTGCGGCGGCTGTGTTGGTGGTTACCACAGCATTGACTGCCAATCCATCGGCTGCCAAGGCGCTGCCACCATTAAAACCGAACCAGCCCATCCACAATAAACCGGCACCGAGTACGCTGTAAGGAATGTGATGTGGTTCAAAATGCCGTACGCCAAATCCCCGACGTGTGCCGATGGCAATCGCGAAAGCCAAAGCAGAAAAACCAGCAGTGATATGAACAACCGTTCCTCCGGCAAAATCCAGGGCACCGAACTGACGCAAAATACCGCCATTTCCCCAGACCCAGTGACACACGGGATCATAAACCAGGGTTGCCCATAAAACACTAAAGACTAAAAATGTTTTGAAACGAACACGTTCTACAAAGGCACCGGTAATTAATGCCGGTGTAATAATTGCAAACATCATTTGAAAAGCACTAAATGCCAGATGAGGAATGGTGGCGGCATAATCCGGGTTTGGCTCAGCCCCAACACCAATAAGCCCGGCAAAGTTTAGTCCGCCAATTAATCCTTTGATATCTGTGCCAAAGGAAAGGCTATAGCCAAACAGTACCCATTGAATGCCCATCAAGGCCATGACGATGAAGCTTAAATTCAGTGTGGAAAGAATATTCTTCTTTCGAACCATGCCCCCATAAAAAAATGCCAGTGCCGGTGTCATAACCAGTACCAGCGCAGTTGAAATTAATACCCAAGCGGTATCTCCAGAATTAGCTCCCTGCATTTTTGAAACCCTCCTGATGGCCGGTTTTCTTTTGGATTCATGCATCGATGTACGAAAGGCAGGTATTACACTTTACCCTATCCAAAAGTGATGGTGACCATCTGGGCTATTATAGAAGGATAAATCGCTTATTTCTATTACCCGTGCGGGTCATTTTTTTGAGATGATTTTGCGCAAAAATTGAAGGAAAATTGTAAAATATGACCCGTATGGGTCATATAGACAACTTGAGAAATAATCCAAACAGGCTGAATGAATGTTAATCAAATAAATATTTCCTGATAAAGGAAATGATTACATGGTGCATTGTTTGTTAATTAATTGATTTACTACAAAACCGATAAATTGTAAACAGGATTCTGTATTGTTTATTTGTCATTCTTACTTGCCAGATCAGGCAGCTTGCTTATAATTAAATTGGATGGGGGAGCGATTTCACAAAACCATCACCTGCAAATATTCACCATCCGTCATAAATACATTTGAATACATTTTTTCAATGCAATTAAGGAGGAGTATTTATGCCGTCACCATTTGTTATTCTTTTGTTATCTATTATTCCTGGATTGGGCTTTTTTGTAATGAAAAAACCGAAAATTGGAATTGGTATTTGGGTCATGTTGCTGGTTTGCGCCTGGATATATTTCACGACTACCAATGAAGCAATGTCGAGTTATAGTTTTCAATTCGCCATTTTAATCTGGATTGGGCAAATTTTTTCTGCATACCGCGAGGCGAAGATATCACAACGGCTTGATAATGGTTCTGTATTTATGGCATCGCCAATAAATCATGAGGTGATTACGAATCCTATCGATATGCCGAGGAAGGCTCGTTTTGGGTATAAAGCGATGCAAATTGTGAAGCAACAAGCCATGCCAGGTGAGCAAGTTGTTTATGCCGTTTTAGGACGGGTAATGCCATCCATGGGTTCTCATATTCTGTTCGGTGCGTTCGCCTTTGCAAATATGCGAGAAATGTATATTGGCTATACCTCAAAAGGATTGCTATGCGTTGAAGTAGATATGATGGCGGAACCGGCAGGGGTAATTCGCATTGCAGTGGAAGATATAAAATCAATTCAATATAAGCAGGGAATACTCAATGATCAGTTAGGGATTGATGCAAATAACCAGGATCAATTGAATTGTAAAGTATCTTATCTGCTGCGTGAGCAGAGCCAGGCAATTGCGCAAGCCTTCGCTCAACAAAATGGAACATAGCGAATCATTGGAAGAAATATTTGTTATTAAAACTGCCAGAGATTTAATTCTGGCAGTTTTTGTTTTCCTTACTCACAGGAGAGGTATGTACGCATTTCCGCGCTGGCTGTGACCTGCCCTGCATCCACTGGGGATTGCTGCGGCATGTTTTGCCATAGACTGCATAGCATGGGCTGCATATCTGGCGTTAATGCATCAGCGGAGCGGGTCAGTGTAGCAGCTTCATTCCAATCCCCTTGATGGGCAGCAGCCAGGATAAACGGCGTAAATTCTGCACCGTGCCGGGCTGAAAGTTGCTTTTCTTGGCTTTGCTGATATAAGTCGGAGACACGCTGCCAATCTTCAAATTGGCGGGCTAAATCGGCTTTTTGGTAGTAGTAACACCAGCTTTCTTTATCTTCTGTGCCGAAAACAGCTTCGGAAAATTGCAGATCATCCGATGAGAGGATCTGCTGCGGATGAGAAAAGGCTGACAAAGCCATGTTGATTTCATGCAACTGATAATCATCCATGGGTGGTGCCAGCTCATACACTGAATCCATCACTCGTAAACAACCACGCGATGGATTATAAATCAAACCAACCAGTTCGTTGGCTGTGCCTGTATAAGTCAGATTGCGGAGTTTGTAGGAAGTTTCGTTCTCTGCATTCATTTCCATTAATGCATCTATGCCCCACTGCCGACCGGCGTTGAACCACCACAGGGGCAAATCTTCCGCCCCTTCACTCAAACCGTATAGGGTGTTGACACCAAAACCGACCGCATAGTCACCCACATGAGAGAATGGTAAACCGGATGCAGCAAAGGCTGTGCCGGGTTTAACTGCCGGGGCGCGCCAGGCCAGCTGCTGATAGAAATCATGCTGCATTTCGCTGTTCAGGCGGTATTTATTGGCCGTTTGGATGTGCAGCGGTATACTGAGCATCAGCAATACTGAGAAGACAACCTCGCGTTTACGTTCCTGTTGAATCAGCCAGGCTGTCAGGGCACAGATCAAGAGACAGACGCCGATCATGGGAGCCAGCGTGAAACGGTCGGACCATAAACCAACAATGGATTGGCGGTCGGTCATCCATACCGGCAAACCGCCAAAAAGAATCGCCAGGAAACCAACCAACATCATTTGCGTAGCGGGACGGCTATCTGGAAATTCTGTGATCTCATTTTTAATCCAGAGCTTGCTTACAAAGAAAACAATCATTGCAATGAGCAACCCAACAACCCAAGAGAATAGCACCATTTTGCTGGAGAGCTGAAAAGCATCGGGTTGCATTCCATTGAGCCAGACTTGGCCCATTATGTGCGCCATATCCTGAACGATGAGTTCGATCAGGTGCAGCAATCCTGCAATTGGGTTTGAAAAAATACTAAGTAAAGCAGTTGGCGAATTCATTTCTGGATTCATGCTGATCGACGGATAAATCAGGAAACGATAAATTCCGAAAAGAACCAACGTGCCGAAATAAGGCAACCATTTGCGGAAGCTGTTGCCAAGATGTTTCCTCAGGGAATGATCAGGCTGTCGTTTTTGTAACAGCATATAAATGAGAATGGGGCGCAAGGCTTCCAGGCCGACGAAATATTCCATGGTTAACATATTTAGCAAACCGGTCAGTACTGCCGGAATCGTCCAGCGCCAGGCTGCCCTTGTACTTTGCATGGCACGCACCATAAAATACATGGAGGCTGCAAAAAGCACAAAAGTGGTAAAGTGCTGGTGATAGGCTACAGAAATATTTTGCTGCGAAAATCCGGGGTAAACAGCCAGCAGCAACCCCATCCATTGCAGTGTTTTGCGATGAGCTGGCCAGATGCGCCAGAAGGCGGCACACAACAACCAGACACCCAGTGCACGGCTAAAAATAGTGGCTAATTGCCAATGCCAGGCTTGCATACCCAGAAGCGGCTGGAAGAGGATAAACGTCCAGGCCGAGATGGGCCGGTCACCCAGAAAATAATCCCAGTATAGCGCTGGGGATTGAAATTGAAAGAGGTAAATTGCCTGCCAATCATCCCAGTAATAACCCATACGAAAGAGAAAAATGGCATAAGCCGCCAGCATAACCAAGAGCAGCAAAACCGGGAAGAGAATGATTGAGAGATGTTTTTTAAGAAAAGAGAGGATTGAATTTATCATAAGCGATTGATTTTGAGAGTACCAATTTGATGTTGAAAACCTGTACAATATACAAGTATAAGCTGTTTGAATCTTACCATATTCAGGAAATCAGGTGTTATTGGAATGGAAATGCAAAGCGGATTTTGGTTAATGATTGCAGCGGTGGCTGTTTTTGGCGTGGCGCATTCGATCATGGCGTCCATGTGGCTGAAAGGTATTATTGCAGGCTGCTGTAAAAAGAACTTTGAACGATTTTATCGCTTGCTGTACAACCTGGTTGCAACCGTAACCCTTTTACCCGTGTTGGGTTTGGTGCTTTATTTACCGGATAAAGAACTGTACCGCATTCCGTTTCCCTGGGCTTTACTGACGATGGCGATTCAGGGCTTGTGTTTATGGGGCATGGTGGTTACCATGGGGCGGTCCGGTACCGGACGCTTTTTGGGTATTGACCAGTTCCTGGCGATCGATCCATCTGAGCAGACAGAAGAGCTGGTCGTGGACGGCTGGTATTACTGGGTGCGCCACCCCATCTATTTATTTAGTTTGTTTTTTATCTGGCTGATGCCAATGATGAGCATGAATGTGCTCGGCCTGAATATTGGATTAACGATATATCTGTTTATTGGTACATTGCTGGAAGAGCGCAAGCTGGAAGCTGCGTTTGGGGAAACTTATGTGCAATATAAACAGAAAACGCCCATGATTCTACCCATCCGTTTTTCGAAATAAGTCATAATTTCATTCATCGGGGGCTGCATGCCGCTATTGTGGCTATCATTATTATTCATGTTGGGTGTCTGGCTGGCGTCGTTGATCGGCGGATCGGTCTGGTTGTGGTTGGCTGGTGCACTTGTATTGCTTGCTTATTATTGGCTCATGAAACGGGGGACAAGCGGCTTCAGATGGCTGCATATTGATAATAAAAAAATCCCAGTTCATCCCATATTAATGATCTTTGCGCTGCTGTTAGGCGGTTTTCGTTATTTACAATCCCGGCCTGTGATCAATGAACAAACTCTGGCTTATTACAATGACGTGGGGCGTATTCAAATTGCCGGGAAAATCATTCGTCCGGCTGATCCATTGGATGCGGCGATATTACTGGATGTGGACGTCTCAGAGGTGGTGAAGATCAATGATGTGACCATACACATGCCAGTTAAAGGTCGCTGTCTGGTGCGCGTGCTGCCTGGTACAGAGTTCCATTATGGGGATGAAGTGGTATTCAGCGGGTATCTGCAAACGCCACCAGAGGGGGAAGAGTTTTCCTATCGTGACTATCTGGCGCGCAAAGGAATTTATTCCTATATTTTGTACGGCACCTTGGAGGAGTTAAATCGCGCTGATCGAGCCAATGTTTTTTCTTTGTTGTATGCCTTTCGAGAACGTGCATATGAGACGATCAACGGCATGTTGTCACAGCCGGAGGCGGGTTTGCTTAGCGGGATTCTTATCGGCATGGAGCGTGATATTCCACAATACGTGGAAGATGATTTTCGGGTAACTGGCACCACTCATATTGTGGCGATTTCCGGATTTAACATTGCCTTGGTGGCGGGATTGCTAACCATTTTATTGGACAAAATGATTGGTAAAAAACTGGCACCTTTGGGTGTGATTGGGGGTATTTTCCTGTATACCTTACTGGTTGGTGCCCAGGCAGCGGTGGTGCGGGCGGCCATTATGGGCAGCATCAGTCTATTGGGGCGGCAGATTGGGCGACGTGGGGCGGGCTTGAACACCTTGCTGTTAACTGCCGCATTGATGACCTGGCAAAATCCTTTAATTCTGGGTGATGTTGGTTTTCAACTATCCTTTTCAGCCACAATGGGATTGGTTCTATTTGCCAGCCATTGGCAGGAAGGACTGACGCAGTTGATTGCCAAACGAATTTCTGAACAGGCTGCCGAGAAATTGTCGGCGCCGATTAGTGAGTATTTTTTGTTTACGATTGCAGCACAGATTACAACATTGCCGGTTATTCTTTATCACTTTGGACAATTCTCAGTCAGTTCATTCCTGGCGAATCCCTTGATTCTACCTGCACAGCCGCTGATCATGATTCTGGGAGGACCGGTTGTTTTGTTAGGCATGATCTGGCTGCCAATCGGACAATTCCTTTCCTGGTTGGTATGGCCCTTTTTGTATTACACGATTCATATGGTAGGCTGGGTGGCTGATATGCCAGGAGGTGTGATTCCGGTACAAGTAAGCATGGGCATCGCGGCGGTACTGATTCTTATGCTGATATTAATCGTGATGTTGATACGAGAGAAGCATGCCAAACTTGCCATCATCATGCGGCCGGTGATTGTGGTATTGGTGCTGGTATTGGCGAATAGTTTTCTGTGGCGGGAGTTGTTTCGTGAGGCGGATGGCAACTTGCACCTGAGCATATACCCTGCTGGAGATTGTACGGTTGTATTAATGGAAAGCCCCGGCGGTCAGCGCCTGATGACCAATGGCGGGAATGAAGCATCGACGCTTAGCTCGGAGCTGGGCAGCCTGCTGCCGATGACCCATCGGAACATTGATATTTTACTGATTCCTCAGGATCGGGCAGCGTGTATGTCAGCAGTCCCCAAGTTAATGGAACGCTTCAAAGTGAACCAGATCATTACCGCGCCGGTCATGTCCAGCAGCCGAAATTTAACAGCGATTGATGCAGCGGCTGTTTCGCAGGGAATACAAGAAGTTATCTATGATGATGTACTGGAAATTGCTTTTCAGGATGAGGTTATGGTTAAACTGTTCCCTTCACAAACTGCTGAATCCGTTACACAAATCATTGAATGGAAAGCATTCTCGGCTTTGTTGGCCTGGGAGGGGAATATGCCCTGCACAATGATAGAACAAGAGCAAGGTATGTACAGCCTTTATCTGGATGGGCGTAAAGAAGCCAAACCACTGGGGGATGAGTGTGAGAATGTGAGTGCATTAGTACAGGCCATTGAACTACCGCTTGGACAATCTGATGTGGATATTATCAATCTGACGCAGTATAGAAAACTCACCATCACAACGGATGGTGAGCAGGTTTGGATTGATGGGGTCAGGCCGTAAACATTAGCGGCAGATCAGCACCGGAATGGTGGTGTCCATCAGTACTTTGTCAATGGAACTGCCGCGCATGACTTCCATGATGGGAGGCAAACCATAACTGCCCATGATCAGAAAATCTTTTTTCTTTTCCTGAGCGACTTGCAGAATGGTTTCGGCGCCGTTGCCTTCTTTGACAATGAAATCAGCATTGACACGATGATTTCTTAAATAATCCCGGGCATAATCCTGAATATCTGCAGTTATGGATTGATTCGCTACAGTAATTACGCTTAATTTTATATGCCAGTTTTTGGCCAGATAAGCGGCAACGTATAATGCCTCTTTACCTTTGGGGCTACCATCATAGGCAAGCAAGGCATTGTTCATTTGCGATATTTCGCCTGGCACGGCTAACAGGGGACGGCCAGTGCGGTGCAGCAAGGTGTGTAATCCGGAGCGCAGTTTGGCAATGACCTGTGCTTCGGGAGCATGGATCAGGCGTACGACCACCAGATCCGTCCAGCGGGCGCGTTCCACAATTTTTTCAGAGACATTGCCAGTTTCTATAACCAGGTTGCCTTCCAGCCCTTCGTTCTGACAACGCTCTTGGAAACGCGCTTGAAAGTCATTACTTTTTTCATCTTCACATTCTGTATTTGGGGGCGATACATGGATGCCATACATTTTGGCAGATTCGCGCTTGCCAATCACCAGCGCCTGTTCCAATGCCAGCCAACTGGTTTCCTCACAATGCACTGAAACAAGAATATTTTTAAATAAATAATTGCGACTTTTGTTAACCCGCATAAGGTGAGAACGCCAATCCCCGGTAGCAGGACCATTCTCCAGTTGTTTGGGAATCATCCAACCGATCAGGGTATCCCAGATGCGATGGAAAATTTGCTGCGTACGTTTCCCGAATCGATCCACCAAATTTGCAGCGGCAAAAGTATGTTCCACCTGCCAACCCAAATCGGATTCCAGATCGGCGCGATATTCCATGATCCAGATATACATGTCGGTTTCGGTACGGCCGGGGAAAGAGCCCAAAATACCCTGGCGGGCAATCATTTCTGCTACAGGCAGATAAATTTCATCAAACCAGTGGGTGACTGCCTCAAAATAATGTACATCCCGTTGGTTATCAATGCCCATGAAATAGCGGTGGGTATTGATGTGTTCTTCAAGTTTTTCATACATCCCTGGTGCTGTGACTATCAGATCTTGATCAGGGCGCATATAATCAAGCCGTGTTTTTTTGAGGAAGCGCGTGTACTCTTCCTTAATAATCAGCTCATCATAATCGGTGTCCGGGGAAATAGGGACCAAGGTTGATAACTCGGTTACATAAGCCGGGATGTATTCAAAATTCAAATGTCGGGCGACGGATACGCGGTGATTTCCGTCCAACACAAAATAAGCCTCACCAATCTTGTAAAGTTGAATGGGTAAAATTTCTTGTTGTGAATTGATAAAGTCGTAAACACGTGCCCAACGTTCACTATCCGATTGATGGCGCGGTAAGAAATCACGAGTGAAATCAGTATAACGCCCAACACTACCAATAATTGATTTCAAGGGGATGTCATGTAATCCCTTGTCAGTTCCCTGATGTGCTTGCAACTTTGCGCGAACGTCATCGTAGGACAACAGGGGCACTTTTTTACCTGTAATAAAAGATACAATTTCTTTTATATCTGCTCTGCGATGAGCAGTGTTAAAGTCTTCTATTGAACTTGATGTTTTCATAATCGTTTTTCTTCCTAAATTAAATCATAAGCACAGGATTATACTCATTCTAATCTCATTTCGCAACATTCGGAAAGGTTAAACAACCGTTAATCAAAGAGAAATGGCAACAAAAAAAGCCGCATTCCAGCGGCTTGTATTTTTTGCGGTGTTTTTTATTCTTTGACAAGGCTGTGATTAATTTTTTCGACAATGTCATTTATATATGAAAGCATCTCAGGTAAACTTTGTACTGAATGCGTTACAGAGATGATGTTTTGGTGAATTTCCTGTGTGGCGGCTGATATTTCTTCCATCGAAGCGTTATTTTCTTCGCTGACACTGGCGATACTCTCAATGGATTCTGTCATGATATTCGTATTATCTTTCATGGTGTCACTTGAGCTGATATTTTTCTGGACAACATCTGAGACTGCATCCATGGCAGTTACCAATTGATTGGAAGTGACCAGTGTTGTTTCTGCTGAAGAAACTGTGTTTCCGGCATGAGAATATACGGACTCAACGGATTCCAGAATTTCAAAGAGCGCTTTACCGGAAAGATTCGCTCGATTGACGCCAACCTCCACTTCCTGACTGCTCATGGTCATTGAATGAACTGCACCATCAATTGTATTTTTAATCGCGTTGATGATTATTGCGATTTCCTGTGTTGCCTGCGCAGAACGATCTGCGAGCTTACGTACTTCATCTGCCACAACAGCAAAACCTTTACCATGTTCTCCAGCACGGGCCGCTTCAATGGCGGCATTCAGCGCAAGCAAGTTCGTTTGACTGGCAATATCATTTATGGTTTCCAGAATATTGTAAATCTGTTCCGATTGAGTCCCCATGCTGGTGACAATCTCGGTAGATTGTAGTGTTTTTTCCTTAATCGACTGCATACTTTGGATGGTTTCTTCTACTGTTATGGTGCCATTTTGGGCTGTGTCGGCGGCAGCTTTGGCCTGGCTTTGTACGTTTTTGGCATTATTGGAAATGTTCTGGAAAATTTTGACTATTTCTCCTGCAATTTCTGATGCTTCATTAACTGATTTGCGCTGTTCCATGGTACCGCTGGATACTACGCCAACAGCCCGAGAAACTTGCTCAACGGAATTGGCAGTTGAGGTGATGGAATCTGTTTGCTGAGAAATCCCTAAAGCGACCTGCTGCAATGTGCTGGTGATGTAGGTTAAATCGTCACGCACTTCAACAGCATTCTCATCCAATTCTTTTGAAGCTTGATTTAATTGAACAATTTGTTGATTTAATTCAGCGATATATTCAGAAATGTTTTCTATCATTTGGTGCGTATGTTGGCTGTTTTGCTCAATCAGCGCTGATTTATTGCCGGCTTCACCAAGAATACTTAACAGAAATCGATAAAACCGTAGGAGTAACACAAATGCAAAAGCCAATAGAATAACGGTTGTTGTATTTTGAATCTGCCAGGCTGATAATGATGTTTGAATCGCCGATTCGTTCATGATTGCATCTACCAATCCACTGTGTGCGACAAAGGGCAGAATATATAAACTCGCGATCGAAAGGGCTAGAAATATAAACCCGCTTTGAACATTGACCAAAATTATGGCTATCAGAGGTAGAACAATCAAGTAATCATGTCCAATACCAGATTGTCCATCACGAAGAATGGAGGTTACGCCAATAAGAAAAATGATAAAACTTAAACCTAATCCTCTTGTCTTGTTAGGAAGTTTACGGAATATTGCCAGACCTATTGATCCAAGAAACATAAAAAAATAAACGCCCAGAATAACTTTTGCGCCTAATCCGGCACCTGCTTTAAGGAAAGACAAGATTAGTAATGGAACTGCTAAAATACTGGCAGCCATAAGAACGGATTGGATAGCTTTTTTTCTCCATTCGCTGAATTCAAAAGTATCTTGTTGATCTTGCCTGGCAAGCTCTTGAAAGCTTTCCTTGATAAAGGTCTTGATATATGAAAACATTTGGTTCTCCTGTTAAATGGACCATTTAATGCCCGTCTTGCACCCTACATTTTAAATTGGAAATAGGAAGTATGCTATTAAGATAATCTAAAAAAACTGATAAGTAGATGGGAATAAGAGTGATTAATTTGAAGCATGACAAAAGAACGGTTTGTTAAAAACCATTCCAGAGATTGTGATATGAAGGTTATCCGTCAGGCAACATCCATTTGTAATTTATCACGCACGGATTTCTTGAGGCTTTTTAGTGCCAGTTCATAGGATTCATCAATGATATCCAGTATTGTTGGCAATGGAATTGTATGATCAACTGGAATATTGATCCATTGGGATTGATTATTGATATTTCCGGGATTGATTGAAGAATAGAGGGCTTGATAATGATTACTGCGCTGTAGTTTTAGTTTCAATGTAATGCGCATGGGGATTTTTTGCCAGGCAACGATGGCATACACCTTGTCTTTTACTTTGAAGGCTGGAGTGTCTGTTTCGAGAAGGTGTTCTTTTACCGTTCCTGGGTGCCTTAACAGGTATTCACATAAGTCTTCGTAATTCACATGCCACCTCACTGGGGACCATATACGAAAGAACATTGTTACCTATATTAATAAGTATAGTATAAATAGCGTCTGATAAGCAATTAAATGGAGATTAATTTGAGATCACGGTTTGAAAGGTATATCAATGAATATCCAAAAGCTTTTTGGACCCTGGTTGTTGCTGTATTTATTGATCATATCGGATCTGCATTACTTTACCCATTTTTAGCCTTATATGTAACCAGACACTTCAATGTGGGTATGACAGAAGCTGGTCAAATGTTTTCCATTTTTGCAATCACTGCCATTAGTGGGAGTTTTATCGGTGGTGCAATTGCAGATAAGTTTGGACGCAAAAGAATGATTTTAATTGGCATCCTGGCCAGTGCCTCAGCCAGTTTGCTGCTTGGATTTATTCACGAAATTAGTGTCTTCTATATTGCAGTGGGTGTTTCCGGATTATTAGCGAATGCCGGTTCTCCTGCGCAAAATGCCATGGTAGCCGATTTGCTTCCACAAGAGAAACAAGCCTCAGGGTTTGGTATTATCCGAGTAGCATACAATGTCTCATTTGCCATTGGGCCGGTATTGGGCGGCTTTTTAGCCGAGAAAAATTTCCTGCTGCTATTTATACTGGATGCTGCACTTAGTTTGATTACGGCAGTTTTTATTTTTGTATTAATTCCCGAAACGAAACCCGCCGAAACAATCGCTCAAAAAGCACAAACATTGGCAATGACATTTACCGGGTACTTGTCAGTGTTTAAAGATCGTTTATTTGTTTTGGTGATCGCAGCATTAGTGCTGATTCAGACTGTTTATGAACAATTAAATACAACGCTACCTGTCTTCTTGAGGGATAGCCATGGGATTCTGCCATCACAATTTGGTTTGTTATTGAGTATGAATGCAATTATGGTTGTATTTTTGCAAATTTGGATCACCAATCGCACAACGAAGATACCGCCTATGCTGGTTATGGCGTTTAGCGGTTTGATGTATTTAATTGGGTTCGGCATTTTTGGATTTTTTGCTACAATGCCCTGGTTCATACTAGGTATTATCTTGATTACTATTGGTGAGATGGCCCAAAGCCCGGTGGCTTTATCAGCGGTATCACGCTTTGCCAGTGAAGATAAACGCGGCCGCTATATGGCGTTTTTTGAATTTGGCTGGGTGCTGCCAAGCACGTATGCTTCCTATTGTGGTGGGTTAGTATTGGATAATCTGAATCCCAATTGGTTGTGGTATGGCTGTATCCTGGTTGGATTGTTGGTTATATTGGTTTATACGGCATTACATATTTTTGGCGGCAATAAAATCCGCGTCTCGGATCAGGAATATCAAAGGATCATGATTGAATCCTAAAAAAATATATAAATTTGTGAAAATTCTCTCTTACCTATGCTGGTAAAAAAAATTTACAATATCTTGATGTTTTGATTTTTACTGATGATATTTAGAAACCAATCTCATCAAGAGAAAAATAACAACCATCCAAAAAAAAATTGAGAATAATGGAATCGTAAATTGATTTGTTTTCTGAACCTGAAGTGTTTTGCAGGGCGTATCATTATGTTGTATTGATGAGGTGAAAATGAGTAGTACCTTTCGAGTAGCTATATCAAAAAAGCGTATAAAAAAATGCTCCAGTGAATTTAGTTGTAAAAGATCAAAAAATATGCTTTAATGGTATCATCTCAATAAAACGGGGTAGAGCTAAGATTTAGGAAAAGACCAACCCAAATTAATTTGAGAAGCG
>JAEKNU010000107.1 GCA_016838895.1 Chloroflexota bacterium
CTTTTTACGCTTTGAATGATTTTATCAATCGGCCAGGGCTGGTCGATACCCGCTTCAAGCTCGGTCATCACTTTTTTCCCATCGGCTTGTGTGTCAAGTAAGTAGCAGGGGAGCCCGGAGGTATGCGAAAGCAAGTGGGTAATAGTAAGGTCTTTCGAATATTCCTGCCCATTATAGATATGCAATCCTTGCATGACTTCTTCTGGGAGGTATCTGGATATCTTATCATTTACGTCCAGTTGGTTGTTTGCATACAACTTAAGTAAAATGGAGGATATAAACAGTTTGTTAATGCTGGCGATATAGTATGGACTCTCCGATTCGAAATTTCCTGATGCACTGAGCAAATCAATGCTTTTGTCTTCGGACGAAACATAGAAAACAGCCCCGAAAATGTTTTTTCCTTTATTCGCCCCCCGAACGATTTGGTCCATCGTTGATTGATCCAATTTGTCTTTCATTTCAATCCCGCTTCTCCTTCATATCCCTTTGACAAGATTTGTAACTAGTATCCCCCCCTACACCGAGAGATAATTTTCTCTTGTTATTGGCCTAACAGCCCAACTAGCAGATATACTTCAAACAAGCCGTACAACATTACGATTAGTAATATTATACAGATTTAATTCACAATTTGTAATGGGGTATCAACTTTTGTTGTTCAAATGGTGAATATTGTCAGCGTCTGATTGTAAGGGCAAAGCATCCTCACACGTGATATATGGGGAGGCTTTCCTTATGGATGCCATACATACCCTTACACCTTATATTGATTACTCCTCGATCTGGTAAGCGACCCGTACCCTGTGAGTATACCAACCCTGAAGGAGTACGAGTGCCTGCACTAGTGAGATGCACACGCTTGTTCGGCGGCATGCTGACTAAGTGCTCTTCTGTTCAATAATATCGTTCACCTTTATCGCTGGATGATGGTATCTTCCTTTTTCAATGGTGTTTCTACCTGCGAGTTGGATTGCTTGTGAAGGACAATAATGTAAACATGCAAAACAATACGCACATTTAATCTCATCTCTCCAGATAGGTCTCTGGTTCTCCATCCGAATTTTGTTAGTCAGGCACACACTTTCACAAGTTCCACATCCTATGCAATTATGATCTGCGAAGAATGATTGCTCCATGTCTGGAAAGCGGATTTTCTGAAACCAAAGCGTTATCAGCGGGTAAATAACGTGGGAGAGTGGAAACCAGCCCGGGTGATCTCTAGGACGATAGATGTCTTTGTTGACTACAGTATTCTCGATAACAGCCAGTTGTTTTAGCATCTCAGTTTCAACTTGGGCGCATTTTTCCTGCGGGTAAACATTGAAAAACGGGATGTAAGTCTCTGGCATTTCGAAGGAGAAAAACGCATCTAGCCTTTTATTTTGTCTTTTTAGCAATTTGTCAATATCCGAAAATACTGTTGCGAAACATTCTCGTGTCGCTATCGCAAATATGTAGGATGCTTTCCCGAAATTCACTTTTTCGAGGAAGCGTTTCACTGGCCAGGGAAATGTAAAAGCATGTATTGGAAACACCAAGCCGATTGCATCTGCATTGCTCTCTATCTTTTCGCTGTTCAAAAGACCCATGATGGGAACCAACGATGAATCAGGAAAGCGCTGGTGAATCTCCCTGGCTACTTGAAGTGAATTCCCGGTTCCTGAGAAATAGTATATTTCCATTGACATCTGAACTCCTCTGGGCTTCTCTGCCACTCGCCGAGTGGTTGTACCGCAAATAGGTCATATAACATGTTGATTAATTATTTTATACCGATTCAAACCCCATTCTAATTATTTTAATCGCAATCACAGCCAATAATAGGATATCAAATTTTGACGTATAAAGGATAATTTTACCTGAGTGCAGTTAAAATGCAGAGCCAGACTGAATGGGTTTATCCAGTCATTTTTTGGTTTAACAACTCACTGCCGCAGAATCTTCTGCATGGCTTGCCCTTTGGCGAGTTCATCGATTAACTTATCCAAGTAGCGGATTTTTTGCATCAACGGATCCTCAAATTCCTCCACCCTGATCCCACATACAACCCCTTTGATCAGTGAACAATTGGGATTCATAGCCGGTCAGCCAGTAGATAATTTGATTCACTTCCCCTTTTGTGCGGTTTTTTCGCTCTACTTTTTGAATATATAGTGGATAGATATCAGTAAATTTTGCTGCAAAAATATTATATTTAGGCATTGTTATACCTCCAGGGGGTGGTAAATACCGATATATATGATCCTATCATAAGTATAGGTTGTAAATCCCCCGGGCGAGATGACGATTGAGATGATTGTACAGTAGTGCGGACATTGTGTCAGCCACTTTTGGTAGTGATTTTGTTTATCGATTTTGAACTACTGTGGTTTTGTGGGGTTCCAAATCTGAGTCGCACAATTATATGAAATAACAATGTCGACTTGAAGCGCTTGTTGTACTCGTAAGTCAAACTGCTGTCTTGATACACCGATCTTAACCTCGGATTCTGTGATCTCAGTCTCCTCGGGAAGTATTGTCAGATGAGCGTTTTTCGGCCATAGTATATTCAACAATCCGAACGGTACTTCTCGCACTTCAATTTCATCAACACCAAGCTTGCCGAGCAGAAATGTGCCAACGTAGGTCTGCAAGGCTCGCTCAAAGACCTGTTGTAGCAAGCCCGTATCATATGATTCGAGAGTTAAATAACAATCATCATGACTGTTAAGGAAAACTGAAGAATTTGTTAGATGGGGTAACTGTGAGCGGTTCTTCCTCAATTTGACCTCATCATAGTTCAGCATATTCGTGATTACATCATCCTGGCTGCTATTCCTGGGCATATCAAACATACACAAGTCGTGCTGTGGAAGTATAGATAATAATCGCATGAGTTCACCCGTTGAGATAGCAATTGTATTGGCATCAACGACAGTACAATCAATCGCCACTGAATCTACAATTTCAGCCAGGTTTAGCGTATGCTGGGGATGATTGGGGTTCGATAATTTGTGCCCAACGCCAAACACAATACACATTTCAAATCCATGCAGAAGATCGAACATATCAACCAGGCGTTGTGGATACAGATACATACTGAACACGCCTGTATCACTTTGATTGCAGGACACACCCAATGGAAACGGGGTTCCTTCTAACCCCAACTTGTTGATTGAAAATGCATTTGGAAGTTTTACGCCCAATCCCATAGTAAAACCTTTGTATTCGTATAAACAGGAAATATACCGAAAATATCCCGGAAAGCTTGACGTTTGGTTTTATTATACCGATTCAATCCAAAACTTGTTGTCAAGATGGTAAATTTGCATGTGTCTGATTGTAAGGGCAGTCTTTCTTGTGGATGCTTTGCCCTTATATCACTCAATCCTGACCTACTTTTTTATCATATGTGCTCCGCCATGATTTGACCTTGTACCCGTTGGCTTGATATTTTTCCATTTGGATTTGAATTTCATTCATTTCACACATTTGCACTTGAATAATGACATTCTCATTCAAGAAACCGATATTCCATATTTTTTCCTGAAAAATATCATTCAAGAACTTTAAGCAGTCGTCTGCTTCTTCATCAGGTTTGGTATTCGTCCAATAACCAAAATGAGTGTGGGTATCTCCCCAAATTATAGTCAGTTGTTCATCTACCCCTTCGCGGGTTGAGCGCAAACGAACATTCCAGTCATAACCGCCTGCAGGACATAACCATTCAATCACCCAGGCTCCTTTCAGGCGGTCACCATCAGGCTGGAAATAGTTTTCTGAATTTTCGATGGAATAGAGAACCTCATCCGGAAACGCGGGAAGAAAGCGGTCCAGCATGCGGGAGGAATAGTCTGTGAGTAGGGAGCGGTCGAAGGTGTTCAATGTACATCTGGAAAAGAGTGGGATGACATCCCCTCGTATTTGGCTATGATAGGGATAAAGTTTTGTGTTTAGAAGAGAAATAGATACTAACTGCTCCATAAATCAACAAGGGGTGGTGCTTGTTGCTCAATTGTAAACTAAGTAAGATCACTTGCTTAGTTTATGAAATTACTTAGAACAATTTTTAAATCATCATTCTCACGAATCAGGGAGTATTGACTACTAACAAAAGACAGTATACGGACAGATGCTTCTAATTCGGCAGCAGCTTGAATTCGGTGATGACCATCAATCACACAATTAGTGAATAGGTAATGTTCTTCATATTTATAAGTTGGATCAGGTGAACCCATCGCTGGTGATTGGTTATCAATGACAGATATCGCAAACGCAGTTAGAGTATTTCCTTGACTGTGTTTTTGTTTCCAATAATCAATACGTTCACGGTTGAGTTTGGAAGGATCGTGGAGAGGCATAACTACGGCAGTGATGAGAGCATTATGTAATCCAGATATGTGACCGGTTCTTCCTGTCTCATTATCTGATCTGAATTTGTAATAAGTTGTCCAAGGCCCCGAAGGTTCCTTGTATTCAGGCGGTTCAAATCCAAACAATCTAACGACATCTGTAGCGAAATAATCATTCGCAGCACCAGGTTCGATACTTGTAATTTTTCCTTCTATCACTAGTGGATGATAAATACCAGGCTCAAGCACACGAGCTAATTGTTGTAAGCCTTTTGATGATGGAATTTTTTTAAGATCACCTAGTATTTGAACAGCTTCCGGATCGGATATTTTGTGATTTGTCGATCCAACTTTTCTGAATATAATTCCACATGTTCCACATGGACAACCATACTCATAAATACGTTCGCCATTAACCAACAAATGGCAATACCATCTTGAACTATCAAGCTCATATTCAGTCCCACTGGTTTGCCAGGGCTGAAAAGAAATGATACTCTCTCCATTTTTGTTGTCAAAGTTTGATAATTTCATTTTATTTATTTCATAAATTTACAAGTGATCTAGCTAGTGAATATACTGCAAATATGCCGTTATATCATCACGATTTCCTATATTATACCGATTCTATGCATAATCCGCTCATCGAGCATCGCGAGGCTGTCTCTAAAAATGTTTAATCGAAGCCGGCGCCGAGAGAGATCGAGGTGTGCCCTATAAGGGTAGATGGTTCCGTATTCCAATGGCGTACATCTTTCCCAGGCAATAGAATGGCCCATTCAGTCACACCTTGACAAGCTCGGTGAACAGATCTATTCTTCCGACAACTCTTCCCATTCCTTCATCAACCAGGCAATGTTTTCTTCCAGGGCTACGTATTGCTCGCTCAAATCCTGCATGGCGGCTGCGTCACCGGCGGCGTTTTCCATGGCCGTGCTGACTTCGGCCAATTCGCTCTCTGCTTTGGCGATCTTGCCTTCCAACTCGGCTACTTTTTTTATACGCTGGCGTTCGCGGTTGCTGGTATTTTTGCGTGTTTTTTCCACGATCAGCGCCGGTTTTGAGGTGGGCTGCACGGCTGCGGGTACGGTTGGCCCGTTTTGCTGGTCCTGCTGCCATCCGCGGTATTCGCTGTAGGTGCCGCGGAATAAGTCCATGGTGGTGTTTTCGCGGTAGATATACCAGACCTGGCTGGCCAGGGCATCGATCAGGAAGCGATCATGCGATACCAGCAGAATGGTACCGTCGAACTGTTTGAGCATATTCTGCAGGATCTCCTGCGAGGGGATATCCAAATGATTGGTAGGCTCGTCCAGCAGCAGCAAATTGGCGCCCTGCAGGGCTAAACATGCCAATGCTAATCGTCCCTGTTCGCCGCCGGATAAGGTGCCTACTTTTTTATAGACATCATCCTCGGTAAACAAAAAACGCGCCAGATAATCACGCACTTCAGCGGGTAACATGCCCGGCGAAACCATCTGGATTTCTTTCATCAAATCCCAATCGGGGTGCAGGTCTTCATGCGCCTGGGCAAAATAGCCGATTTTGACCTTTGATCCCAATGTTGCTTCTCCGCTGAGCGGATCAAGCACACCCAGCAGGGTTTTCAGCAGGGTCGTTTTTCCGGCGCCATTGGGACCAATCACTGCGGCGCATTCGCCGCGCTGCAGGATCAAGTCCGGCAGTTCCACAAGTACTTTTTTATCATCCGGGTAGCCGACCTGTACAGCTTCGGTACGGATGACGATATCCCCTGAGCGGGAGACGTTATTTAAGCGAAAATGCATGTGATGCTGGGTTTTGGGTGCCGCCAGCCGGGCTTCGGAGAGCAAGCGCTCCAGCCGTTTGCGGCGTCCCTGTGCCTGGCGCGTGTTTTGACCGGCAATATTGCGCCGGATATAGTCTTCTTCTTTTTCAATAAAAGCCTGCTGGGTTTCATATTCCTTGATCTGACGCACATAGCGTTCTTCACGTTGGGTCAGATAGGCGCTGTAATTGCCGCGATAGGTTTCCAATTGCGGCAGCATCTCCCAGACCGTATTGACCACCTGATCCAGGAAGTAACGGTCATGCGAAATGATCAGTACTGCGCTGGTTAACTCGCCAATCGCGGATTCAAGCCACTCGATAGCCTGAATATCGAGATGATTGGTAGGCTCATCCAGAAAGAGCACATCAGGCTGCTCCAAAAGCAATTTGGCCAGCACGGCGCGCGTGCGCTGCCCGCCGGAAAGCTGCTCCAGGGAGCGCTGCCATTCATATTCAGGGAAGCTCAACCCGGTCAGGGTTTGGCGAATGCGGGTTTCAAAGGCATATCCACCGCGCAGCTCAAACAGATTTTGCAGATCGCCATACCGTTTGAGTAAATCAGCGTCCTGTGGGTTGGCAGCCAGATCGGCTTCCATTTTCGTTAATTGATCCTGCAAATCCAAAAGGGATTCAAAAGCTTCTTCACAGACCTGCCAGAGCGTTCTGGAGGATGAGAAGTTGGTGGTTTGAGGTAAATATCCAATACGCAGATCGCGGGCCTTAAACACCTCTCCGCTAGTGGCTTCTTCCACCCCCATCAGGATTTTGAGTAAAGTTGTTTTGCCAATACCATTCGGGCCGACCAGACCAATACGTGCCTTATGCGGGATGCTCAGGGATATATCCCAAAAGATATCCTCTGCACCAAATGATTTTGACAAATGCTGTGTGGTGATCAATGCCATAACGCGATTCTCCGGCGGAAGTATACCATAAAGGCCTTCGCCCTGTCCCCGGCCAAAAGAACAGGTCACGGTCAAAATAGGAGTTCAAACATGACCAGGGTCATGGGACAAAAATAACGGCCTTTGTTATATTCATTAAACTACTTGAATCGATCGCAAAGTGGATTTTAGTAAAATTCTGCTTTCCGATTTTTGGCGTCTGGTGATCAGGCCTCTGAAAATCTGCGCTAAACAATACAGGTTCAGATGACATGTAATCATATGGAGGAAGCATGCAGATTGTAACTGACAGGGGCATGGATTTAGCACCGGAACAGATGGCAGGGATGGACCTGCACTTTATCCCATTGAAGATTACCCTGAATGAAAAAAGCTATGACAGTGGGGTGGATATCAGCTCAGCCGAGTTTTATAAAATGTTGGATGAAACCAAAGCCTATCCAACCACTTCTCAACCCTCAGCGGGTGATTTTGCCAAACTTTATCAAAAACTGGCAGCAAAAGACCCCGAAATTTTATCCATTCATATTTCATCCGGATTAAGCGGTACGATGAACGCTGCTGTACAGGGTGCCAAACTGGTACCGGAAGCCAAGGTTACCTTTGTAGATACCAAAACCTTGTCTACAGGAGAAGGTTGGCAGGTTCAGGCAGCCGCCCTGGCTTTGAAAGCCGGTTGGAAACTGGATAAAATTCTTACTTATTTAAAAGAAATTCGTTCAAAAACGGACGTGATGTTTACCCTGGATGACTTGAGCTATCTGATTCATGGCGGACGCATCAGCCATTTGAAAGGGCTGTTGGGATCATTACTGCAGATCAAACCCATCATTCGTGTCGATGAAGAAGACGGAAAGTATGTGGATGTGGCCAAGGGCCGTACCTTCAAACGTGCCATTCAAACCATTGCTCGTGTAGCAACCGAAAAATACGGTAATGCCGGTAAGGTCCGTATACAGTTGCAGCATGGCTTTAACCCCGAGGGCGTCATGGTCTTGAAAGAAGAGTTACAAAAATACATGGATTGCCATTTTGAACCCGTGGCCGCGATTGCGCCGGTGCTGGGTGCCCATACCGGGCCTTCGCTGGTGGGCTTGTCCATTGGTTTACAGGAAGTCTTTGCACCAATCTTTGGTGAAGTCGTGGATGCCACGCCAATCAAAGAAATGGACATGATGGCCGTATAACAATAAATACAGAACCGATAAAGCGGATGCCAATCAATCGATTGCATCCGCTTTTTATTTTGTTTATTAAGATTAAGTCTTAATCCATCATCCTCATGATCATTTGAAATTTAATAATATTCGGATTCAATCTGATTTTGGTTTGTGTCCACCAATCACTGGATAAACTGCCAGCGGGTTCCATATCCGCCAGCGAGCGTACCTGCAAACTTTCCCTGATTTCTGCTTCGGATAACCCATCAGGGCATTTTGCGCTGATCTGTATGGTCTTCCCGGCCGGTACATCAAAGTAATTGTCACTGAAAACCACATCCGCTTGCGGAATGTTCAGTATGACGTAGCGGGCAAAGTTTTCAGCCGTAATGTTGATAATTAATTCTTCGCCATTTACCTTTACCTCAGCGCTTAATTTAGGATCAGGCAACACAAGTTTCTTTTCCGGTTGGAAAAATGTTGTCTGACGACTGACAAACTGCTCGTCCTGCCACAATTCGGCGATAAAGACGAAGTTGTTTTTACCGAATGAGGTTAATACCTCGGAAAAATCGAGTTCAGCTACTTTCATCGGGGATACGGGATCACATTTTATTTCAATCTGCTCGGCTTCGTACTTTTCACCCGACAGGCCTTCCAATGACCAGCGTACTTTACCCTGCCAGGCTTCACGCAAATCATTGGTGACATAAACGCCCACGCTGGTTTTGGTCTCCTCCAGGGATAGGGCCACATGCGCATTGAACCGTTTGGCAGCGTAGTGCAGGGCTTTCCAGCGGCCATCATGATCAATACTGGCCCAGGAAGCCACTGGCCAGCAGTCATTCAACTGCCAATACAGGGCACCGCTGCAGCGATCCCGGTTGCGCCGCCAATGTTCTGTGGCATAACGCATGGCTTCGGCCTGCACGATTTGGGTCAGGCTGACCATATCCGCAAAATCCTTGGGAATGCGGAACCGATCTGCCATGTAGTAGAGCATTTTTTCATTGCCTTCGGCACAGCGTTGATGATGTTGCATAACATCCGAAACGATGTCATAGTCTTGCGGTTTAGCGAAGGTTTCAATGGTTTTCATATTGGGCAGCGCTTCAAACCCGAATTCACTGCAAAACCGGGTGAATCGGGTGCGGAACCAGGTAAAGGGACGCATGCCATGCCAGACCTGCCATAAGTGGGTATCTCCCCAGGCGTCCTTATTGGTGTTTTTCATGAATGTACCTGAGGTGGGTGAGCTGAACCAGTAATCCGTATCGGGATCTTCAGTTTTCACCATGTCAGGCAATACTTTGTAGAAAAACTCATAATAGGCCTCCGTGAGGGATTTGTGCTTTTTCCACATGGGCCACATTACATCCATTTCGTTATTGCCGCACCACAAAGCCAGGCTGGCGCGATGGCGCAGACGCAGTATATTATCCACGACTTCAAGTTTTACATTTTCGAGATATTCCGCTTCATCCAATGGATAGGCGCCGCAGGCAAAGGCAAAATCCTGCCAGACCAGGATACCGTACTGGTCGCACAGGTCATAAAATGCTTCGCTTTCATAATAGCCGCCGCCCCATACGCGCAGCATATTCATGTTGGCCGCAGCCGTACTGGCGATGAGGTGTTCCAGACGCTCAGGTGTGAAGCGTGTGTTGATGGAGTCTGCCGGAATCCAGTTGGCGCCTTTGGCAAAGATAGGCACATCGTTGATCACAAAGGTAAAGCTCTCTCCCCATTGATCCGGCTCACGGCGCAGTTTGATGGTGCGCAAGCCAATTTTCAAGGATTGCGCATCCAGTTCGGATTTGCCATTCAGCAGTCGGACTTCTACCTCATATAATGGCTGATCGCCCAATCCATTACACCACCACAGTTGTGGATCAGGGATGTTGAATTGTGAATCAACTTTGTTTCCACCTACAGGCAATCGTTTTTGTGTGGTTTTTCCATCGGGTGACGTGAGCGTAATTTCCAGGACCAAGTCATTGATCTCGGAAAGCTGTTGAAGACTTGCGGAGATTGAGAGGTTCACAGCGCCTGCCTGATGATCCTGACGAACATGCAGATGCTCAACACGTGCCTCGCACCTGGCTTCCAACTGGATCGTATTGGAAATCCCGCTAACCGGTAAAATGGGACCCCAATCCCAGCCAAAATGACTTTGTACTTTACGGATATGGGCAATGCCGGCGTAGAGCATAGCCGGCAAGGCGCGCTTCTTTTGTTTTTCCGCTACATAGGCCGTTGGAGAACGCAGGATAATGGATATGCTGTTTTTCCCAATGGTTAAGTGTTTTTTGATATCCCAGCGGTAGCGCCGAAACATGTTGTTTGTGCTGGCAATCGCATTACCATTGATGCTTATTTCAGCCAGAGTATCCAGATGGTCACAGACCAGATCAATATGTTCCTGCTTCAGGAACTTGTCAGTAATTTCGAAATCGCGGGTATATTCCCAATCCTGATCTGCTACCCACTGTACCTGATTCTCATTTTTTCCAACGAATGGGTCCGGAATACGATCAGCCGCCAATAAATCAGCGTAAGTACTACCGGGAACCACCGCCGGCAGCCAATCCCCTTTTCCTATCTGGCTAAATTGCCAGGTACCTTGCAACGATTGCGTAAACATCAGTCCTCCAGGGTTTTGTTTCTAATGACACGTGTCACTAAATATTGTAGAAGAAATTGATGTATCATCTCAATAAAACGGGGTAGAGCTAAGATTTAGGAAAAGACCAACCCAAATTAATTTGAGAAGCGCGTAT